>CAYVNS010000001.1:0-210148 GCA_964453225.1 uncultured Rhodospirillaceae bacterium
GTCGCAACGGATGCTCGGATCCTCACGTACGTTTAAGTACGCTGCGGTCCTGCGCGCCGTTGCTCCTCGCATCCCCCTCGTCCAAGCGGGTTAAGCAAAAAAACAATAAACACAAGGGATATAATCGTTTGTGGCGGTCTTTACCATTGGAAATATGAGTGGCGCAATAGCTCCATGTCAGGCGTACGCAGCCTCAACGTTGAAGGTATGGACTTGGAGACGCAAAATACCGTATTGAGAGAGATCAGAAGCTTTGTCTGCTTGCAAAAGCAGGCTTCGGTAAGAGCAGCGTTCTAACCCTTAAAGTAAGCCACTCATGAGCATGCGCCAGCGGCCCGTTGTTTTATGTATTTTGGATGGTTGGGGGTGCCGTCACGATGCGCCCGATAACGCGACGTCGCGCGCCAATCTTCCTGTTTTCCTTGCGTACTGGGAAAAGTCTCCGCATGCCTTTTTGGAGGCCTCCGAGCATTTTGTCGGCCTTCCTTCCGGCCAGATAGGGAATTCCGAAGTCGGCCATATGAATATCGGGGCCGGGCGCGTCGTCTTGCAGGATTTGCCCATGATCGACCGCGCCTTCGCGAAGGGGGACGTGGAGTCGAGCGCGGTTTTAACGGAGCTGATCGAGCGGCTTAAAAAAAGCGGCGGACGCTGTCATTTGATGGGACTTGCGTCCCCCGGCGGCGTGCATGCACATCAGGATCACATGGTCGCTTTGGCAAGGATAATCGCGAAGGAAGGCATCGCCGTTGACATCCATGCGTTTCTTGATGGCCGCGACGTGCCGCCGCAATCGGCCGACCGGCAGATCGCCAAGCTGTTAAATGATATGGGCCCAATCGCCGGCGTTCGCCTTGCCACGCTTTGCGGACGTTATTATGCGATGGATCGCGACAACAGGTGGGAGCGCGTGGCGCGCGCTTACGATCTTTTGGTGCAAGGGATAGGCACGCGGGCGGTTGGCGCCGTTGAGGCTATTCAGGCAAGCTATGATGAGAATGTTTTTGATGAATTTGTTTTGCCTGTAGCCCTTCCAGGCTATGACGGCATGAAAGACGGCGATGGCCTTGTTTTTGCCAATTTTCGGGCAGACCGGGCGCGTGAAATTTTAACGGCGCTGCTTGACCCGGCATTCAAAGGATTTACGCGAAAGAAAACCGTGGTTTTCGCGGCGGCGGCGGGGATGGTCGAGTATTCCGCGGCGCTGAACAAACTCATGCCCGCCTTGTTTTCCCCCAAAAAAATAGAGGATGGTTTGGGCGAGGTTCTGTCAAAGGCGGGCCTCAAACAGCTTCGTATTGCGGAGACGGAGAAGTACCCGCATGTGACTTTTTTCTTCAACGGCGGACGCGAAGAGCCGTTCGAGGGCGAGTCGCGCATTCTTGTTCCTTCGCCGAAAGTCGCGACGTACGATGTGCAGCCGGAAATGTCGGCTTATGAAGTAACCGATAAGGTCGTGGCGGCGATCAAGGCGGGAACATTCGATTTCATTGTTTTAAATTACGCCAATCCCGACATGGTCGGGCATACCGGCGTTTTGGCTGCGGCCATCAGGGCCGTTGAAGCCGTTGATGTTTGCCTGGGGCGCGTTTTCGAAGCTGTTGAAAAGAAAGGCGGACTCGCGTTTGTGACGGCCGACCACGGGAACTGCGAGCAGATGTATGACGAAAAGATAAACAGCCCCCAAACGGCGCACACAATGAATGCCGTGCCCGCGATGCTTATCGGAGCGCCCGAAAAATACGCCTTGAACGATGGAAGATTGTGCGACGTTGCGCCGACGCTGCTTGAGCTTATGGGGCTTGCTAAGCCCCATGCCATGGACGGGCAAAGCTTGATTAAGTCGACATGAGCGGAAAAACAGACAGCCCAAGGAAAGGAAGCGGGGTTTTCCTAGCCTTTCCTCTTTTTATGGTTTTGGCGCAATTTTTCCCGCTCCCGGCAATGGCCGCCGATGCCGACGACAAGCTAAGGCAAGTCGAAAGCCAGCTTGAAGAAAAAAAGAAAGAGCAAAAAGAACTCGCGGTCGCCGCTAGGGAGGCCAACAAGGGCCTCGATGATCTGCGCCACCGCATGGTGCGCGCCACGCAAACATTGCAGGACAAGGAGTCCGAGCAGTCCAATCTCGAAGACAAGCTGGATGAACTTGCGAAGGAAATCGCGGAAAAAAGCAAGGGAGCCAAGGCGGAAAGAGAACAGCTTTCCCTTATGGTGTCGGCGTTGGTCGAAATCTCAAGCCGTCCTCCTATCAGCCTGTTTTTGCAAAACCGCGTCACGACGGATCATATTCACCGTACGCTTTTGCTTCAGGCGATCTTGCCGCAACTTAAAGAACAGGCCGAGAATGCGGCGCGCGATCTCATGGCGCTGTATGATTTACAGGCGAAATTCGCCGAGCAGAAAAGACTGGTCGCTGCCGCGCGTGCGAACCTTGAAAAACAGCAAAAAGACCTGGATCAGATGATCGCAACGCGGCGGGGGCTTTTGCAGCGCACGGAGGCGCAAAGGGAAGAGACCGCAAAGCATTTGGCTTCTCTTTCCGCCGAAGCGCAGGATTTGCGGCAGTTGATGGCCAGGGTTTCCCGGAATCAGCCGAGGAAAAGCGCTGGGCGCGGCTTTTTAGCGCTGAAATTGCCGGTGGCCGGCAGCATGCGAAAGGCTTTTGGCGACAAGGATGCCGACGGCGTCGTCAGCGAAGGCCTAACGCTGGCCGCGCCTTCTGGCGCGCCCGTTGTTGCGCCGCTTGCCGGAAAGGTGGTTTTTGCGGGGCCGTTTCGCGGTTATGGGCTGATACTGATTTTGCAACACGCGAACGGTTATCACAGCTTTCTTTCCGGGTTCGGCCGTATCGACGCGGAGATGGGGCAGGAAGTTGTCGCGGGCGAGCCCTTAGGCGTCTTGCCGGTCAAAGCGGGGGTGAGGCCCGAACTTTATTTCGAATGGCGACGCGGCGACAGGCCCGTCGATCCGATGAAAGGCGTTGACAAAAAAGCCTAGCCCTTCTTTCTGACTCGCCTGACGGTAAAAAGACGCATAAAAAAGGCAGGTCTTAAATGAATATTAAGGCAAATGGTTATTTATTTTGAGGAGTCTATTCAAAGAGAGCTTAAATGAAACAAAAAAGACGTGTCTGTTTAAAAAAAGCAAGCGCTGGCTTTACAATAACGGAAATCGCGCTTGTTTTGGGCATTATCGGAGTCATTCTGGGCGCTATTTGGGCGGCGGCCTATGCCGTCTACTTCAATTACCGGGTCGATACCGCTTATAAAGCTATTGTTCAGACGGTGCGAAGCGCCCGCGCGCTTTATCTGCCATCCGGCTCTATCGGGATATTGGGATCGGTGACAGACGTTACGCAGGAGCTTATCACGACCAAAATGATGCCGGATAACCTCGTCGATGGGGCGGTGACAACGGGGCCGTTTTCGGGAGGAAAGCTCGCGGTCCTCGCTACGAGCGATGGACGGGGGTTTGTCGTTGTTCTGACCCATGTTCCGCGAGACGCCTGCGCGCAGCTTCTTCCCTTGGTGGCGGGAGATGACAGAGATTCAACCCTGTACAAGGCCGATGCCGTAAGCGATGCGCCAGTTGCCGCGTCGGATGCGACCACTCTGGGCGTTTCTTTGGTTAACAAAATCACCCCGACGATCGCCCTTGCGCCGCTCGCAGGTACGGCCCCCTCCACATACGGAGGATGCGATTTGCCCGGGCATAAAAAAATTCGCTTCGGGTTTGCGCTGAAATGAAGCGTCACTTATGCAAGTCATTACATGGGGGACGTTGGTATTTGGTATTATGGCTCAGAAAACAAACATTAAACAAATCTTAACGATCTCTATGCCTACTGTACAAATCGTTTAGGAATGCTTATGCATTCTATTATGGTTTTCTTCCTCTCGCTCTCTAAGGAGTAGACAAAATGACAAAGATTTCCTCGAGATTAAGACGGGGCTTCACGCTCACTGAAATAGCGATTGTTTTAGGCATCATGGGCTTGATTCTGGGCGCCATTTGGGCGGCGGCTTCCTCTGTTTACAACAATCAACGTATCAATTCCGCCAGCAACGATATCGCCTCGATCGTTCAGGGCGTTCGTAAGCTTTATGCGATGTCAAACGGCACCGGCGCGACAGCCAATACGAATATTACGGGCGACCTTGTTCTCGCCAAAGCCGTTCCGTCGAATATGGTGAATTCCGGGACGACTTATGTGGTCGGTGGGGCGGACCATACTCTTGACGGGCCATTCCCGGGCGGGAAAACGATGATTACCGCAACATCCGATGGCGGTAGCTTCGCGGTTGTCATGAGCAAGGTCAACACAAGCAACTGCATTTCCCTTTTGACCTCAATCGGAGGCAATGCGCGCGATCCCGGTCTCTTTTATGCCGCCGCAACAGCTTCAGAGGTTCATCCAGCTCTTAGCGATACGCCTGTCGCTGCTTCGCCGTTGAATAATCCTATCACAGCCAGCGTTGCGACAGGCGCGGCTGGCGCAACCATTGCCGGCGCGGGCGGATGCCAAGCTTCGGCCAATACGTACAAGGTCGTTCTGGGCTTCTCGGTAAAATAAGCCAGATCATGCATGAAAAGCGGGGGATCAAATCCCCCGCTTTTTTTTTGCGTAAAAGCTTTCTTTTAATCCGCATAATTTTATGCAAAAAAACAGTAGGTGCGCGAATAAAATACAGGTTCGTATTGCGTTGGCATCACCCCCACCCCACCCTCCCCCATCAAGGGGGAGGGGGTAGCTTTTATGAGTGAATAATGGTTGCGCGTATCGCGACAGTTGCTTTTGAGGGCACGGAAGTCCTTGATATCGATGTTCAGGTTCAAATGTCCTCGGGCATGCCTGCCTTTAATCTTGTCGGCTTGCCCGACAAGGCGGTTGGCGAAAGCCGGGAGCGCGTGCGCGCCGCCTTGTTTGCTTTGGGCTTGTCGCTTCCAGCCAAGCACATTGCCGTTAATCTGGCGCCTGCGGACGTTCTGAAGGAAGGATCGCATTTCGATCTGCCGATTGCGCTGGGCTTGTTGGCCGCGATGGGCGTTTTGCCGCTTGAGGAAATTCAAAGCTACATGGCGTTGGGCGAGCTGGCTTTGGACGGCGCTCTTTCGCCCGTCACCGGCGTTCTTCCGGCGGCCGTCGCCGCAAGCGCGGGCGGTCGCGGCTTGATCTGCCCGGCCAAAAACGGCGGCGAGGCGGTTTGGGCCGGCGAGTTGCAGGTTTTGGCGGCGCCTTCTTTGCTTTCTTTGATTAACCATTTCAAGGGAACGCAGGTTCTGGGAAGGCCTGAAGCGCGCCTCCAGTCCGACGAAGGCGGCGGTTATGCCGATCTGCGCGACATTAAAGGGCAGGAAATCGCCAAGCGCGCGTTGGAGGTCGTTGCGGCGGGCGGCCACAACCTTTTGATGATCGGGCCGCCGGGAGCCGGGAAAAGCATGCTTGCCGCGCGCTTGCCCGGCATATTGCCGCCACTCACGCCCGAAGAGGCTTTGGACGTTTCGATGATTCATTCGCTGGCGGGGCTTCTGGACGAGGGCAAATTGCTTTGCCGCAGGCCCTTTCGCGATCCGCACCATTCGGCCTCCCTGCCGTCGCTTGTCGGGGGCGGGGTGCGGGCCAAGCCCGGGGAAATTTCGCTGGCGCACAACGGCGTTCTTTTCCTTGATGAATTGCCGGAGTTTCAACGGGGCACGCTTGAAGCGCTTCGGCAGCCTTTGGAGACGGGGCGCGCCGTTGTGTCGCGCGCCAATCACCATGTGAGTTATCCGGCGCGCGTGCAACTGATCGTCGCCATGAATCCGTGCCGCTGCGGGTATATGTCGGATCCGTCGCGCGCCTGCGGGCGCGCCCCCAAATGCGCGAACGATTATCAGGCGCGCATATCGGGGCCGTTGTTCGACCGCATCGACTGCCATGTGGACGTCCCGGCCGTCAGCGCTTCGGACTTGAGCTTGCCGCCGCCTGCCGAAAATTCAGCCATGGTTGCGGCGCGCGTCGCGATGGCGCGGCAGGTGCAGACCGAGCGCTACAAGACCTTGGCGAAGGAAAATCCCAAAGCCCCTTCGCCGCGCACGAACGCCGAGGCCGACGGCGAATTGCTGGAGAAAATCGCGGCGCCGGATCAGGAAGGGCGGAATTTGTTGACCAGGGCCGCCGATCAAATGAAGCTTTCCGCGCGCGGGTATCATCGTGTTTTAAGGGTGTCGAGAAGCTTGGCTGATCTTGAAGGACAGGATGGCGTCAATCGGCGTCATATTGCTGAGGCGTTGAGCTATCGGCGCTTGAGCCTGGCGTCATAGGCTAATTGAACGATCTTGGGCTGCAAATCGCGCTTTTTTTGGGCTTTCGGTACTCACGTACCTTAAAGTACGCTGGGCCCGAAAGCCCAAAAAAGCACAATTTTCGCCTCAAGCTTGTTCAATTGATTGTTTCAGTTTGTCAAGGCTCCTTGCTAGAAACACAAGCGTGGGGGTATAAAGAAAACCGCACCTTCTAAGGAGAACACAATGTTACGCACGGATATTACCGAGGCCATGAAAGAGGCTTTGCGGGCCAAGGGCGAGCGCACGCTCGCGACGACGCGGCTCATGCTTTCGCGCATGAAGGACCTCGATATCGAGGCGCGGGCCAAGGGGAATAAAGACGGCATCGGCGAGGCCGAGATCATGAGCATGCTTCAGAGCATGATCAAGCAGAGACGCGAATCCATCGCGATGTATGAAAAGGGCGGACGGGCCGATCTTGTGAAGCAAGAGAGCGAAGAGATTACCGTCATTGAGCGTTTCCTGCCCAAGCAGATGGATGAAGCTTCCGTTGCGGGCGCGATCGATAAAGCCATTGCCGCAACCGGCGCAAGCAGCGTCAAGGACATGGGCAAGGTGATGGGCGAGCTGAAGAAAGCCTATGCGGGACAGATGGATTTTTCAAAGGCCGGGGCTCTGGTGAAAACAAAGCTTGGGGGGTAGTTCTGTCTTTTCATGAGCTTCCCGCCCTCCTTTCTTGAAGAAATACGCACCCGCTTACCTCTATCGGGGGTCGTTAGTACGCGCATCAAAATGGCAAGGGCGGGACGCGAGTACAAAGGTTGCTGCCCTTTTCATAACGAAAAGACCCCGAGTTTTTATGTCAACGACGACAAGCAGTTTTATCATTGCTTTGGCTGCGGGGCGCATGGCGACGTGATCGGCTTTGTCATGCGCTATGATCGCTTGAGCTTTCCCGAAGCGGTCGAGCAGTTGGCGGGGCAGGCGGGACTTCAGGTGCCGCGGGATACGCCCGTCGAGCGGGAACAATTCGATGCCGAGAAAAGGCTTTACCAACTGCTTGAGCGGGTGACCTCCTGGTTTGAGGAGCAGCTGTTTGCGCCTGCGGGGCGCGAGGCTTTGGCGTATTTGCATGAGCGAGGCCTAGGCGATGAGGCTATACGTCGATTCAGGCTTGGCTATGCGCCCTCCGATGCGCAAGCCTTGTTGCGCAAGATCACCGGAGAAGGTTATGCGCTTGCGGACGTGAAGGCTGTTGGCCTCGCTAAAAAAGCGGAGGACAGAAACGAGTATTACAGCTTTTTCCGCAACCGGGTTATTTTTCCGGTCGGGGATCGGCGGGGCAGAACGGTCGCTTTCGGCGCGCGCATTCTGGGCGACGGCGAGCCGAAATACCTGAATTCGCCGGATCATGTTCTGTTCCATAAGGGGAGACTTTTATACGGGCTTTCCCGCGCGCGCGCGGCGCTGTCGCAAGGGCAGCCGCTTATCGTTGTGGAAGGCTATATGGATGTGATCTCGCTCGCCGAGGCCGGGTACAGCGGGGCCGTTGCGCCCTTGGGGACGGCGTTGACCGAGGAGCAGATGCAGGCGTTGTGGAAGCTTTTGCCGCCGCCTGAAACCCGCGAGCCGTCGCGCGATTATAGCCCTATTCTTTGTTTTGACGGGGATAGCGCGGGGCAGCGCGCGGCTTCGCGCGCCATCGAGCGCGCTTTGCCTTTTTTAACCGCGGCGCAGACCTTGCGCCTTGTGGAAATTACGGGCGCCAAGGATCCGGACGAACTCATTCGCAAATCCGGGAAACCGGCCTTCGACGCGCTGTTAAAGCAGGCGCTTCCCATGATCGACGCCTTGTGGGCGATGGCGCTCAAAAACAGGCCGATGCGCACGCCCGAAGAGCGCAGCGCTTTTTCGGCAGGCCTTAAAAGGCGCGTCAATCAAATACAGGATGCGCAATTACGGGAGCTTTATCGCAGCGCGTTTAAAAAGCGTATCGATGAGGCCTTCGCCTGGCGGCCCAACAAAAACGCGCGGGGCAAGGGAGGCAGGATTTCCGAGGACAGTTCTTTTACCGGCGCCCGCCGTCTGCCGCAAAGCGGCCGGCGCGTGATGGAAAGGGTTTTGCTTGCCCTCATGATCAATCATCCGGGCCTTTTTGATTCTTACGGGGAGGCTTTGGGGACTTTGGAGATCCAGACGAAGGAATTCGAACCTTTGCGCGCTTTTGTATTGGAACTGCTATCGGTATCGCCGGGCGCGACGGTCGAAGAGATACGCCGGGCCTTCGGCGATCAGGATGAGAAATTGTCCGGCCCTCATGTCAAAAACCAATTTTTGCTCGGCGATGTGCTTTCGACGGATACTTACGTTTTTGAAAAAGCCGCAAGGCCCGATGCGTCCCTTGAAGAAGCGGAAGGGGCGTGGCAAAAAATCTGGGGCATGCTGGAGCAGGAGAAGGTGAGAGAGGAATACGTGAGAGCCCGCGCGCTTTACCAAGACCAGCCGACAGAGGAAAACGAAAGACGCATGAAGGCCCTTCAAGGGCACATTTTGAAATTCTCCGGCGCTTAATTCGGAAGGGAGCCAATTTGATACACGAGAAACAAGCCGTTGCCCTCAGTTCCGTCTTTGCCAGCGCTTTGATGACGGTCGGAAAGCTGATCGTCGGCCTGTCGACGGGAAGCCTCGGCATTTTGTCGGAGGCGCTTCACAGTTTTCTGGACTGCGGCGCGACGATCATGACGTACATGGCCGTTCGCGTAAGCGACAAGCCGGCCGATGACACGCATCCCTATGGGCATGGGAAAATTGAAAGTGTGGCAGCTCTTGGCGAGACTTTGCTTCTTTTTATCACAAGTTTTTGGATTATTTACGAGGCGGCCCAGAAACTTTATTCCGGGAATATCGAGGTCGAGGCCACCTGGTGGTCGGTTGCGGTTATCGTGCTTTCGATCCTGATCGACATCACGCGCGCCCGCGCGCTGACCCGCGTTGCCAAAAAAACGCGAAGCCAGGCTTTGGAAGCGGATGCGCTGCATTTCAGTTCGGATATCCTTAGTTCCGCCGTTGTCCTGCTTGGGTTGGGTTTTGTCGCCCTTGGGTTTCCTATTGGCGATCCTATCGCGGCCATCGGCGTTTCCCTTTTTGTTTGCCATGCGGGATGGGTTCTGGGGCGGCGTACGATCGATACGCTAACCGATACGGCGCCGCGCGGCGCGGCGCATCGCATCAAAGAGCTTATGCTTGGCGTTGAGGGCGTCGCGGACGTGACGCGCGTAAGAGTCCGCCCGGCGGGAAGCGTTTTTTTCGTGGATGCCGATGTGGCGGTGGGCCGCGGGTTATCCCAGATCCGTGCCAATGAAATTCGCCAGAAGGCGATTGAGGCCGTTTCCGCCGGCATGCCGGAAGCCGAAGTCACGGTCGCCACGCATCCCTTGGCGCTCGACAACGAAACCGTTCAGCAGCATGTGTTGATCATTGCGGCCGACCACGGTGCAAATGTGCATCATATTACCATGAACCGGTCGGCTGATCGCCTGTTCGTGGGTTTCGATCTTGAGGTTGAAGAGCATTTGTCCATTCGTGAAGCGCACCAGATTGCCTCGAAGCTTGAGGCCGATATGCGTAACGAGTTCGGCCATGACACGGAAGTCGAGACGCATATCGAGCCTCTACAGGAAAGGGGCATCTACGGAAACGACGCCGGCGCGGCGGAGACGGAAAAAATCAGGGGAATTCTGGAAAAACTGACCAGCGAAAAAGGGGACTTTCATCACATTCATAAAGTCCGCGCGCGGAAAACGATCCCCGGCCTCATTCTGGCGTTTCACTGCCGTACCAACCCCGACCATACAGTTGGCGACGTGCATGCCAAGATCGACGAACTGGAACGCACGATTCATGATGTATATCCCGGCATATTCCGCATTCTGGCGCACGTTGAGCCGGAAATGAGGGAAAAGAGCGAGGATTGACGAAATCCGGCAGTCTCATCACAACCGCTCGTGACTCGCACGAGTTCCCCTGAAACAGCCGATTCATAAAATCCCCCTTCTCTAATGGACCTTCACCGACTATTCTCACCTTATGGCCGATCCCTATCAAATTCTGGGCGTTTCCAAGAACGCGACAACGCACGAAATTAAAAGCGCGTATCGCAAGCTTGCGAAGAAACTTCATCCCGACGTCAATCCCGGACGAAAGGACATTGAGCAGAAATTCAAGGATGTGACGGCGGCTTACGACCTTTTATCCGACGCCGACAAACGCGCGCGTTTTGATCGAGGCGAGATCGATGCGCAGGGGCAGGAGCGGGGCTTCGGCGGCGGTTTTGGCAACGGGTATCGCGGCGCGCGCGGCGGCGGACCCCGCGCCGATCCTTTTTCCTCTTTTGGGGGTGTGGAAGATATTATCGCCGAATTCATGGGCGGGGGAAAAAGACGCGGGTTCGGTTCAGGCATGGGCGCCGGTGCGCGCGGGAATGACGTTACGTATGCAACATCCATATCTTTTGTTGAAGCGGCGCTGGGGGGTAAAAAGCGCGTTACGTTGTCCAACGAAAAGACCCTGGACATTACCATCCCTGCCGGTGTCGAAGAGGGTTACAAGCTTCGGCTGAAGGGGCAGGGGACTCCCGGACTTGCGGGCGGGGCGGCGGGCGATGCGATTATCGAACTGCATGTCGAAACGCATCCCCATTTTACCCGGAAGGGACGCGACATCATTTTGGAAATCCCCATCAGCTTGCCGGAAGCCGTTCTTGGCGCAAATGTGACGGTTCCGACATTGGACGGCCAAGTCACCGTCAAGGTTCCGAAAGGGTCTAATACGGGGACGACTTTGCGTTTAAAGGGCAAAGGCGTAGCGGATGGCGTAAATGGCGATATGCTTGTCAAACTTAAGGTATCCTTGCCTGAACCGGCCCCGCAGGATTTGACGGACTTTATCGAAAAATGGGCCAAGAAAAACGCCTATAACCCACGTAAAAAAATGGGGTTCTAAGAGCCTTCGTTGCCAAATATTCGGGCCAGGCACCCAATAAAAACAATAAATAATCTTTTTCCCGTAGTTATGAGAAATTAAGGCCTTGAAAGTACTTTGAGCGGCTTTATCGCAGTGCAAAATGTGCATGAACCGTTCCTTTCGAAGGCCCTTATATGGTATAATGAGATATTGTTTGGCACATCAGGAGGCTTTTCATGACGCTTGAAAATCGGATCCAGGCTTTAAAGAAAAAACACTCCGATATCGACCAAAAACTACAGGAAGAGGAACTTCGTCCCGCTCGTGACGACCTTGTCGTAAACCGTCTGAAAGCCCTCAAACTCGGCTTAAAGGACGAGATTGAGCGTCTTGTTGCAGGACAGGGAGTATAAAGCGGCCTGCTTAGAAAGAGACCCGTACTACGCGGGTCTTTTTTTATACACAATTTCAAGGTAGGGAATCATACAGCATTCACGGGAAATAACGAGGACTTGCTTGCGAACCCCTTGCCATAACGGTTAATATGCAAGGACACAACTTTTGACGGGACATTATGGAACACATTTTATCCATGGCAACTCAATACGTAGTGCCTTTCATTATCGTTATCAGCGTCGTCGTTTTCGCGCACGAGTTCGGCCATTTCTGGATCGCGCGCAAATGCGGCATTAAGGTCGAAACTTTTTCTTTGGGCTTTGGGCCCAGACTTTTCGGCTGGACGGACAAACACGGCACGTCCTGGCAGATCGCCTGCTTGCCGCTTGGCGGTTATGTGAAAATGTTCGGCGATGCCGATCCGTCAAGCATGCCCGATGAGTCGGTCAAAACGATGTCCGACGAAGAAAAACGCGTTGCTTTTTTTCACCAAAAGGTTGGGAAACGCATTGCGGTCGTCGCTGCGGGGCCTCTTGCGAACTACCTATTCGCCATTATCGTGCTGGCTTTTTTATTCATGTTTCAGGGACAGCCGTATTCCGTTCCGGTTGTCGGCGGCATTCAGGAACAAAGCGTTGCCGCAAAGGCGGGATTCCAGATCGGCGATCTTATCGTTTCGATGGACGGCACGAAAATCGAACGGTTTGAGGACGTCAAGCGCATCGTCGCCAAGAGCGACGGCACGGCCATGCCCGTTGTTGTCGAAAGGAATGGCGCCTTGCAGACCATGACTGTGACGCCCGAAGTCGCCGAGCAGACGGATCGCTTCGGCAGCCAACATCGGATGGGCAAGATCGGCATCTATTCGGGAAAGCTGGATCATAAGAAATGGCCGCCTCTGAAAGCCATTGAAAGAGCTTCCGCCGAAGCATGGACTATGTCGGTCGATACACTGAAGGGCGTCGGCGAAATGATCATGGGCACGCGCGGCGCGGAAGAGCTGGGCGGGCCTTTGCGCATCGCGGAGATGTCGGGGCAGATTGCGCAGGACGGCATTTGGGCGCTTACCTGGTTTACCGCCATCATTTCCATAAATCTGGGACTGATTAACCTTTTTCCCATACCCCTTCTAGACGGCGGGCATATTGTGTTTTACGCCTTCGAGAAACTGCGCGGGCGCCCTCTTGATGAACGGGCTCAGGAAGTCGGCGCGCGGATCGGATTGATTGTCGTTTTGTCCTTGATGTTTTTCGCGACATGGAACGATCTCGTTCACCTTGAGGTGATATCCAAGATCAAGACTTTGCTTTCATGAAGCTCTTGCAAGGACTTCTTGCAACGCTTCTTTGACGCGGACGATGACGCTTTGCCAATCGCCCGGCTTCTGCTGTCCGAACACACGCGCCGACGGATACCAAGGATTGCTCGGGCGGTTTTGAAGCCAGCGCCAGCAGGCATCGAAACGCGACAGCACCCATACCGGCTTCCCCATCCCTCCCGCGAGGTGCACAACCGATGTATCGACGGAAATGACGAGGTCTAGATGTTCGACGATAGCGGCGGTATCTTCGAAATCCCGCACATCCTTCATCCAGTCGATAAGGCGGCTTTGTAAATGGCCGTCGTCGATTTGGCCGGCTTTGGCCCCCATTTGCAGATTATAAAAAGTAACCTTTTCAACGTCGAACAAGGGAAGCAAGTCGGCGAGATCCATGCTGCGCCGGCGGTCAACCAAATGGGCGTTAATCTGGTCTTCGCGCGGGTTGCCGGCCCAGACAAGGCCGACCTTGAAGCCGCCCATGTCAAAGCGAGGCGCCCATTTTTGGCGGGCGTTGGCGCCCACATGCAAATAAGGGAAACGGGACGGGATCGTGTCGATTTCCGTGCCGAACATATAAGGCAAACTCATGATAGGGATATGGAGATCGTAGTCGCCGGCGCCGGGTTTTTTGGGCAAGACATCGATGGAAGGGCTATTCGACAGCAGCGCGCGCAGACTTTCAGGGCACTGGACGAGGACGTTTGCGCCGCGCTCTTTGCATAAGGCGGCATAACGCACAAATTGAAGATTGTCGCCAAGGCCTTGTTCACAGCAAATCAGAAGGCGCTTCCCGGCCAAATCTTCCCCTTGCCAGCGTTTGTCGGGCGTATAGGGGCCGCGCATATGCGCGATGCCGAGCCCCGCTTCATGCAAGGCCCAGGCCTCCTTATAATGGCCAAGCGCGAGCAACGACAAAGCTTTGTTCCATGCGGCGTCGATCGAACGGGGTCTGAAGCGCAAGGCTTTCGTAAAGGATGAAAGCGCTTCTTGGTGCGCGCCTTTTTGCTGCAAAAAAACGCCGAGATTGATATGGGCCTCGGCAGCATCCGGCTTTAGGCTCAGTATTGTCCCGCAACAGGCAATGGCCTCGTCAATTTCTCCAAGATCATGGAGGCACGTGGCAAGATTTGTAAGGGCTTCGGCATAATCGGGGCGCACTGCGAGCGCCTTTTGAAAGCAAGCGACGGCGCTTTCGGTTTCTCCAAGCAGGCGCAGGACAATGCCAAGATTGTTCATGGCCTGAAGGTTATGCGGATCCGCCTGCGCGGCTTTTTCAAGCCATTGCCGCGCGGCTTGAAATTTATTGATCGAGCGCTCGGCTTTGCCTTTGAGACTATAGGCGATGCCAAGATTGATCATGGCATCGGGGTAGTCGGGTTTTGAACGCAAGGCGCGCTCGTAGATCTCGATGGCGGCATCGAGTTTACCCGAAGCCAATAAAGAGTTTCCGTAATTGAAAAGAGTCGATGGGTCGTCAGGGTAGAAATGCAAAGTCTTTTCGTAAAGAGTTGCGGATTGCTCTTCATTTCCATTCGCATGATAAAGATGGGCGAGATTGCTGAGCGCCGGAAAATAATCCGGCCGGATCGCCAGCGCTTGCTCAAATCGTTGCGCTGCTTCCTCGGACCTTTTTAAGCGCCAAAGGGACAGGCCAAGGTTCGTCAGCGTTTCGGTATCGTTTGGAATCATATTCGCCGCTTTGCTCAAAACTTCGGCGGCTTGCGTGATTTGGCCGGTTTGCAGATAAAGCGCGCCTAAGAGGCGTAAGCTATCCGGATGAAGGGCATTATGCCGCAGAACCTTGCGGTAAGCTTTTTCGGCCTCCTGCATTTGCCCGCTTTGGTGGAGGGTCATAGCCGCTTGCAATAATTTTGCGCTTTTGGGCATTAAATATCGGCTTTCGGGGGGTTGCGGGAAGGCCATAAGATGCTAAAAAGGCTTACCATACCTAGGCTCTATCGGACAAAAATAAAATGACCACGCGCTATAATCCTCAGGCAACGGAAGCCAAATGGCAAAAAGTTTGGGAGGCAAAGCAATGCTTTCGCGCCGTTGAGGACAAAACGAAAGCCAAATATTTCGTTATGTCCATGTTTCCCTATCCCTCGGGACGGATTCACATGGGGCATGTGCGCAATTACACGCTGTCCGATGTCGTGGCTCGCTATAAAAAGGCGCAAGGGTTTAACGTGATGCATCCAATGGGTTGGGATGCGTTTGGCTTGCCGGCTGAAAATGCGGCGCGGGACCGCGGCGTTCATCCCAGCGCATGGACGCGCGAGAACATCAAGAATATGCGGCAGGAATTGGAAAGCATGGGGCTTGCGCTTGATTGGAGCCGCGAAGTCACAACCTGCGATCCCTCTTATTATAAACACCAACAAAAGTTTTTTTTAGATTTTCTTGAGGCCGGACTGGCCTACCGCAAGGAATCCTGGGTCAACTGGGACCCCGTCGATCATACGGTTTTGGCCAATGAGCAAGTCATTGACGGCAAGGGGTGGCGCTCGGGCGCACCCGTCGAAAAGCGCAAATTATCCCAATGGTTTTTCAAGATCACGGCTTTCGCAGAGGACTTGCTGAATAGCTTGCAAACTCTGGACCGTTGGCCTGAAAAAGTCAGGCTGATGCAGGAAAACTGGATCGGGAAGTCCCAAGGCGCAAAAATCCGGTTTAAAATCCAAAAGTCGGAAAAAACGGCGCATCCGGAGATCGAGGTTTTCACGACGAGGCCGGATACTTTGTTCGGAGCCTCTTTCGTCGCTATTTCGGCCAATCATCCGCTGGCTGCGGCCTTGGCGGCGAACGATCCGAAGCTGGCTTCGTTTATTGCCGAATGCAATCGCGTCGGCACCTCCGAAGCCGCGATCGAGACAGCCGAAAAAATGGGTTACGATACGGGTATTCAGGTGGCGCATGTGTTTGACGACACATGGGCGCTGCCGGTTTATGTCGCCAACTTCGTGTTAATGGAGTACGGCACCGGCGCCATTTTCGGATGCCCGGCGCACGATCAACGCGATCTGGATTTCGCGCGTAAATACCGCTTGAACGTCACGCCGGTTGTTTTGCCGAAGGAGAGCGATCCGAAGATCTTTCATGTGGAGGCCGAGGCGTTTGTCGGCGACGGCACGATTTTCAATTCATCGTTCCTTGACGGACTGACTGTCGAGGACGCCAAAAAGAAGGCTATTGCCGAAATCGAAAAGCGGAAAGCCGGGGAAGGAACCGTCCAATACCGCCTGCGCGACTGGGGCGTAAGCCGCCAGCGTTACTGGGGGTGCCCGATTCCTGTCATTCATTGTGATACGTGCGGCGTTGTGCCCGTTCCGGAGGCTGATTTACCCGTTGTTTTGCCCGAAGATGTCGCGTTCGACAAACCCGGCAATCCGCTTGATCTCCATCCCACATGGAAAAACGTTCCCTGCCCGACGTGCGGCGCGGCGGCGCGGCGCGAGACCGATACGTTCGATACGTTTGTGGATTCGAGCTGGTATTTCGCCCGCTATTGCTCCCCGCATGACGACACGCAGCCGGTCGATCCTAAGGCGGCAAAGTATTGGTTGCCGGTCGATCAGTATGTCGGCGGCGTTGAGCACGCCATCTTGCATCTTCTTTATTCGCGCTTTTTCACGCGTGCGATGATGCAAACCGGGCATTTGACGGTTTCGGAACCTTTTTCAGGGCTTTTTACGCAAGGCATGGTCTGCCATGAATCCTATAAAAGCGTAACCGGCGAATGGGTTTATCCGGAAAACGTCGCGCGGAATCCGGACGGGACGGCCTACAAGATCGACGACAAGACGCCGCTGACGGTGTTCCGCGGCGATAAAATGAGCAAATCGAAATGCAACGTTGTCGATCCGGGCAAAATTATTTCGGGTTATGGCGCGGACACGGCGCGCCTGTTCATGCTTTCCGATAGCCCGCCCGAGCGCGACCTTGAATGGACCGAGGCGGGCGTGGAGGGCGCGTGGCGCTATGTCAATCGCCTGTGGGCGCTTGCTGAAAAAGCGAAGGACATTACCGTCGTTGCCGGGGCGGAAAAGGATAGAGAAACGCGCCGATTGATTCATAAAACAATCGCCCAGGTTTCGGAAGCTTATGAGCGTTTTCATTTTAACGTGGCGGTCGCGAAAATTCGGGAGCTCAGCAATGTTCTGGAGTCTTTGGTCCAAAAGAATCCTTCAGGCGTTGTGCGCGAAGGCGCGGACACCCTGACGCAGCTGATTGCACCCATGCTGCCGCATGTGGCCGAAGAGATGTGGGAAGTTCTGGGACACGACACGCTGCTTGTCGACATGCCTTGGCCGAAGGCCGACCCCGCGCTGCTGGTCGAAGAGATGAGCACGATTGCCGTCCAGGTAAATGGAAAACTGCGCGCCACCTTTTCCATAGCGCGCAACGCTCCCGAAGAGCAGGTAAAGGAAACGGCCCTTGCGCAGGAAGGCGTTAAGCGGGCGCTTTCGGGAAGCCGTCCGAAAAAGGTCATTGTAGTTCCCAACCGTATCGTTAATGTGGTTGCATGAATCTGTTGTCGAAAAGAATGGGAAAACGCGTTCTTTGCGCCGGGCTTCTTTTGGCGTGCCTTGTGCTTTCCGCGTGCGGGTTCCGCCCTGTTTACGGGACGGGAAACAGCGAGAACGATTCGCCCGTCGCCATGGATTTGAACAATATCGTCATCGAGAATATCCCCGAACGTAACGGCCAGATACTGCGTAATTACCTGATTGATCGCATGTATCGCGCGCAAAGGCCGGAGAAGCCTCTTTATACATTGAAAGTCTCTTTGACGAGCGGCGAAGAGGATTTGGGCATACTGGCTAACGCAACGGCGACGCGGTCTTTGCTGAATATGTATGGCAATTATGCCTTGTATGACTCAAAGGGCAAACCGCTTTTGACTGGCGTGGCGCACAGTGTGGCCAGCTTTAACCGGCTCGACCAGATGTACGGAACCGTTGCGGCACGCGAAAATGCTTACGAACGCACGTTGCATGAGGTGAGCGAGCAGATCGTCAATCGCCTGAGTCTTTATTTTTCCGAGCGTAAATGAATAAAATTCGCAAATATTTCGGCACCGACGGCATTCGCGGCTGTGCGAACAAAGAACCAATGACAGCCGAGACCGCCATGCGCGTTGCCATGGCCGCCGCCGGGCTTTTCAGGCGCGGCGATTATCGGCATCGCGTTGTTATCGGCAAAGACACGCGTCTTTCCGGTTATTTGATCGAGCCGGCATTAACCGCCGGCTTTATTGCCAAAGGCATGGACGTTATTCTTCTCGGGCCTTTGCCGACGCCGGCCATCTCCATGCTGACGCGAAGCTTGCGCGCCGATTTGGGCGTTATGATTTCGGCCTCGCACAATCCTTTTGAAGATAACGGCATCAAACTTTTCGGGCCCGACGGCGGCAAACTTTCCGATGAGTTGGAATCGCAGATCGAGGCTCGGATGGACGGCGACATAGCCGCCGATCATGCTTCGCCTGAAAACCTGGGGAAGGCGAGTCGTCTCGACGATGCCATTGGCCGCTACGTCGAATACGCGAAGGCGACCTATCCTGCTGGAGGAAGGCTCGAAGGCTTGAAAATCGTCCTCGATTGCGCAAATGGGGCGGCTTACAAGGTGGCGCCGACGATTTTATGGGAGCTTGGCGCGCAGGTTGTTCCCATTGCCATTAATCCCGACGGGCAAAATATCAATGATCATTGCGGCGCGACGTACCCTCAGATGATGCAGGAAGCGGTTTTATTGCACAAAGCCGATCTTGGCATGGCGTTGGACGGCGATGCTGACCGCCTCATTATGGCAGATGAAAATGGCAAGCGCATCGACGGCGATCAACTTATGGGATTGATTGCGAACTCCTGGGCGAGGACGGGACGCCTTAAAGGCAATGCGTTGGTCGCGACGGTGATGTCCAATCTTGGCCTAGAAAGATATCTTACGGAAAAAAACATTAAACTTTACCGCACCCCTGTGGGCGATCGCTACGTCGTCGAAGCGATGCGCGAGAAGGGATGCAATGTTGGCGGCGAGCAATCCGGCCATATCGTCTTCAGCGATTATTGCGCGACGGGCGACGGCTTGATTGCGGCCTTGCAGGTTCTATCGGTTATCCGTGAAAGCGGGCTTGCGGCGAGCCAAGCGTGCGCCGTCTTCAAACCGGTACCGCAGGTTTTGGAGAATGTGCGGGCTGCGGGCGAGGTGCTTGACCATCCGGCGGTGCTTGAGGCGATTGCGAAGGCGGAAGCGGCCTTGGGGGCCGGCGGCCGGTTCGTCATACGCAAATCGGGAACGGAGCCCTTGGTGCGCGTCATGGCCGAGGGCGATGATGGCGCTTTGGTCAAAGAACTCGTCGGCGATATTTGCAGCGTGATTAAAGCCCATGTCTGAGCCCGTTGTTATTTCGATAGACGGGCCTTCGGCCAGCGGCAAGGGTACGATTGCCAAGAAGCTCGCGGCCCATTTTGATTTCGCGCATCTGGATACGGGGCTGCTTTATCGCGCCGTCGGCATGGCGGTAATCAGTTCTGGCGGCGATCCGGCTGATGCGGTTTTGGCTGAAAAAGTGGCTTTGGCGCTTGATGCGGAAAAACAGTTGAGCGCCTGCGATGCCGACTTGCGGGGCGATGAAGCCTCCGCAGCGGCTTCGAAAGTTGCGAGCATACCCGGCGTTCGTAAAGCTTTATTGAAATTCCAGAAGGATTTTTGCTCAAAGCCGCCTTTTGGAAAAATGGGCGCCGTTTTGGACGGGCGTGATATCGGCACTGTTATAGCGCCCGAAGCGCCGGTGAAGATATTCGTGACCGCTAGCGCCGAGGCGCGGGCTATGCGCCGGTATAAAGAGCTTTTGGAGCGCGGCAAGAAAACGACCTATGACGAGGTGCTTGCCGACATGAAAGCGCGGGATGCGCGTGATGCCGAAAGGGCCGTTGCCCCCACCAAGCCTGCCGAAGACGCTGTCATGCTTGATACGACGGAGATGAATGCGCGGGAGGCTTTTAACGCAGCGCTTGATATTATTAAGGAAAAGGGATTGAAAGAGCTGAGTGCCGAGGTTTAAGATATCTGGGCGGGCGGTTAAGAATTTGAAAAGAAGTGTAAAATACTCATTTGTATTTTTTCATTAAAATGTTAAAAGACCTCCCTCGCCTTACTTAGTATGCAAGGCAATGCCGGTATCGTGCCGGCGTCGAGCCGGTTGGCCCATGCTTTCAGCCGCGACGGTTCGATTCAAAAGAGAAAGCAACGGGGCATCATCAAGAGCCCCGCACCCGGATTTATCCGGAAGAAAGAGAAACTCCATGGCACGCAGTGCAGTCAAGAACAAGGCGGATAACGCGTCCGCAAACAAAACATCCACGCCTCTTGGGGATAGCTTTGCCGCAATGCTGGATCAAGCTTTCGGCAAGACCGGAAGCCTTGAAGGAAATGTCGTTAAAGGAAAAATCGTCGCCATTGAAGGCGACAGTGCGGTTATCGATGTCGGCCTCAAATCCGAAGGCCGCGTTCCTTTGCGGGAATTCGCCGTAGGCGGCACGCCTGCCGAACTGAAAGTCGGCGACACGGTCGAAGTCTTTTTGGAACACATGGAAGGCCGCGATGGCGAAGCTTCGCTGTCACGCGAAAAAGCCAAGCGCGAGGAAAGCTGGGTTGTTTTGCAGCAGGCTTTCGAAAAGCAGGCGCACGTTACCGGCATTATTTTCGGACGCGTTAAGGGGGGCTTTACGGTCGATTTGAACGGAGCCACGGCGTTCTTGCCGGGATCGCAAGTTGATATTCGCCCGGTTCGCGATGTGACGCCTCTTATGGGGACGCCCCAACCGTTCCAGATTTTGAAAATGGATCGCGCGCGCGGCAATATCGTTGTTTCCCGTCGCGCCGTTCTGGAGGAAAGCCGCGCCGAGGCGAGGACCGAATTGGTCGCGAACCTGAAGGAAGGCCAAGTTCTTTCCGGCGTTGTCAAGAACATCACGGATTACGGCGCTTTCGTCGATTTGGGCGGCGTGGACGGTTTGCTCCACGTGACCGATATTGCCTGGAAGCGCATCAATCACCCGTCGGAAGTCTTGCAAATCGGCCAGCAGGTCAACGTGCAGGTCATTCGCTTTAACGCCGAAACCCAGCGCATCAGCCTTGGCATGAAACAGCTTGAGGCCGATCCTTGGGAAGGCGTTGTTGCCAAGTATCCCGCCGGACTCAAGATGAAGGGCCGCGTGACGAATATCACCGATTACGGCGCTTTTGTGGAACTTGAACCCGGCATCGAAGGCTTGGTTCATGTGTCCGAAATGTCCTGGACGAAGAAGAACGTGCATCCCGGCAAGATCGTGTCGCAAAGTCAGGAAGTTGAAGTTGTGGTTCTCGACATCGATATGCAAAAACGCCGCATCAGCTTGGGCATCAAGCAGTGCCTTGAAAATCCGTGGGAGAAGTTCCGCGCCGAGCATACGGTTGGCAGCACGCTGAAGGGCGAGATCCATAACATTACCGAATTCGGCTTGTTTGTCGGCTTGCCCGGCGACATTGACGGCATGGTTCACATGTCGGATCTGTCGTGGGACGTTGCCGGAGAGGAAGCGATCAAGGGTTATCAGAAAGCTCAGATGGTCGATGTTAAGGTTTTGGATATTGACAGCGAGAAAGAGCGCATCAGCCTCGGCATTAAGCAACTGACGCAGGATCCGTTCGAGAATGTCTCCGTCAACTTCAAGAAGGGCGATGTCGTTACCGGAACGGTTAGCGCCATCCAGGAAAACGGCATTGAAGTCACCTTGGGCGAGGGTGCCGGCGCTTTTACGGGCTTTATCAAGCGCAGCGATTTGGCGCGCGACCGGTCTGAGCAGCGCACGGATCGTTTCGCCGTCGGTGAAAAAGTCGACGCCAAGATCACGAGCATCGAAAAGGGCAGCCGCAAGGTCGGCCTTTCGATCAAGGCTCGCGAAGTCGAAGAAGAAAAGCAAGCCATGGCGGAGTACGGGTCATCCGATTCGGGCGCCAGCCTCGGCGACATTCTTGGAGCGGCCATTAAAAAGGCCCAGAAGAAAGAAGAAAAAGCCTAATTTTAAAGCCTCGTTTAATAAAACCGCCGGTATGCAAATGCCGGCGGTTTTTTTATAATTTCCCTTGAATGGGGGCTTTTTTCAGGGAAACCCGATTTTTAGAGGAAAGCCAAGAAAAGCCAAAGGCTTATGTAAACGTAAGGCTTGACTAGTTGGCGGCAGTTTGGCACTTTTATTTGCGAGTCGCGTTTTTCCTTTCTTGTCCAAGAGGTTAAGAGATGACCAAATCCGATCTGATTTTGCGTCTTGCCGAAAAATATCCTCATCTTTTGCAAAGAGATATTGAACGCGTCGTCAATACCGTTTTCGATGAAATTTCAAATGCTTTAGCGCGCAATAGCCGCGTGGAGCTTCGTGGGTTTGGCGCTTTTTCAGTCAAGCAACGCGAAGCCCGCCAGGGGCGCAACCCCCGTACGGGCGCAACCGTACCCGTTGCCGAAAAGTTTGTGCCCTTCTTTAAGACAGGTAAGCAGTTGCGCGACCGCCTCAATGGCCTTGAGGAAGCGAAGTCTTAAGAGACTTCCCAAGCGGTTAATCGCGATGATAGGGGTGGCCTGAGTTAATCTGCCGGGCGCGATATATCTGTTCGAGAAGCATAACGCGCACCAGCTTATGCGGCCACGTTTGTTTCCCAAAGGCTATGGAAAAATTGGCGCGCTTTCGCACGTCATCCGTCACGCCGTCGGCGCCCCCGATTAAAAAGGCGAGATCGTTTACCCCTTGATCTTGCCAAGTCGATAGTTTCGACGCAAGGTCCCGAGACGACATATTCATGCCGTTTTCGTCGAGAAGAACGACAAAAGCTTTCGGCGGCAGGGCCTTTAAAAGGAATTGCGCTTCGGCTTTTTGCGTTTGCGTGGCAGGAAGGGATTTAGCGGCCGCGAATTCCCGCACAAGAACGTCGGGGCTCAAGCGTTTTTGATATTCCGCACACAATTCAGCTTCCGCGCCGCGGATTTTTCCGATGGCGAGGAGGGTGGTTCTCATTTCTTGCGCTTGGGTTTCCAGAGCGAGTCGATGTCGTAGTATTTACGAACTTCCGGCAGGAAGAGGTGAATAACGACATCGCCAGTATCGACCACGACCCAATTCCCCTGAGCCTTGCCTTCGACGCGAACCTGGCGAAGGCCGAGCTTGGTAAAGGCTTCCCGCAGATGATCGGCCAGAGCCGCAACCTGCCTTGAGGATCGGCCAGAGGCGATGATGAGATAATCCGCAATGCTGCTGCGCCCTTTCAGGGCAATCGAGACAATGTCTTCGGCAAGGCGCTCATCAAGGATTTTAAGCGCGGCATCGAGTAGATGTTCGGGAAGACCCTTTTTAACCTTAGGCTCTTTGACAATTTTTTTGACCTTGGCGGCGGGCTTGCCCTTTTTCACAAGCGCCGTTTTGCTTTTCTTGACGGCGGTCGGTTTTGTGGCTGACTTTCCTGTCGCTTTTTTAGGGGCCTTTTTCGCGGATTTCTTTTTTACGCTTGCCACGAGGGGTTATCCTTCCTGATTTGCGTTGCGGATATATAGTTCAATTTATTGTCCAGAATAATCCATGCCGGCAAGCGATTTCGCGCCGCCCTGGCAACTTCCTTGCCGTGCGTCAGCGGGTGCCACGCCCGGCCGAATCTAAGCGCCGCACGGCCTAAACCTCTTCCGACATGATAGGAGGGACGGCGGAAGACGACAACCGGCACCAGATAGAAAATAACCTGCCAATCGCGCCAGCGGGGGATTTGCAGCAGATTATCGGCGCCCATCAGCCAAACGAAACGCACATTCGGAAAGCGGCGCATAAGCGCGCGTAAGGTATCGACCGTGAAGCGCGTTTTGAGTTCCGATTCCAAGGTCGTCACAAGAATGCGGGGATGCGTCGCGAATTCTTTCGCGCTTTTGACGCGCTGTTCAAGGGGCGCCATGCCCTTAACGGGCTTGAGCGGATTTTGCTTGCTCACAAGCCACCATACCTGATCCAGGCCAAGTTGCTTGAGGGCAAAAAGACTCATCGACAAATGGCCTTCGTGTGCCGGGTTAAAAGATCCGCCCAGCAGCCCGATGGTTAAGCCTGAAAAGGATTTTCCACTATAAATGTGAGGTTTGATCATAGGCGGCCTTCCCCCTTTCCGTCAGTTTTGCGTCGCGCCAGCGGATGATGCTCGGCGACCGTTCGCGCCAAGCGATTGCCCGCCACGTGCGTGTAAATCTGAGTCGTGGCTATATCAGCATGTCCTAGCATGCTTTGCACGCTTCGCAAATCCGCTCCATGCTCGATAAGGTGGGTGGCAAAGGCATGGCGTACAACGTGGGGGCTAAGCCTTTTAGGGTCTATTTTGGCCGCCAAAGCCAACTGCTTTAGAAGCTGGAAAAGCCGCTGGCGGGTGATGGGCGCGTTTTTTTGTTTCATTGGCGACGGGAACAAATAAGGCGAAACGCTCTTTCCGAGCCCCTTTTTACGGATCGGCAGCCACTCTTGCAGGGCCGTGATGGCCGGATCGCCCAAGGGGATCACCCTTTCCTTGCCGCCTTTACCTTTAACAAGAACCATTCCGCGGTCGAATTGAATGGAGGGGATCCGCAGGGATATAAGCTCGGAGACTCTTAACCCTGCGGCATAAAGCATTTCCAGCATAACGCGCAGGCGCAAACCATCGTCGCCCGGATAACGCGACGCCGTTTTGAGGAGTGTATCGATTTCTTTTTCACTTAAATATTTTGGCAGAGAGCGGTTCGTTCTTGGGGCATCGATCAAGCGGGTCGGATCCTCTTTTCGATAGTTCTCGGAGCAAAGAAAACGAAAAAACTGACGCAAGGCCGATAGGCGGCGCGCCTGCGTCCTTGCCGAATGTTTTTTCGATGTCCGAAGATAGGTCCGAAGGTCGTCTTCACACGCCCCCGCAAGCGGAAGATTTTTTCGTTCCAAAAACCGAGCGGCATCGAACAGATCGCGCCTGTAGGCTTCACGGGTATTGGCTGACGCATTGCGCTCGGCCAGAAGCATGTCGAGAAAGACCTGTATATGCGCAACCGTTTCAGGATTGTGGAGCATGGATTTCCGCTCCAAGGGGCATTTCGTTGGAGGCCCTAACGGGGTATTCTTTCATCGGGAATGGCGAGCTCCGTCTTTTGCGAAGGCGGCATAATCTGTGCGTTTGAAAGCCACAAAGCCCCGCCTCCAATAACTAATAGCAAACATCCGGCGACAACGGCAATAAGGGATTGAGATTTCACTATTCGACTCCTGCTTCTTCTCGATATATGTTCAAGTAGTTTGACAGCGAATTGTGGCATGAACAAGTCCCTATCCAAAAAATTTTTCCTCCCGAAGCCTATCATCCTCATCGGCATGATGGGTGCCGGCAAGACAAGCATCGGCAGAATTTTGGCCGATCTTTTGGGCGTCCCTTTTTTTGATGCGGACAATGAAATCGAAGCAGCGGCCGGATGTTCGGTCGTTCAGATATTTTCCGATTACGGAGAAGCCGAATTTCGGCGTATGGAGAGGCAGGTCGTCGAACGCCTTTTGCGGTGCGGCCCTAGTGTTCTCTCTCTTGGCGGCGGCGCGTATATGGATCCCGAGATGCGGGTTAAAATCAAGAAAGAGTCATTTACGATTTGGATCCGGGTGGATCGCGATATTCTTTTAGAACGCGTGCTGAGGCATGATACGCGGCCTTTGTTGAGAGGCGGCGACCCGAAGGAGATATTGGCGCGCATTTTGGCCGAGCGTGAGCCCATTTATGCCGAAGCCGATCTTGTTATGAACTGCGATGCGCGTCCCGTAGCGCAAAATGCGCGCTTCATTAGAGAGGCTTTATTAACCGCGCCAGCGCTTCGAACTGGGTAAGCGAAAGGTTTTCGGCGCGCAGGGTCGGATCTATATCGGCGCGCAAAAGCAGGCTTTCACCTCCCAAAGGCTTTAAACTGGAGCGCAGCATTTTTCGCCGCATGCCAAAAGCATGGGCTGTAACTTTTTCCAACATATTAAGATCAACGTCCTTTGGGGCCTTCGTGCGCGGAACGAGGCGAACCACGGCTGAATCCACTTTTGGCGGCGGACAAAAAGCCGCCGCCGGAACATCGAGAACGCGGCGAACGTCGCAACAGAACTGCGCGATGACGGAGAGACGCCCGTAAGCTTTGCTATTCGGTTCGGCGCAGATGCGATCCGCGACTTCGGACTGGAACATCAACGTCAAGCTTTTGTACAGCTCCATTTCATGGAGCCACCCGATCAGAAGTTCCGTGCCAACATTATAAGGAAGATTGGCTACGATATGACGAGGGGCCGAAGCCAGGGGGCCCAGCTTAATTTTTAATGCGTCGCCTTCGATGATTTTCAGCTTGCCGGCGGAAGAGGCCGCGAACTCTTGAAGCAGCTGCGCAAAGCGGCGGTCTTTCTCAATGGCGATGATTGTTGACGCTTGTGATTCCAAAAGCGCGCGGGTCAGGCCTCCCGGCCCGGGGCCTATTTCAAAGACGGTTGATCCTTCCAAATTTCCTGCGGCTTTGACGATCTTTCGGGTCAAGTTCATGTCGCAAAGGAAGTGCTGGCCTAAAGATTTACGTGCGCGAAGATCATGACTTTTTATGATATCGCTAACGGAAGGGAGAGAATTCGGCATTTTGCAGCTTTGATTTAAAGATTCGGGGCCGGGAAAGCCTTGAAAGACGATTCCCATGACGCAAAGAGTATAGTATTGTATTCGCTCTACGCTATTTTTATCCCATATCATGTTCAATCGGCAAAAAAGGCTTTATCTGGCGGCTTTGATTCTCGTCTCCTTTATTTGCATGGGGGCTATGATTCTCGCTGTTCGCGCGATGATAGAGAATCTTCATTTTATCAGCGCGACAAACAATCTGTCCGCGATCGTCGTGACCGTGAGGTTGTATGTGAAAGAGCAAAAAACGCGTTCTTTCAGCGCAGAGGAAGATATACTGTCCAAGATGATTGAGGTGAAGCAACTTCCTTCTGCTTTTGCCACAAACCCGTGGGGGGGAGGCCTGCGCGTCCTTGCTGTGGATAACCAATCCATGCGCATTGAAACCGATGTGCCTGAGCATGCTTGTCGCCGCATGGCTCTTTATCTTTTAGGGCGGAGGCCCGCTGAACTGGGACTTTTATCTGTGGAGGCGCGCGTCGGACAGCTTGACGAAGCTGTTTCCATCTACCCCAAGCCCGATGCGGAAGTTGAAGCCGAAGCTATCGTTCAGAAGGCGTGCGGTAACAAAGGTGCCGCTCAACTGGCGCTGGTTTTTAAAATCAGGGAATGACGACGGAATTACGGCGATGGACATCACCCTAACCATCGATTTAGAAGACCCGTCGCTGCGTTATGCGCCTCACGGGCGCTATGAATCATTGACCCGCCATATCCTTGGTCTTTGCCAAACGAACGGTTGTCGAGCGACCTTCTTTACGGTCGGCCTTCTGGCGCAGGCGGCGCCCCAGCTCGTTCGGGATATAGCCGCATCGGGGCATGAAATTGCCTATCATTCGCACGGGCATGTGTCTTTGATTAAGGAGGAGCGACGGCGTTTTCAAAGCCAATGCCGCGAAGATAAGGATAGGCTGGAACAACTGGCTGGAAAGCCCGTTATCGGTTTTCGCGCGCCCGGCTTTTCTTTAACGCCGGAGACTTTATGGGCGCTTGATATTTTGGGGGAAGAGGGCTTTCGTTATTCGTCCAGCATCATGCCCACGGGGCTTTCTTTAAACGGATTTCCGGATGCGCCGCGCGCGCCGTTCCTTTGGCCGGGCGGCATGGCCGAGTTCCCTTTGCCGGTTGCGGTTATCGGCAAATACAGGATGCCTTTCCTTGGGGGCATTTACCTTTACACGATGCCGATGGTTTTCGTTCGCCATTTCCTGAAAAACGCAAAAGCCGATGACGTTTTGTGGACGTATGCGCATCCTTATGATTTCGAAAAAGACAAAACCTTTCTTCGTTTAGCGCAAACTCCGGTTTGGATAAGTCTGATTTTATGGTGGGGCCGTCTGACGGCGGAGAAAAAAATTAAAATGTTGCTGAATTTAGGATGCGGAAAACCGCTTGGCGAGCGTTTGAGCGGCATTGGTACTAGATAGCGGATATAGAAGGGAAAAGCCTGTAATTTTCATTGTAAATGGGCGCCAAATACTTCTTTATATTCACAGTTTTTTACATTTGTTTCCGCAAATTAACTCTATCGGTTAGGCATATATTAAAAGGTTCGGTGTATGCTTCGTCCTGTATTCAAGAATTCATATTTTATTTTTTTCAGGGAGCGCATTATGAGTCAGAAACATACCGCCTTTGCATCGTCCGGCGATCAAGTAAAGATTGTGCGGATTTCCTCTCGTGAAAAAGATCTTAGTCATTTGCCGCCGCCCAATACCCTGCGATGGGTCGTTCGGCGCAAGGCGCAGGTCGTCGCAGCCGTGCGGGCGGGCTTGCTGACTTTTAATGAGGCTTGCGAACGCTATCGGCTTTCTGAAGAGGAATTTCATTCCTGGATGAACCTGCTGGATCATCACGGCGTACGCGGTTTGCGCGCCACGAGAATGCAGGAATATCGACCGCCGAAAGAGAGGCATCCTGACGAAACCCAGCATGCCGGAGGCATGGCCGAATAAGCTACACATTTTATGCAGAGCGGTAATAAAGGCTCGGAAATCCCCCTTTCCGAGCCTTTATCTTTTTATGCTCTAGGCTTTGCCTAAAAGGCCGCGTACCGTTTCCTGAATATCCGACGGGATCAGCACAAATTTACTGTTTTCGGAAGTCGTCATTTTCTCCAGCATCTTGATATATTTTTCGCTGAGCAAATAGGCCATAGGGCCTGTGCGGTCGCCGATGGTCTCGGTCACCTTCTTGATGGCTTCGGAAGACGCGTTCGCGAGCATGACTTGCGCTTCGGCGTCGCGGCGGGCGGATTCAAGGCGCGCTTCGGCTTGGAGAATCATCGACTGTTTCTCGCCTTCCGCACGTATAACCGTGGCCTTGCGTTCGCGTTCGGAGGCCGCTTGCATCTCCATCGCCTTCTGCATCGAGGATGACGGCTTAATATCCTGGATTTCGACGGACTTGATCGTCAAGCCCCAGTCCAGCACTTCATCGGCTATGCTTTCGCGAAGACGCGCTTTGATTTTATCGCGCGAGGAAAGGGCGACGTCGAGCTCCATTTCCCCCACGATCGAGCGAAGCGCCGTCATGATCAAATTGCGGATGCCTTCGGCGAAGTCGACAATGCCATAGACGGCTTTGACAGGGTTGGTAACCTTGACGAAGGCGATGGCGTTGACGATAAGAAGCGCATTATCTTTCGTGATCACTTCTTGCTGGGGAACGTCCAGCATGATGTCCTTGGTGATGACGCGGCTGGCGACGCGGTCAAGATAGGGGATCATGAAGTTGAGGCCGGGATAGAAGGTGCCGAAATACTTCCCTAAGCGCTCGACGACCCATTCCTCGCCTTGCGGCACGATACGCACGCCGCGCATAATCGTGACGATGGCAAAGATAACAATAAAAACGGTAAAAATTTGTCCGCCGTGAATCGTCATTGAGGTTTCTCCTGTGCTATTTTGAGGATGCTGCCGTCGACGCTGACGACTTTCACGCGCGTTCCGGCCTTAATTTTTTCGTCCGAGACGCATTCCCAGATGTCCGAGCCGACGATCGGCGTTTGAAAGCGCACTTTGGCGCGGCCAAAGGGTTCGATGTCCGAGACCAAAAGGCCGATCTCGCCTACGATTTCAGCCGAAGAGCGGCCCGAGTCCGTCTTGTTTTGAAAGCGTTTGAATACCTTGAACCACAAAAGCACGAAGGCTACCGAAGACAAGACCCAAATAAGAAGCTGAGTCGTAAAGCCTGTTTCCGGAGAAAGGGCCAAAAGCCCAGCGACGATCAAAGCGCCCAGCCCGAACCAGATGAGCACAAGCACGGGTACGAAAAGCTCGGCAATGACGAGGACGACGCCTAGAATGGCCCAATGATACCAGTCGAAAAACATGATGGAACGATGGCCTCTTAGAGTTAAGAAATAGGCGTTAAAACCTCTTAGCCCTATTCATAACAAAAATACCGGATCCATACACAAAAAACTTTATCCTCCTGAACCGCCGTGTTAATGACGCGTTTCATTTATTTGCCTATATTTTCTGTGTATTTATCAATGAATAGTGAAGAACGTAAAACAGCGTCCTGGTACGACAGATTTGAAGAAAAGCGAATTCTCCCCATCTTCGGGATGCTTGAGAAAGTCGTGGTGCCTCCCTATCAAAAAATAGCCGGCCTCATTGCTCCGACGTATCGAAAGCTCGAGAGCAATCAAAAATGGCTAAATTTGATGGAAGGGTTCGATGTGGGCATGTTTAACAGCACCCACCTGCCCATCATGTACTCTGTCTGAAATACCACCTAGCGGCCCGATAAGGCGGGATCGAATGGGGCTGTCCGCGCGCGGTTGTCATCCCTAGGCCGCGTTCGTGCGCGGAGGGTGAAGCGCTGTCATGGCAAACGGTTAGAGCGGGATTTTACAATTTGCCTGAGTCAATGTCGCAAAATCTGGCTCTAACCATGGGTGTTTTTGCAGAAAACCCCCTTTTTTCAGAATCTTCTGGCAAAAGGGCCTTGTTTTGTGCATAAAACGCCATCTTGCCGGTTCAACTGGACGACATCCTGGTGGCCGGCGTTGATTAACCGGGAGCAGTCGCTCCAAATATAAGGAGAAGACGATGTCGATAACGGTAGAGAAAAAGAAAAAAGTCATCGCAAAGCATGCGCGGAACAAGAACGATACGGGATCACCCGAAGTTCAGATTGCCATTCTAACGGAGCGCATCAATCATCTGACCGCGCATTTCGAGCTACATAAAAAAGACCACCATTCGCGCCGGGGGCTGTTAAAGCTCGTGAGTACGCGCCGCGGCCTTTTGAATTATTTGAAGAAGACCGACAGCGCCGCTTATGAAAAATTGATCGGCGAATTGGGCTTGCGCAAATAAAGGCCTTTCTCTTGATTATCATCGGTTATCCGATCCCTTCCGCGCTATACACCTTGGTTGAAGAGGATGTTTGCGCTTCCCCTTGCGGATGTGCGGAAAGCCGACGTGCAACAACATTCATGAAGCGATCAGCAGCATGAGAGGCCGCTTGGCATGGGGCTAAGCGGGATTCACTGGGGGCAAAGCTCCCACGAGAAGAAAAGGAAAACAAAATGTTTAAGGTTTATCGTAAAGAGATGGAATGGGGCGGCCGGGTGTTGACCCTTGAAACGGGACGCGTGGCTCGCCAGGCGGATGGCGCCGTCTTGGCAACTTACGGCGGGACAACGGTGCTTTGCACCGTCGTTGCGGCGCAAAAGCCGAAAGAGGGGCAAGGGTTTTTCCCCTTGACCGTTAATTATCAGGAAAAAACATTTGCGGCCGGCAAAATACCCGGAGGCTTTTTTAAACGCGAAGGAAGACCTAGCGAAAAGGAAACGCTTGTCAGCCGATTGATTGATCGTCCTATTCGGCCCCTGTTCCCCGAAGGTTTTTTGTGTGAAACGCAAGTCATTGCGACGGTTTTGAGCCATGATTTGGAAAACGACCCCGATATTGTTTCCCTGATAGGCTGCTCGGCTGCGCTAACTATTTCCGGCATTCCGTTTCTTGGCCCCATCGGCGCGGCACGCGTCGGTTATAAGGACGGCAATTTCCTTTTGAATCCGACGGCAGCGGAACGCGCCGGCACGCAGCTTGATCTCGTTGTGGCGGGAGCGCAGCAGGGCGTCCTGATGGTCGAATCCGAGGCGCAGCAATTATCCGAAGAGACGATGCTTGACGCTGTTGTTTTCGGGCATAAGAGCTTCCAGCCCGTGATCGATATGATTATTTCTCTTGCCGAAATGGCGGCAAAGGAGCCGCGTGAGCTGCCGCCGCCGTCTTACGACAAGAAGGCGCTGCAAACGAAGCTTGAGAAACTTTTGGGCGCCGATCTTAAGGCTGCTTATGCAGAGACGGCTAAGCAGGCGCGCTATGCCCAGCTCGATCTGGCGAAGGCGAAGGCTTTTGCCGAGATTTCGCCGGAAGAGTTCACGGCGGAGCAGATTGCCGAAGGCGTCGAGCAGATGAAGTACGATTATGTGCGTAACATGGTGTTGGATACCGGCAAACGCATCGACGGACGCGACACGAAAACCGTCCGCCCTATCGTTTGCGAGGTCGGTATTTTGCCGCGCGCGCATGGATCCGCTTTGTTCACGCGTGGCGAGACGCAAGCTCTTGTGGTCTCGACGCTTGGCACCGGACAGGACGAACAGATCATTGACGCGCTGGAGGGTGAATATCGCGAAGCCTTTATGCTGCATTATAACTTTCCGCCTTACTCGGTTGGCGAAACCGGCCGTATGGGCAGCCCCGGGCGGCGGGAGATCGGCCATGGAAAGCTTGCCTGGCGCGCTCTTCGCCCGATGCTTCCGGCAAAGGACAAATTCCCCTACACCATCCGCGTTGTCTCGGAAATTACAGAGTCCAACGGGTCCAGCTCAATGGCGACGGTTTGCGGTTCTTCGCTGTCCCTTATGGACTCGGGCGTTCCGATGACCGCGCCTGTGGCTGGCATTGCCATGGGCCTGATCAAGGAAGAGCGCGGATTCGCCGTTCTGACCGATATTCTTGGCGATGAAGATCATCTGGGCGATATGGATTTCAAAGTTGCCGGCACTGCTGACGGCATCACCGCACTTCAGATGGACATTAAAATTACTTCAATCACGCCGGAAATCATGCGTATAGCTTTGGAGCAAGCGAAGGCCGGGCGTATTCATATCCTTGGGGAGATGGCCAAGTCTTTGAATACCTCGCGGGATTCGGTAAGCCAAAACGCGCCGCGCATCACGACCTTCACGATTGCCAAGGACAAAATCCGTGAAGTGATTGGAACCGGCGGGAAGGTTATCCGCGAGATTTGCGAGACGACCGGCGCAAAGATCGACATTGAGGACGACGGCACCATCAAAGTGGCTGCCGTGGATCAAAAAGCCGCCGATGCGGCTATTGCCTGGATCAAGGGCATTGCGGCCGATGCGGAAATTGGCGCTGTTTATGTAGGCAAGGTCGTTAAAATTGTCGATTTCGGAGCGTTCGTTAACTTCCTTGGATCCAAGGACGGACTTGTTCATATCTCTGAAATTAAGCCTCAGCGTATTGAGCGGGTTTCCGACTTTCTCAAAGTTGGCGACGAAGTGCGCGTGAAGGTCTTGGGTATTGACGATCGTGGTAAGGTCAAGTTGTCCATGAAAGCGGTCGATCAGGCGACCGGCGAGGATTTACAAAAGCAGCCTTAACTGTTTCGCTATTAGAGAAACCGGCGTTTTTTGAAACAGCGCCGGTTTTTTTATGTCTTTAGAAAGGGCCTTGTGAGTTCTTAATCGGCTGTTTTAAAAGGAAAATGTCACGGTTTCGGGTTTCATTTACGGTTTGGTAAGAACGCTTCTATAGTTTTGCCCTAAGAAAAATTCTGGACAAGCTGTCAACCATTATCCCCTGAAAAATCATGAAAATCCTTGTCACCGTCAAGCGCGTTATTGATTACAACGTCAATATCCGCATCAAATCCGACAATAGCGGCGTTGAAACGGCGAACGTAAAGATGTCGATGAATCCTTTCGACGAAATTGCGGTTGAAGAAGCTGTTCGCCTGAAGGAAAAGGGCATTGCAACGGAAACGGTGGTCGTAACCCTTGGGCCAGCGCAGGCCCAGGAAATTCTGCGTACGGCGCTGGCGATGGGCATTGATCGCGCCATTCATATTCCGGTGGAGACCGAAACGCAGGCGCTTGGCGTAGCACGTGCTTTGAAGAAGATTGTGGAGAAGGAGAAGCCGGAGCTTGTCCTTTTGGGCAAGCAGGCCATCGATCAGGAAAGCAACCAGACGGGAGCTTTGCTGGCGGCTCAATTAGGTTGGGCGCAAGGAACCTTTGCATCCAAGATTGAAATCGCGGACAGCCGGGCGAAAGTAACGCGTGAAATCGACGGCGGTTTGGAAACTTTATCATTAAAGCTTCCCGCCGTTATTACTGCGGATTTACGCCTTAATACGCCGAGATTCGTGAAGCTTCCCGACATCATGAAGGCGAAGAAGAAAGCCATTGAGACGATGACCCCAGCCGATTTGGGAGTCGATCTGGCTTCGACGCTGAAAACGCTGAAGGTTATGCCGCCGCCTGTGCGCAAGGGCGGCATAAAAGTGCCTGATGTGGCGACGCTGGTTGATAAGCTTGAGAACGAAGCCAAAGTGATTTAGGTGAGCCACAGTCAAACGAACTTGGGTTGCCTCAAGCCCGTTTGAATCGGACTACACCTAGAAATATAAAAAAAGGAACGAACATGACGACACTAGTCCTTGCCGAACATGACAACAAGACTCTTAAGGCTTCGACGCTCAGCACTATGACCGCAGCCATGAAGCTCGGCCAGCAAGTAACCGTGCTGGTCGCCGGTTCCAACGCGCAAAGTGTCGCGCAAGAGGCTTCCCAAGTGCAGGGGGCAACCGATGTTTTGCTGGCTGACGACGCTGTGTACGCGAATTTTTTGGCGGAAAATATGGCCGCTCTCGTTGCCAAGCTTGCGTCCAATTATACGCATGTACTGGCACCCGCGACGAGTTTCGGGAAAAATATTCTTCCGCGCGCCGCAGGCCTTTGCGATGTGGCTCAGATATCGGACATTATTGGCATTGAAGGGCCGGATACTTTCGTGCGGCCGATATACGCGGGCAATGCGATCGCGACCGTGAAATCGACGGATAAGATTAAATTCGTTACCGTGCGTGGCACCGCGTTCGACAAAGCGCCTATGGGCGGCAGCGCGCCTATCACAACGATTGAGAGTGCGGGCGATGCAGGGCTTTCGCAGTTTCTTGGCGCGGAATTAACACAATCTGCACGTCCTGAATTAACGGCGGCGCAAGTTGTCGTATCCGGAGGAAGAGGTCTGGCATCGGTCGAGAACTTCAAGAGCGTTATCGAACCTTTGGCCGACAAGCTTCATGCCGCCGTGGGGGCTTCGCGTTCGGCTGTCGACGCTGGATTCATTTCGAACGACTGCCAGGTCGGCCAGACGGGAAAAATTGTCGCGCCGAATCTTTATATTGCCGTTGGCATTTCGGGCGCGATTCAGCATTTAGCCGGCATGAAGGACAGCAAGACGATTGTTGCGATTAACAAGGATCCCGATGCGCCGATTTTTGCTGTAGCCGATTACGGCATTGTAGGTGATTTATTTACAGTTATACCGGAATTGACGAAGGCGCTGTAAGCGCGCAGTCTTTGCTAAGTTTCAAACTGGCATTAGACAGGGGAAGCCTTTAATCGATAAACTGCTGTTTTAATGAAGCCAGCGATCAAAAGAAGTTTTAGGTAAACATGATTGCCCTTCGAGATATTTCTATGACCTTTAAACAAAACAAGGCAGAGTTTTGTAAAAATCCCCAACATTGGTTGCATAACCATGGGGCGAATGCGGCGGGTGTTTTGTGGAATACTGGCAATGCCGCCCAATTACTGTTGGGTACCTTTACCTATTCGCCGCGCATCATAACCGCTTCCTTTTTCAACTTCGCCTCGGCAACCAGCATGATGGTTTTCGGAAAAAAGAGCTGGGGGGTGGCGGCCAATGCAGCTCTTGGTGTTGCGGGAACAGCGCTTACCCTTTATCCGGCGCTGAACAATGGGGATATGGCGACGATCGCAGGCTTTTCCGTCTTTGTCGGCGCAGAAATATTCGGTTTATTTAATGCATGCTTATCTAAAAAATTTATCGAAGCGGACAGCCGTGTCGTTCGAGAAACTCTTGGTTCTCCCCGCCGCATGCAGGGAGGGATCATTTTCCTTTCGCGCATACCGGTTATCACGAGCGCCGCGCTTCGCGGCGACATATCGACGTTAATACCTTTTTTGCTTTGGGCTTCGGGCGACCTTTCCCTAGCGCTTTCCGAGAAGCCCAAAATTCGCGGTCCGAAGGCTATTGCCCCGGCACGTTAGGGCTGCTCAATGCGCACGAGCACACGGCCATCCAGCATATAAAGCCGACGATCTGGCAAAAGCCGAGGAAAAGAAGGCCGCGCGGATTTTTTGGCTTAAGGTTTTACGTCTTTCCCCTAACAAAAAGACGAGGAAAATGACAGCCATGCTCTCTACACCGCAAAGGAGGAGGATTTGCCCTGCGGACGCGCCTGCTGCAAGAGCATCGCTTACAACCCACATGGTAAAGGCTGTTAAAGCGAATCCCGCTGCCAGAGGATAGTTTCTTTGCAAGGGCTGGGACAAAGAAGGCGTACTCCCGTCAAGCGGCGGAACCATGGCAATGTTTGTATTTTTTACCCGAGCCGCACGGACAAGCCGCATTACGGGGCGTGTCGCTCCATGTTTCGGCGTTTTGTGGATCGAAGGCGACGTGACGTATGGGCGTTGCCACGATGTTGCGCGCGGCCCCATCAGCCGTCGGAAGTGCGTCGCCAAAGGGCATCGCCGCCCCAGCCTCTGCCCCGCTGAGCTCGGTCATGGCGGCGGCGCGATTGCGCTCCATGATTTCTTCAAGCGAAGGAAGGCGCATGCCCGCGTGCATCAACGCGCGCGTCACTTCCTCGCGTACGGAAACCAGCATAAGCTGGAACAAAATAAAAGCTTCGCGGCTGTACTCGTTTAGCGGATCGCGCTGTCCATAACCACGAAGATGAATGCCCTGACGTAGCTGATCAAGCGCCAATAAATGGTCTTTCCATGCCTGATCCAATGTGCCGAGCAGGGCGGCTTTTTCCGCATGGCGCATGGCGTCGGGGTCGATGATGGACGTTTTTTCTATTAGTTTTTCTTCGGTGGCCTTGCGGATGCGTTCTTCGATCTCAACTTCGGCGATATTGTCTTCGGCGGCCCATTTATCAATCGGCAGCTCAAGCGCCAACACGTCCTTTACCTTTTCTTGAAGGCCCGAAACATCCCATTGTTCGACATAGGAATGCGGCGGAATGGCTTTCGTTACGAAATCGTGGATGACTTCTTCGCGCAGATCCTTGATGACGCCCGACACATCGGCCGCGCTCATGATTTCGCGGCGCTGTTCGTAAATGACTTTGCGCTGGCTGTTCATGATGTTGTCGAATTTAAGCAGGTTTTTGCGCATATCGAAGTTGCGCGCTTCGACTTTCTGCTGCGCCTTGGCAAGGGCCGTTGTGATCCAAGGGTGGGAGATTTTCTCACCGTCACGAAGGCCGAGTTTCGTCAAAATGGCCTGGGTTTGGTTGTGCGCGCCAAAAATGCGCATTAAATCGTCCTCAAGCGAGAGGAAGAACGCGGAAGCGCCCGGATCTCCCTGACGGCCTGATCGCCCGCGCAACTGATTGTCAATACGGCGGGATTCATGGCGTTCGGTACCGATCACAAAAAGCCCGCCTGCCTTGCGGACTTTTTCACGCGCTTCATCGATCTCCTTGCGCAGAGACGCGACCGTATTTTCATCCGGCTGGCCGTCTGCCGAAAGCTCGGCGAGGCGGGCTTCAAAGTTGCCGCCAAGCTGAATGTCCGTACCACGACCAGCCATGTTTGTGGCGATCGTTACGGCTCCCGGCCTTCCTGCCTGCGCGATGATTTGGGCCTCCTGATCATGGAAGCGGGCGTTCAGCACGTTGTGGGGGATCCCTTTTTTCTTGAGAGTGGCCGAGAGGGCTTCCGACTTTTCTATGGATACGGTGCCGACGAGAGCCGGCTGTCCACGCTTGCTGCAATCCGTTATCAGATTGACGATGGCCTCGGTTTTCTCGGCCATCGTGCCGTAAACCTCGTCGTTCTTATCGTCGCGAATGACGGGCACGTTTGTGGGTATCTCCAGGACCTCGAGATTGTATATTTCCGCGAACTCCGCCGCTTCAGTAAGCGCGGTACCCGTCATACCCGAAAGCTTCGGATACAGACGGAAATAGTTCTGGAAGGTGATGCTGGCAAGCGTTTGATTTTCGCGCTGGATAGAGGTGTGCTCCTTAGCTTCAAGAGCCTGGTGAAGCCCATCTGAATAACGGCGTCCTTCCATCATGCGCCCTGTAAATTCATCGATGATGACAACTTTATCGTTTTTGACGATGTAATCGACATCTCGTGTGAACATCTTGTGCGCGCGTAAGGCTTGATTGACGTGATGAACAATCATCACATTCGCGGGGTCATAAAGCCCCGCGCCAGGAGTCAGGAGCCCCGCTTCGCCGAGAAAACGCTCAATTTCCTCGTTCCCCACTTCAGTCAGGGAAACCGTTTTGCTCTTTTCGTCCTTTTCGTAATCGGTTTCGGCGAGCCTAGGTATGATCTCGTTGACGCGGATATAGAGCTCCGACGAATCCTCGGCAGGGCCTGAAATGATGAGCGGCGTACGCGCTTCGTCAATAAGGATGCTGTCCACCTCGTCGACGATAGCGAAGTTGAAGGGCCGCTGCACAAGATCGCCATAGGCAAATTTCATATTGTCGCGCAAATAATCGAAGCCGAATTCATTATTCGTGCCGTAGGTGATATCGGCTGCGTAAGCGGCGCGTCGTTCATCATCCTCAAGGCCATGCACAATGCATCCGACCGTGAGGCCAAGAAAGTTATGAACCCTTCCCATCCATTCACTATCGCGACGAGCTAGATAATCGTTAACGGTTACGACATGCACGCCTTTCCCGGTCAGGGCGTTGAGGTAACTGGGAAGGACCGCAACGAGCGTTTTGCCTTCGCCTGTGCGCATCTCGGTAATTTTACCCTGATGAAGGACGATGCCGCCACGCAACTGAACGTCAAAGGGACGTTGGCTCAAAACCCGCCATGCAGCTTCGCGCACAACGGCGAAAGCTTCAGGAAGAAGCGCGTCGAGTGTTTCTCCCTTAGCCAGCCGTTTCCGGAATTCTTCGGTTTTGGCGCGCAGGGCTTCGTCCGAGAGAAGCTTTATGCGCGGCTCCAGGGCGTTAATCTTTGCCAGTATGGGGTTTTGCGCGCGTAAGACACGTTCATTATGAGAGCCGAATAGTTTGCGCGCCAACGAGGTAATCATTATCTTACGGATGTCCTCATGTGATGTCGGTAATTTGTAGCCGGGAACAGCAATCTAAGCCACCATTCCTAAATGGAGAGTTTACGCGGAAAATGCAAGAGATTGCAGACTTTTATTGGTAAATAACGATAAAAACGCCGCCTTTTACCTAAACACCGCTCCTCATGGGGCATGCTTAGGCTTAAAGCGGCGTTCTATTAATAACCTATTGCAGAGTGCCGCTGGTTCCTTGAATAACCCACTTTTCTCCCTGCATTTTTATGTCCGTGACACGGCCAATCCCGGGGAGTTTATCGCCGACCTGGACCTCTTTGAGGTCAGAGGAATTCACGCTCGTCGAAACCCAAGCTTGTCCGTTTGAAGCCGCGCGCAAAACCAGCCCAGAATGAGTTTTTTTGCGAGCCGGCCTTTCGAGTTTCGGTTTTGACGTTTGACGCGAGTCGGAAGCGGTATTGGCTGTACGGGCAGAGCCGTTGCGGTTGGCTGTCGTGAGCTTTTGCTCAAGCTTGTCGATCTTGTCTAACAGTTCCTTATTCGAAGGCACTGTAACTTCTCCTGTAGAGGAAGATGTCCCCGTAAGAACATCGACGGTTTTTTGTAGGCTGTTAATCCGGTTCGTAAGCTCCTCGATGCGCTGCTCGGGGGTTTGCGGCACGAGTGGAGCTGCTTCGACTGAACCTGGGGCGACAGGAACCGGAATGCTTGGACCTGTTGGGGCGGTTGTCCCTGTCGTACCCATCGGCGTAATGGTTACAACAGGGGCGCTTGTAAGAGGCGCTGCCGATTCAAGAGGCGCAGGCGGCGGCGGGGCAAGCACATCGCTCTCTCCTTGTGGTACAAGTAAATTGGTCTTGGGCGCCGGCTGCGTGTCTTGGGGGGCTGCCGGAGCGGGCGGCTCTGCAATCGTTGGCGGGGCCAGCGAGAGGCTGTCTGCATTGAAGCCTTGAATGGAAGAATTTTCTCCAAATTGCCACCAGGCAACAACACCAAGCAGAAACACGCCGCCGACCGCCGCAGCTATCGGCAAAGCAGGCGAACGCCGGTTTTGGGAAGGTTTTTGTTCTTCGGCGCTTTGCCCCTCCGGCGAGAATTCGTCTTCGGAAGGCAGCTCGCGCACGGCATCATTTTCTTGTGGCGCGCCGTTCTCATGATCTTGCGGTTCTGAGCCATAGGTATCAGTCATTCGTTAACTCCTGCGATTTTATTCAAGCCGTGAATGGCTTGAGGGGTACCCAAAATTAAGGGACTAACGTCCGATAATTGGTTGAGTGTAAGGCGAGTACCCCATAGTGCCATAACTTGCGCCGTATGGATAGGGAGTAATAGCGGTGTTGTAGGGGTTATTAACGTACCCTTGCTGCGGCATGCCATAGTTTGGCGCGCCATAGCCTGAGATCGTCGTGCCGGGATAAGCCGCCGCGCCCGCCGCACCGTTATAACCGTTATACCCACTAAAGGCCGGTGTTCCGTAAGGGGCATTATAGGGATTGGTGGCATTGTAGACGGTATTCGTCCCCATAGTGGTAAAGTTGCCCGCATTCCTTTGCGTCGCTATTTCTGTACTGTTGTTCACCGTGTCGGGGTCCATGACCGGGCTGAGGAAGAATAGCCCCATTGGGGTTCCCGCCGCCACGCGGACGAGAGGTTTGGTCATTTGCGCTTCGCGTTGGAAGAATTGGCCAGCCGTTTGGGCACCCATTCCGAGACCGTTATACATGCCTTCGCGCAGCCCTTGACGGGTGGTGGTCACGATCGTTGTATTGCCGTTGAGGACGTAAGACGCGTTGTTCTGTCCCATGGCGGTGCCAAAGCCCGTAAGGAAAGCCGCCGCAGTTGGAAGGACGACACGCATGAAGTACCGCTCGTCAACCTCTGTCGCCATGCCGCCAAGAGTTGTCTGGGGATCGAGCGCGATAGCGTCGATTTTGTAGTCCTTGCCTTTTCTGCTGGCGGCGTGGAATCTAAGAACAAGGTATTTTTCATAGCCGTCGGAGACCTGGAAGGACCCCACAACCCGCGCCCCGCTGAGAGGGCCAGACACAATTTGTCCAAGAATGGGGCCGGGGACATCGGAATTGGCCTCGGTTAGTAACTGCGCATAGCTGACGGTGCCTGCATTGACCACCTTCTTTGGCTTCATTAAGCCGCCCGCGTCCTGTTTGGCTTTGAGGGCATCGGCAAGCGCTTTAGCTTGCCGTTCCTGCTCGGCTTTCAAATCGTCCGCGTTTACGACCGTTACGCTCTTCATTCCTTGCGGCACCCAGCTCTGCAACAGCTGATTCATTTGACGCTGCATAGCCTCGGCCAATGAATTGTCGAAAGGTTCGGGCGGGCGCTGCTGGATTTGCGTTTGCTGCTGCTGGAGCTGTTTTCTTTGCGCTTCCATCTCCAGTCGTAATTCTCTCAGCGGATCATCCTTTCCATCAGGCCCGTTAGGCAGTCCGATATCCGACTTTTGCCCAATAGGCGTTGGCATTGCGCTGCCGCCCGATTGAAGGGCCGCTTCCGACCGCGCGGCGGTGGCTTTTTTCGTCTGCTCGATCATATAGGGCGAAGCTTCGCCTCCAGGAGGTTCCTGAAGGCTTGGCGGCTTGACCAGTCGTGACGAGTCGTTATTCACGGGGCCGCCGAAAAAGCTGACCAAAGCGACGCCCACAAGAAAAATGCCCGCGATCATAACGATGAATTTGAAAAGCGGACGCGTGCGCCAAGCCTCAACGAGGTTTCCGGACATCGTGCCTTGTTTGTCCGGTGAATCCGAAACGGTAATTTCTGGCTCTACGAATTCGTCGTTATTGTTATTCTCATTCTCGTTTTCGTTGTCAAAATCATTTGTCATGTTCTTCGTCCCTGGCAATATGCGCGCGCATCATCGCGCCATTATCCGAAAGCAAAAGGACCGGCGCGGATCCAATCTCGTAAGCTGACGTGCCGTCGGCGGAGGTCACACAGGCATTCCATGCCGGCGACAAGAGGCTTAGCGGCGTACGGAGATAAATTTTTTCGCCAACGGCCCAGGCTTTGGTTCTCGCATCCAGCCCACGCACTTTCAAAGCAACCGCAGAACTTGGGGGTGCGTTTTCAAGAATAAGGGTAATCGTTTCATCGCCAGCTTCGAGACGCGGACGTTTTATAATTTGCGGCTTTGCATTCGGTCCCAGCTTGCCGATGCGCGCATCGTAGCGCAGATCGACCGTCGGACCTCCGGAGGAAAGACGGAAAATGACGGGCGTGGGCAGCCCTTGCAAAAGGACAGAAAGGTCGCCCGTCCCAACGCGTGTCAGCGGCATAATGCGGACAACGTGCGTTCCCGCCTTCGTAGGAGAAACTTCAAAATTACCGCCAATGCCGACGTCCATGATTGGCCAAGGCTCGCCTGTCGCGTCGACAATCGCAATCGTGCTGACGAATCCGGCATTCAAATTAACTTGAGGCGTTTCAGTGCCGGGGTCGAGTGAAATTGTCGAAATGCGCGTTTGCCCTTTCGGCGTGCCGCCCGATGGCATTTGCGAGGCTTCTTGGGTTTGTTCAAGCTTTTGCATGAACATATTTATCTGCTCTGGCGATAGAGGCATCAGGCCCATCGAGGCCTTTTCGTAAGACTTAGCGTTATGTTCCTGTTCCCGCTTGCGCTGGTCCGCATCGGCTTGTGTTTGCGCTTCCAAAGCCGCCTGCTCCGCCTGGATCGCCAACTGATTTGCATCGGCTGTAAAAGCCGAAGCAGGCGGAGGGGGGGGGACATCCTCAACGGCTATTCCCGCAGGGTTCTGGGAGGGCAGGGCTGCTTGATAACCGCTTTTCTGAGATGATTCCGTACGGGCTAAAACATCAGACATCTGGTTTGGCTTTGCCGTGCTTGTATTTGCGGCATAAGCGGGGGCAGAGGCTTCGGAAAAAACAAAAAGCGATCCGACGGCCAGAAGGAGAAGGGATTCCGATTTTAACCGGAGACTGGATAAGGTGATGCGCAAAAGACTTGCTCCGAATCAGATAATTGCTTTGATTCTTTTTTGAGCACACGAAAGTTAATAGGAAGTTTATATGCGGAGGTCTTTTTAGGAATTGAGGTATACGCGACAAGCGCGGACGCAAAAAAAATTAACCATAGAAGTCCCTACAGGGGCTTTTGAGTGAAGGATGAAAGCTATAGGGAATGTCAAAAAGAGGATGCCGTATTTGTGTTATCAGCTTTGAAGGAGACGCCTAAGCAACTCCACATCTTCTTTGAAAGCGGCGTCATAAGCTGATAGTTCCTCGATCTTTCGCACCGCGTGAATCACGGTGGTGTGATCGCGACCACCGAATTTTCTTCCAATCTCGGGAAGGCTTCGTGGCGTGAGCTGCTTTGCCAGGTACATGGCCACTTGCCGTGGGCGGGCAACAGCGCGAGCGCGTCGAGCCGAGTGCATATCTGCCACACGAACATTATAATGCTCCGCCACCTTTTTTTGAATTTCATCGATGGTGATACGGCGCTCCGAAGCGCGCAGCAGATCGGCAAGGACTTCCTGCGTCATCTCAAGCGTAATGGTGCGGCCGACAAGCTGGGCATGGGCAACAATGCGGTTCAGGGCGCCTTCAAGTTCGCGCACGTTCGATGTGATCTTATGCGCAAGGAACTCCATGACCTTATCGGGCACGGGGCAGCCCATCTTTTCGGCTTTGGCATGCAAGATGCCGAGGCGTAGTTCATAATTAACGGGATGCAGATCGGCGACTAGCCCCCAACCCAGACGCGAGCGCAAGCGCTCCTCCATGCGATCCAGATCTTGAGGAGACTTATCGGCGGATACAATAACTTGGCGGTTGCGGTCCACCAGCGCGTTGAAAGTATGAAAGAATTCTTCCTGCGTTGAATCTTTGCCGCTAATAAATTGGACGTCGTCGATCATAAGGACGTCAACGGAGCGGAATTGTTCCTTAAACGAAACAGTATCCTTGAATCGAAGGGCGCGTACGAACTGGTACATAAATTTTTCCGCAGACATATATATGACGCGGCGGTTTGGATAATTCTTTCGGATATGCCAGGCAATGGCGTGCATTAAGTGCGTTTTCCCAAGACCGACGCCGCCATAAAGAAACAGCGGGTTGAAGGCGGGGTTTTCCGTATCGGCAACGCGCCGAGAAGCCGCATAAGCAAGCTCATTCGGTTTGCCAACGACAAAGTTATCGAAAGTAAAGCGGGGATCCAAATCCGGGAGACAATCGCCCATAAGACTTGAAGGAGAGGCTGGTCCTGCAAATGCAGCGGGAGCAAAAGACGGACAGCTTACGGGCGGCGTAAAAGAGGGGGTTGCGTTATCAATAGCGCTCTTTGCCTGCGTTGCCACGGCAAGGGGCGATATAACCGAGAAGGTAACGCCGCCGCGAAGCGAAAATCTTTGCCATAGAGTGCGAATGGCTTCGCCATAATGAGCCTCCACCCAATCGCGCATAAAACGCGTAGGCAAAATCATGGTCGCATGTGCGATGCCGGCTTTGTCACGGGTGATTTCGCTGACCATCGGCTCCAGCCAGCGGCGAAAGGCGGTTTCGCCAAATCTTTCACGAAGCAAGTGGCGCAGATCGTTCCAAACTGTTTCGGGATTTTCCGACGTTTTTACTGAAACCGCATTTGCCGCATGAACGCTCATCATAACCCCATCGATCAAAACTGAACTGCCAGAGATAAAAATCTGGTACAAGAGAGGAGAGCAAAATTTAAGTTGTGTGATGCGAGAACAGAGTATTTCGATACGTAAAATCAACAGGGCAGGATCTGCAATATCTCATATTTCTATACCCGAGCTAGCGAAGAACACGTTTCCGAAAGACCGGCAGACCATAGATCAAGCCTACCCTCTTTGTCCACAGGTCTGAAGCAAGAACACATGAAAAAAATTCTTATCGACGTCGGTTTCCCGAGCCCCTGTAAGATGGCTTGAAATAATAATTTTATCGGAGAGAACGACGGACACAATTGCCCTCGCCGCAGGCGCTTATGCCTGATGTGTTAAACATAAAGGCTTATAAGATACGTAAGAAGGAGCCGAAAGCCGCTAAGACTATTTCTTGGCTTTCTTGGCGCGTTTTACAAGACGCGATACTTTGCGCGAGGCCGTTCTTTTGTGCAAGGTGCCGTTGGAAGCGCTTTTTGCTAGTGCGGATTCAGCTTTACGCAACGCGGCGGCTGTTGCTGCGGCATCGCCGGAAGCAAGAGCGGCCTCCGCCCCTTTAACTAAGGTGTGTATCAAGGAACGGCGTGCGCGGTTCTTTTCGTTACGCTTAACAGATTGGCGCGCGCGCTTTTTCGCGGATGTATGATTAGCCATAGAGGTATCCCTAATTTTTAAACTTTATGCGAGCGGACTCATACGCGCTGAAGGTATGATGGTCAAGCATAAACAAAGGGCTCCGCACCCCTATTTTGAGGCTCAATAGTTAACGGGAAAAATCCCCATTTTTGAGTAAGGGCGACAAAAGTATTATTCAAAGCATCTGAATGCGCGCGGCCATTTCTCTTGGGGCCCGCACTGACAGTAATCAGTAAATCCCAAAGCGAGGATAAAGAGATCCGCGGAATCGTTCTTGACTCAAAACGAGTTCATCGTTGGAAAATCTCGATACAGAAAAAATGTTTATTCAGACCCTATCTCCCGCCTCGATCGAGTGTTGCACATTTATCATGTTGCCGTGATGCGGATCACAATATAGTATTCGACGAATCACCTTGTGTTCTTTCACAGACAAAGGGCAGTTGATATGCCAAATAAAATTGCTTCCATATCCTATGGCGCGCTATCTCTTGCTTTGGCTGCTATTCTCTCCGCAACTCCTGCTTCTGCAGGATTTCAATTAAATTCAAGCGGCGGCGTTGTGCAGTCTTCGGCGCCGAGAGGCGCTTCGGATATGCCAGAGGTTATTTCGCCAATCGTTATCTCTGGCGAAAAACAACCTGCCCAAGTAGCCTTGCCTTCGCGGGCACCGGATGTTTCTCTCTCCTCGCCATCGACAGCGCCGGTCACGCTTTCATCAGCGCCCCAGCCTGCTCTTGCGCCTCCAGCTCCTCCAACTTCTCCCGTAGACGTTTCCAACGCAACCGTGCGCGGTTTTGCTTTGCAGGTTCCTCTGGCCTTGGCTTTGCGGCAGTTGCTGCCGGTGGGCTATAGCTTTTATATCGACCAGGATGTCGATATGAATACGCTTGTTTCCTATAGAGGCGGGAGGCCTTGGCCCGAAACGCTTAAAACCATGTTGGCTCCGGTTGGCTTGGTGGATCAGATACAGGGCACGGTCGTAACGGTTAGTCGAGTCCCGGGCGCTTCGTCGGCGCCACCGCCATCTGCGCCACCAGCGGCGGCAGTGCCCATTGCTGAAAAATCTCCGCTGTTACCGCCTCCGTCCACGACATCCAAGACCATTGGGCAGCTTACGGTTCCGGCTTCTTCGTCGATGCGTTTTTCTGAACCCGCTCCGATGCCGAATCCTTCGCCACTAGGCGGAGCCTACGGCGGCGGAGAAGTATGGTCGGCTCAACGTGGCGATACTCTGCATAAAGTATTGGTCAATTGGTGCCGTAAGGCCAATGTCGAGCTGCAATGGCTTTCTGAATATGATTATCCTTTGCAGGCTTCGTCAAACTTTAACGGTGGATTTGAGGACGCCGTGCGCGGGCTGCTTTCCGGCTTTGAAAACGCCCAGCCGCAGCCGGTTGGCGAACTTCATGCAAATTCTTCCGCGGGACAAATGGTGTTAGTTGTTCAGGTGCGCGGTAACAGTCACACGAATTAACGGGAGACTCGGATGTCTTTGGAACGGAGTAGGCTTATGAATAAAGTTGCCGTACGCTTGGCCTTTTGCGCGCTTGTTGCGACAGCCTGCTTCTCGTTAAGCGGCTGCGAGTTGGCTGAGAAGACGCAGGGATCAATCGACAAACAGAAAAAAGAGGTGCAAAACTCTTTGGATAGCACCCAAAATGTTCGCGCGACGACATTTGATCCTTTAAAAGTCACGAATAAGGTCTGGGGAGGCAATGCTTCTTTGCGTATGCAGCGCGGGATGCCCTTGCCCGCACGCTATGAATCCAACCGCGGTGTAACGCTTGTTACTTCCGAACCAATGTCGCTTGAAGAAGTGGCAAATGCCATAAGTTCTCAAACGGGCATTCCTGTTCGCATGAGCGCTTTGACCATACCAGGTAGAAGCGCATCAGCTTCATCGTCTTCCTCGTCCTCGTCCTCGTCAAAAAATGGCATGCCCGTATCTTACGAGGGGCCGCTTTCAGGCCTTCTGGACCGCATGAGCGCTTTTTTTGGGGTGAGCTGGCGCTTCGACGGATCCTCCATCGCCGTATCGCGTTATGAAACGCGCATATTCTCTGTGGAGGTTATGCCGGGGACGCACCAAATCAATGAAGGCATGGAGGATGACGAAAACAGCAGTAGCAGCAATAGCAGCGGGAGCGGCGGGAGCTCCAGCGGAAGCAGCACGAAGGCCATTACGCAGAATTCAAAAGTTACGATGGACCTTAAATATTGGGACGAACTGACTGCGGTTTTAAATTCGATCGTAGGATCGCAGGGCAGCGTCGTTGTTTCCCCTACCATGGGCACGGTAACGATTACGACGACGCCGGAAGTCATGGCAACGGTAGCTGATTATCTTTCTAAGGAGAACAAAAGACAGGCTCGGCAGATTGCCATTAACGTGACAATCTACAGTGTCAATCTTACGGAATCCGAGGATTTCACAACCGCTTTCAGCGCCTTTTTGCATAAGTTTTCAGGTATAGGCGGCATTGATCCCATCATCGGGGGAGCGGCGCCGGCTATCGCCTCTCAATCTTTGATTCCCAGCGATCTGGGAAGTTTAAATCTTGCCGTCATTGATGGCCGCAGAATGGGCGCGCGAAACATATTCAGTGCCTTATCGGCAATCGGCAATACAACGACCGTCGCGTCTTTCCCGATGACGACGTTGAACAACCGCCCTGTGTCGCGTCGCATCGGAACCGATACGACATACATATCTGAAGTGACGCAAAACACCACATCGTCTTCATCGACGACGACTATTGCGACGCCAACTACGTCGGTTGTTCATGATGGCTTTTCGCTTCAGATTACGCCGCGTATTCTGGACGATGGGCGCATTCTTCTTCAATATTCACTCAGCTTAATTGCCCTTCAGACGATGAATACTGCGGGTACGGGTACGGATTACACAATCGATCTTCCTGTCACCGACAACAGGATATTTATTCAACAATCCATGTTGCGAAGCGGCCAGACTCTGGTGATTGGCGGTGTCGATGAAAAGAAGCTGGCCCAAAACAAGCAAGGCGTAGGGTCTCCCGAAAACGTCTTTTTGGGCGGAGGACAGTCCACTTATGATTCGCGGATCATGATGTTCATTTCAATTACGCCGCAGGTTATGGACATGGGACCCGAGGAGCGCAGCTAATGGCCGCTGGCGTTGTAACGGTAGGCCGTCATCGTTATGCAGTCGGTCTTTACTGGGAGAATAGTCCGGGGAGCGGTCATGTCGCTCAGATTGCGAAGGAGGCTGCGCGCCAACCGGGACAGCAGGCGGATTTTTATGTTATTCGTCGCGGGACCAAAGACAGGCATGTCCCCCAATTTGGTTTAAGCACGAGCGAAGCGGGCCAGAAGGCCGGAATGCCTGTGCTTGCCGGCTGTCTTGCGAGTCAGATTCCCGGATCATGGGCGGGCGCGTTTCGGTTGAACGAAGGTGTTGCGGTTATCATCGTTCGTGACGATTTGATCGTTCCCGACGGTGACCTTTTCTATGCCGATGAATCCGATGCCCGGGAACGCCTGATCCAGGAGATTGGATTTGGCGGACTACAGACTATTTACGCTCCCGAAGCTTGGTCGATACCGGGCGCAGATACGATTCCGTTAACCCTTCTGATTAACAATCGCGTTGATATACAGCTTCAGCGCGTTTCGATACCAAGAAAAGTGAAAATTATTGGGGCTGCGACCTTGCTCGCCCTGGCGGTTATTCTTGGCGTGATTTGGGCCATAAATGCGCGGATTGAAAAAGAAGAATCCGAACGCCAAGAAGCGGCGCAGCTTGCGGCTAATTTGCCGAAGCTTTTCCAGCAAGAACAGCCAAAACCGGAATATATTAGGTATTGGGAAGATGCGCCTTTGGTCAACGCCATTTTGACAGCATGCAAAGAAGGGCTTTCGCTCGTTCCCTCGGCGATGAGCGGCTGGAATCTTTCCTCCGTTTCCTGTGGCGGTTCGAGCATTTCTCTTTCATGGTCGCGTACAAAAGGTATGACGGCGCCGCCGCTTGGTGCACGTGTCGATGATTCAGGTAACACAGCCAGGAAATCGATATCTCTTAAGGCTCTGGAGCGCAGGGGGCCTGAGGATTTGCTGAATATAGAAGATATTACAAAGCGTTACCTTTTACAGACATGGCCCGGAACGATTTCTCGTGCGCCGGATGATCCTCCTCCCCCACCACCTCCGGGATATAATGGGCAATGGACCCCCCCTCCTGCCCCCTGGGTTAAGCGTTCGTTTACGCTTACTGTGCCAGAATTACCCGGTGGGCTTCCGGGATTCATTGGTGACATCCCGGGAGCTATGATTAACAGCATGAGTTACACGCCAAACGGCTCGTGGACCATTCAGGGGGTTATCTATGAGAATCGCAGGTAAATTTTTCTCGCCAACGTCCCTTTTCGCAGGGGCCGTGGTCGTCGGCATCTGTTCCTTTATTTCGTCAGGAACCTTTGCTGCGAATTCAGCGCCGTTAGTCGCAACGCCAGCCCCTGTAGCGCAAGCAGCTCCACTGGTCGCGGCTCCTGTATCCCAAGCGCCGTTGGCTTCCGCGCAAGCGGCACCCGTTGCGACGGCTAATGCGGCTCCTTCCACCTCTGCCGTGCAGGCAAGTGCCGCGGCAACTCCTGCGGCATTCCAGGTTCCAGAGGCTCCAAAAGCAGAAGGCGATGATATTGCTAAAGCGCTTTCGTCTATGGAGGACAAGGTTACGGATAGCGCCAAGAGTGTCGTTAAGCGCCTTGATACAACGGAAGCAACGACAATTTCAGATTTAAATTCGGCGCGCCAAACCGTCACTCGCATTGAAGCCATGATCGATATTGAAAAGCGTCTTGGCGAACTTGAGAAATTACGCAACGAACGTAATTCGCGGGCTTTTGCTGCCGTTATGCCTATGCCTTCGGGTCTCGCGGGGGCTATTCCCGCAAGCGCTCTTCAACCTCTGCCCGGCACCGTGGCCGTCGCTTCTTCGTCGGTTTCTGCCTCGCCGGATTCGCCCCCTGTTATACGTTTTGGTTCCGGTCGCCCAGAGATATCCCGTATTTCCGGGACGGAAGGAAGGTATATGGCGGTATTGAAGTTGCCCGATGGCGAAAAGAAATCGGTTAAAGTCGGCGACAAGCTAAGCCATGGGACTGTAAGATCCATTACATCCTCATCTGTGGAGGTGGCGGACAAGGGAAATTCATACACCCTGCGTGTTAAAAACGTTGACGCCATTTATAGCGCCATGCGCTGAAAGAGCCGGGAGCAAGCCAAGGGAAAAAACCTTGGTTCCCGATTCTTTGCCTTGTAGATCGATTTGGAAGCGCTTCCAAAGGGTGTTTGAGTGTTCAGCTTGGTTGATCTTGTGGAAGGAAAATTTAAGGCTTTCGGCAAGCCTCGTCCTTCCACGACCAAAACAATAGCCAAACGTGAACCAGAACGAAAAATGCCTGTTGACGCGAGGCTTAAGGCTTCCGTGAAGGCGCCTCGCTTTCAGTCTCCTTCTCCGCCTCCGCCTAAGCAGCAGCCTAAATCGGAATCCGAGGCGCCTGGAACCGCGGTGGAACCGGCGGCAGCGCCTTCCCTATCTTCCACACCCACAGATACAGTGAAGATGGAAGATGAGCGTACGCTTCCCCTCTTATTCGATGGGGAGGTCCTTACGGCCGAGGGCGGGACTTTAAAAATCCCGGAAGAGGCGCGTAATCTTTGTGTCCTATTCAAATCAGGACTTTGGCTGGTCAGCGCTTCGCACAGGCGTTCGCCTCTGGTTACCTCCGTTGCACAGGCAGCCAAAAGGCAAGGGCATAAGGTTGACGAGCCTCGTTACGTGACGCCAAACATTATTATTCAGGCTTATATCTATGCTGATCGTAACGGTAAGAGCGCGCGTTTCGATGAGAACGCCGTTCGCCGCCGCATCGTGGCAACATTCGAACAGGCCGTCCAACTGGGCGCGAACGATATCCACATAGAATCTGTTAGCGGGCGTGCGATTGTGCAGTTCCGCATCGATGGATCGCTTCGCCGGCAGGATGTTTGGACGCAGACCGAAGGCGATCATTTTCTTGCAGCCGTGTACTCGCATTCCATAGGTCAATCCGGCGCGACGGCCAACTTTCAGGAACCCCAGGCCGCGATGTTGATCGGAGATGCCCGCGGCAAAGAGGTCATCAACCTGCCTAAAGGCATTGTCAGCGTGCGGTGCCAATGGGTTCCTTTATCGGACAATGGCGCCTATCTTGACATGCGTCTGTCTTACGATTCCGCTCATCTTTGGGGCGAGAATTTTGTTATGGCCGATGTTGATTCCCTCGGCTTCTCGCAGGAACAGTTAAGAGTTGTGCAAAGGCTTAGGGCTGCGCCCGGCGGGCTGCGTATCTTTTCGGGGCCTGTTAACCAAGGCAAAACCACAACGCTGCGCGTCGTTCTTAACCGGCGCATGGCTGAAACGGAAATGAGGCTGAATTGCCTTATGATCGAGGACCCGCCTGAGGGCGGCGTTGTGGGGGCGCGTCAGGTGGGCGTTTCGGCTTCGGTCAAAGATGAACAACGGGAAAAGACATTCGTGGAGATCATGCGCTGCGCCCTGCGACTCGACCCCGATATTGTTATGCTTGGCGAAGTGCGCGATGGCCAGACAGCACAATTTGCCTTTCGATTGGCGCTTACCGGACGTCAAGTTTACACTACTTGTCACGTTTATTCGGCCCTTGCGACTCCAAAGCGCCTCCGCGACATCGGTATGGAAGAATATGTTGTTTACGACCATCACCTTGTCCGTGGCATGGCATGCCAGAGATTATTGCGAAGCCTGTGCCCTTATTGCCGCATCTCCGTACAAGAAGCGATACAGGAATTTGGGCCCACGATGCGTGAATTAGCCAAACGCGTGCGCGCCGGACTCGCCATTCTGGAGGCGCGCCGTAAAAAGGAGAATGTAGGCAAGCCGATTATGGAGTGTATTGTCGAGCCGGATATCAGCAATGTTTATATCGCCAATCCTGAAGGCTGCCCGAAATGCTATAAAGGTCGGCAAGGACGCACGGTTTGCGCCGAGATTATCGAAACGGATTCGAAACTCATGGCTCTCTTGCAGGATAATCGCGAGGAAGAAGCCGAAAATTATTGGCTATCGCCAATAGGTCTTAATGGCATTACCATGCTGCAGAGAGGTTTGGAAAAAGTGCGCGCAGGGGAAGTTTCGCCGGACGACGCCGAGTTCGAACTGGGTACCTTTGCAAGCGACAATGAGCTTCTTGAAGTCGAACAAAAACTGGGGCCAATGCGATGAGCGAACTCGAAGAAAAACTTGCCTCCTTTCAGGAGAAATTGACCAAATTCCAATTTCGCGTAAACCGGCGGGTCAGGTACCGCATTTACCGGAAGCTTGAAGGCATGCTGAAAACGAACGAAGCTTTGTCTCGTTCGTTGGATCGGCTTTACCAGAACATGACGGAAATGGGAAAATATCCGCAAAGACCGTCGGCGATTGCGCTCCGCGAATGGTTTTTGAAGGACAGGGCCGGTATTTCATTATCTCAAGCCATGGAAGGCTGGATCCCTGACGGCGAGCTTTACATGATACGCGCGGGGGAAGAGTCCGGAACCTTGGCCAAGGCCTTAAACTCCATTCAGGTCATGGGCAAGCGCGGCAGGGAAATGCGTGAAGCTGTTACCTATGCTATCGGATACCCAACTTTTATTACGTTGCTTGTCGGGTTCGTCATTTGGACATTTGGCATCAATCTTATTGCCAACATGCGGGCTAACGCGCCTCAAAATGTCGTTGATTCCTTAGGGATGATTGTGCCCTTTTCGGATTTTATCGGCGACTGGGGTCTTTATATCGTCGCGCTGATCGTTATTATCTGCATTACGATCTCCGTAACCATGCCCTATTGGCGTGGCCAAACGCGCTCAAAGTTCGATATGTACCCGCCGTGGTCCTGGTATCGCGTTTTACAGGGAAGCAGCTTTCTTCTAGGCCTCTCGTCGCTCCTCGGCTCGCAAGTACCTTTAAAGCGGTCGCTTGAAATTTTGGAAGAACAGGGCAGCCCCTGGATCAAGGAACGCATCAATGCCGCGCGGCAGGGCGTGCTGCGCGGGCAAAATCTCGGCGAGGCTTTGCGCCTCAGCAAGATGAACTTTCCCGAGCCCGGCGTTGCTATCGATCTTGAAATTTTGTCTGATCGTGCGGATGTGGGCGCTGTTATCGAGCAAGTTGCCGATGAATGGATGCAGGAACAGGTCGATGCCATGAAAATGCAGGCTGTTTTCATCCGCAATGCGGGCATGGCTATCGTCGGCAGCATTATTGCCTGGGCCATGATGTCCATATTCAGCGTTGTGGGTGAGTTGTCGAAAGGCGGCTCGTCATTGGGCTGAGGCTTGAAAGCAAAATAATTAGAAGAGATCCTTTAAGGCTTTTTTGCTTTGACGTCTTTCGAGCTCGTGCTGCGATAGGTATTCAAAAAGTTTTGAAACATATCGGCTTGGGTAAGCTGCACCTGCGCCGCCGCCAAGTCTCTTAATTGGCCCGTTTTGCCTGGCTTGGTCAACATGAAAAATGTGTCCTTTTGGGGCATCTGGGACATAGCGGCGCCATAGTCTATAGCCAGTCTATCCAGGTTGGGCTGATCGTCGGCAAGAGCATAGGCTAGTGCCGCCGAGGTCAGCCACTCGGCCTGCTGGGGGGTTACAGAGGCTCCCGTCGAAGGCGGCGGGCCTACAAGATCCATAAGATTCCTCGTTGCATCGGACCATTTTTGGTCATGCATCGCAATGTCGACACGAAGCAATCGCGCCCCTTGGCTTTCGTTGTCCTTTAAAAGGGCGAGAGCTTCAGGATTTCGGTTTAATTCCGAAAACGACCGGGCGCGGAGCAGGATGCGTTGATTTTGTAAATCCGAAGACAAGGAGTCGTTTGAAAGAATATCCAATGCCGCTAGAGCTTCATCGGGCTTGTGATCGAGAAGCCTGATGGCGGATAAACGCAACGCAGCGCGTGCTTTTTCTTCGCCTTGTAGACGGTTCTTCGACATATCATCCAATATGCTTGCCGCTTGATCCAGAAGATCGACCGCAACGAGGCGCTCGGCCAAATTAGCTAAGACGGCGTCGCCCTCTTTGCCCGTTGGCATAAGCGTGCGGTATTGCTGGTAGAGCGCTAACGCATCCAGCGGGGAAAACTTCTTTCCAAGATCTCCAAGAAATATATCGTGAAAATTCTTTGCCATTTCCGCCCGAATGGCGGGGACTAAGGGGCTTGATGGATAGAGCATGACCGCTTGCGACATCGCATTGATGCCCGCCTTGACGTTGTTGGCCTGAATATAAAACTGCCCAAGACGGCGGAGTATATCGACCTCAAGGTCATCGCCGCGCCAACCGAAGCGTAAAGCTTCAAGACGATCTGCGGCCTGTGCGGGCGTCAGGGATCCCGTTGAAACGCCAAGATCGATCAGCGCAAGCTCGGCGCGGACTTTATAAAGACGATTGTTTGAAGCTTGGGCTTCCTTCCAGGCTTCCTCGGCAGAGGCGGCGCGGCCTGCCTTTGCTTCCATCGTTCCTCGAAGAAAAGATAGCGCAGGGTCAATAAGCGGGGAGTGGTCTGAACTTGAGACATAAACCAGCCACTCGGCGGCTTCACGATCCTTGCCTGCGGCAAGTGCGGATTCAATAGCAAGCACGAAAAAGCGCGAATAAAAAGGCTCGGGATAACCTGTTAATATGGACTTTCGGACAGCAAACTTTTCCTCGGCATGTTGCCAATCGCGTGTTTGGGCCAGGCCAGCGGCCATCCATAAATCCACTTCAGGCTGGGCCGTTAGCGCAGGTACGGAAAGATCGCGAATGCCGTCTTCGGACCGATAGGCAAGAATTTCAGAAGCACCTAAAAGCGCCATAAAATCAGCATGTGAGCGCAGATCGGGAACCTGGGATGCGATGAACTTGAGCAGAGATACCGCTTCTTCGCCATAACCGTTGGCAAAGTAGAAGCGCGCGAGTTCCATTCGCGCGCGATTGCGTTCGGCTTCGGTGACATCGACGATAATCTGCTGTAGCCTTTGCCGCGTTTGGGTAAAGGTTTCGCCGGGCTTGCCTTTCCATGTCGTAAAATCAAAGATGGATTTTCCGGCTGCCGCCGCCTTCGTTTTTCCGGCGGATTGGAGCGTCGCGCCGGTATCAACGGGTGACGACAAAAGAAGCCCGGTCTCCGAGGTTATTTCTATGCCGTCGGACACCGCGCGAACGATGAGTTTTTCGATTAGGGGCTTAATAACAAGGCCTTGCGCTGCGGGTAAGATCGTCATTTCCGCCATCTTACGCTCAACATTGAAGGCTTCACTTTGCGCCAGAGGCACAAGAATGAGATCATCTCCAACAACGGGATCCACAAATCGGATAGGTTCAGGCGCGTCAGGAAGAGGCAAAAGAAAACGCGCGCCAAGCGCAAAGTTGGGCTGAGCTATTAATAGGGTGGTAACCGGGATTTCCGATTTCTTCTTTGAAATAAAGATTTTCCAAGCCGTGCCGTCGAGCGTTGCATATAAATCGGCCTGCGATGTAATCGGGAAACGATAGGCAGAGTTTTTGGGAAGTTCAAAGGGCTGCAGGTCAACTTTTGAAAGGATTCCGTTCTGTAGAGCGGACATGGGCAGAGATAATTTTCGATCGAAGACAACATAAGCAACGCCGGCGCGACGGTAGATCACTGCCCTGATAGGGACATGGGGATCGAGAGAGGCAACAAGTGTCGGCGTATCGCTAAGGATATCCGGGTTTACGTGTGCGGGGGCAGCTTGGCCTTCCATGCTCGTTGGGGGCGCCGCACCAGGGGGCGGCGGTGGCGGTTCGACTCGTTGCGGTGGTTTAGATTCTGCGGGAGGCGTTGCGACCGGTGCGGCGGTTACAGTCGTGGCCAGGCTTTCTTCTTTGCCGGAAGGTTCTGATGCAGGGGAGGCTAGTTGCTTATCGCCAACAGAATCAACAGTAATGGTGTCTTTTGCCAACTGAGAAAGAAGCTTGGATTGTTCTTTATCAGCCTTTAATGCCGATTTCAGTTTTTGAGCTGTCGTGTCCGCAGGCGGCGCTGAGAAAGGTGCGTTCGGGAGGTTTTTAGATCGTTCGTCATTTACGGATAAGGGGGCGGCCTTTCCATGAATATCGACGACAACGGACGTGGCGTTAGTAAAGGTCTTGAATGAAGTCCCCGCGGCAACGCTAAAGGAGATCGTTACTTTATTCGCTTCGTCTTGCGAAAGCGAAAAATTTTGTGCACGGGTAAGTTGTGCGTTCAAAGGCAGCTTGATTTTCGCATCGGAATCAAAAGTGATATACGCCCTGTTGTTTTCGTGGCGGAGCTGAAATTTGACGGTGTATGGCCAATCAAAGACGATGCGGTCAAACTTGTCATGGGCTCCGACGCGAACACCAATTAAGGGCCCTGTTTCGGCTTCTACAGGCAAGCCAAAGGCCATGGCTGCCAAGAGTGTGCTGAAAATGATGCCTTTGCGCATGGGAGGGATGGTGTGAATCAGAAAGGGATACAAAGAATACGATAGGATAACGGATACTTCCACACTTTCCTAGGCTATGCAGGCACTTAATATACCCCGTATTTTGGCCTTTCCGGCAATCGCTCGCGGGGTGAGTAATTATTTAGTAATCACCGCCATGCTAAGATTCGTCCCCATGGAAAGCGCCGAAGACATCCTGAATTTCTGGTTTTATGAGATCGGCCGGGATCGTTGGGCCGAAGAAGACGAGCCTTTGGACTCGGTTATTCGGGATCGGTATCTTGAGCTTCACGAAGCCGCGCTTCGTGGAGAGTTAAAAAAATGGGAAAGCACGCCGGAAGGAACGCTCGCCCTTTTGCTTTTGCTGGACGAATTTCCGCGCCGCATGTTTCGTGGAACGGCGCGCGCATTTGAAAACAGTGAAATTGCGCTCGACATGGCCCGAAATGCTATCATCGAGCATTTTGACGATCGCATCGATCGGCAATATAAGCTTATTTTCTATCTGCCGTTTTTTTATTCAGAAAGTTTGGCAAACCAGCGGCTTGCTCTTTTTTATATCCGGGAGCGCGTAAAAGATTCAGAGTGGCTCGCAAAAGCCGAAGAGGCGCACGATAAAATACTTCGTCATGGACGATTCCCTGAAAGGGATGCCATCTTGGGCCGAAGCTAATTAAGCAAACAAGGAGCTGTCCATGATGGCGCCGATGGTTTTGGCCATAAGCTGCGCTATTTTTTCCCTTTGCTGGGGCTGGCAAAGGATTTTTTCATCCTGGGGATTGGACAGGAACCCCGTTTCAACAAGCATGGAAGGCACATCCGGCGCACGCAACACGACGAAATTAGCCGATCGCATCGGGCGCTCGAGGAGGCGCCAATCGCGGGCAACGCCCTTGATAAACGTCGCACGCGCATGCTGGGCTGTATTTCGGGTTTGGCGTGCTGCAAGATCCATTAAAATGGCTGTAACTTCCTTGTCGGCCGGAGGAAGGTCCATGCCGCCCATTAGATCCGCTTCGTTTTCGTGATCGGCAAGGTTTTTGGCAAACTCGTCCGAGGCATTTGCGGAAAGCGTATAAACCGATAATCCTCGCGCCAGGGTGTTCGGGGCGCTATCGGCGTGAATAGACAGAAACAGATCGGCACGTGACTCTCGGCCAATTCGCACGCGTTCCGCAAGAGGCAGAAAAACATCCCCATTCCGCGTTAGTTTTGTGGTGATCCCCTTACGGCCTTCAAGAAGACGAGCCATGCGTCGTGCGATATCAAATGTAATATCTTTTTCATGCATGCCCGTGCGGCTAATGGCCCCCGGATCGCGGCCGCCATGTCCCGGATCAAGCATCAGCAAGCGCGGCGCCCGTGGTTTGTGAGACGGCTGGGGACGCCTAAGCGGACCCGCTGCATAAGAGGGGGTTTTTATCAACCAAGAAGCACCGATAAGAGAGGCGGCAAGGCCTGCTTGTAGAAATTTACGGCGGGTTAGAGAAGAATTTGCCATAATCGGATGAGTATCTTAATGATTCCAAAAAGCCTTGTACTACGCTAGTCAGAAAATGTGAAGAAAACCTTATGCACATAGCTTTTATTGATATTGTCTATTTTTACGACGCCGCTCGTCCAGACGCGGACGAGCCTTTGGGGGGAACGACCTCAGCCGTTTGTTTCCTAGCGCGGGAGATGGTTAATAATGGCATATCCTGTACCTTTTTTAATCGTGTCAACTCGCCGTGCGAAGCGCACGGCATAAAAAGCCTTCCTCTAAAAAGCTTGGCCGACGAAATAGAAAAGGGCGTTTTCGACGCTTACATTTTTTGCGGACGATGGACCGCGGAACTGGTCGGCCTACTTCGTTCTCATACAAAGGCGCCCTTGATCGCCTGGATGCATGAGAGCGTTTTCGCGCCGCCGTTTACGCCGGCCTTAGATAGCTTCGACGGCGTGGTTTTTGTGAGCGAATGGCAGAAAAAAATTAATCAGGCTTCTGTTCGTCCTCGATGGCGGCAAACCGTTATACGTAATGCTATGAACCCTTTGCTTTCCACCAATGGAATAAGGGATTCCGTACCAAGAGCACAGGAAAAAACGCCGATTCTACTCTTTGCCGGCTCTTTTGCCCGAGGTGCTTTTCATGTGCCTCCTATACTGGATCTAATCCGCAAAAAACGATCAGATTTTACAGTTGAACTGTTCTGTAATCTAAATCCCTCGGGAGATGCCGAAAGAGATGCCGCTTATATCGACTGGCTTCGTCATCAACCAAATATTTCGCATGTGGGCATGGTCGGGCAGCCAAAACTAATTGAACATATGCGACGGGCCTCTGTCATGCTGATGCCTAACCCCTGGCCTGAAACGTCTTGCATTGCGCTGATCGAGGGGCTGTCTTCAGGACTAGAGGTGGTTATGACAGCGCGCGCGGCATTGCCTGAAACAGCCTCAAATTTCGGGCGTCAGATCCCCGTTGAATTCCCGGAGGAGCCTTTGCGATTTGATATGTCTATAGATCACGACGCTTTTGCCGGGGCTGTGTTGGGCTTTTTGGAGGAACGCGAAAGAGACCCATTAAAAGTCGAAAAGAGATTACGCAATCAGGTCGATTTTTTTCAAAATACTTTTCAGTGGGCGCATCGCGTGAGCCCATGGGTGGCTTTTATAAAGAATTTCTCTTAAGCGTTTGGGGCAGGATTAAAGAGAGCTTCGCCCGAAGCGGCGCTGTCGACAATAAAAGCGCGCTCTTCATAAATATTCACGCGGTTTTCGGCAATAAGCCTCAAGGCGGTTGGATAGGCTGCATGTTCGGCTTTCAGAACGCGCTCGGCGAGCGTATCAGCCGTGTCATCCTGTAAAACGGGAACGGCAACCTGAAGAATGATGGGCCCGTGATCCATTTCCGCGCGGACAAAATGGACCGTGCACCCCGTTAGCTTGGCGCCGTAGTCGATGACTTTTTCATGCGTGTCGACGCCCGGAAAGGACGGAAGAAGCGAAGGGTGGATGTTAACGAGCCTATCCTGCCAGCGCGCGGTGAACCATGCCGTTAAAAGGCGCATGAACCCCGCCAGGCAAACAAGTTGAACCTGGTGTTCGTTCAATTTGGCATCCAGAGCTGCTTCAAAGCTTTGTCTGTCGGGGTAATCCTTGTGCGAAATTGTAAGCGCCGGAATGTTGGCTGCCTTTGCATAATCCAAGCCTTTTGCCGATGCCTTGTTTGAAATGACGCAAGCGATTTGTGCGGGGAAGTTTTCGGCGGCGCAGGCCGCGATCAAGGATTGCAGATTACTGCCGCGGCCAGAGATAAGAACGCCAACTTTTAGCATGGCCAAGCTCCCGTACTGTTTTCAATCAAAACGGCTTCACCGCTATCGCGGCTTTCAATGACGCCGATAGAATAAACTTTTTCGCCTGCTTCGAATAAAACGTCTGTGGTTCGTTTTTCCTGATCTTTGGAAACGACGATGGCCATGCCGATACCGCAATTAAACGTGCGCGCCATTTCATGAGGATCGATGGTTCCGCATTTTGCCAGCCATTTAAAAACGGGCGGAACGGGCCATGCTTTTGCATCGAGACGCACGCCTAACCCTTTTGGCAAAACGCGCGGAATGTTTTCCAATAAACCGCCGCCCGTGATGTGTGCCATGGCTTTAACGGCATCCGCCTTGATGGCTTTTAGCACAGCGGATACATAGATACGCGTTGGGGTAAGCAGCGCCTCGCCGAGCGTTTTCGATTCGTCGAAAGGGGCCGTAGCATCGTAGGCGAGGTTTTCATTCGCGACAATTTTACGAATCAAGGAAAAACCGTTGCTATGCGCGCCATTTGAGGCAAGACCGAGAACGATGTCGCCTATGTTGATATCCTGCCGAGGTAAGAGACGTGAGCGCTCAACGGCGCCGACAGCAAAACCCGCAAGATCGTAATCACCAAGGCCATACATGCCCGGCATTTCGGCCGTTTCGCCCCCGACAAGAGCGCATCCCGCCTGGCGACACCCTTCAGCGATGCCTTTGACGACGTCGGCGGCGGCGGCAACATCGAGCTTGCCGGTCGCAAAATAATCGAGAAAGAAAAGGGGTTCCGCACCTTGTACGATGAGATCGTTGACGCACATGGCGACAAGGTCAATGCCAACAGTACCGTGCTTTTTCGCATCGATGGCGATTTTAAGCTTTGTCCCGACTCCGTCCGTCGTGCTCACAAGGATGGGGTCGAGATAGCCGGCAGCTTTAAGATCGAAGAGAGCCCCAAATCCCCCTAATCCCGCATCTGCGCCAACTCTTGCTGTCGACTTTGCCAGCGGTTTGATCTTATCGATCAGGGCATTGCCGGCGTCGATGTCTACGCCTGCTTTGGCATAAGCATTACATGAAGATGCATCTGTTTTTAAATTGGACATGGAAAAAGCCGATTTGAATAAGGACTTATGGCTGGTTAGCATAATTTTTAGTGTAAAGGAATTGTCTTGGCCTTATTCTAGGCCCCAAGCCATAATTTTGGATTGGTTTTCCATGCGCCTCGTTTTCTCGTTGATTTGGTTAATATTTGTTACGGCAGCGAATGCTCAATCCGTAACGGATAATTTGCCGCCTATGATCATAGAAGGACAGCCTTTCCCTGAGGGGGAGCCTGTTGTTAAGGAATTGCCCTCTAATCCTGCCGCCTCCAGCGATCTCTATACCGTCACCGGTATCAATGCCGATGCGACTGGGGAAACAGCCGCGAAAGCGCGCGACATAGCCTTGATGCAGGCGCAGCGCACGGCTTATTCTGAACTGTGCACCCGCTTAAACATCGCGGATAACGCGGGCAAATTAAGCGATGATGCTCTGGCCTCACTCGTACAGAGTTTCGAGGTGCAGAGCGAACGCGTCTCTTCGGTACGTTATATTGGCGTGTACACAATACATTTTAAGCCCTCCGCCATACAAAAAAAGATGGGTGTCCCGGCCCAGGGCGAAGAATTCCTGCCGCAAGGCCCGGTGACGCATCTTATTGTGGATCTTCAGGCCGATTCGTTGGGAGCTTTGGCACAAACAAAAAAACGACTTGGCAAAGTTCACCAAGTAGCCAGAATTGATACGCTTTCTCTCGGCAAAACGGCCAGTCGGATTGATGTATCCTATAGCGGTTCTTTCGAAAATTTTATTCAAGGGCTTGCCATGCAAGGACTTATGCTCGTGAAAGATGTAAACGGTTTTTGGACCCTTGCTGACACCGAAGTTACGCCTTTATGATAATAGGAACAGCATATACGCCGCCTAAGCAAGTTCACTGGGGCGTAACGAATTCCAAGGCCGGAAAGCTGGCTGTCGGTCTTACTGAAAAAAGGGAAATATGTCGTATTTCTTTTCTTCATGGGCGCAAAGCCGAGGGTATTCTAGCCCAATGGAAAAGGGAATGGCCCCGCACCGCTTTTGTGAAGGGCGCGGATTTAAAAAGATTTGAAAAGAAGCCTGTTTTGCTTGTCGGGAGCCCTTTTCAGCTCGCTGTTTGGAGAGCCATTTCTCGAATTCCATCCGGACAGGTACGAACCTATGGGGAGATTGCCAGACAGATTGGCCGGCCTCGAGCGGCGAGGGCCGTAGGCGGAGCCTGTGGAGCTAATCCTGTGCCCTTCGTAATTCCATGCCATAGAGTCGTCGGCTCTCAAGGACTTGGAGGGTTTACGGGCGGGCTTGGAGTAAAGGTGGCGCTACTCAAGAAAGAAGAAAAATAAAGCCTTTCTTTTCGGAAAGGCTTTATTCCTTAAAATATAATTTTCTTACGGAAGAAGCGGTGACCAAGCGGGGTCAGAGGCATCCGTGGGAGTCGGCATCTGACGTTCGTTATATCCCGTCAAATCGATCGAATACAGACGGGGGATCGAACCGCTTCGGGATGGGGATTGCTTGAAGTACATCAAGACACGTCCGTTAGGAGCCCACGTCGGACCTTCCGCATGCCAAGCTTCTACCAGTTGACGCTCGCCGCTGCCGTCGGTCCGCATGACGCCGATATAGAAATGTCCGCCTTGCATTTTCGTGAAGGCGATCAAATCGCCGCGTGGCGACCAAACCGGCGTGCCGTAGCGGCCATCGCCGAAGCTGATGCGCTGAGGGTTGCCGCCGCTCGCGCGCATAACATAGATTTGCTGGGAACCGCCGCGGTCGGATTCGAACGCGATATATTGTCCGTCAGGCGAGAAGCACGGCGCTGAATTGATCGAAGATCCGGTTGTCAACTGCTGGACATTGCGCGAGCGCAAATCCATCGTGTAAATGTTCGAGTTGCCGCGGCCATCGGATAAACTGAACACGACCCTTTGGCCGTCCGGTGCAAAGCGCGGGGCAAAGGTCATGCGATCAAAATCGCCCAGCACGGTCTGTGTCCCTGTTTCGATATTGAACAAGTAAACGCGCGGACGGTTGTTGTAGTAGGCCATGTAGGTAATTTGCTGCATGGTGGGGGAGAAACGCGGCGTAATGACCATCGCTCTTCCGTCCGACAGAACGCGGTTGTTCTCGCCGTCCTGATCCATAATGGCCAACTTTTTGATGCGATTGTTCGCAGGGCCTGTTTCGGCAATGTAGACGACCCGCGTGTCGAAATAGCCGTTTTCGCCGGTAACTCTTTTGTAAATGGCATCGGCGACGATATGTGCGACGCGGCGCCAATTATTGGGGACCGTGAAATACGAAAGGCCGGTCATTTGCTGTTCCGTAAAGACGTCCCATAAGCGGAACTCGACCTTCAGCCTGCCATCGGGCTGCAATTCAACCTTCCCGACAACAAGCGCTTGCGTGTTCAAAACGCGCCAATCCGCGAATTTGGGCTGGACAACAAGCGAATTGGCATCCTGCAAAAAACTGCGCGCATCGACCGAAGAGAACAGGCCGGAGCGTACGAGATCGTTGCTGACAACCTGGGCGATGTCGCGACCATATTGCGCCTCGCTTTGTGACGCGCCGAAAAAAGAGGGTATGGCGACGGGAATTGGCTCGACGACACCGCGCGTAATATCGACCTTCACTTCCGCATGAGCATTGCCGGCAAGGCAAAGGAGCGCCAGCATCAGAAAAGCGGCAAAGGCACGGACGTGAAAGACTGAATTCAGATTATGTTTTGTTCTCATAGCATGTCCCTCGGATCAAAAGTAAAGTCGATGCGTTTCCACTGTTCGTATTTATCGGCAGATAGCTCTAACGGATTGCATTTGGGGTTGTGTACGGCGCGGATAGCGGCATCCGCGGCGGCTCTAAAGAAAGGATCGCTTGCGTAGCGCAGTTTGTCAACCACTTCCGCATTTGCGACCGTGCGATCGGGATTGACGTCGATCATAACCTCAACGACAAGACTTTGCGCATCGCGTGCGCCGATAGGCGGGTTCCAGCATTGCTCGATTTGGCGCCGCAAGGCGTCCTCTTCCGTAATGGTCAACCGCGATGAAAAAGACTGCCCCATACTCGATTGTGTCGATTTTGCATCGCCGGTTGCCGAGGCGTTTGAGGCCGGCTGGGTCGGTTTCATCTTTGCAACGTCTTTTAAAACGCTCGCAAGGGAGGTTTGCTTGGCGGGCGCCGGTTTTTCTTCCGGAGCCTTGGTTTTTGGCGGCGTTTTCGGGGCTTTTTTCAAGCCTTCCATAATTTTCTGTAGGCTTGGTTCCTCGGCTTTCGGCGGAGTTACGGGCTTGGGTTTCTCCGGTTCAGGCACGGGTTGCGGCTTTGGCTGGGGCGCGGCTGCCGCCGGCGGTGGTTTTGATTCCTCATTATCGCCAATGCGTGTATTGGTGATTTCAGCGATCGTCACGATTTCGAAAGGCACCGGCTCATGATGTGCGGGCAGCGGCGGAATGAGGCGCGGCAGGCCGAAGACCAAAAACAAGAACATCAGAAAATGAAGACCAGCCGAGGCTGTGAGGCCTCTTGTCAGGCTATTATCATTAACTGTGGGGACATATCTCATTGCCGGCCTTGAGGCAGTTCCGCGACCAGAGCGACTTTCGTAAATCCGGCGGAACTGATGGCTCCCATGACTTCCATAATTCTGCCATACGCAATGCTTTTATCGCCCCGAACGAAAATGCGCGCTTCGGGATTGGATCCTGTAATGACTTTTAGTTTAGGTATTAACTCTTCGGTACGAAGGGCTTTATCCTGAACATAAACGCGGCCATTCGAATCGATGCTTACGACCAGCGGTTCCTTGTCCTGACTGACGGTGCGCGCCTGTGTCTTTGGCAGGTCGACCGGGACGGCGACCGTCATCATAGGAGCCGTGACCATGAAAACGACAAGCAAAACCAGCATAACGTCCACAAAGGGCGTTACATTGATATCCGAGACGGGGCGTGCGTGTCGGCGTCGGTGGCCTCGACCGCCGCCTGTGTTCATCATTTGCGCCGCCATCCCAAGTCTCCTTCCGTAGTCGGAGCGGATACGGTTTTTGCATCCTCCAGATTACGCGATAGCGTTGTTGAGAAGTCATTGGAAAAATTGTCCAGTCTTGAGCCATAACGGGTTAGCTCCGTGGAAATCTTATTGTAAGCCGTCGTTGCGGGAATAGCGGCGATTAGTCCGACCGCCGTTGCAAGCAGAGATTCGGCAATGCCCGGGGCTACGACGGCAAGGCTTGTGTTTTGCGCCTGAGCAATACCAATAAAGCTATGCATGATGCCCCATACGGTGCCGAAGAGACCGATGAAGGGAGCGACAGAGCCGACGGAAGCTAAAAAGGTCATCCAAGTTTCAACCATCGCCATTTCACGCCCGATGGTAACTTGGAGAACGCGGTCTATACGCGCCATGACGCTGTTGCGGCTCGTCGGATTGGCGAAAAGCCCTTTGTCCTGCGCGCTCCGCCATTCTTTCATACCTGCGACGAAAACGGCTTGCATAGGATCTGTGGGGCGGCGCACTTTATCGTACAGTAAATCCAACGATCCGGCGGACCAAAAGCGCTCTTCGAAAATTTCTGCCTTGCCTTTAAGGCGGCGGATTTTGCTGACTTTGTCAAAAATAATGGCCCAGGTAAGGACTGAAATAATCAACAGAGAAGCGATAATGATTTTCCCGACAATATCGGCATGGCCAAAAAGGCCCATCAGCGACATATCGGTGGAAGAGACGGAACCTGCCAACTGTAGGGCATTAACAGAAGTTACGGGTGAGGCATCCATTGGTTTCTTGCGGCTAGGGTTTAGATTCGCCTTCAATAAATGATATTTGCCTTGGAAAAACAAGGCAAACTTGGAAAATCAGACTCCAATGGCTATCGTCCTAGAATTTGGCGTAATTGGGGCGGAATTCTAATGGGTTTGCCCGCTTGACCAACCGCAACAAGAACAACAGCAATTTCGGCAAAAATCTTGCCGTTGTTGCTAATAATCTGTTTCATTAGAAGGCTGGCGTTGCGCAATTCGGTAATTTCGGTTTCGATATCGAGGAGGTCGTCAAGCTTTGCAGAGGCGAGATAGTCGACTTCCGCGCGCCTCACGACAAGAATCACCCCAAAATCTTTTCGAACCTGATGTAGATCGTACCCCAGATGACGAAGAAATTCTGTGCGGCCCCGCTCAGCAAACCTCAGATAGTTGGCATAATAGACAACGCCTTCCGCATCGGTATCTTCGTAGTAAACCCTTGCTTTAATGTGATGGGACTTTGAAGAAGGACAATCAGGCATCGTTTTCGTCATTCGTTTTATCCTGTAGTATTGAAAACCAATCGCCCTGCTTTTCTGCAGGGAGACTGAACCCGATATGCTTATAACCCGCTTCCGTTAACATACGGCCGCGGGGCGTACGCTGTATCAGTCCTTGCTGCATCAGATAAGGCTCGACGACGTCTTCGAGAACGTCGCGCTGTTCTGAAAGAGCGGCTCCCAGCGTTTCAATGCCGACAGGGCCGCCGCCATAATTTTCGGCAATGAGGCAAAGGTATTTTCTGTCCATCGAGTCAAAGCCGAGGCGATCGACCTCAAGGCGGCAAAGGGCATCGTCAGCCGCTTTAGCGTCAATCGACGGACAGCCCCCCACGGCGGCGAAATCCCGCACCCGGCGCAAGAGCCGACCCGCAACCCTCGGCGTTCCGCGTGCGCGGCGCGCAATTTCAATGGCACCTTCCGGCGTTATGTGCATGCCCATTTTTACGGCTGCGCGCATAATAATTTGCTGCAATTCTTCAGGTGAATAAAACTGGAGGCGCAAAGGTATGCCGAAGCGTTCCCTAAGAGGGCGCGTTATGAGGCCGCTTCGAGTGGTAGCGCCAATAAGCGTAAACGGAGGCAAATCGATGCGGACGGAACGGGCTGCGGGGCCTTCACCTATCAAGAGGTCAAGCTGGAAATCCTCCATGGCTGGATAAAGAATTTCTTCAACCTGCGGATTTAAGCGGTGAATTTCGTCGATAAATAGAACGTCGTGAGGCTGTAAATTGGTTAAAAGCGCCGCGAGATCCCCCGCCCGTGCGATGACAGGTCCTGATGTGCCACGAAAATTTACACCGAGTTCGCGTGCTATGATTTGGGCAAGGGTGGTTTTTCCAAGGCCGGGGGGGCCGAATAAAAGCGTATGATCCAAGGCCTGCGATCGTTGCTTGGCTGCGGAAATAAAAATTTTCAGATTTGAGCGTAAGGATGCTTGCCCCGTAAAATCCTCCAGCATCTGCGGACGCAAAGCTATATCCGGTACATCCGTAGATACGGAGTTGCGCTCCACGAGGCGTTCGGGGACGGGGGCGTTCGTCTTCATGCGGCGCTGTCCTTCCGGCTTAGCTCAGTGAGGCTCGCGCGGATTAATGCATCCAGTGTTGCGTCGGGATGACGTTGATTAGCGGCGGCTACGGCAGCGAAAGCTTCGCCGCGCCGATAGCCAAGATTAAGAAGGGCGGAAAGAGCATCGTTGCCAATACTGTGAGCGGGGACGGAATCTGAGCCTGCTCTTAAAGAAGGAATACCCGCGCCCTGGAATGCGGGTATTTTGTCTTTAAGTTCTGTTACGATTCTCAAAGCTAATTTTGCGCCTACGCCATCAGCCTCAGTCAATGCCGTTTTGTCTTGTGACGCTATGGCGGCGGCAAGCTTATCTGGGGGCAAGGCGGTTAGGACGGCCAAAGCCACTTTCGATCCCACGCCTTGAACGGTTGTAAGCAAACGGAACCAGCCCTGTTCCTCCGAGGCCATAAAACCATAGAGATTAATCGCATCTTCGCGTACCTGCGTTTCAATATGGAGGCTTACCGCCTCTCCTATAGCGCCTATCGTGCGCAATGTCCGTTCGGAGCAAGCAACGACATAGCCAACGCCCCCGACATCCAGAATGAGATACGGTGGTGAAATGCTATCGATTCTGCCGCTGAGCTTTCCTATCATAAGTAGACGAGCCTAAACTGTTCCGCAGTTCTCTGTTTGTACTCTTTTTATGCTCCGCTTAGCAAGGACCAGAAGTATGATGCGCATGAGTTATGGCGACGGCCAAAGCGTCGGCGGCATCGGCGGCTAATTTGCCTGATCCAGGCAGAAGAATGCCTATCATGGCCTGTACCTGTTTTTTTTCGGCCATGCCGTTGCCGGTGACCGATTGTTTGACACGCGTGGCCGCATATTCTGCCGCATGCAGCCCATTTTGGGCGAGGGACAGAATAGCGCATCCGCGCGCTTGCCCCAAAAGGAGAGCCGATTTTGCGTTATTTTTAAAAAATGTTTCCTCGATAGCGGCTTCCGTGGGGAGATGTTTTTGAATAATCAACGCGATGCCATCGGCTATCAAAAGGAGGCGCTGAGAGACCGAGAGTTCCGGAGGCGGGTTGATGCGTCCGGCGGCAACAAAGCCAAGGTGGTTGCCTTGATGCGTAATAATGCCCCATCCAGTGTGGCGCAGGCCCGGATCGATACCGAGGATGATGCGGGGGCTATTCATAATTGAAACATTGGCATAGATGATTTAGAAAAAAAATCCACGAACGATTTGAAACTGCCCGGCATGGGGTTTTACCAAGGCTATAGGGACGCCATCATGTTCGGCAAAAAGCAAGGAATGTTCAATTAACGAAACATTTTGAGGCCGAATAAGGATTTTTTGCCCTAATCGTAATGAATTTGCCTCGTTTGGGCTTAAATTTAGTGTCGGAATGCTCCACAAAGCCGATTTTATTGGCAAAAGAACGTTGCGAGCCTCGTTTTTGAGGCTTAAAGCCTCTAAATTTTCCATCGAGACGGCATTTTTTAATGTAAAAGGCCCGACTTTAGTGCGTTTAAGGGAGGCCACATATCCGACTGTTCCCAATTTAACAGCCAGATCTCGTGCTAAAGATCTTACGTACATGCCCTTGCCACAGGACACGCGGAAGCAGGCGGTTTTGCTATCAATGACTTGGACCAGTTCAAAGTTATGAATCTCGACTTCGCGAGGAGCAAGATCGACCGTCTGCCCACTTCGTGCAAGGTCGTAAGCTCGCTCGCCCCCCAATTTGATTGCCGAATAAGCCGGAGGTTTTTGCTGGATTTTACCGGTAAAATTAGGAATCGTAGCCTGAATTTGCTCTTCGGTTGGAAAACGATCGCTTCGAGAACTAATTTCTCCTTCGGAGTCGTCCGTCGTGCGGGCTTCCCCCCATCGTACAGAAAATTCGTAAGTTTTTGTTCCTTCCATGACATATGGGATGAGCTTGGTTGCTTCCCCGAAGGCTAGCGGCAAAAGCCCCGTTGCGAGAGGATCTAACGTTCCTCCGTGGCCTGCTTTTTTGCCGCCGACAAGGCGACGAACGCGCCCGAGTGCTTGAGTTGACGTTAGGCCAAGCGGCTTATCGAGAATAAGCCAACCATGTGGAATTGATTGAGGGAGGGGGGACATTAAATGCTCACTAAAAGAATGCGAAAATCCAGTATAACGGAGCCGATCTTGAAAAGGAAAAGGGATTAATCAACTCTAACGAATAAAGCACAAGAGTTTTTTAACTTTTCGATAATAATCAGGCTTAATGCATAAAGTATACCCCCTTAGTCGCCGCCGTTATGTTTTCGATGTCTTTGTGCGCTTGGCGCTTTCCCTTACCTTCGCTTTTGCAGCAGCAAATTATTTTCGAAACGGCTATCTCGCGCTCGCAGCCATCGACTTTTCTGACCTGGGCGCACAAAAAATCGGGTATGCTCTTTCTGTAATTCTCGTTGGACTCAACGCCTTAATGATTGCCGTTTTATATGTGTTGAGACTGCCGCCCATAACGCATTTCGCTGGAATATTACCAAGTGCTGCTGCCATCACAGGCGGCTTTCTTATGGCCGGATTGTTCTTTTTCTCCCCTCGCAGCGATTTACCTTTATGGACTCAGTGCCTTGCCACCGTAATGGTCGCGTCCGGCAATATATTTGCGCTTGTTGTTGTTTCCTTCCTGGGGCGCTCTTTTTCAATATTGCCGGAAGGAAGGCGGTTGATTATGCATGGGCCTTATGCGGTTGTAAGGCATCCTTTATATGCGGCCGAGGCTTTGGCAACGCTAGGCATGGTCATTACTTTTCTATCGCACTGGGCTTTTCTTTTGATGATCGCCCACTTTTCTTTACAGCTTGTGCGTATTCATTACGAAGAGATGGTTTTGAAGGAGGCTTTTCCGGAATACAGGAACTATGCCGAAAAAACATGGCGGCTGTTGCCGGGCCTCTATTGATTGTTTGGCCGGCTGCTCCACCAGCTCTCCAAAATATTGCCGTGAAGCGACATCTGTGCGGGATGCTGCACACGAGTCCATGAGGCGATGTCATCCGCTCCTTGATAGTAAAGGGGAATAAAATAATGTCCCTGCATCAAAACTCGGTCCAAAGCGTGGACGGCCGCAACCAGATCTTCGCGCGTTTTGGCATTGGGAATAGCGGTGGCGAGTGCATCAACAACGGGATCCTTAATGCCAGCATAATTGCGGCTGCCTTTTTGATCTGCGGCGGCAGAGCCGAAATAATACATTTGTTCATTGCCCGGGGATAAAGAACTGGACCATTTATTGGCCGTGACATCATAGTCGAAAGACGCCAATCGGGATTGATATTGAGCGCTATCAACTGTATGGACACGCGCAATAACACCAATTCTTTCAAGCATGGCGGCCCAATTTAAGGCTACTTTTTCTTCCGCCGGGTCGCTAAGCATAACTTCAAAAGCGACGGGTTCGCCCGACGGGGTATAAAGCCTGTTATCTATGATTCTGTATCCCTTCTCACGGAGCATTCTTTCGGCTTTGAGAAGGTTGTTGCGAAACTGCTCTTCAGTGGGGGCTGAGGGAGGCGCGACCGGCGCTGTAAAAATTTCCGGAGGAAGCTTGTCCCGGAAAGCTTCCAAGGCCTTTAATTCTTTTCCTTCCGGCAAAGCGGGCGCTGTAAGCTCCGAATTCGGATAATAGCTGTTCACGCGTTTATACTGTCCGCGAAACAGATTTTTATTAATCCAATCGAAATTTAAAGTGTATTGCAAAGCGGCGCGCAAAGTTGGATCTGCGAATAGCGATCGCCGCGTGTTAAAAATATACCCATACGCCGGTTCTGTTCGGTGGTGTTCCAGGCGCTCCAAGCGAACGCGCTTTTCCTTTACGGCGGGAAAATCATAAGCTGTGGCTTCTTTTGTTGGATCGGTTTCACGGCGAAGATCATACAGCCCCGCTTTGAAAGCCTGAAGGGATATGCTGTCATCTCGGTAATAATCGATGCGAATTTTATCAAAATTGAATAGCCCTCGTTTTACCGGCAAGTCTTTTGCCCAATAGCGCGCATCGCGCTCGAAAGTAATTGAGCGCCCGACATCAACAGAGGCGATTTTATAAGGACCGGAGCCGATGGGCGTGCGCAAAGTTGTTTCATTGAAATCCCGGTTCTGCCAATCATGCTTTGGCATAACCGTAAGGAGGCCGAGGATCAGTGGAAGCTCGCGGTTAAGCGTGCCCATTTCATCGCGCTTGAAGGTAAATTTCACGCTTGTCGGGGAAAGCTTCTCTGCCGCCGCGACCTTTTTATAATAGGTACGGTGATTGGGACGGCCCTTGTCGCGCAGGGTTTCAAAGGAGAAGAGAACATCGTCGGCAGTTACGGGCTTGCCGTCAGAGAAGCGCGCAGATTTGTTAAGGTGGAAGATGATGCTTGATCGATCATCGGCCATCTCCACCGATTCAGCCAGCTCTCCGTAAAGAGTAAACGGCTCATCCCATCCATACGTCATTAATTTTTCATAGACCAAAGGCATCGTTCCGATGGAAAGCCCGAAAGGCGGTTGGCCTCGGACAATGAATGGATTAAGGCTGTCAAAAGTTCCTGTAGCGCCCAGCTTGAGCATTCCCCCTTTGGGAGCGGTGGGGTTGGCATAGGCAAAATGTGAGAACGTAGCTGGATAAAGAGGCTCGCCTGTCATAGCAAGCGCAGACTGCGGCTTTGCCTTGGCGATGCAAGGGGTAACAAGGAAAACAATTAGGACAAGAATGCGATATCGGGAAAGCATGCTTTACTATTCAACGCCAGTGCGGGATAAGCAAGTTCTAAAAAAGTCATAGGCCGATCATCAAATAGTTGGCAAAGATATCTTAACATTTTCCATAAGAGCGTTGCGGAAGGTGCAGCCGTCCAACAGCGCGCCTGTAAAGTCGGCAAAGCTTATGTCAGCGCCCGAAAAATCAACGTCCCTTAAATCGGCCTCTCTAAAATCGCTGTAACGCAAATTAGCTTCTGCAAAACTTGTTTTCATCAGGCGTTCGTCGCCGAGAACAAGAGAATATAGGCTTGCGTTTCTAAATACCGATCCGACAAGAGTCGCTTTGTAAAAATCGCTTCCACGCAAATCCGCCGATTCAAATTTACACTTACGAAATTCACTATGCGATAGGTGTGCCGCTTGCATATTTATATTCGAAAGATCCTGTTCATACCAAATCGAATTTTCCGCCACCAACATAGTTAGGTTGGATTTGGCAAGCGGCGGGGCATTACGCATGTCATAACCGCTTATGTTCATTCTTTCCCCGCGGCTTCCCACAGAAGCCAGCCAGGCCGCGTGAGAGCCAAGCAAGGCATCGAAAGGCAGCGGTAATTCGGCAATCGTTTTTCCGGCAGGATTCTCCGTCAAGGCTAAGGATAGGTCGACATTTCTGAGGCTGGATGAATCGATCATCGCCCCGACAAAATTGGTGCCCTGAACATTGACATCCCGCATATCGCAGTTTGTAAAGTTGGCGCCGGCAAGATTCGCTCCCGCAAGATTTGCGCCGCTTAGATTGGCGTGGAAAGCCTTTGCGTTTGTTAAGTCCGCATCCTCGAAATTCGAGTTTGAGGCTACGGCGCCTGACAGTCTTGCCGAGCCCAGATTGGCGCCCCGTAAGTCAACAGAGCCGACGCCATCTTGCCACGCCGCTTGCTCCGTCGAGAAGGATAACCCTTTTTTAGAATCATAAACGGCAAGCGCGCCTTCGCGTAGATCCGCTGCGGTCAGATCGGCATTCGTCATCACCGCACCCCGCAGGCAGGCCCCACGAAGATCGACCCTTTGCATCCGTGCGTTGGAAAAATTCGCTTCGCGCAGATCGCACGCAAAGAATGTGCAAAATTCTAGCGTCGCGGATTCGAAATCGGCTTTGTAAAGCATGGAGCCTGAAAAATCGGCATGCGATAAATCGATGCCTGAAAACACAAGCCCCCTTAAATCGTGGCGAACCAAAAGGGCGCGCTTTCCCCCAAGCTTGGATTCACGATAGAGTTTATGCTGTGCAATAATACTATCGAGATCGTTCTGGTCTATTTTGATTAAGTGTTTTTCTTCTTGGGGCATAGATACCCTTATTGTTCCCGGCAAAAAGGAACCTCACATCAGCTAAAATCCGTCCAGTATCGTTGCCTGGTCGCTAACGTTGCAGGACGGCGGGCGCCGAGGATCCAGCACCTTATTGATCGCAGGGAAGCTTCGAAGGTTAGCCCGCGTTTTTCCATTGCCCAAAAGACCATCATCACAATAATGGCAAAGGTGAATGTCCAAAGGCGTGCATGAATAAGAAAAAGAAAAACAGCGAAAGCGGCCCGCGCATCCACCCAAAAAAAACGCGCCGGCTTTTGCGTATTGCGCCAGTGAATATCTTCGGGTGATAAAGCGGCCATGCTAGTGATAATGTAGATTGCGCGAAAGACAGGCGCCAGTTTAGCAGGGACTTCTTTCCTGAATGTTAATTCCCCGGTTTAAAAATCGTCAATAGAAACGATCTCGTCAGTCGAGGAAATTTGCGCTTCTTTTTCAGCCAATGTGGCCTCTTCATCAATTTTAACTTCTTTATCGGCCGTAAAGCCCTTGACCAGAAGCAGATAGGAGCGTCTATCGATAACGCCTTCTTTAAAGGCCTTTGTCGCGGTCCGTTCCATGGGTTGCCCGTACCGCTCTAAAAGGCGTTGTGTCTCGATGGTCCATTTTTCGATAGGCAGATCGAGCAGCATTTCTCGTACTGTATCATCGAAAACCAGAAATTCCCTTAAACCTACCCGTCCGCCCCCTACCCGCGTAACCAAGGCTTGCGTGACAATCATGCGAAGCGTTTCCATCATCGCATAGGCGCGTTCGGTTCGCTCCGCCGGGTCGAAGACGCTGATAATGCGGCGCACGGTAGCGGCAACGCCGATCGTATGAACCGTCGAAAAAACCAAATGGCCCGTTTGTCCGGCTTCGATTGCTGCCGTTACGGTTTCGCGGTCGCGCGCCTCGCCCACAAGAATGATGTTTGGTTTGCGGCGCAACGCGTTTCGGACTCCGGCGGCGAAATTGGGTAAGTGGCGCGGAATTTCTGACTGCGCCACGATAGAACGAGGGCCTGTGATGGCATCGTAGACGTATTCAATAGGCGCTTCGTATGTCAGCATCTTGCCGGCACCTTGTTCGCGCTCAATCAGCATACGGCATCCGGCCGCTAACAAAGTCGTTTTTCCGCTCCCCGTCGGGCCAGTTACAAGGATCATGCCTTGTCGAGGAGACCAATTTTGGACAATTTTTTCTTCAACCCCCAGCTCTTCGAGTGTTGGAGGCATATTGGGTAAAGTACGAAGCGTTATCTGGACGGAATCGCGCCCTTTGCTAAGTATAGCTGTGATATTGACGCGAAACCTGTAGCGGGTATTGCGATCAGGCCGGACTTCATAAGAGAGATCCAAATCGCGTCCCGAGGCCAATTTGGCTAAGGCGTCAGGACCGTAAATTTTGTTTAGGATATTTGCGAGATCGGCACTGTCAAGAGAACGTCTTGAAACGGGAAAGAGGATGCCGTCGACTTCAATAAAAATCGGCCTGTCGGTTTGCAATGTTGTGTCACTGGCATTTCTTTGGGCGCACCATAATAGCAAATCATCGAGATGTTCTTCGTTAATACGCAGCGGCTCATTCGGCCACATGCCGATTTTTATCGATAACTCACGCGTTTTTTCAACTAACGATTGGCCGGTGTCCATATTTCGCTCTTAGGAATGAGGGAGGACTGGCCTGTGATGGTTATGCCTCTATCGCCGACGCGCATTTCGCTTCCGCCTCCAGTGACGCCGCGATTATCCGCATAGGCGTAGGGAGGGGAAATCATGCCCTGAGCCAAAAGTTCGCGATAACGAACCATGCCGATGAAATTGTTTGTCATGCGGTCAAGATCGGCTTCGAAAGTAGCCTCGGCCTGCTTAACGCCCGCTTCCCATCCTTGCTTCACATATTCGGCCCATGCCATTTTTTCTTCTTCCGTTTTCGGAAGAAGTATGGCGGGAGGGGGGTCGACCCGCCCCCAGTCGCGCTCAAGATAAAGGCGCCAGTTACGGGAGGCTGTCACAATACGTGCAATCCGGTTAATGCGATAAACACGATCCGCAACCGCGGCATCCTGACCCGTTGAGTTTACGATTACGGCCTGCTGCGCTTCGGAAATAATGGGAGGTTCAATCAGAAGACCTGAGGGTGCGGAGATCAAAAGCCGCGAAAAATCGAAAGTCTTGGAAAGACTCGTATCATATTCCGCAAGACGCCGCTGAATTTCAAATGTCCTGAACGCCAATCCACCCCGGGCGCCGTAAGATAAAGCTGCTTCTCTTTGTGCATCAGCGCGAATTTGTAAGCCAACAGCATTCGGGCCCGCTTCTTCCTCCTCATCCGTGGCAACCTGCTTTTGTAAATCCGTCAAAGGCGGCGGGGGCGGGGAGATGTCCATATCCGTATCCGCCGGGACGATTTTGATCTTCGGCCCCTCTTTCGTTTTATTGACATTGCTTTTTGCAGTCGGAGACTCCTCTGCCATAACCGTAGCTGGCGCAACGCAGAGAGCGAGCACCGCCAAGGTGATAAAACAATTTCGTATCGCTTTAGCGCGATTGGTCAAAAGCGGCATAGCGTACCTCGACTACCCCTTCGTTCTGATCAATGGCGACATCGGCGCGCGTGCCTGCTTGGAAGCCTATATTCTGGAAAATATGAAGAATAGGTTGCTGATAGGCATCGATATTCACAAGTAAAGGAGTGCCAGGCTGGCGACCCTTAACGCGAAAACGAAGGCCAGCGCGCTCAGCCAAAGTACGCGTAACTTGTTCGATAGGGCCCGACCATCTTAGAGATATTGGCTGTGTAAGATTTTGTGGGGCCGATGCAAAATCTTCCTGAATAGGCGGCGCCGCAGGGGCTCTAAATTTTTCTATGTGCGCAATAGTATCTAGCGCACGCGCCGCCTTATCCGCAGACTGGGCCAATTTAAGGGAGACAATGTCCGGTTCGGTTGCGACAGGCTTAATTTCAGGATCGCTGCATCCAACGAAAAAAAGAGCCGCAGCGGAAACCATGATTACTTTTTGAGGGATAGTCATTTTTTCTACTTCCGACTGATTCGCCCGACGGTGGTTCTCCTAGCTATAGTCATCACAACGCGGGAATTGGCAAGCCTTTTCATGAATGTCTTAGCCAAATTATTTTAAAGAGAGAATGATTCGGAATTCGTTTCCGACCTCACTCGCGGTACTTTAAAAAATAATAGGCAAATCCGAAGAGACATCCGCCAATAAAAAGGACGAGAAAGGAGATGAACCAACGTCCGCTCAACAGAAGCGAAAAAGAAGCTATGAAGAGGAGACTCGCGCCTATCCCATAAATAACGGAAGCATTAGGTATTCCGGGTATAAGTTGAATATGATTGTTTTTCCCCTTTAATGACGGCACAAATTTGGAAGCAGGCTTTTTTTGAATAGTCATAATTTTCTGAAGCCAACCGCTCATTCAATGCCCCCTATTTTTGTGCGTAGACGCGAAGGGAAGGATGCAAGGGAATGTCATGTTGAACAAGACCTTTGCGATCCATGACGGCAATGACTTTCCTAGCATAAGGGATGCCAATGTGAGGGGTTAACGAATGATAACCTGCAATGCCCCCTAAAAGACTCCCCGTATTGTCCATCTTTTGACGCAAAATCCATGCCGCCACATGCACATTTACGCAGCCGTCATCCCGTACCCATGCCCGTGCCGTAGGGGCGCTTACGTTCCAGGTTTTTTGGAGTGTGGGTATCCATCGCGAATTAACCTGCATGGGGCCTAAATCATACGTTCCGTTAAAGTTTGGTCCAACTTCTTGTCCAACGCGTCCCCCCTCGACATGCATAATACCGATCATTACGGCGGCTGGCACATGATAAGTATTCGCAGCCATAAGGATACAAGCGGCAAAGGCTTTGGTTGTCAGCATTTTACCACCTGCCTACATCCAGGCGTGCCGAATCGGGGACGTCCAGATAGGTTGCTAGCGTAGCGAGCATCGCCATTCGCTGGTTAAAGGCCTGCCAGACTTGAGTCATAGGTACGACTTGGCCATGTTGCGCAAAATAGGCAGCGCGTTCTTCGGGCGCCATGTATAAAAGCCTGTCAGCCTCGGAAAAATGTGACTCTGTATAGATTTGCCCAGCGGCTTTCAGGACATTCCAACATAAAATGCGCCATTCTTCCGGCGACGCTCCCGCGGGAGCAAGAGCACGCGTCACTTGATCCGATGTTTTTACAAGCTTTTCAGCAACTTCAGCCAGAAGAGCATGTTCCGAACGACCAAATGAATATTGTGCGATGGCGCCAACGACGGGAACCATAGCCTCCAGCATTTTGGCGCGGAAAGTTGCTACGGTATTGGGCAGTTTCTCCTGATCCGAAGGAATAAGAGCCTTGAACTTGCCCTGTAGATCAACAGCGATAGTAGCTATTTGGGTTGCTTCTTCGTCGCTTAAGGGCCTGCCGGAGGTTTTGTAGAAAGAGCCCACCACTTGAGCGGCGGATCCAGCCAAAGCCCATCTTACCCACGCATCGAGCTGATCTTCGCTGGCGCCAATTTGTGCGGCCAGCTTTTGACTCAGCATGACGGTATTACCAATCAATTTGTCCAGAACCTCGGGGTTAAAGGACTTGGAGGTGTCTTCTTTGTTTTGGGATTCGCTGGCCGCCTGTACCAGCGGCAGACCGAGTTCGCGAAAAGCAGCCATTAAACTTTGCATCCGCGGCTTGTCGGAGTTTTCACCCATATCGATGTCCTCGTTATTGAAAAGTTAGCCAGCTCCAGATTAATTTTTTACGGAGGGCATCTGATTGTATTCGCTCTGCCCCCCGATGGGCAAGTTTTCACAATGCCATTGAAATGGTTAGCAAAAGATGAATGTGTGTATATTGAAATCGTCTATCTCTAAGGGCGAAGGCGAACAAGGTATTCCAGTTGCACATTGCTCAGCGCATATTGGACTGGTATAGAAGAATCGTGACCCCTTCTGCTTTTCCTTCAAAGGCAAAAAAAGTCTAACCCATTCTCAGTCCTGAGGTTTTATGCCTAACTCGTCCACGGAATTCCACGACTTTAAGGTTAAGGATATGTCTTTAGGGGAATGGGGGCGAAAAGAGATAGCTATTGCTGAAACGGAAATGCCCGGACTCATGGCGCTGCGAGAAGAATATGGCCCTCAGAAACCCCTACAGGGGGCCCGTATTGCAGGATGTTTGCATATGACGATTCAAACGGCTGTTTTGATCGAAACTTTATTACATTTGGGTGCTGAGATTCGATGGTCCTCATGCAATATTTTCTCGACTCAGGATCATGCTGCTGCCGCTATCGCGGGAAGGGGTGTGCCCGTGTTCGCCTGGAAGGGCATGACGGAGGAGGAATACGTTTGGTGTATTGATCAGACGATTATTGGCTCCGATAAGTGGCGTCCAAACATGCTGCTTGATGACGGTGGGGATTTGACAAAGCATATGCACGATAAATATCCTGAACTTTTAAAGGGTATTCATGGTGTATCGGAGGAGACGACGACCGGCGTACGACGGCTCTATTCCATGATGGAGCAGGGCAATCTGAAAATTCCTGCCTTTAATGTAAACGATAGCGTAACAAAATCCAAATTTGATAACATGTATGGATGTCGCGAAAGCCTCATCGATGGCATTCGTCGCGCCACAGACGTTATGCTTGCCGGAAAAGTTGCCGTTGTATGCGGCTATGGGGATGTTGGAAAAGGCTCTGCGGCGTCTTTACGTTCTTCCGGCGCGCGCGTGATAGTAACCGAAATCGATCCGATCAACGCTTTGCAAGCGGCAATGGAAGGATATCAGATTGTAACGATGGAACAGGCGGCCCCTATCGGAGATATTTTCGTCACCGCTACGGGCAATGTCGATGTGATTACCATTGAACATATGCGTCAGATGAAGGATCGGGCCATCGTTTGCAACATAGGTCATTTCGATTCCGAAATTCAGGTCGAAGCTCTTGGCAATTATAAGTGGGAAGAAGTTAAACCCCAAGTCGATGAAGTAATTTTCCCGGATGGGAAGCGCCTTGTTCTTCTTGCTAAGGGAAGACTGGTTAATTTGGGTTGCGCCATGGGCCATCCAAGCTTTGTGATGAGCGCTTCCTTTACAAATCAAACGCTGGCTCAAATCGAACTATGGACAAACAAGGGCAAATATAAAAATGAAGTTTATATTTTGCCTAAAACGCTTGACGAAAAAGTAGCGCGCCTGCACTTGAAAAAATTAGGCGCGACGCTGACGCAGTTATCGGAAAAACAAGCCGCATATATTGACGTTCCGCAGCAAGGGCCCTTTAAGCCGGAGCGTTACAGGTATTAGAACTACCTGTGTCTCTAATTGTTAGTGGGCGCAGGTGATTTTGCAAAAAAAAACGCGTAAATTCTGAAGGCTTTGTCTGGCTTTTCCTCCCAGATGTTCAAAGTTGAGTTCTGGCTGATTGATCACGCCGCGTAAAGCTATGGTCGCACCATATAAGGCGATGAGGGGTGGTGCGGCGCTAGCGAATTGTCCCACGAGTGCTGTTTCTCCGAGGGAAAAGGGATCTGTAAGAAGAACGGATGCTAAATAAAAACCGCCACATGAAACCGCTACCCTTGTAAAGACTTCAGCGGCTGCCCTTAAAAATTTTTTTTTCGGGCTTGATGGTTTGTTATTTTTCATTTTCCATCCTTCAATGACAACGCATGTTTCTATATAATGAAGAAATGTGTCGAGAATTTGGATCATCAATAAAAAAATTGGATTTCTTTTTTAAAAAAACGCAGGCACTGTTCTCTCGGCAATATCATTTCCTTCTTGCCGTTTTAGGGAAAAGCAATTAGCGGTTTAAAGCGCAATCCAATATACACCTTCGGAAACCCAGGCGCGCGTTTCCATCACACGAATGTAAGAACAAGAGCAGAAAGAATCCAAGAAGGATAAGGAGAAGCGCAATTTATGGTTAATGCCCGTTGATGCCTATTTCATTATCCGCCAAGATGTTTTATTCAGGGTGTCTATCTTTCAGACATGGTTCCATGGCTCCTTTGTCTATCAGTCTTGTTCCTTTTGCCGCATCGGTCACGGTTGCCTTGGCCATCGTTCTTATTATTGGACTTTATACCGGCGTCGATTTTCTTGTTTTGATCTTTGTTCTTGTTGCCGGCGTTGCTTTTAGCTTCGCGTGGACAACTTTTATATTGGCGAGGCATGTTCATAGATATGGCTCGCAAGCCCGCCATATGCGTCAGATTGCGGAACGCATGCAGTCAATGCTCGCTTCGGTTCCCGAAGCTTATTGCGTTTTCTCGACACAAGGCATTTTGCGCGAAGCGACTCGGGTCGCAGCCTTATTTGGCGTTCAAAAAATATCCCATTTTGAAGATCTCGTGGCTGCGATAAAAGAACCTGAAGAATTTGTGTCGGCCTTTCGAAAATTACAAGCTTCCGGAACAGGCTTTTCGTTGCCCGTCATTACTGCAAAAGAGGGCTTAGTTGTACGGGCTAGTGGTTCCCGTATGCGCATCGGACGCGATGCGCTTTTGCTGGATATTGTCTGGTTTGGGAACAATAAGAACGCAGTTCAAGCGTCTAATCAAACAAATGACGAGCTGATACTCGCAAAAGCGCAAGCTGAGAGAGCTCTAGAAATTTTCAATAGACTTCCCATTCCTATTTGGATTCGAGATTCCAACCTCAACATCACGCGCAGTAACGCTGCTTATGCAAAGGCTTTGGATGTCTCTCCGGACGAAATTATTAAGGAACAATATGAGCTGACATCGACAACCGCGCGGGGGGGAAGCGGAAGAGCCTTGGCATCGCAGGCCTTGGAAAAAGGCGAATCTCAAAGGGAGCGGCGTCATGTGATCCTCGCGGGTAAGAGGCAGCTATTAGAGATTACGGAAACGCCTTATGATCTAGGCGATGGAAATAAAGGCATTTTTGGCGTGGCATTAAATGTCACCGCGGAGGAAGAAAAAGAGACCGAAATTGAACGGCATACGGCTTCCCAACGCGAAGTTTTAGAGCATCTTAGCTCTGCCATTTCCATTTACGGGTCGGATACAAGATTGGAGTTCTATAACCGCGCTTATTTGCGTTTATGGAGGCACAGTGACGAAACTTTTCTGAGCTCGAAACCGACCTTCGGCGAAATTTTGGAAGATATGCGTACGCGCCGGGTTGCGCCTGAGCAAGTCGATTTCCAGCGATACAAGCGCGACAGGCTAGCTTTGTTCACTTCGCTTCTCGAGCCGCGCGAAGATTTAATGTATCTGCCCGATGGCTCAACACTTCGTATTCTTGTCTCCCCACATCCAATGGGCGGACTCATTTTCGTTCATGAAGATGTGACTGATAAGTTAGCCCTGGAATCGTCATACAACACCTTAATCGCCGTACAGCGGGAGACGTTGGACAATCTGGCTGAAGGGATCGTTGTTTTCGGTTCGGACGGCAAAGTAGGTCTTTTCAATCCCGCTGCCGCAAAGATTTGGGAGTTGTCTCCTGACTATTTAGCGACGAACCCTCACGCAAATGATATTCTTGAAAAAACCAAAGATCTCCAGTCTTACAAAGGCGACTGGAATGAGTATAAAAAAGAAGCAGCCGCGTACATGTTGGATCGAAATCCTCGTAATGGATGCCTTACGCTTACTAACGGCATCGTGCTGCAATATGTTACGGTACCGTTGCCGGATGGCGCGGTTTTGAACAGCTATTTGGATATTACGGATTCGATTAAGGCCGAGCGCTCCTTACGCGCCAGCAACATGGCTCTTGCGACCGCAGACCGTCTTAAATCGGAATTTGTCGCTAATGTTTCTTATCAGTTGCGCACACCGCTCAATACGATTATGGGGTTCTCCGAAATTCTGACTAATCAGTATTTTGGGGCCCTTAATGACCGGCAAATGGAATATGCCCGCACGATTATGGAAGCCAGCAAGAAGCTGCTACTTTTGATTAATGATGTTCTTGATCTTGCGACAATCGAGGCTGGGCGTATGGTGCTTGAGCGCGAAATGGTTTCTGTCGCTTCGCTTCTTAATGACGCCAAGCAAATGATGGCGGAATGGGCTCGTCAGCAGTCTCTTAACATTATTATTGATTGTCCGTCCGATATAGGCTCTTTCGAAGTTGATTTACATCGAATGAAGCAAGTGTTGTTCAATTTAATCAACAACGCGGTAAAATATACCCCGGCCGGAGGCCGCATCACACTTGAGGCTCGCCGTATGGATGACTGGATAGCGCTCACGGTCGCCGACACAGGCATCGGCATTCCTGAGAGCGATTTGGATCGCATCTTTGGCAAATTTGAAAAAGCAAACGCGCAGGCTAAGCAGCCGGGCGCTGGCCTTGGCCTGAGCCTGGTGAAAAGCTTTGTCGATCTCCATGGGGGCCGCATGGAAATAACAAGTACTCAAAGCCACGGCACTCGCGTCATATGTTATATTCCTATCGAGGCGCATGCAGACTGATGGCCTTCTTTTTCCCTTTGCGCGATCTTGACGAGACCAAGGCTTTGGCCGGCGCTTTAGCACCGCATTTGGCCAGAGGAGATATACTTGCTCTTTGGGGTGAACTCGGAACGGGAAAAACAGAATTTGCTCGCGCTTTGCTTTATGCCGCAGGCATTAGAGGAGATGTGCCGAGCCCCACCTATACGCTTATTCAAACTTATAAGGGGCAGGATTATACATTATATCACTTCGATCTTTATCGCCTAAAATCCGAAAATGAACTGGATGAACTTGGTTGGGACGACGCCTTATCTGATGGCGTAGCCTTGATTGAATGGCCTCAGCATGCGGGAGGGCGGCTGCCTTCGGAAAGGCTTGATCTTCATTTTGCGCTTGACGTTTTAGGTACGAGAAGCTGCACCCTAGAAAAGCACGGAAATTGGGAAAAACGTTTAGAGAGTTTCTCTTAGATCAGACCTGCCATAAATGGCGCAGGCTTTAGAATCCCCCTTTCCCTCTATCCAAACAGCAAGCTGATCGCCCCGTGAGAAATGCCACCATTCGTTTAGATGCCTGATAAACCCTTCGGCACTTAAGATATTGAACAGCAGCAATCTGTTGGCATGCGCATTTTTACCTTTTTCGTCTTTTGAAGATGCGAAATAGTCGGGCTTGGCTCGTTCAGTTAGTTCGTCAATAGGACAGCCCATGTCCACTTCGTTGTCCTCATTGTCGACGAGCGTGCAATCAAAAGCGGCGCCGGTACTATGTGGAGGAGGGGTTTGCGGGTTATCGCTAGGCACACCCCAAAATCGAAATACCGCTGATTCGACTACTGCCCGATCGGGCTCAGATAGGTTTGCTGGGTCAAACCCCATTGCAAGCGCGTTCTCCGAGAGGGCAAGATCAACCATAAAGGCTTGAACCGAAAGAGGCCGATAGGCATCGACGATCTTAAGCCTCCACCCACGTTTGAAATTTTGAAGTCGCTTTTGTGCCAAAAACAGTGAATCGACAATCGACTTACGCAAAAACCAGGGAGAGTTTTTACCATATGGTGCCCCAGCTACCAGATACGGGTGGGGCTCGGCGAGCACAAATATTTCCTTAGGCAGCGGCATCATCGATTCGCCACACTCGCAAATAGGCACGGAATGATAAGGTTTGGAAATTTGCATTGAAAACTCACGCAAAAAGTAACGCGCTTAAGGGGAATCACAAAAAAAGTCCTTCCTGCCGCGCTTTGTATGCGGTAAGAATCGCGGCTTACGCTCGGCCGCACTTTAATTCAAGGACAAGATTATGCCAACTCTCGTTTCTCCTTCCGCATCAATTGAGCCCATGCACAAGGGGATGAGTAACGCCATCCGTGCGCTCGCGATGGATGCGGTAGAGCGTGCCAAATCCGGACATCCGGGAATGCCCATGGGCATTGCAGACGTTGCCACGGTCTTATGGTCCAAATTTTTGCGCTTTGATCCTGAGAATCCCACATGGCCGGATCGTGATCGATTTATTCTGTCTGCCGGGCACGGATCCATGCTGCTTTATGCGATTGCCTATCTGGCCGGATATTCCAAGATGACGATTGAGGATATCAAAAATTTCAGGCAAATTCATAGCCGAACCCCCGGACATCCGGAACTCGACCATGAGATAGGCGCCGAGATGACAACCGGGCCGTTGGGCCAAGGCTTGGCGCACGCCGTTGGTTTTGCCCTCGCCGAGCGTATCATGAACGCTCGTTTTGGCGATGAGCTTGTCGATCACCGCACATTTGTTATTGCTTCGGACGGCGATTTCATGGAAGGCATCAGCCATGAGGCCGGGTCGCTTGCGGGGCATTTGAAGCTTGGTCGTTTAATCGTTTTTTACGATGACAATAAAATTTCGATCGACGGTCCGACCTCGCTTTCATTTTCGGAAGACGTTCTTGGACGTTACGCGGCTTACGGGTGGCACGTACAGGCGATTGATGGGCATGATCCTGTTGCGATTGAAGCCGCAACAAGTGTTGCACTGGCAGATGAGCGGCCTTCGCTCATAGCTTGTCGCACGATTATTGGTTTCGGTTGCCCCCAAAAGCAGGGCACAAGTGGGTGCCACGGAGCGCCGCTAGGTGCGGAAGAGGTTGCCTGCGCTCGTTCTGAACTGGAATGGGAGAGTGAGCCTTTTGTCATTCCCGACAACATTCTGACTGCGTGGCGTTCCGCTGGAAAGCGCTGCCATGCCGATTATAAAGACTGGAAAAAACGCTACATGCTGTCCTCCAGCAGGCCCGAATTCGATAGGGTCTTTTCCGGGGAGCTTACAAAAGAAAGTGCGGATGCTCTCGCACAACTTAAACAAAAAATCGCTGCCGAGAAGCCGAAGCAGGCAACTCGGCAATCTTCAGGAGCGGTGCTTGCGGCGCTTTTCCCGTTCCTGCCTGAACTCATAGGCGGAAGCGCGGATCTTACGCCATCGAATAATACATGCGTCAAAGGATCGTTGGATGTGACGTCTCAAAATTACCAGGGGCGCTACATTCATTATGGCGTTCGAGAGCATGCGATGTGCGCCATAATGAACGGCATGGCGCTCCATGGGGGCATCATCCCTTATGGCGGCACCTTCATGCAGTTTGTCGATTACAGCAGGCCGTCTGTGCGCCTTGCTGCCTTGATGCGTCAGCGTGTTATTTATGTCATGACACACGACAGTATCGGGCTTGGAGAAGATGGTCCGACCCATCAACCCGTCGAGCATCTGGCCTCCTTGAGGGCCATCCCCAACCTTCTTGTTATGCGGCCCTGCGATGGTATCGAAACGACGGAATGCTGGGAAATTGCCTTACAGCATAAAAGCCGCCCCAGCATCATCGCACTGTCTCGCCAAGGCCTTCCGACCGTCCGTTCGGAGGGAGGCAAGACAGATCGTGAAAACTTATCGGCCCGAGGAGGATATGTTCTGGCGGACAGCGATAAACGAGACGTGACATTATTGGCAACTGGCTCTGAAGTTGAGATTGCCCTTGAGGCGCGCTCTCTTCTAGCATCGAAGGGCATTTCTGCGACCGTTGTATCAGTGCCGTGTTTTGCTCTTTTCGAAGAACAGACGGAAGAGTATCGCCAAAGCGTTTTGGGCCCCGCGCCCCGAATTGCTGTTGAAGCGGGCGTCCGGCAGGGATGGGATCGCTATATCGGCGACAAAGGAAGTTTTATCGGCATGCAAAGCTTTGGCATGTCGGCGCCAGCTTCTGTGCTTTATGAGTATTTTGGTATCACAGCCGCAGCGGTTGTCGAGAAAGCGATGCAACTGGTTGGCAAATAACTTATCCAACCGTACTTATCTTTGGGATGAGAAAAGATGAAAAAATTCTTTTCTTTTTGTTTTGCTTTGTTCGCAGTCCTTTGCTTTGGTCATGCGGCTTTAGCGGAAGAGTCCAAGATTCTCCGCGTTGTGAAAACCACAATTAATTCCGAAACGGAGAACGCGGAACTTTGCCTCCAATTCGATAAAACGCTTTCATCAACATCTCCCGCAAAGTTAGCGGCCAATCTGAAACTGGAATCGCGGGGCGAGGTGGTTAACCCAGCAAACATTGCGGCAGCGGATTCGTCTTTGTGCCTTTTTCCTCTTGATCGCGATAAACTTTATCATTTGAACATAAAAGGAACCCGCAGCTCAGACGAAGCGATTGGGATTGCACCATATAAACTCACATTCACCATCCCCGATAGAACGCCCTCGCTTAATTTTACAGGCAAAAACGGCGCGACAAATGAATTTGGATCCTATGATGAGCCGTTTTTATTGCGTGCCGTAAATGTTTCACAAGTGAAATTGGAGGTTTATCGCATTGCTGATGCTGCTCAAATAGCAGCCGCATGGCAGAGAAGAGCGCAAACTGTTTTGGTTCCTACAGAAAGCGCTTATTTGGCGCGCACAAAAGGCAAAACGATTTGGCGAGAGGAGGAGGTTTTCGATCATATAAAAAATATAACAAATGAAAAAAGAATCTCTTTACGCGAAAAAATTCCTGATATGGGGCCAGGGCTTTATTTATTGGTTGCGGATGCAACAAAAGCTGAAAAGAAAGAAACCTCGAAGAATCTAACCCCTTTGTCGGCTGTATGGTTTGTGAAAACCGACTTGGTTATTCGTGCCGTACGCGATGATTTAGGCATTACTGTTTTTTCGTCAAATAAAGTTGCCGGCCTCCCTAAGGGAAGCGTTCATTTTGAAGCCTATGATCTTAAGAGTGAAAAAAAAGCCGAAACACAAAGCGCTCAAGATGGCATCGGTCGCATTTTATACCCGGAAAAACTTCGCAACCGCAATGATTTGACGACTGTTGTTGCAAAAGATCAAATGGGTAATGTTGCTTTTGGGGATATCGAAGATTTACCCCCTTTATCCGGAAATGGCGCCGTAGGAAAAATTGATGTAAGTCAGAAATCTGTGCAGCCTTTGTCTGTGGTCGACGTTTCTTTTGTTCTGCCTTTAAGAAAAATGTATTCAGAACTAGGGACTTTACGTTTGTCCAAAGACAATGTTGCCTATGCAGATTTTTCTGTACCTTCTCCTTCCCCAGGATATTCCAAGTTTTCGTTTACGGCGCCGCCTAAACAGGGGCTTTGGAGCATGCAACTACGCAAGGCCGATGGGACCGTCCTTGCTGAGGAGAAGCTGATCGTAACCTCAAACGTTGAAGCGCCTCAACTTTCTTTAGCTTCTGAACGCGACATCTTGGTTAAGGGGGCTTCTTGGCCAGTAGCCATCAAATCGCTTTCTTCTTCGGGAAAACCCGCTCCCTTGATTAGCGGGCGAATATCGATCGGTTGGAAAAAACTGGATGGCGGTGCCTTTGGCTGGAACGGGTATAGCTTTGGCAACCCAAGTTCGGTGTTGCCGCCTGATGAGCACGTTGTTGATTTTTTGACAGATCTCAGTGGGTCTGCGTTAGTTCCAATATCGATACCTTCCTATCCGCAAGGCCATGGACTTTACCAGGCCGTATTGAAGGTTGAGGCAGAACCTGATTCCGGCATCCCTGATCCATCGCCGCTCATTATTCCGATGAGCCCCGAGGAAGATATTGTCGGAATTAAACCGTTGGCCCCCGGAGCCCGTTTTTCTCAAAATGGACTGGCCCGTTTTTCGTTAATCAGTCTGTCTTCGGATGGGAAAGCCCTCGAGAGATCAAATCTATCCTATCAGATTTATGAGGAAGGAAGGAGTTTTGGTTGGTATCAAAACGAGGGGCGATGGCATTACAAGCCGGAGGCGCAGTTACGCCCTCTTGGAGGCGGAGCCCTTTCTATTAAGGCCGACGGCAGCAGCGTGCTTGAATGGCCAGTGAATGCGGGTAACTACAGACTGGAAATCCTGGACCAAAATGGCCGAACACTTGCACAGTCTTCTTTCAGTGCCGGGTGGAACTCCAAAGATCAATCTGTCCTTTCCACGCTGCCCTTGAAGATCAAGTTTCCAAAACAAGTACAGCCCGGTCGTGAAGCAAAAGCCCTCATCACGCTGCCGCAGCCTTCCATTGTCTCGGCTATAGTAGCGGACACGCGCGTGCGCCTTGCCTTACAGGAATTTCGGGAAAAAGGATTGAGCGCCATTACATTTATTCCATCCGCAGAATGGGGAAAAACCATCAGCCTTAGCGTTGAAGCGATTCCCCTTGGGGCGCAGGATCGTTATGCTTCATTGCGGTCAGTTGTCGAGGCCAGCTTGGAAGAAGTAAAAGAGGAAAACGCTGATCGCCATCTATCAAACACAATACTCGTTGTGCCTGAAGACCCTTCGGCGCTGCTTTTGCGCAAAGACGACCGTGTAACACTTACCTTCGGAATTCAAAACAACGGTCCCACAAATGAAAAGTACCACTATGCTTTCTCGGGATCGCCGGGGATAAAATTTGGAAATGCTTCCACAGGCCAAATAATAGTTGGTGGTAGTCAAAATCAGTCCCTGTCAATCATTGTTTCGGGTGCGACGGAGGGAACCAAGGAATTACGCCTGGAAATATCAGGGCCGCACGCGCAGCGCATCGTTCGCGTTTGGCCTATGTCTATTATAGCGGGTGACGTTGCCTTCCGCAGCGGAGAGACAGTAACCCTTAAACCGAGGCAGGCGATAAAAAATGCCCAGCTAAATCCAAAGGCGGAATCCACGGTTCTTCTTTCGCGTAAACCCATGAACGGACTTGTTGAAATTTTGGCTTATGTTTTCCATGCGCGACCGTTTACGACAGACGAATTAGCTTTGACTATAAACTTTCTGAAATCATGGGAAGGGACGCTTGAACAAGTCGGAATTGCTCCTGGCTATGCCGTTGCTGCGCGGCGCCAGAAACAGATGCAACAATTACTGACATACCAAAATAAAGATGGTGGTTTTGGGCCATACCGTGACAGCGAAAGCACTATTGAGGGCACGTCTGCCGCCCTAGAAGCATTGACTTCCTATGAACGCACTTTGCCGGCTAAGAATTTAGCTATCGCCTGGCTTAAACAACGTCTTGCCAACAGCTGGTTCGAGGAAAAGGAACGAAACGCAAGAGCAGCTGCTTATGCTGCGTTGGCGCGCGCAAATGCTGCCGATCGGGCAGGCCTTCATTATTTTGCAGATATTAGCTCGACAGCCGCGTTATCACCCGAAGCAGAAGCGAATATCGCGGCGGCCTTTAAATTTATAAAAGATCATGATGCGTCAGCATTCTGGATAAAAAAGATGATCGAAGACAATGGCAAGCTTCGTACGCCGGCTGTCTTAAATGCACTTTCTACGACCGACGCACTTTCTTCGGATGACGTAATTTCGTCAATGAATGAAATGGGGCAAGCTATTCGCAGTGCGCTGCGGCCGGAATTAAAGGATGCCGCGGGGCTTTTACGCGCCGTTGCTGCCAATAATGAAAATGCTGGCAAAAGCAGGCTTTTGAACGGCAAGGAACTGCGGGAGTTTTTGAATGTCCTTGTTTTGAAAGGAAATGAAAGCGTTCTTCAGGCCTATCGTAATGATGACCCAGAGCCGCTTTTCATGACTATTATTTCGCAGACACAGCCCTCATCGTCAAAAGCCTCACATGACGATGTAATGGTTCGTCGTCTGTATCGCATGAATGGAGTTGAGGTGTCGTCTCCCGCAAAGCCTGTCACAGGGGAATTGTATTTGATAGGCCTTGAGGGCAAGCTTCCGAGAGGCGCTAAGGGAAAGTCTTTTGTCGTTGAAGATGGAGGAAATTGGATACGCCCTAAAAGTTGCGTTCTTTCGAGACAAATGAATACACTCTCTTTTATTCCGTGGTTTACGGTGGGCAATTTATCAAAAACGAGCCACTGTATATATTCAGATCATGAGATAAATTTTATTGTTGCACCCACGACTAATGACGAGGGAACATTTTCGACCGCCTATTTTGCTTATATTGATTCTCAATCAGTGGCCGAATTGCCCCCGCCGAAGATGCGATTACTGAAGTGAACGGCGTCAAACAGTTTCGTTTCGTAGGGGGCGCGATAAAAGATCCTGGATAATATCGTCGATACTCGCTTTTTCTCGTAATATGAGATCGACGGCTGAAACAACGGGCATATTGATGCCATGTCGACGCGCTAAACCCAAGGCCGCCGCCGCTGTGGATATCCCCTCCGTAACGCTGTTGCGCGACGCCAAAATATCTTCAAGCCCCCGGCCCTGCCCTAGCGCAAAACCAAGAGAGGTATTGCGCGACTGCATGCTACTGCATGTTAAGACGACATCTCCAAGGCCCGATAATCCCATAATAGTTTCAGCGCGTGCTCCTAAGGCTATACCCAGGCGAACCATTTCAGCCAAGCCCCTGGTGATCAGCGCGGCACGCGCATTTTCTCCTAACGCCCTGCCTGAAGTTATCCCGCAGGCGATGGCTAAAACATTCTTGAGCGCCCCTCCAATCTGGGCACCGATAATATCATCCGTTGTGTAAAGCCGGAAGACGGGAGAAGACAAAGCGAGCGCCATGTTTTCGTTTCCCCATTCCGAAGCTAATGTCAATGCTGCGGGAAGGCTATTGGCGACTTCACCGGCAAAGCTAGGCCCCGAAAGAATAAAAAGCGGGCGACCCGGGAGTTCCTGAGAGACGACCTCACTCATCAACAAATGGGTGGTAAGCTCGATTCCCTTGGAGGCAATGATTAAGGGGACGCGCTTCCCAACATGGTTTGCCACTATTTTGCATGTCGCCCGCAAATGTTGCGCCGGCGATGCAAGGACGAGTGCCTGACAATCGGCGATGCTATCCATATTATTGGCGATAGAAAGCGAATCAGGAAGGCGGATACCCGGCAAAAAAAAGGAATTTTCCCGTTTTTTGGCCATTATTTCCGTTAATTCTTTTTCCCTTATCCAAAGAGTGACCTTGCGATTTGCTTTTGAAAGCGCAAGCGAAAGGGCCGTTCCCCAAGCCCCTGCGCCGATAATGCCAAGATTATTGTAAGAAGAAGTCATGTTGAGCCCTAAGATTAAGCGACCCCTTAGCATAATGGTCCATACCGTCTCTAGCCATAGGAAAAATTCTTTGCTAACCCTTAACGTTAGGCTATCTTAATCTCAGTCATTCCGGGCGGATTTTCATGAAACTTACACTAACACGCGATGCTTTATTAAAAGGCTTGAGCCATGTCCAAAGCGTGGTTGAACGACGCAATACCATTCCCATTCTGGCTAATGTATTGATACGCGCCACGGTTCAAAACGTCTCTATGACTGCCACGGACATGGAGATCGAAATTAACGAGGTTCTTGAAGCGCAGATTGGAAAAGCCGGTTCAGTCACGGCGCCCGCACACACGCTCTATGAAATCGTGAGGAAGTTGCCAGAGGGAGCCGAAGTGGAGCTGAACGCTGCCTCCGGAACTCAGCTGACCTTATCTTCCGGCCGCTCTCATTTTAAACTGGGGTGCTTGCCTGTTGAAGATTATCCCGTCATGCCTGATGGCGATCTAAAACATACCTTCCGCACATCCGGAGTAGATTTGCGGGCCTTGATTGATCGTTCTCGTTTTGCGATTTCGACTGAGGAAACGCGCTATTACTTAAATGGCATTTATTTGCATGCAACAAAATCAAATAAGGTCGATGTTTTGCGCGCTGTAGCGACAGACGGACATCGCCTCGCGCGAGTGGAAATGCCTGCGCCAACCGGAACCAAAGGCATACCCGGCGTTATTCTTCCACGCAAAACAGTTAATGAGGTGCGTAAGTTGATCGATGAAACACCGGATGATATTGAAATAGCGCTTTCGGAATCCAAGGCGCGTTTTGCTTTTAATGGCGTTGTCATTACATCAAAGCTGATTGACGGCACGTTCCCGGACTACGAGCGCGTCATCCCATCTGGAAACGATAAACTTCTCGAGGTCGATACACGTGCCTTTGCCGATGCCGTTGATCGAGTGGCAACCATTTCTTCAGAGAAATCACGAGCCATTAAGCTGGGCATATCGAAAGGGCGCATCGTTCTTTCTGCAACGTCGCCAGAAGCCGGAAGCGCGACCGAGGAACTTGAGGCTAAATATGACGGCCCTTCAATGGATGTCGGGTTCAATGCTAGATATCTTTTGGACATATTGCAGCAAATAGAGGGCGGCGGCGCTCTTTTTACTTTGGCAGATGCAACAGCCCCCGCTATTATCCAAGACGTCTCTGACGCGAGCGCTCTCTATGTTCTCATGCCGATGCGCGTTTAGCCATTCAATCCAAGAACCAATGTAGTCATTGGAGGAGTTATTCCATGAGTCAATCGCAAAGCTATTATTTTACGTCCGAATCGGTCGGCGAAGGCCACCCGGATAAGGTCTGTGACAGAATCTCCGACACGATTGTCGATCTTTTCTTGGCCTCCGATCCACATAGCCGGGTTGCCGTGGAAACGCTTTGTACGACGAATCGTATTGTCGTCGCTGGCGAGATTCGTGGCCCGGCGTCTATTACGCCCCATCACATGGAAGAGGCGGCACGCGAAGCGGTTCGGGAAATTGGCTATGCGCAGAAAGGGTTCCACTGGCAGTGGGCGGATTTCCATAACTATGTACACCCTCAGTCGGTTGATATTGCTCTTGGGGTTGATGCAAATGACAGTAAGGATGAAGGCGCAGGCGATCAGGGGATTATGTTTGGCTATGCCTGTAAAGAAACGCCAACATATATGCCTGCGCCAATCTATTACGCGCACAAAATTTTGCGCCTGATTTCGGAGGCGCGCCATGCGGGAAAATTACCACTGCTTGGCCCGGACGCAAAGAGTCAGGTGACCTTGGAATACATTGATGGCAAACCCGTAGCCGCGCCGCGCGTTGTCGTTTCGACGCAGCATGACGAAAGCATAGACTGTGCGAGCGTGCGGGAATTAGTGCGTCCTTTCGTTATTGACGCTTTGCCGGACGGATGGTTTCCCGAAGAAAAACATTTTTATGTGAATCCGACAGGACGTTTTGTCATCGGAGGGCCTGATGGAGACGCTGGACTTACGGGGCGAAAAATCATAGTCGACACCTATGGTGGGGCAGCGCCTCATGGCGGCGGCGGGTTTTCGGGAAAAGACCCAACGAAGGTTGACCGTTCTGCCGCCTACATGGCTCGTTATCTAGCGAAGAACATTGTTGCTGCCGGGGTTGCCGACACATGCACCATCCAACTTGCATATGCCATTGGCGTTTCTGAACCTTTAGCCCTTTATGTTTCGACGCACGGCACCAATCATGTCGATGATAATGCATTGCCAAAGATATTGCGTGAGCTCGTGAATTTGTCCCCACGGGGCATTCGGGAGCATTTGCAGTTGAGCCGTCCCATTTACAAGAAAACATCATCCTTCGGTCATTTCGGGCGCGACCCTGAGGATGACGGGCATTTCTCTTGGGAGCGTTTGGACCTCGTCTCCGACTTGAAGAGGCATTTTAAACTGTAGCCGCTTTCGGAGAAGCAAGAAGGGTTAATGTTTTTCTATTTTATTCCCAGTGTCCTTGCTCAAACGTCCAACCGTAGTTGTGGCGAACCCAGTGCGCCGCAGACCAAGTGGCGGTAGGCGTTGGACGGGGAATAACCTCACCAGGGACCCATTCAAAATCCCCCTCGGATACTAACGACCAATAACCTGGCCGCCAGATTTCTGTTTGAGGATTTTGAATAACCGGCTGGATTTCGTAAAGTCCCAAGGGGGGCTGATCGTATGAAACGTCATTCCCCAAGCTGCATGCCGTAAATGCAGACAGAATGCACAGAAAGAAAAGGCGAAGAATAGTGTGGCCAGACTTCATTTCTACCTATCGAGGGTCAATACTTATTAAGGCGAGAAGCGATTGGTTTTAGAACAGTGGATTAATCAGCTTTTGACTTCCCTGAAGAGATTACACTTACTTTAAAGTCCTCAATAACCAAATTGGCAAGTAATTTTTCCGCCATAGACTCGGCCGAAGCAAGTGCTTTATTGCTGTCGTTTTCCTCAAGGTCGAGTTCGATGACTTTACCGGCCCTGACGTCTCTGACGCCGCTAAAACCCAAATTTGCCAAAGCGTGACCTATAGCCTTGCCTTGAGGATCCAAAACACCGTTTTTCAGCATTACGTCGACACGTATTTTCATTGTGCAGTCTCTACTTCCTGGCTTGGGGCCGCCGCTTCGGGTAAAATACCCAAACGTCGCGCGACCTCTTGATAAGCTTCTTCAACACGTCCAAGATCGTCCCGGAATCGGTCCTTGTCCATCTTTTCGTTGGTCTTGACGTCCCACAAGCGGCAGTTATCGGGACTGATTTCATCTGCGAGAACAATATGCAACTCATCGTTGTCCCAAAGCCGGCCAAATTCTAATTTAAAATCAACAAGCTTCAACCCTATGCCAAGAAAGAGGCCCGAGAGATAATCGTTAATTCGTAGAGAGAGGGCCATAATTTCATCGATTTCCTGAGGGCTTGCCCATCCAAAAGCGGTGATGTGCTCATCCGAAACCATGGGATCGTCCAATTCGTCTTTCTTATAATAGAATTCAATTATAGAGCGCGGAAGTAGAGTGCCTTCCGGAATGCCTAATCGGCGGGATAAAGAACCCGCTACAATATTGCGAACGGCAACCTCTATGGGAATAATTTCAAGATGCCTGATAAGCTGCTCTCGCATATTTAAACGGCGCATGAAATGAGTCGGAACGCCAATCTCGCCCAGCTTGACCATAAGGTATTCTGAAATGCGGTTGTTTAGGACGCCTTTGCCTGTAATGGTGCCTTTTTTCTTGTTGTTGAAGGCGGTTGCGTCGTCTTTGAAATACTGAACAAGCGTGCCGGGCTCTGGCCCTTCAAATAGAACTTTAGCCTTTCCTTCAAAAAGGCGACGTCTACGGCCAATGCGAAAATTCATTTTTCTGCCATGAATAAGAAACTCCGCTTATGGGGCGGAGGATTTCAATTTATAGCAAGTCGAACCATGTAAAACAATGACAATAAGTATTTGAAAGTAGAGCAATTTCAGTTCGCCTGACCCTAGAAAATTTTTCCCAGAAGGAAAGGCACGCGCACGATTAGATGCACGTCCGGCGCATCGTTAGTTACGCCCGCTTCGACATTAAAGTTGATGCTTGTGCTCGGGGTTAATGTATATGATGTGCCAAAGATTAGGGAGCCAACTTGTGAGCTCCCGCTGCTGGTGCGCGTCGCCACCCCACCTGAGATTGTATCCTGATAAGTGGGAAACACGTAGCTGTGTTTATATCCGAGTGAAAATGATGCATCGGGATTAATGGCAAAGCCAAGTCCAACAAGAGCGTTTACGGCATCTCCAGGAGAGACTTTTCCGATAAAGGCGCCATGAAAATCGCGATTGATATCGCGCGGAATATCATAAACATAGCCCACATTAGAAAACAAGACCGCAGGGTCCGTTACTTTAATCAGTGTCAGGCTGCCTTCGGCTGTTTGAAACCCGGTGCCAGTTGGCAGTCGCCGTGCAATGTTGTTGCTATCGTAAGGAACATCAAAGGGGCCTTCAGCGTTGTTTGCTTTATAACGTAAATTGCCAATAAAAAAAGGCCATCCATTGCGCCCTTCGTTTATCTGATAGGCGAGGCCAGCATCGATATCGCCTAAATTTGCTCCTTCAATGGTGGTGGTTTCCATTGCCCCGGTAGTCGTGACGGTATTCGTAACAGAATCATTTCGATAGACAAACGGAACATGTACATCGAATTCGAGTCTGTTCGTAACGCCTAACCTCAGGCGGCCGCTTTCCTGAACGATCTGGCGCCGCGCGGTGTTAGCCGTGATTCCGCCGACCAAAACGACTTGAGCCAAGGCAACGCCATTGAAAGCGAATACATTTCGCGTTGTGTTTGTGTATTCGATTGTATTTTCAAAAGACAGTTTGCCTTTCGGGGATAAAACGCCCCCGCGATCGGCAAGCGCTTCAACTTGGGGGCGCATGCTCTCGCTATCGGAAGGCATCTTCCGCAAAGAGAGTATTGGGGAGTTTTCCGGCGTTTGTTCAAGTGAGGGTGTCTTTTCTTTAGGCACCAGTTTGTCATCGGCAGCGAGCGTTTCTTTAGATGGTTTTGGCCGCAAAGCTGTTGGGGCATTATTCTTTTGCAAATTAGAAATTGCGTCGATTTTTATTTGTTGTTCTTTGATTTCTTTTGATTGTTCAATCAATAATTTCTGTTGTTTTGAGATTAATTTCTGTTGAGCATCAAGGCGCTTTTCAAGTTTGCGAAAGCTGCTTTGCGTATCGCTTTGAGCCAGAACTTCGGGGGAGAAGAGACAAAGAAAGCCAATAAGCAATACCGGATAAAATCTGAAAACACGTGACATGGGGTTTCCGAAGGCATGGGGAACAGAAAGAACGGGAATTAACAATAGGTAAGTATACTAGTTTAACAATAGGTAAATAAGCAATATTTTTTTCAGTTATACCGCTGTAATTACAAAGATATTATCTTAATCCCACTGAACGCAGTGCCGAGTTCTGTTCTAGGGCGGCCCCAATGGATGTTCGTAAGCTGTTCATAATCGGTGTCATCTCGTTTATTGTTAAAGACATGTTCACCGACTGCTTAATGGTGCTGTCATTCATCGTATTCAATATTGCGCTTATTGGAGGTCCACCTGGTGTTTGATTTAGCACGATCGAATGTCCGCCATCTTCGTTCGAGATAGACACGCCTTGTCCTTCGCGTAATACAAGGACATTGAAATTATTTGGAATATTACTAGAATTCAAAGCCGTCTCCGTTGTCGCCTGTAGGTGTTTGTCGAAGGTGGGGGATACCGTAATTGTGCGCGTAAAGATTTCGGCTCCGTTCAAGGCTGTTTGGACATTGACGGCAAACTTATAAATAAGTCCTGTCGGATCTATAAATCCGCCGCGTAGCTCCTGCATTTCATCAGGAGCAAGAAGCCGGGCTTCAGCTATAACTATCCGTTCGGGATCTTCTACGTATGGTGGCGCGGATTCGGATTTTTCAGAAGGCATGAGGTTAAATGCCGCCTTTGGTGCGGCGGCAGCGGAAATAGGGAAAACTGGCTGCCCTTGCCGTCCTCCCGGCGAGATCTTAAAAATTAAGGGGGACTGCGAATGGGCTGGAACGCCACTAAAGCAAAAAAAGCAGGAAAAGAAGACAAGCATTTTGACGTCTGTCATGATCCGCTTCCCCAATTGGATGTTGCAACAAGCCCCATTGTTGCAGCCGGCATGATATCGCCTGTTTTGGGGAATATCTGCCACACCGTTGGCGACAACACAGCCATCTCATTAGCGATATCGTTCCCATTGCGAGGCGCCTCCGCGCGGGCGTAGCGCCACTCATTTTTACTATTGTAAATTGCCCTTCCTTTTGACGCGCGATTAACGACGACAAGGGCCAATCCGTTCCAGATGGATTTAAAATTTGCTTCGGAGAAAACAATATTTCCTGTATTAGGATCCCCAACAAGAATCCGGCCTTTACCCATTATTTTGACAACAACAAAATGATTGTATCCGTTCGTGTTTATTAAGGCGATAAAAGGCAGGCGATATTTCTCAATTTCCTCGGCCTTTATCTTATAGCCCTTGGCTTCGAAGCCATGCGCGTTTAAATAGTTGCTCATGTCAAGCATAGAGAAACCCTCATGCCTGATTTTTGTCTGATTTCCATGCAAAAACATTTCCCGGAAAACTTCTTTTTCTGAAACAGGTTCTCCATAAATATGGGTCATGAGTGACGCGACAGCAGCAGAGCCGCAGCTGTAATCAAAAGCCTGGCGCATGACTGTTTTAAAAGGAAGATCGCGCCAGCTGGTCAAATTGACCTGAATAATTTCGCCTTTCTGGCCATTATTAACGGCAACGTCAGTTTCGTCTTTTCTTGCCGAGGCATCAGCAGCGAGAGAATCGTTGAACATTGTTTCACTACATCCTGTCAGCAATAGCGATGACAAGAGAGCGATCATTGTCTTAAGAGAGCATACATCTGCCCGCATAGACCTTCTTTCTATATTGCCGCCGTGTCTGTCTGGTTCTATTGTAGCATCAATACGCTTAAACTAACGCCGGAGTTGATGGTCGTGTTATTTCCCGTATTCATGACGTAGCTCCCGATGCCGCTCCCGCCGAAATTGTCGCCTATCGATATGTGACCATTCACCAAGTTTCCCTCGACGTTCACGGTATTGCCAACAGATGTCGAATGCATCGTTTGGTTCGATGTAACGGTCGTAATGGTTGTCGTGTTCGCACGACCGCCGCGATTGACGTCCATATCTTCGTCATTAAGCGCTTTCCCCGAAATAGGGATGATCCTATCATCCGCAGAACTTGTCATGGCTATGCAGGGCTGCGCCAGTGCTGTGGCAAGGAATAAACACAAGAGCGCTTGGAAGGTTTGTATCTTATTCATGTTTGCCCTCTCTTCGCCTGATTTTATGTAAGAGATGGAAAATAAAAGGACTGAGCCGGCGACTTCCGTCGCCGGCCCAGAAGCCTTTTGTGTCTTAGTAAATCGAGCCATGGCCGGCGACATTCGTCGCGTTGATGCCCGCATTGTTCAGCCCAGAGCTCAGCCCCACGGTGTAGATGCCGTCTCCTGCTGTCGTAGCCGAAAGAGCGCCGGTGTAGACAGTCGCGTCTCCACCATTACCACCTTCTCCTCCAGTGGAGTTGCCGCCATTGCCGCCTTGAGAGGACGAGGCAACCTCGCCGCTCGTGCTGGCTGCTAACGCGGCGCCTACTGTGCCATCTATAGACGTATCCCCTTCATTGTCCGTGGCCGAATTGGTTCCGCCCGAAGTGCCGGTCAGCGCAGCTGACAGGGACAGTCCGCCCGCAAGAGCATCTCCGCCCGTTCCAGCCGTTGCCGCTCCGCCGGAAGCGCCTGCTCCAGCCAAGGAGCTGAGTGACGCCTGATTTCCGGTTACAGTCGATGACAATGTCTGAGAGGCGACGACATTAACCGCGTTCGTCGTGTTGTATGAGTTTGTGTTTGCCAAAGCGCTCGAAGAATCTGAGTTGTACGAACCCTCGATGCTATTGGTTGTATTGCTTGTGTCGGCCGAAGACGTGTTGTTCGAAGCAACGGTATTTCCGTCAACCTCAACATCGGTGCTCGTGGTTGTCGAGGCGTCTGTTGAGTTATTGGTTGTTGTTTCGGTAGTGTTTGTCGTGTTCGTGGTATTTTCGGCTGTATTGGTTGTGGTTGTCGACGAATCCGTCGTTGAGCTGTTGCCGGAAGCAACGGTGTTTCCGTCAACTTCAACATCGGTAGTCGTCGATGCATCGGTTGTATTGGTTGTCGTATTTTCGACCGTATTGGTCGTCGTTGTCGATGAATCTGTTGTGGCACTGTTGCCGGAAGCAACGGTGTTTCCTTCAACTTCAACATCGGTTGTCGTGGAGGCGTCGGTTGTATTGGTTGTCGTGTTTTCGGCCGAAGTGGTCGTGGTTGTCGATGAATCAGACGCTGAGGTGTTGCCTGAAGCAAGATTCAGTGTATTCCCATCGACTTCGGTGTTCGTAGAGGCGTCTGTCGTCGAACTATTACCGGAGGCGACTGTGTTTCCATCAACGCTGCTCGTTGTGTTGGTCGTCGTTTCAGCCGTATTTGTTGCCGTGTTTTCGGTTGAAGTGTTTGTTGTCGTTGAGGAATCAGACGTATTGCCGGAGGCAAGGTTTAGGGTGTTTCCCTCCACTTCCACGTCTGTCGGCGTGTTGGTTGTATTTGTTGTCGTGTTCTCGGTTGTGTTGTTGGAGTTTGTGTTAATTTCGTTGCTCGCCGTATTATTAGAGGCAACGTTGTTCCCTTCAACTTCAACGTCTGTCGGCGTATTGGTTGTATTTGTTGTCGTGTTCTCGGTTGTGTTGTTAGAGTTTGTACTGGTTTCGTTGGACGCTGCATTATTAGAGGCAACATTGTTGCCTTCAACCTCAATATCTGTCGGCGCAATCGTCGTGTTCTCTGTGCTCGTGGTAGTTGAATTATCGGAGGCAAGAAAATTGTTATCCGCATTGCCTTCCGCATCGATGGTTGTGTCTTGAGCTTGTACGGGTCCAGATAGGGCGAGCAGCAAAGCTCCGGTAGCGATGGATCCTAGAAGTACTTTCTTCATGTCTCTCCTCCTGCTGTTTGGTTGATCGACAAGGCAACGAAATAACTTTTTTAGGGCTGATACATATGGGATCTGAATCCAGCGCTATAACGAGCTTCATCAAAACCCATGAAGCAGAAACAACCGATATGTAACAAAGTTAAAAGGGTAATTTCTCGCCTTGGTTGTAAAATAGATTAACCCGGCTCTTTGTCAACTTTATGATATTACTGATATATTTCCATATGCACTCGCGCAAAAATTGCAGATGGGCGTGTGGTTTTGGCACAGGCGTGAATGTGAAAACGAAAAAAATCAGCCAGCACGAAGAAGGGGAACGGCTGCATCACGCTCAAACAAATAAAGCAAAGTGCGCAAGGCTCTTCCCCTTTCGCTCTCAAGGCGCGGATCGCGCGCAAAAAGCGCATGTGCGTCATCATGTGCGATGGATAGCAAATCTTTATCGCGTATTAGATCGGCAAGGCGAAACTCTTTTTGGCCGCTTTGTCTTATTCCAAGAAATTCTCCCGCTCCGCGCAGTCTTAAATCTTCTTCAGCGATTAAAAAGCCATCGTTGGTATTGCGCAATACTTGTAACCGTGCCTTTGCCGTTTCATTCAAGGGGGATTGATACAACAACAAGCAGTGAGACTTCGTGGATCCTCTTCCGACGCGTCCGCGCAGTTGATGAAGCTGCGCGAGGCCGAAACGTTCGGCATGTTCAATAACAATCACCGTTGCTTGGGGGGCGTCCACGCCGACTTCAATGACGGTAGTTGCGACAAGAACTTTCAGCGTGCCCTTTATGAAGCTATCCATAGCAAGATCTTTTTGATCGCTCTTCATGCGTCCATGAACAAGACCGACGATGTCTTCTCCAAAAATTTGCTTTAGAAAAAGGGCGCGGGCCGTAGCTGCGGCTAAATCGGTCGTTTCAGATTCTTCAATGAGAGGACAAACCCAATATATTTGTGCGCCAAGCGCTATCTGTCTTTTAACGCCTTCGATTGCCTCATCAAGACGCGATAGATCAACAAGACTGGTCGTAATCTCTTGCCGTCCCTTTGGCTTATCCGTTAAACGGGAAACCTCCATGTCTCCATAAGCCGTTAATGCTAAGGTGCGCGGTATAGGCGTTGCCGTCATGGTCAAGATATCAACACCTTGCCCTTTTTCGGAAAGCAACAGACGCTGATTAACGCCAAAGCGATGCTGTTCATCAATAACGACTAAGCCGAGATCATGAAAAGTTACGTCGTCCTGAAACAAGGCATGCGTGCCGATAATCATTTTTAAGTCCCCGCCCGCCAAAGCTTCGATTGTCGGTTGCTGTTTTCCCGACCGCTTGCGCCCCGTCAACAGGCCGATAGTCACCCCGCTTGATTCTAAAAATCGGGATAGCGCTGCATGGTGTTGCTTTGCGAGAATTTCAGTTGGAGCCATCAGAGCAACCTGCGCGCCGGATTCGACAACCTGAAGCATAATCATGAGAGCTATAATCGTTTTTCCGGCGCCAACATCTCCTTGCAGCAGACGCAGCATTCGTTTTGGTTGGGCCGCGTCCGCTGAAATTTCTGCGATAGCTTGAGTCTGTCCGGGTGTAAGTTTGTAGGGCAGTTCTGAAAGAAGCCTCCCCGTCAATAGGCCCGTCCCTTTAAAAGAGCGCCCTTTGCTATGTTTGTGGTGTTCACGAATAATCGCAAGCGCCATCTGATCAGCAAGCAACTCGTCATAAGCTAAACGACGAACGCTCTTGTTTTCAGTATTTTCCAGAACCGGGACGCGCTTATGGGCAGAAATAATGGCCTCCCTCCAAGTCGGCCACTTTTCCTTTGCTATGAGATGAGGATCTATCCATTCCTTAAGGGTTGGCACCCTTTCCAAAGCCTGAGCAACGGCTTTGTGCAACATTTTACCGCTAAGTCCGGCTGTAAGGGGATAGACTGGCTCGAAGATCGGGATTTCCGATGCACGCGGAAGAGGGACGGCATAGTCGGGGTGGTTCATGACCCACAGCGCACGATAGCGTTGCAAAAATCCGCTAACGACAACGATGCCGTCTGGGGGATACATTTTGCTGAGATAATCGTTTTTTACATTGAAATACGTTAGCGCGATTTGATCAGTATCATCGATGCCTATAATTCTGTAGGGAAGAGATGGCCGTCGCGACGGATTATGCTCGACAATTTTTAATGTCAAGGTTGCGATGCGATCACGATCAGCATATTTTAATTTGGGTTTGTAGCTGCGATCAATAACGCCGGTTGGCAAATGCCACAAAAGATCAAGAATCTTTTCCCCGCAAAGCTTTTTGCACAAAGCGCCCATGCGCGAACCGACGCCTTTCAGAGACGTCACACTTGCGAAAAGCGGGTAAAGGATTTGCGGGCGCATAAGGTATGCTTTAGGACGGCGATTAGGGCGTTTATTGTGCCAGTATATTTAATTAATCTATATGAAATATTATTGAATTCCAAGAGGTTGCTATAACTCCATAAGTATCTGTGGATGAAAGTATTTAGTCCTGTTGCCGTTTTAAGGACTTCGTGCCAAGACAGGCGTTCCTGAGATCCGAGATTTTAACAACGGAACTCAATAGGTGCAAAATGGACAAGAGTTTTCTTGGAAACCGGGTTCCTGTTCTACTGACCGTACCTCTTAAAACCCCAAATTTTAATAACGATCCCTTCTCCGGAAAGGGAATGCGGGGAATGATTAGAATGCGCGAAGATTTGGAGCGCGTGATCGGGAAAGTTTGTTCAGTTCCTTACACTCCTTCAAATGAAATTCTAGATATCTCTCCTAGCCGAACGGAACAGCAACAAGCAGCAGCGTTACTGGCGTATCCAAAGAAAAAGAGAATTTTAAGGGTGAGATATGTTCAAGAAGATAACTTTGATCATAAGGCATTAGGGTCGACTTTTGAGCGCTTTATTGACAATCGGAAACATGTCGTTTGCACAAAGATAACCGCAGAAGTTAAAGCGCCCTTCAGATATGCGAACAGAATGAATAAAAAGTCCGCAACACTTTACATCATTCAGGATCTTTCGACTATTGAAGGTTATGACAGCTTCAGAAGTTCTTTTGGAGAAGAAAGCGCCGGGCCGTCAACAAGAATGAAGAGAGATTTTCTTCGCAACAGCCAATTCTTTAAACGCTTAAAAAACACCATTAAAGATCAGTCCCGCAAAGAAAAAGTTGATTTAGGTAGAATCAGCTTTAAAACGTCTATTTATGATGAGAATTCGGATACTGTCGGCTGGTTCGCGCCGGCAAGCGGGACTATGGTTTTTATTCATTATCCGAATTGTCTGGAAATGGCTTTGTCCTTGGGCATCGCTCATATCCCACAGGAAAATGTGCAATTAAGAGTTCCTTCGCTAGTAAAAATATTGGAAGAGCGGATCAGACAGAGCGATAATAATCAAGAAAAATCATTTGAACCAATAACGCCTTCTGCGCGGGAGGAAATCAAACCGTCTTATACGGATCCTCATGTGGGGGTTAGACACCCGACTCGAGGATAACGCGATTCAGAAACCATGTTGTTTTTGAGCGGGAAATAAGCAAATGTAATAACATGACGATGATCCACGAATTTGCCCCGGCAAAACTCAATCTCTACCTTCATGTCACAGGTAGAAGGCCTGACGGCTATCATGACCTCGACAGCCTTGTTGCTTTTGCCTCGATTGGCGATGAGGTAGCTTTGCGTCGGGCAACGAACTTCAAGTTTGAAATTACTGGAGAACAAGCCGCGGCCCTTGAGAATGAGGATATCGAGACGAACCTTGTCGTAAAAGCGGCCCGTTCTTTGTCTGAATTGACGGGAAAGCCTCTGAATGCGCACATTGTGCTTGTCAAAAATCTGCCCGTCGCATCCGGCATTGGCGGGGGTTCAAGCGATGCGGCCGCCGTCTTGCGTGCCTTGGCGCAGCACTGGGGCTTGGATAAGAACGATCCCAGAATTGTTAAGGCGGCTGCGCAACATGGGCAGGACGTGCCTGTTTGCGTTCGTATCGAAAACACCTATATGACGGCCACGGGTGTGCTGCCTTCGGAAAGATTCCCTAAAGCTCATATTGTTCTGGTCAATCCCGGCAAGGGCTTATCGACACCTTCCGTCTATAAAAACTATCGTGAAAAAGGCGATGCGTTTTCGCCTCTTTCTCGTATCGATAGAACGCCGGAGACCGTCGAAAAGTTTATTGCCGAACTAAAAGAGCGTCATAATGATCTATATGTGCCCGCTTGCCGACTTATGCCGGAAATAAAAGAGATTATATCGGCTTTGGAATCATCAAAGGAGTGCCTTCTGGCCCGTATGTCGGGCAGCGGCGCAACTTGCTTTGGATTCTATTCAGATGAGACTGCCGCGAAGTCAGTGGCGGCGCAAATTCAAGCTTATCGGCCTAATTGGTGGATAAAAGCAGGCGTGATCAACGATTAATCTCCAAGGGCAGCAATGCCGGGCAATGTCTTGCCTTCCATCCATTCAAGGAAAGCGCCCCCCGCCGTTGAGACATAGCTAAGCTTGTCCATAACGCCCGCAAGCGTTAATGCGGCTACCGTATCGCCGCCTCCCGCGACCGACAAGAAATGGCCTTTCTGAGTGAGATCGGCCACATGCTTGGCTATTGCTATTGTCGATCGATCGAAAGGTGGAAACTCAAAAGCGCCTAACGGACCGTTCCAGATTATTGTCTTGCATGTTTTTAACGCAGTTACGATTTCATTTACAGATTTTGGGCCTATATCCAAAATCATGGTTTCATTCGGAACGGCAGTTGCAGAAACAATCTGCGTTTCGATATTCGCCTGCAATGCCGTAGCAACCACGACGTCTGTCGGAAGTAGAATACGGCAGGAATTATTTCGTGCGCGGTCTGCAATAGCTTTTGCTGTATCCAGCATGTCGGGTTCATGCAGCGATCTGCCGATAGAAATGCCGCTGGCGGCGAGAAACGTATTTGCCATGCCGCCGCCCAGCACGAGGATATCGACTTTAGCGATCAGATTTTTGAGCAGATCGAGCTTTGTTGATATTTTGGAGCCCCCCACAAGGGCGGCAACGGGCCTTATCGGATTGCCAAGCGCCTTTTCAAGCGCTTCCAGCTCCGCTTGCAATAGTCGTCCAGCTGCATGCGGAAGAAGCTTTGCCAAAGCTTCTGTAGAGGCATGCGCCCGATGTGATACGGAAAATGCGTCGTTGATATAAACGTCCCCTAAAGCGGCAAGCTTTGAGGCAAAAGAAGAATCATTTTTTTCCTCTTCGGAATAAAAACGCGTATTCTCAAGAACCAAAGCCTCTCCAAAGGCGAGAGAGGCGACAGAGGCTGCGGCTTTAGGTCCTATGCAATCTTCAGAAAATCCGACGGCGCGCCCCCATATCCTCGCAAGCTCTGCGGCAACAGGGCGAAGCGTGTATTTCATATCTACCTTGCCTTTGGGGCGCCCGAGGTGCGAAAAAATAACAATCTTCGCTCCTGCTGCGGAGAGCTCATTTAAAGTCGGCAACAGACGTATAAGGCGCTCTTTGTCTGAGACGGCGCCATCTTTCATGGGAACATTTAAATCGGCGCGTAAAAGAACCGTTTTATCTTTAAGGCAAAGTCGATCAAGAGTAACGAATCCGGGCATGGCTCACCTAAGAAAAGGCACAGGGAAAAAGCGTGAAAACATATCAGCTGGGCGCGCGCTGCACAATATAAGGATATCTATGCGTCTTTAGGCTTAGTCTCATATATAATGCGCGCTGCGGTAGGATATGGAATTTCTATGCGGGCTTCGTCAAAGAGCTGTTTGATCCGCAGTAAAAACAAGCGCCGCACATCCCACTGCTTGCCTGGACGCGTTCTTATGCGCGCCCGGATGGTGATGGAGAAATCGCCTAGTGTTTCTACGCCCAACACCTCCACAGGCTCTAGGATAACCCGCTTGAACAGAGGATCCTCCTGGACCATTGCGCCCGCTTTTCGTATGATTTCGGAGGCATAATCAAGATTTGTATTGTAAGCGACGCCAATATCAACTTGGGCATAGGCAAAATCCCTTGTCATATTCGTGATCTGCGCGACTTGGCCGAACGGAAGGATATGAAGGGATCCATCGCCATCGCGTAGCCGTATAGTACGGATGCTCAAGGCTTCGACAACGCCGTTGAATCCGTCAATTTTTACAACATCGCCTACGGCAATCGTATTTTCTGCAACGATAAACAGTCCCGTGAGGAAATCTTTGACAAGGGTTTGCGAGCCGAAACCGATGGCAACGCCCACAATTCCCGCACCGGCCAGCAGGGGGGCGATATTGAAGCCCATTGCTGAAAGACTAATCAAAATGGCTATAGCTGAAAACGATATAAAAATCGTATTTCGGAGCATAGGCAGTAAAGTACGCGCCCTCGCCGATGCGACCGGCTGTTTGCTATACGCATCTGTTCTTTTTAAGTGGCGCTCGATCCAAGAGCTCAATACTTCGTAAAGAACTGTAAGTACGAAAAGCGTAACAGCGATTGACAAAAAGGCGCCAAGAACTCGTTTGCCGGGTGCCGACGCCATGAAACCACTGATGCCAAGACCCCATATTTCAGCAATGCCTACCGCCGTGGCAACCCAGAGAATCGGTCGGAACAGAAAAGCCAGGATCTGCCGATGTGCCGGTGCCGGACTGTTAATGCTTGGCGTTTTCCATTTCTCGATGGCAATGAAACTAAAACGAGCGGCGAAAAGAAGGATTACGCTAAAAATCGTGCCCCGCAGCATAAGCGCTAAACCATTATCAACACGCAGAACGGTGATAACGAAAAAGACAATAAGATAAACAGTAGCTAAATTATGCCAATTTCGCGCAATTCTTATGCGCAACACGTTGCCGACTTTTGAGTCATCATCCTCGCTGGCGGCGCCTTGTAAAATTTGGGCGACCCTTGAACGAGAGCGAAAGATCACAACGATAGCCATAAGAGTAAGAACAAGGGCGAAGAAATTTTGGAATATCGCGATAGAGGTCATAGGCAGGCGCAGTGCCGTTGCCACATCGATTAGGAAGTAGCTATAGACAATGATAAAACTGAATGCGCTAAACCACCGATACGCGGAAATAGCTTGTTTGGTCGGTAATGAAAATGATCGGAGATGTGGCGCTGTGGGGGCGAAAATACCCCGGAGGATTTGCTGAATTATGTAGCCAAGGGAAAACGCGTAAATGACATTTAAAATAACAAAACGCGGCAATCTATGAGTTTCGTTTTGGTTCAGCAAAAACAATGAAATTCCCAAGAATACAAGAACAGGTATGAGCCTTAGAAAGAACAAACCAATTAAGAGTCCCATGCGACCGGCCGCCGTACGGGGTTTGTTGCGCTTTAGCTTTAGTCGCAGAGGGATTAAGAAAAGCAAGACGGCGAGCCCGAATAACAGCGGCGTGCCGACGATAATGAGCAAATCCTGCCCAATGGTATTCCATAAAGCAACCCGATGCGGATCTCCTTGCCTGGCGACCCAGTCTTTAAAATCTGGCCATGCCGTAGCGTAACTGGAAAGGGGTTTGCCAAGCTCCTTGACTTTGTCAATGATCTTTGCTGCGGCAGTCAGAAGTCCTGTTGCAAAAGTATCCGAAATTTGTCCCGATAGTTCTTCGTTTTCAGAGGAAGGGGCGGCTGATTCCACAAGCGTTTGTAATGTTTGTCCTAATTGTGTTGCCAGAGGCGCGATGGGGAGGGAGGGCGTAGGTATGGGAGTCTTTTCGCTCTGGGGAGAGGGAGTAGGGGCGGGCGTTTGCTGCGCGTGCGCAGGTGGATAAAACGCCACGCAAACCAAAAAGATTATAAAGAGGAAAGGCAGATATCGTTTTTTCATCATCACAAAGAGGAATGTTACATAAGATGGTGCGACAACCCCGCACCTAAAGAAGCCATCCTGTCGGTCCGGCAAAGAGTCAACAGATTCATTGTAATCCTAAACCATGCCTCTGCTGAAGCCGGAATAGAGCTGTCGGGTGCATGTATGTTCCGCAGGTTAGCTTTGGCGGAATGGGGAAGAAAAACGAGCAAACAAAATAAAGCTCCAGCCAAGCCAAGGCCGGACTTGGATATGGGAAACATGTCTTTCTCCCTTTGAGCGATTCTTTATTTTCCGACTGTGCGCCAAGATCCATCGGGTTGCAAGCATGCGGTGCCATTTACCTGAGAACCACTTATTATGGACTGGAAGTTTCGGCACGTCTGTCCGTTGCTATCGGTAAAAACTTCCGACGCAGATGTAACAGAAATAGCTTCTTGAACGACGTGAGGTTGAATGACCTGAGGTTGGATATACGTTACGGGATAAACAGGGGCAGGGCGCGTATACACAACGGTTGGCGGTTCAAGATACGCAGCGCCAAAGCCATAGTAATCATAACCGGAGTACGGCGTTTGATAAGGTCCGCAGCACCAGCCCAGGCTCATCCCCCAAAAAAAGCCCCCGTGATGGTGGGGATGCCAAGCAAAAGCGGGGGCCGCACTCAGACAGAAAACAGCCGCGACAAGAAATGTGAAAATTCGAAACATGACATTCCTCCAATACAATATTGATGAACCATGTATTAAATCTATGTCAAAAAGAGGGCATATGCAAAGCATCAGTGTTTTCAAATCTTCCGATAACGCATCTTTTTTTAACCTTATTCAAGCCGATGCGGGACGTATGCCGAATTGATCTGCCAGCTGTATTCATACACAATTTGAAGCGCAGCAATTCTTGTGGAAATTCTGTCCAAAATTGCTATCTCCAAGATCAATAAATCTTCGCATTCTTTCCATATCCTGCTTCATCCAAATTACGGCCATAGACGATCGCTCATGAACCCGTGCTGCCTTACCTGGTGCAAGGGAGTCACAGGCGAAAAAATATCGTCCGAAGCCAAGATTTTTGTTGAATGTTAATATTTTTCCAGTAGACATTGAAATTACGGAAGCGCACGTGCCACTGGCCCAAGGACGAACAGGCATACCACCTTTTTCGTTCCCCACTGGTTTATGTAACGACGCTTTGCCGCTCGATGGATTGCTCACAAAGAGGATGAAGTCGGGAACGTGGTATGCAGCAAAGAGGTTCTCGGACGTAGAGCAGGCAATAGGGCATGAGGTACGTTCGATAATATTGGTCTTGGTTGCGAGGCAAAGAAAATAGAAGGGTCGGCGTCAACGCGTCCGCGTTGGCACGCACGCGGGATTGTTTTCCCGATGCACCGTCTTTTCCGAAATTAAGCTTCGTTTCAAGATCCGGCTCTTGGCTGTTGGCAAAACATTAACCTGTTGGGGCTGGCCGTGACATATAAGCAAGCTGTTTCTAAAACCGATCTTTTGCTGAGGGCGCCATACGCTTTCTCTAAAGCAAAATCTGTAGCCGCGACTTCGGATTTGCCTCGCTTCGCGAGTATTGAATCCATGATCAAGGCGCTGCGTCCCTCGCAATCCGTTCAATGCATGCATCCGGAAAAGCTGTACGAAGCGGCTCGGCTTTTTATTGATCATTTTCCGGGGCAAACGCTTTATGCCATTAAATCGAATCCCGACCCCTATGTTTTAAAAAAACTGCATGAAGCGGGGATCAATCATTTCGATGTGGCTTCTTTGGGAGAAGTAAAGTTTGTGCGCGAGATGTTTCCTCGGGCGCATTTGGCTTTTATGAATCCGGTTAAAAGCCGCGAAGCCATCCGCCAGGCCTATTTCGATTATGGCGTGCGCGATTTCGTGATCGATACGCACGACGAACTAAATAAGATTCTTGTTGAAACGAACTTCGCAAAAGACCTGCTCATCGTCGTGCGCATGGCACGGCCAAAAGGAAGCGCTGCCTGCGCATTGACGAACAAATTTGGTTGCACAAAGGACGTGGCTGTCGAGCTGCTTTGTGCTGTCGATACCGTTGCGCAAAAGGTAGGGATTTCTTTCCATGTTGGGTCCCAAACCCTCAATCCGGATTCATACAGGGAAGCGATTCAAGAATGCGGCGAAGTCCTTCGGCGCTCCGGCGTGAAGTTGAGCGTTTTGGATGTGGGCGGCGGTTTTCCCATTCAGGGGCTTGGAATGGATATTTTGCCTCTGACCGATTATTTTAATGTTATCAAATCAGAAATCGCCAAGCTTAAGCTCTCCAAAAGCTGCGAAATCTGGGCGGAACCTGGACGCGCTTTGTCGGGCAATTGTTCGACGCTTGTTGTGCGGACTGAATTGCGCAAGGGGGATCTTCTATACATTAACGACGGCAGTTTCGGAAACATGTTCGAAGTTTGCTCGATGGCGTGGAAGAACAAAGCCACGCTTATTCGGGCAACAAATAAAGGGCAAAAACCGCCGAGCCGAAAAGTAATGCCATTCCGGTTTTATGGGCCTACATGCGATTCGGTTGATTATATGCCAGGCCCCTTCTTGCTGCCGTGTGATGCAGGCGAAGGGGATTGGATAGCTCTTGAGGGTATGGGGGCATATATGGCCGCCTCGCAGTCGAGGTTCAACGGTTTTTATTCCGATATGAAAGTAGAAATTGCCCCCCTATCTTCAGCAAAGATAAAGGGATTAACCACCACGAAGAGAAAGGTGGTAAAAATTTCTAGTTTCTTTCATGCATAACATGTATAAGGAGGGCCATGGCAGAAAACATTCTCATTATCGGTGCCGGCGCGGCGGGCGCTGTGGCTGCGAAAAAATGTGCAATGAACCGCGATATATTTAAGAACATACATCTGGCCTCTCGAACGTTATTAAAATGCGAAGTCATACAAAAGGAATGCCAAAGCCCTATTACAATCTCTCAAATTAACGCGGATAATTCCGAAAACATTAAGAGCCTTATCAAGCATCAGAAGTCCGATATCGTAATTAACTTGGCGCTTCCTTACCAAAATCTCGCGATTATGGAAGGTTGTTTAAAGGCGGGCGCGCATTATATCGATACCGCCTGCTTTGAAGTGAGAGAGAGGCTGGGATTCATCGATGACCATCAGCGGCCATACGATTATGAAGCCCAATGGCGGTATAACGAACAGTTCTCTAAAAAGGGATTAATGGCCATTTTAGGCTGCGGTTTTGATCCCGGAGTAACCAATATATTTACCGCATATGCTCAGGAAAAGCTGATGGACGAGATTCATACCATCGACATCATTGATTGTAACGATGGCTGTCACGGGAAGGCATTTGCAACCAATTTTAATGCCGAAATTAATATTCGCGAAATCACGCAGAAGGGCCGTTTTTGGAAAGAAGGGAAATGGATAGAGATCGAGCCCTTCACCGTATCAAGCACGATCCTGTTTCCGGGCATCGGGGCGCGCAAGGCATATTTGATATATCATGAGGAGGAGGAATCTCTCGTTAAAAATATTAGGGGACTAAAACAAATCCGCTTTTGGATGACTTTTTCGGACAGCTATATCCGCTATCTATCCGTTTTTCATGATGTTGGTTTGACGAGTATCGAGCCAGTTATATTTCAAGGTCATAAAATAGTGCCACTTCAATTCCTTTGTTCTCTTTTGCCTGAACCTGCCTCTCTCGCAAATGCCTATACAGGCAAGACCTCGATCGGATGTATTTTTAAAGGCACCAAAGATGGAAAGCCGGTGCACAAAATTATATATAATGTATGTGATCATAAAGAGACCCATCGCGAGGTTAAATCACAAGCCGTTTCATACACAACAGGCGTTCCTGCAATGACGGCGGCAATGATGATCGTGAAAGGCTTATGGAAAGGGAAGGGCACATTCAATCCAGAACAGCTGCCTGCAGTACCGTTTCTTGAAGAGGCTTCGCGCCAAGGACTTCCCTATTTTATTGAAGATTTTAAAGCAGACATTTCTTTTGACAAACCGACAGCAGCCTCATGCTTCACCATGCGTTGAAAGACATTCCAACACCGGCCTATGTCGTTGATGAGAAACGCTTGAAGAGCAATCTTAAAACGGCGGAGCGTATAAAAATAGAAACCGGCTGTCGTCTTTTATTAGCGACCAAAGCGTTTGCTTTGCCGGCGGTTTTTCCGCTTATGCGCACCCATCTGGATGGGACAACGGCAAGCGGACTTTTCGAAGCGCGATTGGGACGCGAGACGTTCGGCAAGGAAGTTCATGTTTATGCCCCGGCTTACAAAGAGGAGGAATTCGAAGAGCTCCTATGCTTGGCGGACCACATATATTTCAATTCTGCTGCACAATTTTTGCGCTATTCATCCCGCGTAAAAGCTAAAGGAAAAAAAATAGGTCTACGAATTAACCCCGGCTACTCGAATGCGACAATCGGGGGCTTCCTTTATGACCCCTGCGCGCCCGGCTCACGTTTTGGCGTATTGCCAAGAGAGTTCGATAAAGTGCCTTGGCAGGAAGTCGATATCCTGCATGTGCACGCGCTGTGCGATTCTATGCATAATGGGTCGATTAATTTGATCGATGTTGTTGCAAAACAATTTTGTGAGATCGTTAAGCGTGTTGAAGCTGTAAACTTCGGAGGCGGGCATTACATCAATGATCCCCTTTACGACGCTGACGCCTTGATACAATCTCTTTGTTGCTTTCGTGCGCAATTTCCCGATATTAACATGATTATTGAGCCTGGCGGAGGGCTGCTTTGCGATGCGGGCTATTTTGTCGCATCGGTTCTTGACTTTACCTCGAATGAAAAAGATATCGCGCTTCTTGATGCGTCCGCATACTGCCACCTGCCCATAATTCTTCAGGCAAACTTCCGACAGCCTATTGTTGGCTCGGGGAAATGGGGAGAGTATGCGCATTCCTATCGGTTAGGCGCAAATACATGTATGGCGGGTGATATCTTTGGAGACTATTCTTTTAAGAAGCCTTTGGCGCCTGGAGATCGAATCATCTTTGCACAAGGCCTTGAGTATTCATTTGTTCAAGGAAGTACTTTTAATGGAATGCCTATGCCTAATTATTTTATGCTACATGAAAATGGTAGGTTGGAGCGCCTAAGCGATTTCGGCTATAATGACTATCGTTCTCGCCTTGGTTTTGATGCGAAGTGAAAATGTTGCTTATGGACAATCATGCCTTCGAATACCGGTTACCTTCGACACTTTCTCGCCTGCAACAACTACAATCCTAGTGGTTTTGTCCCCTTTTTCATCGACGGTAAAAGCTATGGCAGAATCAAGAGGGGTGTTATCGACATCCTACTCGAGACATCTCTTTTTATTCGCCATGAAGACGGCATCTCTTTAAGGCCCGAGTTCGATAATTTTGACTCGCGCAGCGAAGCGCTTCAAATGGCTTCGGAAATGTTTTCAGTATATTTTGGCAGGACTTTTTACAACGAAGTGTATGGCATAAATGAAGCGTGGGGAGAACAGCCTGTGGCTCAGCTGGATCGTGCCGCCGTGCCTTGGTTTGGGGTTCGCGCTTGGGGAATCCATGTAAATGGTTTTGTACGTAAAGACGATGGGATTCATCTATGGATAGGCAGGCGGTCGTCAAGCCGCTCATCTTATGCGGGCCAACTAGATAACATGATTGGAGGTGGGCAACCTGTAGGTCTTACTCTTGAGCAAAATTTGTGCAAAGAAGCAAAAGAAGAGGCCGGTGTTGATAATACGTTGGCTTGTACAGCAAAGGCCGTTGGAAAAGTTACCTATATGTTTGAACGCTCTGATGGGTTGCGCAACGATACGCTGTTTATATATGACCTTGAACTTAAAGATGATTTTGTTCCTCGAAACACCGATGGCGAGGTTGAAAGCTTTTCATTAATGCCTTTGAAAGAAGTTGCGAAGATCATCTGCGAAACGGATAGGTTTAAATTCAATTGCAATTTGGTGATTATGGATTTCATGATGAGGCACCATTTTTTAACCTCAGAACACGCAGAATATAACGCGATTCACAGATGGCTGAGCGGGGAACTATGCCGCGTGTAAACCTAAATGGCTCTCAACAAATTATCGATGAATACCTACAGCTTTTGAAACAGCCCATTCCACCCGCAACAATTTCGAAAGATGGCCAGCTTACGACACTTCTTCCTTCACGTTCTTCGCCGCGGAATTGCGCGTTATTGTTTAGCGCACATCCTGACGATGAATGCCTTACCGGCGGCCTGGCTTTGCGTCTTAAAAACGAACAGAATTGGCAAATCATAAACATTGCCGTGACGCTAGGCAGCAAAATAGAGCGGCGCGCCGAGCGTAAAAAAGAGCTGGCGGGGGCGTGTTCGGCTTTGGGGTTTGATTGTGTATTAGCTGACAAAGAAGGTTTTTCGAACGTCAATAGTGTCTCGCGAGAGTGCGACCCCGCGTGGGGTGTGAACGTGGCCCGCATAGCTGAAATCATCGAAAATATTAAACCGCAGGCGATATTTTTCCCTCATGCCCAAGACTGGCATGAAACGCATATAGGAACGTATTGGCTTGTGATCGATGCTTTGGCAAGGCTGCCGGAAAACTACTCTTCATTTATTTTTCAAACGGAATATTGGCATCCCCTTGCTGACCCCAATCTTCTTATTGGTCTTTCGGCAGAAGGAACTTCAGTATTATTGGCGGCTCTATCCTGTCATGCAGGCGAGGTTTCCCGCAACCCCTATGACCGATTCTTTCCTTCCTATTTAATTGATAATGCAAGGCGAGGAGGAGAACAGTTAAAGGGAAAGGGGGCTTTAGCGGAGTCAATAACCTTTGCGTTATTGTATAAAATGGGTCTTTGGAAGCATGGAAAATTTTTTTCGTCAGCACTAAACCGGATCATACCCGCAGATCATCCAATAGGGAGTTTATTTGAGTAGCGAAATTGACTATCCGTGCCAAAATATGTCCCCAAAATATAACTTGACGACAATTTGTACCAATATTCAAATGAGGCTATGACAGAATCTAAACCTTCAGGCGCCGCTGCCCCGTTCGGCACACCAAGAAATGGGATACTAAGCGGTCGTCCAGCCTCAGCCTTTCCTTTCAGTGTGGCATTGTGCGGCCTGGCGACTTTTTTGATCGCGCTATTCCTTATTCGAAGCATTCCCTATCTGAATTTGTTTTTTCAACCGGCTCATCTGGCCTTGATGGCGATGCTTGCAACGGCACTAGGGATTATTATTCCGGAGTTTTCTTGGAAAAAAGCCTATTTTAATAAAAGTACGGAAACATGGAAGGAGCCTTCTCCCTCGTTGTCGCGAACCGTTACGAAACTCGCAGGGCTTCTGGGAAGCATGTTCTTTATTGGTTTTTTATACTGGCTGTTTCCCGAGTATGGGACAACATTTTACAAGCCTTATTACAGGGCGCTTTCGCTAATAATTGTCCCATGGTTGATCATTGCCGTTCCTTATATATGGTTCGTAGATGCGCGCATGACTAAGCCTGAAGATGGGCTATGGCACACAGGTCGGCTCCTTATGCTACAGAGGGGTAACGTCGATCTGTTCCGCGTGCGCCAAAATTTGTTGAGCTGGCTTGTTCGGGGCTTTTTCTTGCCCTTGGTGTTCGTTTATCTATGTCAGTCAATATCGAAGTTTATGACGGCCAATTTTGACCATATGTATGGGTTCAAGTCTTTTTACGTTTTCTTTTTTGATTTGTTTTTTCTTGCCGATGTGTGTTTTTGCGCATGCGGCTATTTGTTGGCCCTGCGCGCGACAAATACGCATATACGCTCGGTTGACCAGACTGTTTTGGGCTGGATTGTTACGATCATTTGTTTTGAACCCTTCTGGTCCCTTATTAGCCGCCAATATCTAGCTTATGAAGCTTCGTTTTGGTGGGGAAACTGGCTTCAATCGTCGCCAGTTCTGTACTCTATCTGGGGAACGGCGATTTTAGCGTTTTCACTTATCTACTTGTCCTCAACCGTCGCTTTCGGCCTGCGCTATTCCAATCTTACGCATCGGGGTATTTTGACAGGTGGGCCTTATCGGTGGAGCAAGCATCCAGCGTACATTTCCCAAAACATTTGTTGGTGGCTGATTTCCGTCCCATTCATCGTTCATGGCAGTGTTATGGAGAGCTTGCGCCATACCGCCCTTCTTTTGCTTGTCAACGTACTGTATTACTGGCGCGCGAAGACAGAAGAGCGCCACCTCTTACAGGATCCGGTCTATGCCCAGTATGCGAACTGGGTGGAGACACACGGATTGTTTGCTGTAAGTAAGCGATGGATTAATACTCTCGTAGGGAACGCTGGGTTTTGCAAAAGAGTAGATAATTAGGAGTAATAGAGTTGAATATTCCGTTATCCAACCTCATCGGTATGCATTCTTAAGTATTTGAAGTTATTGCACATTTATTGTGAGCCGAAACGTTTTTGCCATTTAATATTGAAAAAAAGCAATTTATGTAGTATAGTCAAAAAGCCTAATGGGGTATTATGACTTTATTTGGTTTTTTTCGTTTGCGCAGTACATAAGTCGACGGTTTTTTAAAGAAAGATTTTTTTTATGTCTAGTGCGTTCGAGATAGTTGGCTCATCTTCTATAGGAAGGACACCGAGCATATCTGCGCAGTCTGCTGCGCCACGGGAAGCTGCGGCTCCGGTGCGAACATCACAAACGACTTCGAGGACTGTCAATATCGTTCAAGATCCATCAGCGGGCTTTATTACGGAGTTTCTTAGTGCGCATAGCGGGGAGATTATCAGTCAGGTTCCGTCCGCAAAAACAGTAGCCTACCTGCGCCAAGGGTTATCACCCGAAGGGCAGCGGCCCGAGGAATCAATTACAGCGTGACTTACCACCTCTTCAAAGCGCCCCTTCGGGCGCTTTTTTATTGTGCCGGTTGTGCGAAAGTCTGGGTCACCGCAGGATTCTGCTCTTCCGTTATATACCCGAATTGCTTGGACAGGCCTAGCGAATGAATCGCATTTTGAAGGGCAGAGAGCGTTTCTCGATCGCTTTGAAGAGCATTGAGTTGCTGCTTTTTATATAGATCCAAAGCCTCACATGCGGCCGCAACTTCAGGCGTTGTTTCGGTAGCTTTTTGGCGTTTTTGCGCGAGACTTCTTCTCTGAACTTCATGTCCAAGTTTTCTGGCAGATTCTAGTTCCGGGCTTGGGACAGGGATAATATTTTGTGCAGGAAGAAAGGTCATGCGCACGTTCAACGGGGCCTCATCTTCATCTTGTTCCTTAAGGATTGATTTTTTTGCCGGAGTTTCCCAGTTCTTATCGGGCAGTTGAAAATCAGGAGAAGCATTTAGTTTAGCAACAGACTGGATGCTTTCAATTTCTTTCTGTGTCGACTCGACTTTTATATCAAAGCCTTTATCGAGACCGGGCATTGCCGGGGTTGAGAAAATCGTTCCAGGAAACGCCAGTGCCTTAGACGCAGGGCCCGGCGCTGGCGTCGATTCGGGAGAAAAAGTTGCGGCCTTTTCGGGGTCTATTTCCTTCTCTTGATTTGGGGGAGGGGGCGCTGTCCCCGTTTTTTCCTTAAAGTTTTCGTATGAAGTCCAGCTTCCTCCGTCGAATTCGAAAGGATCATCTGTTGCTTGTGCTGGAAAAGCTAAAAGGCCAAGGATAAGGATAAGCGCATAAGCACCCTTTACATAAAGATATATAAGTCTCAAATTTCGCACGTCTTTCCCGTTTTATTCTAGGGGATTTGACTATATGAGAATAACCCTAATAAAATCTGAACCGTCCTCTTGCTAAGACATGCCGCTAACCTCTTCAGAGAGATAATCTTTTCTCGACAAATGGTGAGCTTGGCAAAAGATACCCTACCCCCTTCAATAAAAAGTAGTTTTGTGCTTCACTGTGAAGATGACAGAAAAAAGAGCAAAACCTTCCGATCTCAGCGCTTTGGCGGTTGAAGCCTGTGACATATGGCAGGAACAGCTATCCAATTTTTCGAAGGATCCGGCTATGCGTGCCGAGCTAACCCGTTTTCTCGAGCCGCAACGTCGCCTCTTTGCCGACTGGGCCGCGATGATGCAACAGAGGGAAAGCGACCATGCTCAAACCGATCTTTCTGGTAATGAGAAAACGTCGCCAACAGGACACGAGGCTCCCCAAACGTCGACGGAAAGTACAAAACCAACAGTGGGCGAAGCGGCTGTAACGGAGGCCGCGTCTATACATGCCAACGACCCCTTTCGCGTTGCAGATCTAGCCATTCGTTTAGCCGAAATTGAAAGACGCGTTGCTAAGCTGGAGTCCCTTGTTGGCCCTCGCGACTAGGTTTGGAGCATTTGCTTCCGTGTACAGTTAAATGCCGCAACATTTTTTGTATTTTTTCCCCGAACCGCAAGGACACGGATCGTTTCGTCCAACATCAGGCTGCCGGTGCGAAGCTATTTGTCCATCTACATAATACCATCTTCCTTCTCTTGAAATAAAACGGCTGGTTTCATGATGGTGCATTTCCCGTCCATTTTGGCGGTAACGTGCAATGAATTCGACAACGCCTTTGGCTTCATCATTTTCCGAAAAGAGGATGTTCAGCCCGATCCACGTAGACGAAAGAGCCCAATTCTTTGCTTCTTCCTGATTAAATGCATGACGTTTTTCAGGAAGGAGTGTTGTTTCAAGATAGTCGATGTTGCCGGTCGCAAAAGCGGCATATCGAGAGCGCATCAAAGCTTCGGCGGAAGGGGGAACGGCTTTGCCGGAAAGAAAAGATTCACAGCATTCCGCAAAGGGTTTTCCAGAAAAGCACGGACAAAAGCTTTCGTTCTTTATCATATCAATTTTCGCCTTTGGATATCCTAACGTGTTGCACACGAAACTCCGGCGGCATCGGTTATTTTATAAGCCGGAGGATTGTGCCCGTCGCCGAGACACTGAACGACAAAAGTGTCCGGCAAGAAAGGCTGCGGCATAGGTACGCTTAAGACTTCCCCAATTCTCGCACCGCCTTTGATTGGGATACGGCTGTTGCACAATGACACAGACGCGTCTGGGCAAGGAAAAAGGTTGCAAGATATCTGCGATGCGTTTTCGAGCGAATAAACAGCTTTGTTACCCCGGAAAACGCATTGTTCCCGGAAAGAAATTTTATGCTGAAGTGAGGGATCGACCAAAATGTCATCTGGAACAAGGACATCAACGGAATCGCCCAAGTATGTACCGGCAGGAACCGCCAACTTGTGTCCGCAAAGCATTTCACTTGTCTCCGGGCATTGTAGAATCTGACAGCTAACATTCGAGGTGTTTATGAAAAGCCGCGGTTTTTTGTCTTCACTGCGTTGAGCACATTCGATCGTAAGGGGATCGGGAATAAACGGCGACGGCATCGTAATGTTCGCCATTGGCGCTGAATAGAGGGTATGGGGGATGGTCAAACGAATATTCTGTTTGCATATATTGGCAGTAAAGTCTGGCAGCGTGCAGGTCGAGAGTGAGTAAAATTGAACCGGTTTGCCGGTAACGATTACGGGCGGCGCACCTGCTGAAACCGCTAGGGGCAGGGATAGGAAAACGAACCCAAAGATCGCTTTTATCCCTGTTCTTAACGGCATTTCCTATTCCTCATTCGGATTTCGTCCGTAAATTTCGCGTTTACCCGTTGGGGAGGCAGGGCCGATCAATCCCTCGCGCTCCATGCGTTCGACTAAGTTAGCGGCTTTATTATACCCAATCTGCAAATGACGTTGGATGAAACTGGTTGATGCCTTGCGCTCACGCAGAACAATATCTACGGCTTTGTCATATAATTCGTCACCGGATCCTTCGCTGGAGCCGAACAATCCACCATTATCTCCACCAATGCCGCTGCCGTCGTCTTCCGTAACTTCATCCAGATACTCCGGCTCGCCCTGCGCTTTAAGGAATTTAACGATCTGTTCGACCTCGGCATCGCGAACGAAGGGACCGTGTACGCGTGTAATCCGTCCGCCGCCTGCCATATAAAGCATATCGCCCTGGCCAAGCAGTTGTTCCGCGCCTTGATCGCCTAAAATCGTTCGGCTGTCGATCTTCGACGTGACTTGAAAGCTTATGCGGGTCGGGAAATTCGCCTTGATAGTGCCTGTAATCACGTCGACGGAGGGTCTTTGGGTTGCCATTAGAATATGTATGCCGGCGGCTCGGGCCATTTGAGCCAGGCGTTGGATGGCGGCTTCAATTTCTTTTCCTGCAACCATCATTAAGTCAGCCATTTCATCGACGATAACGACAATGTAAGGCAGTTCCGTCAGATCTAACGGCTGTTCTTCATATATAGGTTTTCCTGTTTCCCTATCAAAACCGGTTTGAACGGTACGCATCAGGTTCTCGCCTTTTTTTGCGGCTTCGCGTAGACGCATATTGTACCCGTCAATATTTCTCACCCCCAGTTTTGACATGGCGCGGTAGCGCTCTTCCATTTCGCGCACCGTCCAGCGCAAAGCCATGATGGCTTTTTTGGGCTCCGTTACGACGCGGGAAAGCAAATGCGGGATGCCTTCATAAACCGACAGTTCCAGCATTTTGGGGTCAATCATAATGAAACGGCACTTTTGTGGCGAAAGACGGTACAGCAGCGAAAGTATCATCGTGTTTATGGCGACGGATTTACCGGAGCCCGTCGTGCCTGCAATCAATAGGTGTGGCATTCGGGCCAGATCGACAATAACGGGATTGCCGGCGATGTCCTTTCCGAGTACGAGCGGTAACGTGGCTTTTGTATCATTATAAGCATCGGTACTTAACAGTTCGCGCAAGTAGACCATTTCCCGTCGCGCATTCGGCATTTCGATACCGATAACATTTCGCCCTGGAACAACGGCGACGCGTACTGAAACCGCACTCATGTTGCGGGCGATGTCATCCGCCAGCGAAATGACCCTTGCAGCCCTTGTGCCGGGAGATGGCTCCAATTCATAGAGAGTGACGACAGGGCCGGGACTGACTTTCAGAATCTGTCCGTTTACGCCAAAGTCGTCCAACACGGCTTCCAGCATTTTAGCATTTTTTTCCAGCGCATCCTCGGAAACCAGGGATTGGTGTTTTGATTCTTCCGGCCACTGAAGCAAATCGATAGGGGGCAAAGGCCAATCGCTATCGGAAGTTAATGCAAGACGAGATTGGCGTGCCGTTGCCGCCGCCCGCTTAATCAACGGCGCTTTCACAACCTTTTTTGCAGGACGTATTGTCTTTGGCTTTTCTGCATCTTTTTCCTCTTCCTCTTCGTCGTCCTCAACTGATTTTTCTTCAATTTCTTCCTCGTCCAGATCGTCCTCAAAGATATTATCCTGATGGCGAAGCGTTCCCAAGAAATTGGAAAAAGTTGCTTGTATCGTTGATGTTGACTTTGTAAAGAGCGTGCGAACAAGCTGGGCAAGAGCGTGCCATTCACCGATGGTCAGGGCACAAGAAAGATAAATGCCCATAATGGCAATTAAGGCGAATAAAAGCGCGACGATCCCCATGCCCAGGGGATGCGGCAAGAGCGATGAAAGCGATCCCCCAATTAGCTTTCCAATGGCGCCATCGAGAGGGACCCGCTCAATTAATAAAGGTAGTTTTAAAGCGCCGAGGGCAATGCTGATGGCTGTCATGGCTCCAAGCGCTGCAAAAGAGCGCCAGAGACGCATTTCGACGTCCTTATGAGAGGCAATGCGCCATCCCCACGCTACCGTGACTAACGGGAGAACAAAACAGCCAATGCCAAAGAACTGCCAGAGGAAGTCCGCGCCATAGGCGCCCACAGCCCCAAGGATGTTATGAGTATTGTTTGAAGCTTCAGAAGCCGCCGTGTTAAAGGAAAAATCCTGAGTTGAATAGGAGAGCAAAGCCAAGGCGACGATAACTGAAAAAAGTATAACGGCACCGCCCCAGACAATGCGTATAAAACGCGTTAATCCCTCATAAAGGGATTCGGGGAGCAATGCCGAGGATTTTCGGCGGGATCGTATAAGAGGACGAGCCATAGACTGCCATGCTGGAGAATCAACAAAGCGAGATTTTATAGGACATAAAGATTGGGAGCCAGAGCTTTAAAGTTAAATAGGCCCCAAGAATTTAATTTTTGTTAGTTCCATCCGTATCTGCGAATAAACCAATTTTTGACGAAATGTGCCGAGGTTAAATAAAGGCCAATAATAACGCTTACTACGGGCCAGAAAGTCCAAGGCAAAGGAACGAATCCCAGGCTTCTCGCAATCGTTGAGGAGGGTAAGTATATCGCAATCGTACATATAACCAAAGTTGTGAGGATAAGAAGCCAGCTAGCGCGGCTTTGGACAAAAGGAACCTTATTTGTTCGGATGACGTGAATAATCAATGTTTGTGTCAATATGGATTCCACGAACCAAGCCGTTTGAAACAAGGGCGCCATCTCAGGCTTGTTCGCGCCAAAACCATAATACATGATAGCATAGGTTAAATAATCAAAAATGGAACTAATGGGGCCAAGAATAAGCATAAAACGCGCAATATGAGCAATATCCCACCCGCGGGGCTTCGTCAGATACTCTTCATCAACATTGTCTGTGGGGATTGCTGTTTGCGAAAAATCATAAAGTAAATTATTCGTCAAAACCTGAAGCGGCAACATCGGCAGGAAAGGCAACAGCGCGCTTGCGCCCAGAACGCTGAACATATTCCCGAAATTCGAACTTGCGCCCATCTTGATGTACTTCGTGATGTTGCCAAATACCTTGCGTCCTTCCAGAACGCCTTCTTCCAGAACCATCAAACTTTTTTCCAGAAGAATAATATCTGCGGATTCCTTGGCAATATCCGCAGCCGTATCCACAGAAATGCCTACATCGGCGGCCTTCAAGGCGGGGCCATCGTTGATGCCGTCGCCTAAGAAGCCAACGACATGTCCCCCTCGATGCAGCGCCGCAATAACCCGTGCTTTTTGGGCAGGGGACACTTTTGCGAAAAGAGTCGTATGTTCAACGCGCCAATCCAATTCTTCATCGGACATATTTTCTAGTTCATTTCCTGTAAGGACGCCGTCAATTTCCAGATTGACTTCTTTGCAAATGCGCCGCGCGACGATGTTGTTGTCGCCAGTAAGAATTTTTACTTTGATGCCGTGTCCGGCCAAAGCCGCGAGGGCCGGAGCGGCACTTTCCTTAGGCGGATCAAGAAAAGCGACAAAACCGATCAGCGTCATGTCGTTTTCGTCCTTAACTCCATAGGAAGCTTGCTCAGGCGGCATATCCTTATGTGCCACGGCAATAACTCGGAATCCGTCCTCGTTCAGCTCCTGCGCAAGATGAAGCGCGTCCGCATGATGTTCCGGGGTCATTTCAAAAGATTTGCCGCCCAGCTCTCCCTTGTTGCATGCGTGTAGAATTTCCTCTACGGCGCCCTTGCAAATAAGAATATGCTGCCTAGCTTTGTTATTAGAAACGACAACTGACATGCGACGGCGAACGAAATCAAAGGGAATTTCATCAATCTTGCTATAGGCCTGCTCGTCGATATGCAGATCCTGCTTAACTTCGACATGTTCGAGGACCGCGATATCAAGCAGATTTTTTAGCCCCGACTGGTAAAAGCTGTTCAGGTAGGCGTAGCGTAACACCATGTCGCATTCTTCACCTTCCAGGTCGACATACTGTTTCATGATCACTTTGTCTTGAGTTAACGTGCCGGTCTTATCCGTGCAGAGCACATCCATCGCTCCAAAATTTTGAATTGAATTTAGCCGTTTAACGATGACTTTTTTACGGGACATGGCCAAAGCGCCGCGGCTTAAGTTCACCGTTACGATCATCGGCAGCATTTCCGGCGTAAGCCCTACAGCGATCGACATCGCAAAAATAAAGGCTTCCATCCAGTTATGCTTCGTAAAGCCATTAATAACGAATACGAGCGGCACCATAATGAGCATGAAGCGGATCATCAGCCAGGTAAAGCGATTTACGCCGCGTTCGAAACTGGTCATTGTGCGCCGGCCAATGATGCTTCTGGCCAGCGATCCTAAATAAGTCTGCGATCCTGTCGCAACGACGATAGCCTTGGCCGTTCCGCTCAGTACGTGACTTCCCATGAAAGCGATATTGCTCAGCTCTAAAAAGTTGAGGCCTTCATTTCCCGTTAAGTGAGGGAACTTTTCGACAGGCATTGATTCGCCCGTCAGGGGGGCTTGATTGAGAAATAAATCTCTTGCGGACAAAAGTCGAACATCGGCTGGAATAATGTCTCCGGCGGATAACCATAAAATATCGCCTAGAACAAGCTCATCGATCGGCAGCTCAAAACGGGCTGCCTTACGTAAATCTTGAACCGGGGATTCTTCTCTATCGAGCCCCGCATCCTCACGGGTCGCTTGTCGCAGGACGGAAGCTGTCGTGCTCACCATTTCTCGTAACTTTTCAGCAGCGTTGTTAGCCCTATTTTCCTGTATAAAAGACAGTGTCACGCTAAGTACGACCATGACGCTAACAAGACCGCCTGACTCCAAATCCCCCAAAAAAAGAAAATTTACGATGGCAAGGACAACCAACATAACGTTAAGCGGATTGAGCAACAGGTGAATAATCTGTTGTGCGACTCCCTTATGTTCGTCGCTGACGACCTGATTCTTACCGTAAAGTTCGCTGCGTCTTTCTGCCTCGACGTCGCCAAGGCCATCCGGGGACGATTCCAGTTTAGCGATGGCGCTATCCGGATCGAGTTGGGCAATACTGCTCAGCAGATCAAACGTCTTTGAGCTTTGTGAAATGGAAGCTTTCTTTGAAGAAAAGAAATCTTTCAAAGTCACAAGGATTTGATCGATTAACGATAAATTGGGAGGCAAAAGCTCGGGGGTCATCATGTGTGAACGCTCCGAGGCCGTTGCTGGCGTCTGAAATTAATTTTCGTCATATTTAAATCCCCGTGTCCGAAAAAGATAGAAGTCCTAAAAGGTCTCCCTTACCTAAAGGAGGGAGGCTTATTAGTCTTTTCCGAAAAGGGCGACGCAGCTTTAGCGTAAATGACGCAAAACCGCAGATGAAGCGCGAGGAATATCGTCGTCATATTTCACCTTCCATGCTGTCCTAAGCCAGAAAGGTGAGGCGCCGATGGGCGCGAACCTAATATCCGGCAGGAAAACTGGAGACAGTATTTAAGCGACCCCAAAGCAAAGGGTCGCGGCTAGTGTCGCCGTCCATTTTTCTCTCTTTGTTAAATCAGATCAAAATCTGCTGTCGAGCCTCTACACCCGTGCCGTAGGCAAAGTCAACAAAAAGCTTAGAATTTCGATGGTTAGGGGGGGCTTATGTATGTTATTTATTTTCTGTTGAAACGGGTCTCATAAACTCGCAAAGGGATTGATCGCATCCCACCAGAATGGCATCAGGTCCGGTAGGGCTTTCAGACGTGGTTTTCGGCAAATTGCACATAACCCGATAAACGGTTTTTCCACGATTACCCAGAAAATTTTGAATGACTTCGATTTTTTTGGGTTGGCAGTTATTTATTCGCGCGACCTCGCGCGCATCTGATAGGCCTGCAAAAGCAGGAAAAGGTATAATTAAGACAAAGCAAATGATGGAAATCGAGCGGTACATAGAGCAATAATACCCATGAAACTATTAACGCAGAATTACCGGCGCTCTTAACGCATGAATAAGATATCGACAACACTCGACGGATTGTTGAACTGCCAAGTCATGGTGGAACAGCCTGCCGAAGGCTATCGCATTTCAATCGATACCGTTTTTTTGGCTGCTGCGGTACCGGCTGAAAGTGAAGATAATATCTTGGATTTTGGATGCGGCGTAGGGGGGGCGATGTTGTGTGTGTCTTTCCGCGTTCCAAAACTTAAGGGGCTCGGACTGGAAGCTCAGCCCGAACTCGTAAATTTCTGCAATAAGAACATCTTGCGGAACGCTTTTGCTTCAGGACTTGAGGTTCGGCAATCCGATGTGACGAAACTTTCCGATGACCTAAAGCAGCGTTTTGACCATGCACTAATGAATCCCCCATATCATGAAAGCGCCAGTCACTCCTGTTCTGCCAATCAGTCAAAACGTAAAGCCAATACCGAAAGCGCGGGCCATTTAAGCTTATGGATATCGTCTGCTTCTGCCGCACTAAGATCTGGAGGATCTTTAACCCTCATTCACAAGGCCGAACGCCTTAAGGATATCTTGAGCTGTCTGAACAAGGATTTCGGAAATATCAAAATCTTATCGTTTCTTCCAAAAGAAGGAGGAAAAAGTAAGCGCTTTATTCTCAGAGCGTATAAAGGAGCTTCTTATTCAGTAGAAGAAAGCAAGCCCTTTATCCTGCATGACGAGAAGGGGCGCTTTACCAAAGAAGCAGAAGATGTATTGCGAGAAGGGACGGAATTACATTTTTAGTGGATAAATCCGCAAATTAGTGGATTTGAGTGCTCTCCCTCTGAGAAAGAAAACGATCTATATAGTCATTAATCTCATTACGATTGAAGGGCTTGGTAATAAATCCATCCGCATGGACTTTTGAAGCCGCCTCCTTTGCTTCCGAATAATTATTTAAAGTTGCCATGACAACGTAGGTGCTCGGACTTATTTCTTTAATCTTGCGTGCAAGATCAAGGCCGTCTCCATCAGGTAATCTTATATCGAGGAATACAAGATCGGGTTTTTTGTTATTAAAAAGGCTCCACCCATCTTGAGCGCGTGAGGCAGGGTAAACAAGATATTGATCCCGAAGAGCCAAACGGAATAACTCTCTTTGGATGTCATTATCCTCGACCACCAAAATCCGACGCTTTTGCTGCTTTTGTATGTAAAAATCCGTAACCATAAATTCCTCACGGCATTGTTCAACATGCCCTGACGCAACTTTATGAAATGACAATCATACACAAAAAAAGTAAATAATTGTTATAGTTAACAAAAAGAAACCTCTTAAACAGAGGCTAAGGAAAATTTTATCTCCAATCGCCGGATATGGCTTGCCAACAAGCTAATGCCGCTATTGCGGCTGTGTCTGCCCTTAATATACGCGGGCCAAGGCGCACAAAGGAGGTATTCGGGGCTTTTCGTAATAGGGCTAATTCTGCGGCTGAAAATCCCCCTTCCGGCCCAGTAAGAATGGCGACGTTATTAAACATGTTTAAATCGGGGGAACGGAATGCCTGATGAATCGGCGTTGCATTTCCCCATTCCGCACAAACAATTAGAGGCCGGTCTTGCGGAAAGACCTTAATTAGATCCGTGAGCGGGGTGGGGGCGTTGATGGACGGGATGCTTAGGCGCTCAGATTGTTCCGCAGCCTCTCTGCAAAGATTTTTCAGACGACCTACGTTTACTTCCCGGATTTGCGTACGCTCAGTCAATACAGGTTGAATCTTATTAACGCCTAGCTCGGTCGCTTTTTCTATCATATTATCGAAATGGATTTTTTTTATAGGTGCGCAGTAAAGCCATAATTCGGGCTCTGGCTCTTGCGGCCGGATTTTCTTGTCGATGGATATCTCAACGGCTTTTTTACTCGCGCGGGCAATTTTTCCTGAATACTCGCCGTCACGCCCATTAAACACGCGTAAAACGTCGCCTTCATGCAAGCGAAGAACGTGCGATAAATAATGTGCCTGAAGGGGATCCGTCATCAGAACGCCATGCGTTTCGAGCGCGTCCGGCACATAAATTCTACGGGTATGGCGGATGTCCATATGATTTCCCCCCAAAAAGATGATTCCCGTTTACCTTTCTTTGTTTAAAGGAGCAAGGCTCCCTTCCCCTTTTAAAAAAAACAGAAACCAAACGTCGACAATTAAGCCTAAAAAAGGCTAAACATTAAAACGATTCTATTGCGCGGTGTCTTATGCTTCTCTCAGAATTAACGACATACTCTTTTAAGGGCACAGATACTGAAATTACCGGGATTACGGAAGATTCGCGCAAAGTGAAGCCCGGATATCTCTTCATTGCGACTCCCGGAACAAAAATAGATGGCCGTCTCTTCATACAAGACGCACTTCAAAAAGGCGCGGTAGCCGTTCTGATGCCGGAAGGGTCGGATTCAATTGCATCCGTTGCCACAATTAGCGTTCCCGATGTTCGAATCGCTACGGCTGGCTTGGCGTCACGTTTCTATCCGCGCCAGCCAGAGATAATTGTAGCCGTTACCGGCACAAGCGGAAAAACATCAACAGCGCAGTTCACGCGCGAGATATGGAAGGCGCTCGGATTTCATTCCGCAAGCATTGGTACATTGGGTTTAGTAACAGACGAGGGAACGAGTTACGGCACTCTTACGACTCCAGATGCGATAACCTTTCATCGACTGCTTGACGATTGTGCAGGAAGGGGCATCACACATGCCGCTATAGAAGCGTCAAGCCATGGAATCGAGTTCCATCGTTTGGATGAAGTGCGCATGCAGGCAGGCGCTTTTACAAATCTATCGCGCGACCATCTTGATTACTATCAAACCATGGACGCTTATTTTGCAGAGAAGAAGAAGTTGTTTACCGGCCTTTTGCCTCGCGGTGCTTCGGCCGTTCTAAATGCGGATATTCCCCAATATTCGGAATTGTCCGCGCTCGCATTAAAAGGTGGATTGAAAATCATATCTTTTGGGAAGAGTGGAGAAGATCTGCGTTTGGTTGAGTCGATCCCCGATTCAAAAGGCCAGATACTTAAACTCGAAAGCTACGGCAAAAACATCGAGCTTTTGCTTCCGGCCATAGGCGATTTTCAGGCTTGGAATGCCCTATGTGCCGCCGGGCTTGCCATTGGCAGCGGCAGCTCGCCCGATCGGGTTCTTGAGTCTCTTTCGAAAGTTACCGGCGTTCCTGGAAGACTTCAGTATATTGGTTCATCGTCAAAAAGCGGGGATGTTTTTGTGGACTACGCCCACAAACCGGATGCCCTTGCGAGTGTTCTCCGTGCGCTTCGCCCTCACGTCAACGCTCATCATGGCGCAAAACTAGGAGTCGTCTTTGGTTGCGGCGGGGATCGGGACAAAGGCAAACGGCCCATTATGGGAGACATTGCTCAAAGAGAAGCTGATTGGGTTATCGTGACGGACGATAATCCCCGTTCAGAAGATCCGATCAAAATCCGCGCAGAAATCTTGGCTGGTTGTGGAAACAAATCTAACGTTCTGGAAATAGGCGATCGAGCCAAGGCTATTGCCGAAGGCGTTGCAAGATTGAATTCCCATGATGTTTTAATTGTGGCCGGTAAGGGACATGAACCCGGCCAAATCATCGGTGACAAGGTCTTGCCCTTCGACGATGCGGAACAAGTCAGGAAGGCCTTAAGCTTATGACGCCAGCACCTCTTTGGCGAGCGGAAACAGTATTGCGAACCGTTCGCGGATGGAGCTTACACGAGCAGAACTGGGAAGCCACGGGCGTTTCCATAGAACAAAAGAAAATAAAACCCGGTGATTTGTACATCGCCATTGATCATGCTTCTTCGCGCGCGGACGAGTTTGTTGCTTCAGCATTTGAGGCGGGAGCGCAAGCGGCTATTGTCTCAAAACAGCCAAAGCATATCCCTCCAAACGCCCCTGTCATTTTTGTAGACGATGCGCGTGAGGCCCTCATGAAATTGGCAAAAGAGGCCCGTGCGCGAATGAAGGGAAAAGTTCTCGCCGTTCTAGGCATAGAAGGACTCCACAGTATGAGCAGCATGTTGCGCCTCGCATTGGGGGCTGTTGGAAGTACCTTTGTTTCATCATGCCATCACGATACATTATGCTTGCCGTTTGCTCTGGCCAATTTGCCCTCGGATACCGAATACGGCATATTTGAAATGCCTATGCATTGCGACGTTCCGGTATTTGATCACCTTAAGCCGGATGTAACGATAATTCCGGCAGCGGAGGATTTCCTTTTTTCGATCCGCACGCTACCAGGAAAAAAAATTGAACATGCGATTAAAAATTCCATTGTTATCGTGAATCGGGATGGTGTTCAAAAAGGTGATTTAATTAAACTGGCGAAGGGCTTAAGCGCGAAGAAAACGCTGTTTTTCTCGGAAAAAACGAAAGCCGACGCTTTTCTGATTGATTGCACAATAGCGGGAAAAGAATACATTGCCAAAACCATTATTATGGGGAAAGAAGTAAGCTACATGATGAGTCTGCCCTGCTTAAAAGAAATCTCATATTCACTGGCCTCTCTTCTTGCTGCCTTCATAGCCAGCGGCAAAATAAGGGAATGCGCGACGGCACTTCTTGGATATGAAGCAATGCATAGTGCGCAAAGCGAACATAATGACCTCTTGAATCCTTTCAGTCCTCACGCCAATAAAAACGCAAACTAAGGGCTTTTCCATGCTTTTTCACGTTTTTGCGCCTTTTGCCCACGACTTTATCCTGTTCAATCTGTTCCGATACATTACTTTCCGGACGGGCGGAGCAATGGCGACCTCTCTTCTTATTTGCTTTATTTTTGGTCCACGCATTATCCGTTGGTTAAAAAGCAAACAGGGGGAGGGACAACCCATTCGTGATGATGGGCCGGAATCCCACCTCAAGAAGAAGGGGACGCCGACAATGGGTGGCCTCATGATTCTTGTCTCGGTGATTATGAGCACTCTGCTTTGGGCGGATTTATCCAATATATATACATGGGTTGTGATCTGCGTGACGTTGGGATTTGGATCGGTCGGATTTTTTGATGACTATCGGAAATTGACGAAGCGTTCGAGTAATGGCGTTTCCGGTCGGGTGCGGCTGTCCATTCAAGTTATACTTTCGGCGCTTGCTGTATTCGCCGTTACCAGCGTCGCTTCCCCTCTTACAGCGAATGCGGTTGCCATTCCCTTTGTTAAAGATTTTATGATGCAATTCGGTCTTTTCTTTGTGCCTTTCGCCATCCTCGTCATTATCGGCGCGAGTAACGCGGTTAATCTTACAGATGGACTGGATGGCTTGGCTACAGTCCCGGTTGTCATCGTGGCCTTGTGCTTTATGATTATCGCTTATCTTGTCGGAAACTATACGTTTGCTAATTATCTTCAAATTCATCATGTGCAAGGCGCGGGCGAATTAGCTGTTTTCTGCGGCGCGTTGGTAGGGGCGTGCTTGGGCTTTTTATGGTTTAATGCGCCTCCTGCGCAAGTGTTTATGGGGGATACCGGGTCCCTTGCTCTTGGCAGCGCGCTTGGAACCATTTCCGTTATCATTAAACATGAAATAGTTCTTGCTATTGTGGGGGGGCTCTTTGTGGTGGAGACCTTGTCGGTCATCATACAGGTCGCCTCCTTTAAGTTGACAGGAAAGCGCGTATTTCGCATGGCGCCGATCCACCATCACTTCGAAAAACTTGGTTGGTCCGAAGCGACGGTGGTCATTCGCTTCTGGATTATTGCCTGTATTTTGGGTCTGATTGGTCTTTCCACATTAAAATTGAGGTAGTTTTATGAACGATTACACTTCCTTTTTCAAAGACAAAACGGTCACTTTAATGGGGCTTGGCTTGTTGGGCCGAGGCGTTGGGGATGCCTCTTTTCTCGCGCGCCACTGTAAAAAAGTCTTTGTGACCGATGCGAAAAGCGCAGATGACTTGCAGAAGTCGGTGGCGGAACTAAGCCAATACAATAACATTGAGTATTTTCTTGGCGGACACGACACAAAAATTTTTGAAAATGTGGATTTTATAATTAAGGGCGCCGGTGTTCGGCTCGATAATCCCTTTATCGCACATGCCACGAAAAATAATATTCCGATATATATGAGCACGGCGCTTTTTGCCTTTTTGGCGCCGTTAAAAACAGTTGGCGTAACCGGAACGAGGGGTAAAACGACGACGACCTGTATGATTGGAGACATTTTAAAGCAGGCCGGAAAAAAAGTAATTATGGGAGGCAACCTTCGCGGCGTTTCAACATTAGCTCTGCTCGAAGGCGCCGATAAATTTGACTATGCCGTTTTGGAACTGGATTCCTGGCAGCTACAAGGCTTCGATACGCTAGGCATTAGCCCTCATATCAGTGTCTTTACGACATTCTATCCCGACCATATGAATTACTATGATGGAGCCATGTCTCTTTATTTGCGAGATAAGGCCTCCATATTTAGACATCAAAAGCCTAGTGACGTTTTCGTCACGACACAGGCAGTCGCCGAGGCATTAAAGGAAAAAGGCGAAAACGGAAACGGGCAGACGGCGTGGGTCTTTGCAGAACCACTGCCAGAATCCTTTCAACTGAAAATTCCCGGCAGGCACAATTTAATTAATGCTTCACTGGCTAAAGCTGCTGGAAAAGCGTGCGGGATTGATGATCAAACAATCGAGCGAGCTCTTCAGGCTTTTGAAAGTGTTGAAGGAAGATTGCAACGTGTCGGTGTTTGGCGAGACCGGATCTTTTACAACGATTCCAATGCGACAACGCAAGAAGCGACCCTTGCCGCTGTGGCGGCCTTTTCGCCCCAATCCATCGTTTTGATTTTCGGCGGCGCCGATAAGGGGCTTCCTATAGACGGACTAACATCCGTTATTTCCAAAAATCAAATCCGAGCCGTTCTAATCAAAGGGACAGGCACAGATCGCGTCATTCCAAATCTACCGCAAGTGCCCGTGGCAAGTACAATGCAGGAAGCATTTCGAACCGCAGTTTCTTTATCAAAACCGGGCGATAATATCATCCTAAGCCCATCCTTCGCGTCGTTCGGCGTTTTCAAGAATGAATATGATCGAAGTGACCAGTTCATGCGAGAAGTTCAAAAACAGGAGGCTGAGGGGTAACTCATGGCGACACTGACGCGATCAGATCGTTCAATACTGGGGCGATGGTGGTGGACGGTAGACCGCTGGGTTTTGGTTGCGATTGTCGTCATTATGGGTTTCGGCATTTTACTCATTCAGGCTTCAACGCCTGCCGTTGCCGTGAAGCATGGATGGAGTAATCTGTACTTTGTTGAGCGGCATCTGGCTATGCTGGTTCCGGCAGTTATGGTCATCTTTTTCATCTCTCTTTTGTCTCCTCAGAAAGTCCGTATCCTTGCCGCCCTTTTACTGGCGCTCTTCGTCCCCCTTTTAATCATCACGCCTTTTATTGGGGCCGAAATCAAGGGCGCTGTCCGTTGGCTAAAATTCCCGGGTTTTTCTCTCCAGCCTTCCGAATTCGTGAAACCTCTTTTTGCCGTTACAGCGGCTTGGCTTTTTACGCGCCAATGTGAAAGGCGAGGATTTCCTGCGCTTAGCGTCAATTTAGGCCTTTATCTTCTGATTGTTTTTTTTCTGCTGATGGAGCCCGACATCGGTATGGCGTTTCTGGTGTCCGCCATTTGGTTTGGCCAGTACTTTCTCGCGGGACTACCGGTAGCTTTTGTGGGAATCAGTGGCGTAGCGGGCATTGCAGGACTGGTTGTTGCCTATTACACATTTCCTCATTTTACAGCTCGTATGGATAAATTCTTGAGCCATACGGGAGATACATATCAAGTTGATCGGGCTTTAAGTGCTTTTGCGAACGGAGGGATTTTTGGCAAGGGCCCCGGAGAGGGCACAATCAAGATGTCCATTCCTGATGCCCACGCCGATTTTATTTTTGCCGTTGCAGGCGAGGAATTGGGGCTGGTTTGGTGCCTTTTGATTATAGCTCTCTTTGCGTTTATTGTTTTAAGGGGATTGATGCGCCTTAGGTCGGAGAATAGCCTCTTCATCGTTCTTGCCGTTGGCGGACTTTTGATAGAATTTGGACTACAGGCTGTTATTAATTTAACATCAACCATGCGCCTTATGCCCGCAAAGGGCATGACCTTACCGTTCATCTCCTATGGAGGGTCATCCCTTTTTGCGTTAGCGATAGCGATGGGAATGATGCTGGCCCTGACGAGAAAGCGATTTGGGTTAACTGGGAGAAATTAACAGATTATCTTTTTGTTCGTAGCGTCCAGTAACGATCAATGGCTTCGCCAATTTTTTTCCTATCGAACGGCTTGGTAATAAAACCGTCTGTGCGGTTGAATGCCGCTTCTTCCCTGTCAGCGGAATAGTCATTGCCTGTAGCCATAATGACAAAAGTCTGAGGATTATGGTTCTTGATCCGATGTGCCAGATCATGCCCTGTACCATCGGGAAGTGAAATATCAAGAAAGGCTATGTTGGGGCGCGTTTTCAGGTATAGTTTCCAGCCTTCTTTCACGTTGGGTGCTAGTGCGATGGCGTGCTCGCTCTCAAATAGATTGAGAAATATCTTTCTTATAAAGGCACTATCTTCTACAACTAAAATTCGTAAGGGGGGCCTTTCCGCTTTCGACAGGTTCGTTTCGTCAGTCATGGAGACCCCTTACTCATTGGGCGCTTTTGATGGTGCCATTCGAGATTAGTTGGAAAAGGTTAAAAAAGAGAATAAAGAAACCCCTTGATACAACTGGCTTTAATTTTATCTTTTTATTATCGCCACTTGGGTGAATTAAAAATTCATTAACACCTCTTGAAAGCATGTAAAAGATAACCTATCTCCATCCTACTGGAACCTTTGGCTAATTTTTAACTTTGAGGAGAATCCTATGAAATTCCGTCCCCTGCATGACCGCGTCGTCGTCCGCCGCCTAGAAGGCGACCAAAAGACTGCGGGAGGCATAATTATTCCCGATACGGCTAAGGAAAAGCCCCAAGAAGGGGAAGTTATAGCGGTTGGCCCCGGGGCTCGTGATGAATCTGGGGCGATTCACGCTCTGGACGTTAAGGCCGGTGATCGGGTGCTTTTCGGTAAGTGGTCGGGTACCGAGGTCAAGCTAGACGGTGAAGAGCTGCTCATCATGAAAGAAAGCGATATTATGGGCATCGTCGGAACCTGTTGCGGTGGCGCATGCAAGCCTAAGAAGTCGTAATTGTCGGCTTTCGTATCGCCTAACTTTCTAATTCTTGAAATCTAACTAATGAAGGAATGAACAATGACTGCAAAACAAGTGATTTTCGGTGCCGACGCTCGCGAAAAGATGCTGCGCGGCCTCGACGTGCTTGCCAACTCTGTCAAGGTCACGTTGGGCCCCAAAGGACGCAACGTCGTGATTGAGAAAAGCTTTGGCGCGCCACGCATAACAAAAGACGGCGTTTCGGTTGCTAAAGAAGTTGAGCTTGCTGACAGACTGGAAAATATGGGCGCTCAAATGTTGCGCGAAGTTGCCAGCAAAGCCAGCGATAAAGCGGGCGATGGCACGACGACGGCCACGGTCTTGGCGCAGGCCATCTCGCGGGAAGGTTTAAAGGCTGTTGCGGCGGGCATGAATCCGCTGGATCTGAAGCGCGGAATCGATAAAGCCGTTGAAGTTGTCGTTGAAGACCTTAAGGCGCGTTCAAAAAAGGTTTCCAGCAATGCGGAGATTGCGCAGGTTGGTACCATTTCAGCAAACGGCGACAAGGAAATTGGCGACCGGATCGCCGAGGCGATGGGTAAGGTTGGCAACGAATCCCCGATTACGGTTGAAGAGAGCAAGGGGATGGAAACCGAACTGGAAGTCGTTGAAGGCATGCAGTTTGATCGCGGCTATCTTTCTCCCTATTTCATCACGAATGCGGAAAAGATGATCTGTGAATTGGATAGTCCGTATATCCTGTTCCATGAAAGCAAATTGTCCAGCCTACAGCCCTTGCTCCCAGTTCTTGAAGCTGTCGTTCAGTCCGGGAAGCCCTTGCTGATCGTGGCTGAGGAAGTCGAGGGAGAGGCTTTGGCAACTTTGGTTGTCAACAAACTGCGGGGCGGGCTGAAAGTTGCTGCTGTCAAGGCTCCGGGCTTCGGCGATCGTCGGAAGGCTATGCTGGAAGACATGGCTGTTCTTACAAACGGACAGGTCATTTCATCCGATCTTGGCATCAAGCTTGAAAACGTCACGTTGGGTATGCTGGGCCAAGCGAAGAAGGTACGCCTCGATAAGGATAACACGACGATCATCGACGGCATGGGCAAGAAGAAAGATATCGAAGCTCGTTGCGCGCAAATCCGCCAGCAAATTGAGGATACAACGTCTGACTATGATCGTGAGAAGTTGCAGGAACGCCTGGCGAAACTGGCCGGCGGCGTTGCGGTTATCCGCGTTGGCGGCGCCACGGAAATCGAAGTCAAGGAACGCAAGGATCGCGTTGACGACGCCATCCATGCAACCCGCGCTGCCGTCGAAGAAGGCATTCTCGCCGGCGGCGGTTCCGCGCTTCTCTTTGCGGTTCGTTCTCTGGAAAAAGTCCGCGTCGCAAACGATGATCAACGTCGCGGCATAGATATTGTCCGCAGAGCGTTAGAGGCCCCGATCCGCCAAATTGCCGAGAACGCGGGTGTTGACGGCTCCGTGATCGTTGGTCGTCTGGCCGAGCAAAAGGACGCCAATTTTGGCTATGATGCACAAAAGGGCGACTACGCGGATCTTCTAAAGGCTGGAATTGTAGATCCAACCAAAGTGGTTCGTATTGCTTTGGAAAGTGCGGCGTCGGTTGCCGGTCTCTTGATCACTACAGAAGCGATGATCGCCGATAAGCCCGAGAAGAAAGCCCCGATGGGTGGGGCCGGCGGCGGCATGGGTGATATGGGAGGAATGGACTTCTAATCCTCCTTTCGGAAGAATAAAAAAAGGCCGCAGGAAACTGCGGCCTTTTTAAATTTAAAATTGTTGGTGTCTTAAAATTAAGTATAGACCAATGCAGCTTTTTCATAAAAAGCAGCCCCCGCCTCATTTAAATGGTCGCCATAACCACGCATTTGAATGGTTGAAGGTTTGATTTCAGAGTGGGCATCCAGTCGTTCGTGCAATCTTGACATTGATATCCCATCGAATTTATCGAAGAGAGCTTCTAATACTCTATTGAAAGCACCAAGGGTTTCATCCGGGGCTGCAAAGTAGTTCCATTGATTCCTGCCATTCAGTTCAGGGAGCTGAAGGCCAACGGCTGTGTCGTGGACAATATGTTTTGAAGGAAGCTTTGCTAGGATGTCAAAAAAACGCTTTCCCTGGCGGCATTTTCTGGCTTGCCATTTTGCAGGATTGCTCCAGCGCTTGTTGCCGAATTCATCGCCGCTATCGTCGGGAGGCGGTTGGAAAAGCTCTCCCGACCCTAAAACCATACAAACATGAGGCAGCTCTTTCTTGTAATCCCATTTTTGAGAAGCTAGAAAAGCATCTGTTTCCGTATTTATGTCTTCGCTAAGCTGATCAAGATACAGCATATGGATCATTTGCGAGATTTCTTCCTGCAAGCGTTTATCCAGAATTTCCAATTCGTCCTTTACTGAAGCTTCCTCGTAAGTGCCGATGGTCGCAACCGTGACGCGATATCCTCCGGCGCGCATGCTTCGAGACAAGTCCAGCATGGCGCGCGTGAGATAGGTTGGATCTAAATCGTAAATTTTGTGATTTCCTGCCTCCTGTAGTAACTCGAACTGCCGAACGGCCGCCCATTCAGCGGGAAAATGTGCATCGGTAATCGGTAATCCGCAGCTTTTTAGGAAATCAAGTTCGGCCGTTAGCTCTTTCGGAAACCAAACATCGTAACTGGCTGCTTTGCTAATGCGTTGTAGATATGTAAATCCGGCAGTTATCTTGCGTCCTGCAGGAAGTGGGGATTCAAATAAGGGCCGGTTGGAGGCAGGGATATCTACAGGCGCACTACGCCCGTAAAGCGTGTTCATCTCATTCACTCTCCCTTCGCTGGCATGATCCAGATCAGGTTCTACGGGTATAATCTCAGCCTAAAAGGCACCCCGGGTTGGTATGCGCTACCTAAACAGAGTTCTGTGCGTTTGTCATTCGAAAAACACTAACCCTTCTCTTCCGCTAATACAATTCCAGCTAAATAAAGAGATCCACAAATAAGGATTCTTGGAGGGACAGAATATGTTCGCCCGGCTATATCGTTTAAGGCTTTACAAACATTTTCCGAGGATTCGGCGCTGAGCCCAATCTTTCTTGCTTCCAAGGCAAGCGCTGGGGGATTATAGCTCAAACTTTCATGCGGAATTGGAACGGTGCGCAATCCAATAACATTCTTTGCAAAGGGCGCTAAAAACTCTTCCGGATATTTTGTCGTCAACATGCCGAGCACGACAAACAAGGGCTTTGGTTGATTGCCGTCTTCTTTTCGCCAATTCTCAATTTGTGCAGCTAAAACTTCGCCTGCGGAATCGTTATGGCCGCCGTCAAGCCACAATTCTGAGCCTCGCGGCAAAAGACTGGACAGTTTTCCCCCTTGAAGCCGCTGCAGGCGTGCCGGCCACTCCACAGTCCGAAGGCCTGTTTTTATTGCCATCTCTGCCAAGGGCACATTTAAAGAGGCTAATGCGGCGATTGCCAGGCCCGCATTTTGATGCTGATGTTGTCCCGTGAGCGCAGGTGCAGGAAGATCAAATCGGCGTGAATCATCGACAAATCGAAAGCCTTTTCCAAGTTTTTCAATTTTCCACTCGGCGCCCCCAAGGAAGAGAGGCGCATGCATGTTAGACGCCCGTTCCCGCAAAACGCGCGAGGCTGCGGCCATGGGCTGTTCAGCCGCAAAACAGGGAACATGCGTTCGCATAATGCCGGCTTTTTCCTGCGCAATCTTTTCGACGGTATCGCCAAGGTATTCCCGATGGTCCATCGATAAACGCGTGATGATTGTCGCTTGGGGTTTTGCGATGATATTCGTGGCGTCCAGCCTGCCGCCGAGGCCTGTTTCCAGAATGGCAAAATCTGCGGCATGGCGTGTAAAAGCGGCAAAAGCGGCGGCTGTGAGCGCTTCAAAATAAGAAAGGCTTCCAACAGGGGCCAACTTTTCAATGTCAGTAAGCAGCGCGGCTAATTCATTCTCGCTTATGCATTCTCCCGCGAGGCGAATTCGTTCATGGCAGGTTATAAGGTGCGGCGAGGTATAGACGTGAACCTTGTATCCGCCTGCCTCCAGCATCGCGCGCAAAAAAGCGCAGGTTGAGCCCTTGCCATTTGTTCCGGCGACGTGGAATACGGGGGGCAGTCGATTTTGTGGATTGTCCAGCTTCGCCAGAAGATCACGATAAGATTCTCGCAAAGTCAGATCGATATCTTGACCATGCGCGATGCGAAAACGCTCCAGAATTTCTTTAGAGGAATTTGGCATAAGCTGTCTTAAAACATCAGGCGAGACTAATTCCAGAAGATTCTATGGAAAAGGGCGGGGTGAGTTATGAATTTTTACTCGGCGTGGCGTCGACCCACCCTTTGTCCGTTTGCTGCCAATAACTAAGCGTATGGCCGGCATTTCTGCCCTCCGAAAATCGGGTTCGTGCTGCAGCCAAGGCTTCGTCGTTATTCCCATCAAAAAGATCACAAACGCGCGAATACTCGCTAAGTTTGGCGCTTGTGGCGCCATCCGTCAGGAACAAGATATCGGCGTTGTTTGGACGCTCGTCTTCCGTCGTCAGCCAAATAGGCTGAAGCTGGGCGTTACCGTCCTTAACATTGCCATGAGGAAGGAAACCGTTGGGGCTGTATGACCAGAGCATCTGGGTCAACGCCTCAACGCGTTCGGGCGATCCGGCCATGACAACGGCTTTAGAGCCGCGCTGCAGGGTCTTTTCCAAAAGCTCCGGCAGCGCCTGCTCAAGTGTTTTGCGCATTAGATGATAAAAGCGTATCTCTGTCATGTGGCCCCGTTCCAGGGTTAGTGCCCCCAGAAGTTTGATAATCATTCAAAGGGGCTATGTAAATCAAAGATATAGATTTCTCCTTGTAGCCCTTGCTGTAGAGCGGTCTTAATGCTAAGTCGGTCACAGCCACAGAAACAAGAGTTTTTTCATGCGCCCTTCCCGCCGCGCTTTCGACCAAATGAGACCCATCTCGCTACTGCCGGGATTTGCGAAATATGCCGAAGGTTCATGTCTTGTGAAATTCGGTGATACGCATGTGCTTTGCACGGCGAGTGTTGATGAAAAACTTCCGTCTTTTTTAAGAAATTCCGGTTTGGGGTGGGTTACGGCGGAATATGGCATGTTGCCAAGGGCGACTTCGGAACGAGTGGACAGAGAAGCCGTCAAAGGAAAACAAACAGGAAGAACGCAGGAAATCCAACGTCTGATTGGCCGCAGCCTGCGCGCCATCGTGGACAGAAAAATTCTGGGCGAAATTCAGATCAAGATCGACTGCGACGTTCTTCAGGCCGATGGAGGTACGCGCACAGCATCCATAACTGGCGGGTATGTCGCTTTGGGGCAGGCATGTAGCTATTTGCTTAAAATAGGCCGTTTGACAGCAAATCCATTAATCGGCTCAGTTGCGGCTGTTTCTTGCGGCGTTTATCAGGGGGAAAGCATTCTTGATCTGGACTACACTGAGGATTCCAGCGCCGAAGTGGATTCGAATTTCGTTCTGACGGGCGTTGGAGGTATTGTAGAAATTCAAGGAACCGCTGAACGGGGGACCTTTTCTGAAGCGCAGTTTCAATCTTTGTTGAGTTTAGCCAAGAAAGGCATAAACGAATTAGCAGCTATGCAAAAAGCAGCGCTAAGCCAATAAGATATAAGCCCTTGTCTTGTAAGGACTTTTAGCGCATTCATCCATGTCCATAAATTACTTATTGGCAAACCGTAAGGCCGCAAAAAATAAGATTAACTCTTGCGAAAAATACGTTACGATGCCAGAAGTTTTCTGGTCTCGCATAGCACTCTTCCATCTGCAGGTAATAATTTATGTTTTACAATCTGTTAGGGCTTCTTTCGGCCGATATGGGCATTGATCTCGGAACGGCAAATACTCTTGTTTATGTTAAGGGCCGAGGCATTGTGCTGAACGAACCATCCGTTGTTGCCATAGCTCAAAGCAAGGGGAAAAGACAGGTTTTAGCGGTCGGCGATGAAGCCAAACTAATGCTCGGAAGAACGCCGGGAAATATTCAAGCGATCAGGCCCCTACGCGATGGTGTTATAGCGGATTTTGAAGTTGCCGAGGAGATGATTAAACATTTTATTCGCAAGGTTCATAATCGGCGGAGTTTTGCCAATCCTCAAATCATTATCTGCGTACCTTCGGGTTCTACTGCCGTTGAACGGCGCGCGATTCAGGAATCGGCGGAATCTGCCGGCGCCCGCCGCGTCTTTCTTATTGAAGAACCGATGGCGGCGGCTATTGGGGCCGGGCTTCCTGTGACGGAGCCGACAGGTTCAATGGTCGTCGATATTGGCGGAGGTACGACAGAGGTTGCCGTTCTGTCCCTCGGGGGCATTGTCTATGCACGCTCGGTGCGTGTGGGCGGCGATAAACTGGACGAAGCTATTATCAACTACATTCGCCGTTACCATAATCTACTTATTGGTGAAAGCACCGCCGAGCGCATCAAAAAAGAAATCGGTTCTGCGTGCCCTCCGGAAGACGGCGAAGGCCGCACGACAGAGATCAAAGGTCGTGACCTGATGAACGGCGTGCCGAAAGAGATTGTCATTACCGAAAGGCAGGTCGCCGAGAGTTTGGCCGAGCCTGTAAGCGCTATTCTGGAGGCGGTCAAAGTCGCCCTTGAGAACACCGCGCCCGAGCTTGCTGCCGATATTGTCGATAAAGGCATTGTGCTAACGGGCGGCGGCGCTCTTTTAAGAAATCTGGATCTTGTATTACGCCATGCCACGGGCTTGCCTGTGTCCGTTGCGGAGGACCCTCTTTCATGCGTTGCGCTCGGTACTGGCCGCGCCCTTGAAGAGATGACCACGCTAAAAAGCCTTCTTGTCGGCGGGTATTAATCCGGGGGAAAAAGATGAAAGAACCCAAGCAACCGCAAAACAAACAGCTTCTTGGTTATACGCTGACCGAGATGGCAATCGTTCTGTGCATCATGAGTATAATCTTGGCGGGTATCTGGGCGTATACCTCATCGATGAATAACAATGTTAAGCAGGATAAATTTACGCAAATTCTTGTTACGCTGACGAATAATATACGAGGCGCTTACGCAGGGAAAACATCCTTCGATACTACGGATGTGCCGATCATGATGGAGCGGCTCGTGAAAAAAGGAGTCTTTCCTGGGGATATGATCAAGACAAGAGCCGGGAGAGTCGTCGCGGTTTCTCCTTTTGGCGAAATAAATGGCGGCCCCAGCAACGACTATAAATCCATCTACGTTTGCGGATGGAAGGCGACGGGAAGCGAGAGTTGTTTTCCGTCAACGCCCGGTACAGAGGTTCCTTTTTTCGCTATTGAAACGCTTATGCGAAAAAGTGATTGCATAACGGCTGCTTTGCGGAATTCGAACGTGACTTCTTTTCCGGGGCTCGTCGGCGTTTATGTTAACGGTAAGAATATGAGTAGCGATACTGCCCCCGGCGGCGTGGCATTATCCTTGCCGATGAATGCATCAATGGCAGCAGCGGCATGCAGTGATCCTAATGTCAATCGAGTGGATTTCGTCTATAAGCTAGTACCTTGATACGCTGACCTTTTTCTCATAACGCCTTCTCATGATCGCACCTCGAACGGTTTCCGGAACTTTAGAGCTTCTCCCTCGCGAGCAGATGATTTTTCAATATATGGTTGATGTCATTCGCAGCGCCTATGAGCGATTTGGTTTCGTGCAGATAGAAACCCCTGTCTTTGAACTGAAAGACGTGCTTCTGACAAAGTCGGGGGGAGAAACGGAAAAACAGGTATATTTTGTTCAATCAACAGGGGCTGTGAATCAGGGGCATGAGGCGGATCTTGCCCTTCATTTTGATTTAACGGTACCCTTGGCCCGCTATGTCGCCCAGCATGAGCGTGAATTGGCATTTCCTTTCCGCCGCTATCAAATTCAGCGTGTATATCGCGGCGAAAGGGCGCAGCGAGGCCGGTTCCGAGAGTTCTACCAGTGCGATATCGATATTATCGGAAAAGATAAATTAAGCTTTGCCTATGATGCCGAAATTCCGGCGATCATCGTGCAGATATTTGAAAAGTTGAATATTGGCGACTTCACAATCCATTTCAGCAACCGAAAAATCCTTCGCGGGCTTTTAATTGATGCCGGCATCGACGATGAGGAAAAACAAAAACTGATTTTGCGCGAGATAGATAAACTGGGTAAGATCGGCGAAGAAAAAGTACGGACATCTATCATCGATCTGGGCATGGAGGCAACCAAAGCGGAACGCCTTCTCCACTTGATTGCGAGCAAGGGGAGCAAAGACGAAATACTGCATGAACTTAAATCCTTGGACGTTCGCGACTCTCTTTTTAATCAAGGTATCGACGAAATCGCTCATATGATTGAAACCCTGCGCTCGCTGAATGTTCCAGAGAAGCGCACTCAATTAAATCTGTCCATTGCGCGCGGGCTCGACTACTACACGGGAACCGTTTATGAAACCCTCATCGACGAGCACGCTGAATTAGGTAGCGTGTGTTCCGGAGGCCGCTACGACGATCTCGCAAGCCATTATACGAAATCGAAATTACCTGGAGTGGGTATTTCTATTGGATTGACGCGGTTGTTTGATCAGTTGCGGTCTATCGGCTCCTTGCCGTCGGCGCCGCCAACAACACAGGTCCTTATTCTTTCCATCGGTGATGGAAAGCTCCTACAGCAATCCTGTTTGAAACTGGCGATGGAACTTCGCGCGAGGGAGTTTACCGTAGATCGTTATATGGAGAGCGCGAAGCTCGACAAGCAGTTGAAATATGCCGACAAGGCAGGAATTCCGGTTGTCATAATGATTGGGGACAACGAGCTTGCAAAAGGAACGTTCCTCGTGAAAAACATGAAGGCTAAGGTGCAAAAAGAAGTCACGGGCGCGGCACTGGCAGAAACCATCTGTAGCATTTTGGAGGATTGAGAGTTGGTCTCTCTCGTGCGGAAAAGAAAGTCCGCCAGGACAGCGAAGAAATTGTTCCTTCGAGGCGCCGTTCTTGTTGTTTCGCTTGGCCTTTGCATTGTCGCGATTGATTTGATCAAGAGAGAAGCTGAGACTTCGGCCGCACAATCCAGATGGTTTTCGGAGTATGGGCGAAAAATCTCTTTTGTGATGAAGCCGGGGGCCGCACCGAGTATTCATTATCCGAAGTTCGGGCCATATAACGAAAGGCTCGGGTACGCTTATTTGCCTTATTATATAAAGGCGTTGCACGCGGATGGTTTTGAGATTGCCGCGCAGGCCCACGCATCAGAGGCTTACCATAAGCTCGTCAAGCACGGGGTTTATTCCATCTATCACCCCAAAACAACGGCAGGCCTGACGCTCTATGATCGTCGCGGTGAAAAAATTTATTCTCTTCTCTATCCAAATCGCGCTTTCAGTAGCTTTGACGATATCCCCGACATTCTTGTAGATACTCTGCTTTATATTGAAAACCGTGAGCTTTTACGTAATTCATCAGACACGCATAATCCGGTTATAGAGTGGAAGAGGCTTGCGTATGCCGTTTTCAGCCAGGTCCTGCATAAAATATCGCCTGAAACAAACGCAGGCGGCGGCAGCACGCTTGCTATTCAAATTGAGAAATTCCGATTTTCTCCCCACGGCCTTACAGGGAATATTCTTGAAAAGCTTAGGCAGATAGCTTCTGCGACTTTCCGGGTCTACCTTAATGGACCCGATACCCGAGAGGCGCGAAAGAACATCGTTCTGGATTATTTTAACAGTACGCCCTTGTCCGCGCGCCCCGGATGCGGCGAAATCAATAGTATTGGCGATGGTCTCTGGGCGTGGTTCGGTATCGATCTTAAGGAGGCTCAGGCGGCACTAAATTTGCGTGAGGACGAGCAAGAAGCACTTCTAAGGAAGGCGAAAATATATCGTGCCGCCCTTGGGCTAATTCTCGCCCAAAGAAGACCTAGTTATTATCTACAAGCGAATAGGGCTGAACTTGACGATTTGATTAACAGTACTCTCCATCGGCTAAAAGATGTAGGAATTATCTCGAAAAAACTCCACGATGTGGCGCTTGTCGAGAAGCTAAACTTCATTTCCGAAGCGCCCATGCCGCCGGAACCGCTGTATATTGAGCAAAAAGCCGTTAATGCACATCGTACGCATTTGATGAATTTGCTTAGTTTGAAACGATTATACGAAGTGGACAGAATTGATCTCTCAGGCCGGACAACGCTGGATTATTCAGCTCAACAAAAGTTATCCGAATTTCTAAAAAATACAGGAGATAAAAGTTTTTTAGAGGCTAGAGGTCTCTATGGCTATCATTTGCTCGAGCCGGGCAATGATCCAAATAAGGTTAAATGGAGCGTTGTGCTGTACGAAAGAGGCTCCGACAGCAACAAGATACGTCTGCAGGCCGACAATATCGAAGGCCCTTTCGATATGAATGAGGGCATGAAACTTGATCTTGGATCGACAGCGAAATTGCGAACGCTGGTCACTTACTTGGAAATGATTGCGGAATTGCACCGTCGCTATGCTGGCCTCGATCCCGAATCTTTAAAGGATATGAAGGCGGATGCTCCGGATAATTTAACCTCGTGGGCGATTGACTGGTTAAGCGCAAATGCGGATGCCGATCTGGATAGTATGTTAAACGCATCTTTGGGGCGTCGTTATTCAGCCAGCCCCGGCGAAATATTTTTTACGGGAGGAGGGCAGCACACCTTTCATAATTTCAACCGCGACGAAGATTTTCAGATTATGGATGTCCGCGAGGCGTTTCGCCGATCAGTTAATTTAGTTTTCGTTCGCATCATGCGCGATATTGTCAACTATACAATTTCGCAGGGTCCCCAGACGAAGGACGACTTACTTCATCATGAAGACGAACACGCACCGGTTCGTAAAGCATACCTGGAACGGTTTGCTGAGCAAGAGGGCGGGGTGTTTTTAAATCGTTATCTTTTAGATTACGGTGGATTGACGGAGAGTGCGCGATTGGAGAAGCTGCTTTCCCATGCGCATAAAGGGGCAATAGCTTATACGGTCATATTCCGATCCATCATGCCGCAGGCTGATTATTCTGCTTACGTGCGCTTTATGCGGTCGCACTCGTTTCTCGCAGCTGTTCCCGAACCACGCCTGACCAAGCTTTATAAGGATTATGCCCAGGATCGCTATTCGCTTTCGGATCGCGCCTACTTGTCGGGCGTCAATCCCATGGAATTATGGCTCGTTAGCTATATCCGTGAGCGCCCCGAAGCGTCACGCCACGAGCTTATGGACGCAAGCCGATCGACGCGTCTTTCCTCTTATGCATGGCTGTTTAAAGACAGTAAGAAAAAAGCTCAGAACACGCGCATCCGGATAATGCTTGAAGAAGATGCGTTCGCGCACATTCTGAAACGCTGGCAACGCCTGGGGTATCCATTCAATCATCTCGTTCCCAGCTTTGCCACTTCCATTGGCAGTTCGGCTGATCGACCGGGGGCTCTGGCTGAGCTTGTTGGGATTATTATCGCTGATGGGCGACGCATGCCTGTCGAGCGTTTTGAGACTTTGGAATTTGCCGAAAACACGCCTTACCAGACTCTTCTTAAGCCCAATTTTGCTGGAAAATCCCAGCAGGTTTTAGATCCAAGCGTTGCTCATGTCATGAAAAAAGTCATGAACGAAGTTGTCGAGAATGGAACGGCCAAGCGTGCGAGCGGGATTTACCGCGACCTGGATGGACGCGTCATGCAAGTCGGGGGCAAAACGGGAACAGGCGATCATCGTTATGAAGAGTTTGGCGCAGGCGGACGGTTATTATCCTCGCGAGTCGTTAATCGCACAGGGACTTTTGTTTTTTATATTGGTGATCATTTTTTCGGAGCGATAACGGCGCATGTAGCAGGGGAAGATGCCGGCAACTACGGCTTTACAAGCGCTCTTCCGGCTCAAATGCTTTGTGCCCTTGCCCCCATCCTCAATCCGGTTGTTAATGCAAAGACCCCGGATATCGAAGAAATGATCCCTCCCATTGAGTTCAACCAATCTTTGCCACCGAAATGACCCGACATCTTTCAGTCCTTTTTATCGTATGGGTCGTTTTGGCCTTGTTTGGCGCCTGTCCCAGCGCCGATGCAGCGACAGGTAAGGAAAAAGATTTGGGAGCACATGGGGCTTGGCATGCCTATGCCTACGATGAAGGCGGTCAAACCGTTTGCTACATGGTGACGACAAAAACGATCAAAGCGAGTCCATCAAAAAGCGCGAAACAGCGCAATTCACCCTATCTTATGATTACCCATCGTCCTGTAGAAGCAAGCACGGACGTTTTCAGTTATGGAGCCGGAACAGCGCTTGATGCAAAGCATGGAGCCCGGATCTCGGTTGACCAAAAGTCTTTCGACCTATTCTCAGTGCGCGACAATGCCTGGGCCCGAGATGCACGGACCGATCATAAAATCGCCGAAGCGATAAGAAAGGCAAAGTTCGCCCAGGTCGCTGGCATAGTGGCCGAAGGGCGTATGCAGACACTTAACGACAAATTTGATTTGACGGGAGCTTCAGCAGCCTACAAAGCCATTGGCAAAGCTTGCGGTTTGCCGGACCCGGAGGCCAAAAACCCAGAAAAAAGGGCGACATCCCTCTTAAAGCCTGACAAGAAAACCTTAGCTAAACCAGTTCAAAAGACAAAGCCTCTAAGGAAAAATCGTACGCCTGAAAAAACACGTTCGACACATCCCAAGATGTGAAACGCCCTACTTGTACAAAAGCATAGGGTTTTGTAGCCTTTGCCTGTCTTCTATTGGAGAACGAACATGAGTTACGATTCAAACAATGTTTTTGCCAAGATACTTCGTGGTGAGATTCCATGTAAAAAAATATATGAAGATGAATATGCTCTTGCCTTTCCGGATATCAAACCGCAAGCGCCGGTACATGTTCTCATTATTCCCAAAGGCCCATACGCGACCTATAATGATTTTATTGCCAGCGCAAGCGATGCGGAAATCATCGGATTTCAACGCGCCATAGGCAATGTAATTAATTCAACCAATATTGTTGCCAATGGCTATAGGTTGATAGCCAATGCGGGGGTGTATTCCCATCAGGAAGTGCCACATTTCCACATACATATTCTTGGTGGCCGCGATTTAGGACCAATTCTATCGATAGATGGCGTCCAATAAAGCCCTTGGTGATGCAATCCAAGCTAGAATTATATTGCGCCGAAGCTTACTCTTCGTCCGCCATAGAACGGATGAGATCATACAGCTTGCGGCGTTGTTTCTCATCCTGGATTCTATAATAAGCGCGTACTAATTCCAGAGTTTCGCGTCGCCGCATAATGTCATAATCGTTCCTTTGATCCGTAGATGTGCTTTCAATGGACGCCTGCTCACCTTCAGCAAAACCCTGTTGAGGAGCGTTTCCCCCGATTGATGAAGGCATATCTTCGAAAAAATACGCAACAGGCACAGACAAGGTCTTTGAGACCTGAAAAAGCCTGCTCGATCCCATACGATTGATTCCACGCTCGTATTTCTGAATTTGCTGGAATGTAAGTCCCAAAGATTTGCCCAACTGTTCCTGGCTTAGACCAATCAGATTCCGCCTCATGCGAAGCCGCGCGCCAACGTGAATATCGATCGGATCAGGATTTTCAGAGCGTAACTCCGATTTTTTAAGCTTTTTATCAGATGTGACAGCCATAATAATTTCCATAATAAAAATACCAAGGCACCAATTAGTGCTTATGTAAGTTTCTTGCGCAGCCAAAATAGAAAGTTCTAATTTGTAAATCAAGCGGAGATGACTTTGGCATAGGAATTATATTACTTTTTCCTTAAGCAATTAATCATGCCGATTGCAGAAATGCCGCGAGCCACAACCCCTACGGGAAATGATGTGCTTTTGCATATATGGTTAATGGTAATGCGGCAGGAAGGTTGCCATCAATTATTCCTTCCGTGTTCAAATCGAGCTTTTGAACAATCCGTCCTAATGGATCGACAATTCCCGAAATACCTGTGTTGGCCACACGCACCAAGGGTAATCCTTCTTCAATTGCACGCACGCGCGCAATAGCAAAATGTTGATGAGGTCCCGTTGTATTTCCATACCAGCCGTCGTTGGTAACATTCAAAAGAAAGTCCGGCCGATCCTTACGATCTATAACCTCGCCTGGGAATATTGCTTCATAGCAAATCAGAGGACTAAACAAGGGAAGTCCCCTTACACGCAATGATCGTGGGCCCGAGCCAGCTGAAAAATCAGCTTCACTTGCAGCGATTGCGCCTAGGGGCAAAATTTTGCGAAACGGCATAAATTCGCCAAAGGGTACTAAATGCGCTTTATCGTAACTACCAACCAATCGACTGAGGCCATCAATAACAACGACTGAATTATAAAAGTGCATCTGACCGTCCATGCCGATCTCACGTTGGATAACGCCGGTAATGACGAAAGAAGGCGCGGGAATGCTATTCGCAATTTGCTTGCGTTGGAAGGCGTCCTCGCTCAGGTAATAAGTGGATGCGGTTTCGGGCCAGAAGTAATGGGTAATAGGCTCTTCACTCGGGCTCGCCGTAAGATCAATCAACTTACGGAAATTGCTTTCTCGTTCGCTGGGACGCCATTTGTTCGACTGGCTGATATTCGGTTGAACGATCCTTATGCGTACATCGGGCGTGGTTCCTATAGGCGTTGTTTGAAGACGAAATTCGCCCCACAGCGTAAAAGCAACGAATAAAGCGATGCTTGAAATAAAGACTCTACGTGCAGACGTTGAGGAAAACCCTAGCGCCGCCGGCAAACAGGCGGCGACAGTTGTAAAAAGGCCCAAGCCATAAATGCCAATAACGCTGGAGATCTGTAAAACAGGCAAGAAAGAAGTGAAGGTATAACCAATCAAATGCCATGGAAAACCAGTGAAAAGATGGCCTCTAAGAAAATCAGCTATAAACCAGAAGATACCAAAAATAACAGCTCCGCGAATGCCCGATAATCCTATTTTTCGAACTGCTCCAGCGGCTATACCGTAATAAACAGCGAGAAAAGCCGGCAATCCGGCTACAGAAAAAGGAACGGCCCACCAAAAGCGCTGTATGTCCACAAACATCGAGGCGGCGATCCAGTAAAGACCGAAGACGAAGAAACCAAAGGCAAAACTCCAACCCGTGAAAAACGCGCGGCCGATTGTTTCCGTGCTTTGTACAAGAAAAATCAAAGCCGGAAAGCAAAGCCAAAGAAGCGGAAAAATGTTAAAGGGAGGCATGGCGAAAGCCATAAGACTCCCCAAAACGAAGGCAAGGCCAATCCGTCTCCAGCTCCGCGCGCTTTGGAGAAATAATCTTGCAGACGTCAGAAGATTATAAATTGATGCTATTTTCATGGGCCTGAAAATGGCATTCAGGTTCTATGGCGTCAAACAAAAAGCATTTTCGAGACGGGCCTAGCCAACACTTTCAACGAAAGTCTGCAACTGCGCTTCCAACCTTTTGGGCAGCCGGTCTCCAAAACGTCTCAGATGAGCCTCAAGAAGTGGAATCTCCTGCCGTCTTTCGGCCAACTTCGGATTTAACAATTCGCCTATGGCCTCTTTGGAAATCGAAAGGCCGCTGAGATCAAGATCGTCAGCCTTGGGCAGCAATCCGACGGGCGTTTTTTCCGCCTCGATACGGCCAGAGACGCGCTCGCAAATCCATTTAAGAACACGGCTGTTTTCGCCGTATCCCGGCCACAAGAAACGGCCGTTCTCGTCTTTTCGAAACCAGTTTATGCAGAAAACGGCTGGGGCCTTGCTTCCCAGTTTGTCTCCCATATTGAACCAATGTTGGAAATAGTCGCCCATATTGTAGCCGCAGAAGGGCGTCATAGCCATTGGATCATAGCGCAGCTGGCCCACCTTGCCGATGACAGCGGCAGTCGTTTCCGACGCAAGCGTAGCGCCGAGAAAAACACCATGGTCCCAATTAAACGCCTGAGTGACGAGGGGGATATTCGTGGCGCGCCGACCGCCAAAAAGCATGGCATCAATAGGGACTCCTAGCGCATTATCCAGTCCGCAGATAACAGGGCATTGACAGGCAGGTGCCGTGAAGCGTGCATTGGGATGAGCTGCCGGTTTTTTTTCTTCAGAAGGCCATTCTTTACCGGTCCAGTCGATAAGATGCTTCGGCACTTCGCCGTCTAATCCCTCCCACCAGACGTCGCCGTCATCCCCAAGCGCGCAATTTGTATAAAGTGTATTATCTCTAATTGTGTCCATTGCATTGGGATTGGTTTTGCGCGATGTGCCGGGAGCCACGCCAAAAAATCCGTATTCCGGATTGATTGCATAAAGGCGTCCGTCTTCGCCTTGTCTCATCCAGGCTATGTCGTCGCCTATACAGCTTGCTTTCCAGCCGGGAAGAGTCGGAGTGATCATGGCGAGATTCGTTTTACCGCAAGCTGAGGGGAACGCGCCCGCGATGTGGTAATCCCGGCCCTCAGGATCGGTGAGTTTTAAAATCATCATATGTTCGGCCATCCAGCCTTCGCGGCGCGCAATAGGGGTTGCAATGCGCAACGCGAGGCATTTTTTGCCCAGTAACGCATTGCCCCCGTATCCAGAACCATATGAATCGATGCGATTTTCTTCGGGAAAATGACAGATATGCTTTTTTTCAATAGGCGCGCATGGCCATTGAGGCGTTCCCGCGCCTCTTCCGACAGCATGCATGCATGGAATGAAATCGCCCTCGATAGACAATTTATCCAAAACAGCTGTTCCTACGCGAGTCATGATATGCATATGGACGACCACGTACGGACTATCGGTAATTTCAACGCCGATTTTAGCAAGGTGAGAATCCAGAGGCCCCATGCAGAAGGGGATCACATACATGGTTCGCCCTTCCATGCAGTCCTTGTACAGATCCTGCATTGTCTTTTTTAACGTGTCCGGATCCAGCCAATTATTGGTTGGTCCCGCATCTTCTTTTAAAGGCGTGCTGATAAAAGTGCGCTCTTCCACACGCGCAACGTCGCTTGGGTCAGAGCGGAAAAGATAACTTCCGGGCCGCTTTTTGAGAGGAATGGCTGCGCCGGAATCCTGAAGTTGCTTCAAAAGGGTGTCGTATTCTTCCTTGCTGCCATTACATATATAAATATTATCCGGATGGCACAAATCGGCCGTTTCCTTAACCCATGAACTTAATTTTTTATTTTTCAAAAGCATCTTCATCGAGACCATCCTGTGAGATAAATTCCCTAAGGGAATACTTTTTATTCCACAAAATTCGCAATGTCCATGCGCTTAAATTACTCTTTTGGCGGGACTGGATCGTAACCATGATCGCCCCAGGGATGGCATCGGCGAAGGCGTTTTAAGGCTAATCTTGTTCCTTTAAAAAGCCCATGGACACGCAAGGCCTCTTCGGCATAATCCGAACATGTTGGCAAAAACCGGCAATACCGGCCAAAAAGCGCTGAAAAGCTGCACTGATATAGCCGAATAAGCATGCGGAGAAAGGTTGTCATAGATAAATATAATAGGAAAGAGCGGACGAAATCAAACCCGAACAGGAATGTTCCGCCCAGTTAGATAATTCTTAATCTCGTAAATTGTGAAAAGCTTTTTGTGAAAGATACTTGCGGCTAAAGCTCCGTCAACACTAGCCTTAAAAAAAGCATCAAAAAAGTGTTCCGGCGTTCCTGCTCCGCCCGAAGCAATCAACGGTATTGATAGGCAATTTTTGACTGCCTGTAGTTGGTCGATATCATATCCGCTTCGGACCCCATCAGCATTCATGCAGTTAAGGACTATTTCGCCGGCGCCGCGCTCCACAACCTCTTTTGCCCAATCAATGGTGCGGCGGCGCGTCTCCCTGGTTTTTGAGATATCCCCCGTGTATTGATATACCTGATAATCCTTATCCTCTTGTTTGCTGTCGATTCCAATCACAACGCATTGACTCCCAAACTCCTTCGCTAACCGATCGATCAGGCCGGGCTGTTCAAGCGCGGGCGAATTAATGGAAATCTTGTCCGCACCGTGCGTTAAAATAGCGCGCGCATCGTCAACGGTTCGAATCCCTCCCGCGACGCAAAAAGGAATATCCAAGGCATCGGCAATACGCGTTATCCATCGGCAATCAACAGTCCGTCCATCGCTGCTGGCGGTTATGTCGTAAAAAACCAATTCATCAGCGCCGTCGTCACGATAGCGTGCAGCAAGCTCTAGTATATCGCCGACGACCTCATGGTCGCGAAAGCGCACGCCTTTAACAACCGTTCCATCGCGTACATCAAGGCAGGGAATAATGCGCTTAGCAAGCATTTTGCACCTGCTTTATGGCCCGTTCCAGATCTATTCTCCCTTCATAGATAGCCTTGCCGACGACAACGGACCGAACGGCTCCTTCTGCAAGTGCTATTAAGTCTGTAATGCTGCTAACGCCGCCGGAGGCGATAACATCCAGCATAGGCGCATGCTGTTTTATTCTGCGGTACAAGTGAATATTTGGTCCTGATAGCATTCCGTCACGGGAAATATCGGTGCAAAGCACATGGCGAAGCCCGCTCTTCGCATAGGAATCAAAAACATCCCACAGAATCTGCCGGCTCGAACTCTGCCAACCGCGGGTCAGAATTTCGGGCTGTTCGTTTTTCCACATGACATCGAAAGCAAGAACAAGCCTTTCAGGCCCAAAAGTGCCAAGCCACTTTTGCACAAGCTGCTTCTTCTCGACAGCTAAACTACCGATAACAACCCGTTCTGCGCCTGCATTAAGAAGTTTTTTGATTGTTGTCGTATCGCGAATTCCTCCGCCAACCTGAATTTTCAACGCTGTTTTCGTCGCAACTTGCTCGATCAAATCAAACTGCTGCATTGTTCCGGATTTAGCGCCATCCAGATCGACGATATGGATCCAGTTTGCGCCGGCCTTCATAAATTTCTCAGCCTGCGTCAGTGGGTCGGACGTGTAAATCTTAGCCGATTTAAAGTCGCCTTGCTTTAAACGAACGCATTGTCCATTCTTGAGGTCTAGAGCGGGCAAAATGTTCATCTTTATAATTCCAAAAAATTTCTTAAAAGCTGTGCGCCGGCAGTGCTTGATCGCTCCGGATGAAACTGACAGCCGAAAAAGTTCTTGTGCTGAACGACAGATGAAAAGGCGCCTCCATAGGCGCATGATGCTTGGGTGTAATCGCCAAGAGACGCCGCATAACTGTGAACGAAATAAAAATAGCTTTGATCGGCAAGATTCTTCAGTAAGGGATTGCTTTGGCAAAATTTTACCTTATTCCACCCCATGTGCGGCACGGGCAAATTCAAAGGCCGAAGACGCTTCACCTGCCCGGAAATAAGGCCAAGGCACACGCATCCTTCATCTTCCTCGGACCAGGAAAAAAGTATCTGCATGCCCAGGCAAATACCAAGCACTGGTTGGGTAAGGCCGCGAATGACATCAGAAAGCTTTTCGACCTCCAGGCGGTGCATCGCCGCTGAGGCAGCTCCAACGCCGGGCAAAATGATATGCGAAGCCTTGCGGATGACCGCGGGATCCTTTGTTATTGCCGCGTTCACATTCAGGCGTTTTAACGCCGCCGAAACGGAGGTTAGATTTGCTACGCCGCTATCGATAATAGCTACCGTCATAGTATGCCCTTTGTGGAAAGCAGCGTGTCTCCTTCACGCTTCATTGCCTGCCGTAAAGCTTGTCCGGCCGCCTTAAAGACAGCCTCACGTACGTGGTGGGAATTCGTCCCCTGTAATTTTACGTGGATTGAGGCCTTCAGTGCGTTTGCCAGCGACTGGAAGAAATGCGTAATCATTTCATCGGGAACGTCGGTAGTTGGAGCGGCGGGAAATTTGCCTTCCAGCTCAAAATACGGGCGGCCTGACAAATCTATAACAATCTGCGCAAGCGCTTCATCCATGGGCGCTGTAAACCCGTACCGGGCGATGCCACGTTTATTGCCCAAGGCCTTGCCCAAGGCTTCGCCGAGGCCGAGCGCACAATCTTCAATGGAGTGGTGCGTATCAACATGCAAATCGCCTTTGCACATTAAAGCAAGGCCAAACCCGCCGTGCTGCGCTAATTGTTTAAGCATATGATCGAAAAAACCAATGCCGCTATTAATATGGAGAAAACCCGGACTATCCAGATCGACCGTAACGTCAATGTTCGTTTCTTTCGTCGTGCGCTGAATGCTGAACAGACGCCGTGGTCGCTTTATTTCCCGTTTTTTTATCGGAACCGCCAAAGCCTGCGCCACAAAGTCGTTCTCCTCAGGCGTGCCAATGGAAAAGCGCACCGTATCAGGAATTTCAGAGCTTCTATTACGTGCCAGAATGCCAAAGCTCTTCAGCCGTTGCATGACTTCGGATGAGTTCGTAACCTCCGCCAGAAGAAAATTAGCGCTGCTCGGATAAACGCGTTTGATTAAGGGAGATTTAGACAAGAGGCGCGCCATGCGTCTTCGCTCAGATATAACATCGCGTCTAAGTTGATTGTTGTGGACCAATCCGTTTGTGCTTAAGGCATCAAGAGCCGAACGAATACTCGTTTGTGTAAGCGGGTAGGGGGCGATGATTTTCGCCAAGCCGTTTATGATTTCTATTGCGGCTAGAACAACGCCAATGCGTTCTCCCGCAAGAGCATGGGCTTTGGATAGGGTGCGCAACACCACCAGATTCGGAACCTTATCCAGAGCGGCAAGCATGCCCTCCGGTGTTTCGGAAAATTCAACGTAAGCTTCGTCAATGACAACGAGGCTCCGCTTGGATCGTTCCTTGCACAGCGCCAAGATATCTTGACGCCGCATGACATGCCCCATCGGCGCGTTCGGGGAGGGAATGAAAATAAGTTTTGTTCGGGGGGTGCAGCCTGCAAGAATTCCGGAGAGATTCACTTGCCCGTTTCGCTTTAAGGGGACTTGTAAAACGTCGGCCTGCTGTATGGCGGCCGCTATTTTATACATACCGTAAGTCGGGGGGCATATCAGTATTTGATCTTTCCCCGCGCGACAAAACAATCGAATTAAAACATCAATACCTTCATCGCTTCCGCGGGCCAAAAGCATATTGTCTGACGCGATGTTCCAGTAAGCCGAAAGCCGCTGAAGCAATTCTTTTGGTTGAGGCTCCGGATAACGGTTAAGAGCGCATTTTTCCGAAGCAAATCCAAACGGAGGCCAAGGGAACTCGTTAGCATCGATCCTGATGTCCGGCAAATACGCACCGCCTTCGCAGCGCGCAGACTTATAAGCCACAATGCCCTGCAAATCAGGCCGTATAAGCTTTGAAAGCCACTTCATCGTTTGCCCATGCGCAATCGGACGGCGTTTGCGTGGCCATCCAGCCCCTCGGCATTCGCCATGATGATAATTGTGGGGCCCAGTTTTTTCAGTGCCTTTTGCGTAATATTTTGCAGGGTCATGCTTTTCATGTAGCTCATTACATTAAGTCCGCCATAAACGCGCGCATAGCCATAAGTTGGCAAAACATGGTTGGTTCCACTCGCGTAGTCGCCAGCTGATTCCGGAGTAAACGGACCAATAAAAACCGAGCCGGCGTGCTGGATTTTAGGTAATAACCTTTTCGCATTCTTCGCGTGAATAATTAAGTGCTCGGGCGCGTAAAGATTGGATATAGCTAAGGCCGAGTTAATCGTCGATGCGATGATGACCCGACTCTGTGAAAGGCTCTTCACGGCTATCGAGCGGCGGGGCAGTACGGCAAGCTGTTTAAAAACTTCCTGATTGACTGCCACTGCAAAAGAAGCATCAGTTGTAATGAGAATAACTTGTGAAGAAGCATCGTGCTCAGCCTGGGCGAGCAGATCGGCGGCCACCCAATCAGGGCGGGAACCTTTGTCGGCAATAATTAAAACTTCCGACTGTCCTGCTGGAATATCTATCGCAGCCCCGCCCGGATCCTGTGACACTTGTTGTTTGGCGGCTGTGACATAGGCATTTCCGGGCCCGAAAATCTTATCAACCTTTGGAATTGTTACCGTACCGAAGGCCATGGCCGCAATGGCTTGAGCGCCCCCAACGGCATAAACATCCTCAATCCCGCATAATTTTGCTGTCGCCAGGATAGCAGGATGAATTTTGCCATTTTTCTGTGGAGGCGAGCATAAAACAATACTTTTGCACCCCGCGACGCGGGCTGGAATAGCCTGCATAAGGAGCGCTGAGAATAAGGGCGCTGTTCCCGCCGGAATATAAAGGCCCACCTTTTCAATAGGGCACCATATTAAAGAGCACATAACGCCAGGCGCTGTCTCCACATTAATCGTCTTTGGACGTTCGGCTTTATGGAACTTTTCTATGTTTATCGAGGCGCGGGTAATGGCTTTGCGCAAGGAAGGATCAAGGCCCTTCCAAGCGTTATCGATTTCCTTTCGCGCAACTCGGATATTTTTGACTTTGACGCCATCAAAGACAGACGTGAATTTATTTAAGGCCTTATCCCCTTTTTTACGGACTTCGCATAGTATATCCGCGACGGTTTCTTTAAGAGCTGCATTATCTTTTGTTGCAGGCCGTGCCAAGACTTCTAATCTTTGCTTTGCGGTTAGGTCTTCCCACACAATTCTTTTCATTGCTTATTCCTCAAGCTGACATTTTTTCAATGGGTACGACAAGGATTCCGCTTGCGCCGGCCTCCTGAAGCTTTTCCATTGTTTCCCAAAAAATGGTCTCCCGGCACACAGCGTGTATTGAAACCATGTCCTCTTTATTTAGACTTAGAATGGTGGGGGAAGAACAGCCAGGCAGGAGCTGCGCAATTTCTTCTACAGCACTTCGAGGCGCATTGAGCATAATGTATTTGCTATCTTGCGCCATAAGTGCGCCGCGCATGCGCATAAGAAGTCGCCGAATAATGGCTTCCTTGTTCTCAGGAAACGGGCGGACGTCGCGGATTAACAAAGCCTCACTCTTCAGAATAGTCTTAATTTCGCATAAATTATTTGCCGCCAACGTCGCACCGGAGGCAACAATATCGCAGATGGCATCGGCTATCTTAAGTCGTGGCGCGACTTCAACCGAACCTGTCATCAAGAGGATTTGGGCTTCAATGTTGTGACGACTCAGGTAGTTTTGCAGAACGTATGGATAGGAAGTTGCAATGGTTTTTGAGGCAAGATCCTGGATTCGATCAATTCCGCTTCTTTCCGGAACGGCGATCGATAAGCGGCATTTGGAAAAACCAAGCCGTTCCAAAACGACCGCCGTGAAGTCTTCATTTTTCGAAGCCTGCCTTTCCGCGAAAACATTCTCTCCAACAATGCCAAGATCACAAATGCCGTTGCTGACAAACCCGGGGATGTCATCATCGCGGATAAGCAATAGGTCGACGGGAAGCTCTTTTATACGGCGGAACAGCTGATCCTTGCTCTTATCGATGTGCAAGCCACAATCTTTTAACAGGGCAAGGCTATCCTCGGCCAGTCGGCCGGTTTTTTGTAAGGCTATACGGATGCGATCTTGAGACAAGGAACCCTCGTTATGCCGTAATAGCGCAGTACTACAACACAAGGGATGGGCCCGTCAAGGAAAGTTCGCGTTAACCGTAATAATTTCGTAGAAAAGAACCCGTCGCGGTTTGCGGTGGCGATTTATCTGCGTTTTTCCATTTTATCCACGACATAGCCGGTTCCTGCGCCAACGGCGCCACCGATGGCCGCGCCGCAGGCAACGCATCCGCCTGTCAAGACAGTTCCGGCCGCTCCGATAGCTGTTCCGGCGGCAGCGCCCGAAACAATGCGTTGTTCCTGGCGTGACATGTCGGCGCATCCTGTGATGGCCAAGACTCCCAAAATGCAGATGGTGTTCCCGAAAAAACATTTAGCGGACATGTTTTGCTCCTCGTGCAATGACTTTACCAAATCATGTCGAGAGTCACGGAAGCTGTCAAGCAAACTTGCTTGCGGTTTCCCAAAGCAGATCTAAATTTTGTGGCGCATTCAGACCATGATTGCCATTTTTTATTAAAATTACTTCGATGTCTTCCTGTTCAACATGCTGCGCTATTCGTTCTGCATGATTCCATGGAACTTCTTTATCCTTCATGCCCTGCAATAAGCGTACAGGGCAGGAAAGCTTTAAGGGTCTTTGAAAAACCATATGCGACCGCGCTTCCTCAATCAATTTTAAAGTTATCGGCTTCTCTCCAGGCCGGGGCGGTCGATTTTCAGAAATTTGCTTATCTTGTAAAAGTTTTTCTCGTTCCGCGGGGGCTAATTTTTGCCATATCAGCTCCTCAGTAAAATCGGGAGCCGCCGAGATGCCAATAAAAGCTTTCACGCGATCGGGGCGTGCTTCCGCAAGCAATAAGCCAAGCCACCCGCCCATCGACGATCCGATAATAATTTGCGGTCCCGTGGTAAGGCGGTCAAAAACATTAAATGAATCGTCAAGCTTTGATCCAATCGTCGCATCCGAGAAAAGCCCTGATGACTTTCCTTGCCCGCGATAATCGAAGCGTGTGAACGAAAGACTTGCGGTTTTAGCGCGCTGCGAAAGAAAGACGGCCTTGGTGCCTTCCATATCGGAGGCGAATCCTCCAAGAAAAAGAATGCCCGGCCTGTCATCACCAAGTTGCCGTTGAAAAGCGATGCGTCCTTCGGCTACAGTAAGGAACTCAATGGGCATTCTTTTTCCCTCTTTTCATCTATGTACTTGGTTAGGTTTGGCGCAATGCATACTATTTTTAACAAAAATGCGCCCTTTCCAAAAGAGCATCTTCTAAAAAGAAACAAGCGGGATATTCGCGCAGGTGTGCTTCATTTATGCGCCGATCTTGATTATGGCGATCCTTCGCGGGAAACCGTTACTCTAGCGGTGCTAACACAACGAACGGGATGGAGCGCCATGATCGCGTCGAGCGGCGGCTCATTGGTTTACGAGGCTGAGCGCGCGGCGGTCAAGCATAGACAAATGCCTTTAAATCGTTTGGGAACATTTTCGAAGTGGCATAACCGCATTCGTTTGGAAACCCTTGTGCAGCGGGAACGCCCGGCATTGATCCACGCACACGGAGCGGAAACGATAGAACTCGGCTGCCGTCTAAGCATCCAACAACATTTGCCCCTTCTTGTCGATCTAACCCAGCCGTTGGCAGATACGCCGGCAATGCACCGGGCTGTAGCGCGAATGGTGCAAACGTCATGTGCTGTCCGCGTGCCAACAGAAACGATGACGAAGCATTTGACTTCCGTTTTTCAGGTTAATCCTAAAATTGTCAGCCGCGTCTCACCGGGAATTGATTTACAAAGTTATAATACGGCGGCTATTAGCGCCGAGAGACTTTACAGCTTAAGCCGCCTTTGGCGGTTGCCCGAGCAAGCCCTCGTCGTTCTCGTGCCAATGCCTATCGAGCCCAACATGGGGCACTTCAATTTTTTACAAGCGTTAACTCTTGTCAAAAAAGAGAGCCTGTACGCTATTATGATCGGAAGCGATCGGCATGCTCCTGGCTTGCGTAAAGAACTCGAAAAAGAAGTTGACCGCTGTGGTCTGAATGGAAAAGTAATTATGCCCGAAATTTGCCCGGATTGGCCCGCGGCCTTTTGGTTGGCGAATGTCGTTGTTGTGCCTAATAGCGCTTTGCGCGGCCAAAATATGGAGATTATCGGCGCGCAAGCTTTGGGTCGCCCTGTCATTGTAACAGCCGTTGGGGCGAACGAAGAAATGGTTTTGAAAGGCGAGACGGCTTGGGTATTGCCTAAGGATGACCCAGCCGCGTTAGCTAAAGCATTGCATGATGCGGCGTCTATGAGCACCGATCAACAGGTGAATTTAGCGGAAAACACGCGCTATTTTATCGAAGATACATTCCCTCAGGCAAACTGGTTCAATGGGATAATGGAACTATACGAGTTTCTATTGTCTCCCCAACATTGATTTGCAGCGCTGCGCCGTGCAGAGCGAGTGAAGTCAAACGGCGTCGATGAATTCATTGGTCGTTTGGTATTAAACGACTGCGGCAATGCTGCGCAACTGAAACATCAAATCAACAGCAGATTGTGGGGTGCGCTGCTTAATCAAAGCATCGACCCTATTTTGTATGGTCATAAAGCATTTGCGATATTTTGATTCACGATCATTCAAGTCCGCCGCCGCTAAAGGATTATCAACGGGCCAATGAACTCTTACCGGATCTCCGGGCCACTGGGGATAGAGATTGCGGGTTTCTTCAGATAGGGTCACGATGACATCGATTAAGATCGAACGCGGGGATTCGAAAAAATCCTTCAAATTTTTAGGATATAAACCCTCGGCGGAAAATTTATTCTCCTTCAGCAGTTCCAAAATCCGGTGGTCAGCTTCCGATGAAACAGAACACCCCGCGCTATATGCCGCAAAACGAAAACCGCCTTTATTCCGAAGTAAACCCTCAGCCAGAAGACCGCGGGCCGCGTCGCCAGTGGACAAAAAAAGTACGGTCGTCGGCGCTGGATTCATAATTTCTTCATTTTTTATTGCTTCGGGAGCGAATCAATACCGCTTAATGTAGAAGGTGAGGATTCCGCCGGTCAATCAGGGAGGCCTGCTTTTTTCCGAGACGTTGCATGAAAGACTCACAATTTTTGGAAGGAAAAACTTCCCATCAAAGCCGTCACGTATTAGAAATGAATAGTCAACTCATTTGCACAAGGTTCTTTTCATGATGCCGCTTCGTTTCACTTTACCAGATGGGAGCGTTAAAGAATTTTCCGGCCCCGTAACGGGTTTAAACGTCGCTATGTCCATAGGTAAAGGGCTTGCCGCTGCGGCTATCGCTGTAAAAGCGGATGGAGAAAGACGCGATCTTATGCGCCTCCTAGAGAAAGACAGTAGCATCGAAATTGTGACGAGCAAATCTCCGGAAGCTTTGGAATTGATCAGGCATAGCGCCGCTCATATCCTCGCCGAAGCCGTTCAGGAGCTTTTTCCGGGTACGCAAGTGACCATCGGGCCGAACATCGAAAATGGGTTTTATTACGATTTCGCCCGCGACGAGCCTTTTAGCACGGAAGATTTTCCCTTAATCGAAGCCAAGATGCGAGAGATTATCGCGAAAGATTTGCCGTTTGTTCGTGAAGAATGGTCCCGTTCAAAGGCCCTCGACTATTTTAAATCCAAGGGAGAGAGATATAAGGTTGAGCTTATTCAAGACTTGCCGGCCGATCAGCCAATAACCGTCTATTCGCAGGGCGAATGGAAAGATCTTTGCCGGGGCCCTCATGTGCCTTCTTCCGGCAAGGTCGGTACTGCCTTTAAGTTGTTGAAAGTTGCCGGCGCTTATTGGCGAGGCGACAGTAAAAACGCAATGCTACAGCGCATCTATGGAACAGCCTGGCATGACGACAAGGAATTAAAAGCCTATTTGACGATGCTCGAAGAAGCCGAAAAACGGGATCACCGCAAAATCGGTAAAGAGCTGGATCTTTTTCATATGCAGGACGAGGCGGCTGGTAGCGTTTTCTGGCATCCGAAGGGGTGGGGCATTTATCGTGCGTTAGAGAACTACGTCAGGCGCCGGATCGAAAAAGAAGGCTATGTTGAAGTTCACACGCCGCAGTTGTTTGATAGCGCTCTTTTCAAGGCTTCCGGCCACTGGGATATGTATGGCGAGAACATGTTTAAAGTCGCCGTGAAGTCCGGGGAAGCCCCCGATGACGTTAAATGGCTCGGGCTGAAGCCTATGAATTGTCCCGGGCATGTTCAAATATTTAAGCAAGGCATTACAAGTTATCGGGATCTTCCGATGCGCATGGCCGAGTTTGGCAACTGCCACCGCAATGAAGCTCACGGAGCCATGCACGGACTTATTCGCGTGCGTCAAATGGTGCAGGACGATGCTCATATATTCTGTACGGAAGAGCAAATTCAGGGCGAAAGCCTTGCTTTCTGTGAACTGTTGCGTTCTATGTACGCAGAATTAGGCTTTGAGGTAGCCCGCGTTCGCTTAGCGGATCGCCCGGAGAAGCGTGCGGGCTCGGATGATATTTGGGACAAAGCTGAAAACGCGCTCCACAAAGCTTTGCAGGCCGCAAACATTACCTATGATCTCAACAAGGGAGATGGCGCTTTTTATGGGCCGAAAATTGAGTTTTATCTGAAAGACGCGATCGGGCGGGAATGGCAATGCGGCACGCTTCAGGTGGATTTCAATATGCCCGAAAGGCTGGATGCGTCTTATATCGGTGAAGACGGGCAAAAACATCGCCCGGTTATGCTGCATCGCGCGATTTTAGGGTCGCTTCATCGCTTTATAGGCATTCTGATCGAACATTATGTTGGCAGGTTTCCATTATGGCTGGCGCCCATACAAGCTGTCATTTGTACAATTACAAACGACGTCGATCATTATGCTGATGAAGTAAGCAACGCCTTGAGCGCGGCCGGCATTCGCGCTCAGGCCGATACGAGGCCTGAAAAAATCAACGCGAAAATCCGAGATCACAGTCTGCAAAAAATCCCTCTGATCCTTGTCGTCGGCAAAAAAGAAGCCGAGGCTAAAACAGTTGCTATCCGACGCCTTGGAGGAGAGGTTCAGGAGGTTTTAAACCTCGTGGATGCTATTAAGCTAGTGGTGGCCGAAGCAACGCCGCCTGATTTAAGAGGGTAAAAAAATGTTACGTCCGTTGTACGACCGGATTCTGCGCCAGGCAGAAAAACCCTTCGCTGCGTGGATTTTATTTGCAATGGCTTTAGCCGAAGCGTCGTTTTTCCCCATCCCCCCCGATGTGCTGTTGTTGCCGATGGCGATTGCGCAGCGCGACAAGGCTTGGCGATTGGCTGCTGTTTGTACCGCGGGATCCGTTATCGGGGGGCTTTTAGGATACGGCATAGGCTATTTTGCCATGGCGACCTTGGGGCAATGGATTGTGGATACCTATCACCTTCAAAAAGCCTTTCAGACGTTCCACGATGAATTCAATAAATGGGGAGTGCTTATCATTCTCGTAAAGGGGTTGACGCCAATTCCGTTTAAGCTTGTCACTATTGCAAGCGGCGTTGCTGAGCTTCATCTTGGGGCTTTCATACTTGCCGCCTTTGCCACGCGCGGCATGCGGTTTTTTATCATTGCTGCTTTGGTTCGTAAATTCGGCCAACCCATCAAAATATTTATGGAAAAGTACCTGAATTGGGTTGCGCTCGGTGTTCTCGTCGCGATCATTCTTGGGTTCTGGGCAGTGTTGGGATAGGGATAAACACAGTGGCATGCTTAATTCTTTATGAGCGTTGCTGAATTTAGTAACTTTTTGATAACCATAATTCCATACGATAAATAGCCTTTTTGCATCAGCCCCGCCTTGCCCCCGCCCATGTCCGCAATTATCGTTCTTGATGAAAATAAATGCGTCGGATGCAACAAATGTATTGCTCACTGCCCCGTTGAAGGAGCCAATGTCGCCTATCTTAAGGATGGACAGAACAAGGTTCGCACAAACGCCCACAAATGCATTCTTTGCGGCAAATGCATTGCCGTTTGCGACCATGGAGCGCGGGATTACCGCGATGGAACCGAAGCCTTCTTCGATGCTTTGGCGCAAGGAGAAACAATCTCCGTTATTGCAGCCCCTTCGATACGGTTTAATTTTGACAATTACAAAAAACTATTTGGCTTTTTGAAAAGCCGGGGCGTCAACGGGATCTACGACGCATCGTTTGGCGCCGATATCGCTGTCTGGGGCTATCTGAAGGCGATTGAAGAAAAACGATTGGACTCCCTGATTGCACAACCTTGTCCGCCGATCGTCTCATATATTGAAAAGCATTGTCCCGAACTCATCGAAAAGCTGTCGCCTATCCACAGCCCCGCTCTCTGTGCCGCGCTTTATCTGAAAAAATATAAAGGCATTAAAGATAAACTGGCTTTCATTTCACCTTGCCTCGGTAAGACACAAGAATTTGCGGATACGGATAACCTGATTTTCTACAATGTAACATACAAAAAGCTATTAAAGTATATGGCCAAGCAAAAATTGCGCTGCGATATGCAGAGTGAAAAAGATTTTGACGGCAACGATTGTGGCCTTGGCCTTGCTTTTTGCCGGCCCGGCGGGCTTCGCGAGAATATTGAGTATCACACACAAGGCCAGATGTGGGTCCGGCAAATTGAAGGCATCGATAATGTGTATGGTTATCTTGAAGAATATGCCAAGCGAAAAAAAAACGGCAAAAAACTGCCTCTTGTTCTCGATATTCTTAACTGTTCGCACGGATGCAATATCGGCAGTGGGACATGCAAGACGGCATGCGTTGACGATGTTGACGAGAAGATGCACCGTCTGAAAGAAGATAAGTTAAAGAAAACGGAGAAAGAGAAATTCGGCAAGATCGTTTATAGCCTTTTTGAACAGTTCGACAACGAACTGCATTGGCAGGATTTTATAAGGCAGTATGAGGATAAGGCGGATTCTCCTGAGGAACAGCGTTTCTCTCCGCATGAATATGATGCCGTGTACAAAACCCTATACAAAAACAATCAGGCGAGCCGTAATGTGAATTGCATCGCATGCGGCTACGGAAACTGCCGCGATTTTGCTACGGCAATTTTGAAGGGAGACAACCACCCGGGAAATTGCATCAGGTACAATAGCGCGATGACAAACGAGGAGCGGCTGAAAAAAGAGGAGAATTTTCGTATCGCCATAGAAAATGCAAACATTGCAAACCGCGCGAAATCGGAATTTCTGGCAAATATGTCGCATGAACTTAGGACGCCGCTCAACAGCATTCTAGGCATGAATAGATTGCTTCAGGGCCTGAACCTGTCAGATGATCAAAAAGGTTTGATCGACGTTATGTATCGTTCCTCGGTCAATTTGCTGGACCTCGTTAACGATATTTTGGATCTATCGAAGATCGAAGCCGGGAAAATGAAACTCGAGCGTATAGGCTTCGATCCGGGATATGTTCTTGAAAGCGTCATTCACGCAATGAACCCGCTTGCTGATGAAAAGCTTCTGAGAATCGAAACGAAGTACAATGAAAGCGATTTTCCCTATGTGCTTGGCGATCCTGCGCGCCTGTCCCGCATTCTGATGAATCTCGTCGGCAATGCCGTAAAATATACGGACAAGGGACGTGTCACAATTAACGTCTCATGTAAAAGACTGGATGATATCCAGGTTGAACTCCTTTTTGATATTGCCGATACGGGCATAGGCATATCAACGGAGAAGCAAAAGACGATATTCGAAAAATTTGTACAGGCCGATACCTCAACAACGAGGAAATACGGAGGCACGGGGCTTGGCCTTGCCATCACAAGAGAATTGGTTGAGCTTATGGGCGGAACAATCGGTTTGAAAAGCGAAGAGGGCGTCGGCTCAACTTTTTGGTTTACTATTCCGTTCGAGATAACCGACAAACTGCATGAAGAAAAATACATACGTGCCCAAAAAATGCTTCTTGGGACGATCCTTCCTCAAAAGGCAAATGTGCTTGTAGCCGAAGACCACCCCTTGAACCAGATTTTGATCAGAAAGCTTATGCAAAAATTCGGCATAGGCCACTTTAAGATTGTGGAGAACGGACAGGACGTTATCGATGCCTGGAAACAGGAAAGCTGGGACGTCATACTGATGGATTGTCATATGCCGAAAAAGAGCGGTTACGACGCTACGGAGGAGATACGGACATTAGAAAAAATGACTGGAGCCCACATTCCAATCGTTGCGATGACGGCGAACGCAATGATTGGGGACAGGGAAAAGTGCCTGCGGTATGGCATGGACGAGTATATAAGCAAACCAATTAACTTTGATGAGTTGCAAAAAGTGCTGGGCCAGTGGATTCATTTGGCGAGCACAGCCGAAGAAGTCGTCAGCTAACCCGCGCGATTACGGGCATCAGGTTAAGGGCTTCGCGGTTGCGCATAAAGCATAGCTTTTCGGCGGAGCCCTTTTCATAAACGCCAATCAGAGCCTCGCGCTGCGTTAAAGAAATAATGGCCGGAAAATCGACCACGGGATCAACTTCGTCGGCGCAAATCTCCTCCGCAAAATCAAAGCCAAAAATAGGCTTTTGAAAAACAAATCTTGGCATGCCATCGGTCGGATCGTAGGCGGCGGCGACGATGCCAAAATGTTGCCTCACAAAGACATCCCAGCTGCGTTTATTGCCCACGGAGACCTGTGCAAAAACATGGTTACACACCTGGGTGAAAGGCAGATCCAAGGCAAAAGAGACTAGGTTGTGGCCTAAATTATTTCCGCGCCAATCGGGATGAGAGGCAAGACTTTTAAAAATAATAACGTTATCGGTCAGGGCGCTATGGTGGAACGCGATGTCGTTATAAGTAATGGCATGCATGGCAACGGCTTCGCGCAATGTAAGAGGCCCCATCATGGCTAATTGCGCGACGAGCATGCCATTGCTTCGAATGCCGACCATCTGCCCTGTTGCGAAAGCAAGAAGGTTTTGGAAATAGGATTTGTCGCGCGGCAAAATAAAATGTTTTTTATCGGCGGGCAAAGCAGCGCGAGCGGCATCCTGTAAAGCCAGAACGTCGTCTAAATCGGCCTCATTAAGGACAGAAACAAGAGCTGCCCCGCCATTTACCGGAAGGATGAATTCTTTCATTTTTCTTTATGTCCCTTCTAGGAGCCCAGCCTATTCTGAGTTGGCTGAAAGTAAAACAAAATATGAGTCGCAATGCCAAAAGACGAAGAAACGGATGCTTTCGTTAAATTTCAGGCAACTTTGCGTTTAAGCTATTGGGGCTCGCTTTAATAATTTTAACATTGAATTCTTGTCCTAAAAGATGCTGGGAATCGATGCTGGACGTAAAAACAAAAGTGGACTGCATATAAGGACTACGCCCAAAAATCCTTTCTTTATGCGGTGCATCCTCAAAGAGAATGGGGAGCGTTTTGCCGACAACGCTTTCGTTAAAGGAAGCTTGCTGCGTGCGAAGAAGGTTTTGCAACTCTAAAAGACGCTCCTTTTTAACCTTTTCGGGCACCTGCCCCGACAGTGATGAGGCGGGCGTTCCCGGGCGACGGCTATATTTGAATGAGAAAGCCTGTGCAAAGCCAGTATCCTCAATAAGCTTCATGGACGCGCGAAAATCAGAATCGGTTTCGCCCGGGAAGCCAACAATAAAATCGGAAGAAAAAGCCATATCCGCACGCGCCGTTCGAATCCGGTCAATCAGCCGACGATAATCATCGGCAGAGTGAGCCCTGTTCATGGCCTTCAGAATGGCATCCGATCCGCTTTGAACAGGAAGATGAAGGAAGGGCATCAAGATGGATAGGTCACGATGCGCCGCGATAAGTTCGTCGTCCATCTGCGTGGGATATGATGTCGTGTATCGCAAACGCTTCAAATCCGTGATTTTTGCCAAACGATGAAGAAGTTTTCCAAGCCTCCAAATCTGGCCATTTCCGTCTTCGCCGTGGAAGGCGTTTACATTCTGGCCAAGCAGCGTGATCTCCTTTGCACCCTTTTGCACAAGTTCTTCCGCCTCCGCGACAATGGCCTCGACGGGACGCGAATATTCGGCGCCGCGTGTATAGGGAACAACGCAATAGGTGCAGAACTTGTCGCATCCTTCCTGAATGGATAAACAGGCGCTTACCTTGCTGTGAGTGTGTTTTGGAAGAAAATCAAATTTCTGTTCCGGAGGAAAATCGACATTGAGGATGGTTCCAGGCTTTCGTTCAATCTGGTTTATCATGTCTGGCAGCAAGTGATATGTCTGAGGTCCGAAAACCACATCAATATAAGGCGCGCGCCGCTGAATTTCCGCGCCCTCCGCCTGGGCGACACAACCGGCAACCGCTAAAATCATGCCCGTGCCGTTCTTTTCCTTTTCCTTTTGAATCAGCCTTAATCGGCCCAATTCCGAGAAAAGCTTTCCAGTCGCTTTTTCCCGAATGTGGCACGTGTTCAGAATTACAAGATCCGCATCGTCGGGATTGTCCGTCCGTTCGTATCCCATGGGCGCCAATACGTCAGCGATCCTTTCGGAGTCGTAGACGTTCATCTGGCAACCCCAGGTTTTGATATAAAGCTTCTTGTTCATGCCCGCTCAATGCCACGAGAAAGCGCGTTTTGGCAAGGTGAAACAAACGGATATTGACAGGATCCTAAAATTGGCGAAAGATAACGACGGTGACAAAAGAAGGTTTTTACATGCGTCAACATAAACTTCTCGTACGAGGTGCGCTGGCCGACGGGCGATCATAGATCGCACGGTAACCAGCGCATGCCAAAGGCCCTTACAAGGGCCTTTTTTATTGCCTGAAATCTGCAAGAAAGGAGGAAAAGATGAGATCGATCCGACAAGCAAAAGCTGAAACCATTACTATGACCGGGGCCGACATGGTTGTAACAGCGCTTGTCGAACATCAAGTCCGCCATGTTTTTGGCTATCCCGGCGGCATGATTCTCCCTGTTTATGACTCTTTGCGCGCGCAAAGCTTTGTCCGGCATATTTTAGTTGCCCATGAACAGGGGGCCGTTCACGCGGCGGAAGGCTATGCCTCATCGACCGGGAAGGTCGGATGCGTTCTTGTCACGTCGGGCCCGGGTGCGACAAACACGGTCACCGGATTGATGGATGCTTATGCGGATTCAATCCCTCTCGTCGCGATTACGGGGCAGGTGCCTACGAAATTGATTGGAACGGATGCTTTTCAGGAATGCGATATCAGAGGTATTACCCAACCCTGCACAAAGCACAATTATCTTGTGAAGGATGTCGGCCATCTGGCGGACAATCTACACCAAGCTTTTGCTATTGCGCAGAGAGGAAGGTCCGGGCCTGTCCTTATTGATATCCCTCTTGACATCCAGTGTGCGTCCGGCCCCTATCGTGTCGCGGTAAAAAACGTATGCCGTCCGATCCCCGATACATTCCATCCCTACACGGCGAATGCCCTCGCACAGGCATTGGATATGATGCGATCAGCCGAAAGACCCGTTTTTTACACAGGGGGCGGCACCATCAGTTCCGATAAGAACGCTTCCAGAGTTTTACGTGAACTCGTCACAGCGACGGGCTTTCCTATTACATCGACCTTAAAGGGGCTCGGTGCATATCCCGCGTCTGGTCGAAATTGGCTTGGAATGCCGGGTATGCATGGCGCATATCAGGCAAATATGGCGATGTACAACGCAGATTTAATCATTGCTATCGGGGCGCGCTTCGATGACAGGGTAACCGCAAATGTTCAGGGCTTTGCGCCAAACGCGAAAAAGATACACATAGATGTCGATCCCAGTTCGATCGGAAAAAACGTGCGCGTTGACCTTGGCATTTGCGCTGATTTTAGAAGGGTGGTCGATGATATTTTAAAATCGTGGCCTCAGCAAAATCAAACCAAAGATATAAGTCCGTGGCTCAGGCAGATCGCGTACTGGCGAAAAGAGTCAATCTCGAATTCAACGCCCAATGGAACCATACAGCCTCAAAGCGTGTTTCAAAAGCTGGGAGCGCTCCTTGCAGCTCAAGAGGTTTTTATTGTTACCGACGTCGGGCAACATCAAATGTGGGCCGCGCAGCATCTCGGCATTGAAGAACCCCGCCATTTCATTACGTCTGGAGGAATGGGAACAATGGGATTCGGCTTGCCTGCCGCCATAGGCGTTCAAATGGCAAACAGGGAAGCTTTGGTCGTTTGCATAACGGGGGATGGATCTTTTCAAATGACCAGCCATGAAATGGTAACGGCTAAAAAGCAAGCGCTGCCAATCAAAGTCCTCGTTCTAAATAACGGCGCTTTGGGGATGGTTCGTCAGGTTCAGCAGGATTCCTATGGGGAGCGGTATTTCGAAAGCTTAGATATCCAGCAGCCTAATTTTGTGACTCTTGCGAAAGCCTACGGATGGAGGGGCTTTAGCTGTGTCTCGCCGGCGCAAATCGGAAGAGCACTAAGAAAACTAATTAATTCAGACGGACCGTGCTTGCTTGATTGTACGATAGACCGGCAAGCCAACTGCTACCCGAAGATCCCATCCGGAGCTGCGCATAACACGATGATCATGCCTTAGCCGAAGAGATCTGCGCGGACAGTTGCGTAACGCCCGAGGCGACAATTTCATGGCATTTTGAAGCCAGCAGCTTGCGGTTTGGGTAGTCCTTCATCGTTAACGGGTCATGAAAAAGAACATCGACAACAAGGTGTTTGTTTTTACAGATATTCCAAAGGTGCTGCACCAACGTTACGTCTAACCAGGCATAGATTCCGCGTTCTTCCGGCTGTACGGGGCGACCGTTGACTTCTGAAAAAGCGATGGAGATAGGCTGGATAAGCACTTCATTATTTGAAGAAGCATCTTCAATCATGCCGAAAAGGCTGCTTTTAAAGGGCAAGACCGAGGCTCCGTCCGAAGAAGTTCCTTCGGGGAAAAGAATAAGATTTTGCTCTCTTACAATACCTCGAAGTTGAATGCATTGCTTCGCCGCACGGCTGGCGCGCCTTTCAACAAAAACGGTATTTTGGATTTTTGCTAAAATCCCAAAAACCGGCCAGGATTCGACTTCTGATTTGGCGATAAAGCTGGCCCCTAACAAAGAGCCGAGAACAGGAATATCAAGATATGAAACATGGTTGGCTACGAAAAGAACGGGTGATCCGGGAGCCGGGTTGCCTTGTACGCGAACGGAAATGCCTAAGACCCGCAAAACGGAAGAATGAAAGAGGCGGGTGAATCTGAAAAGCCTGTTCGGATTAATATTCTTATTGATAAACGCGAGTCCTGCTGTCGTCCACATCGCGGAAAAAAGGACGATTGCTTTAAATAGACCGCGAACGGTTGCACAAAGGTTATTTGTTTTGATCATGCGCGGCTGCACGAAAGACTTACGAGAGGGGCATGACAACAACCTCGCCGCCGCCAAGATTGTAATGTTTTTGGTAGCGCCGGGTCATTAAATCCGTCTTTACGATAATGCAGACATCGGTCGTATTGAATTGGTTATCAATGACGGCGCCGTCGCCAACAAAGCCCCCAACGCGAATATACCCTTTAATGAGGGGCGGCAGGCTGTTATTGCCGCTTCGCGAATCAAGCTTGAAATCGTCGAAAGCCGCGTCTGGGTTAAAGGCCTCTCTCGGAAGCAACTTCATATCCACATAACGCTCAGACAAAGCCTTGGTCCGTAAAGCGGGTGGCGCCAAATGATGGTGATAAAGATAGGAAAGCGGAATCTTTAAAGCCTCCAAATTGGTGCCCGGAAGGCTTGCGCACCCAAACATCAGAGCGACATTGTGGCGCGCCACATAAAGGCCAAGCCCGCGCCAAAGCAGCTGCATGACGGGGCCTGTGCGATACTCCGAGTCGATACATGACCTTCCTAATTCAAGAATTTCTCCCGGATAAGAAATAAGCTTCGAAACATCATACTCGGAACTGGAATAAAAGCCGCCGCACTTATCGGCCGCCTCTTTCCGTATTAAACGGTAGGTGCCTACAACGGGATTTTTATTTTTTCGGACATGATCAATAAGAAGAAGGTGATCGCAATACTCATCGTATTTATCAAAGTCTCTGCCGATGGCGGTCATCTCGGGTGTCGCCTTGGCGCCGAGTTCTTCATAAAAAGTTTTATATCGGAGTTCCTGAGCTTGATTGATATCCGCTGCCGTACGCGCCAACCTAACTTCAAGGGTACCCAAGGTTAACGCTTGGTTCGTTTTCTCCGAGATTTTGTGCAACTCTGCGGTCATAAAGCTTCCTATCTGTTAAAAATAGGAGAAACGGAACATGCGTGAGGCCACCCCACGTCATCCAAAGGCATGTATATCATGAACTGACGTTCCCTTTTCAAGAAAACATAAGCTTCCTCAATTTATGAACAGGCAAAACGGCGGAGAGCGTCGAGAGGACGGTTATCGTTAATTTTCAGTACGTTACGGACTTTCCCCAACTTTTTACGCTAAGAAGAAGCAATAAAACCTAGAAATGAAGAAACTTTAGGAGACACGACAAAAGAGTGTTTTTTTCACTAAAAAGCCTTAATTTCATCACCATGTAAGATTGTTTTAATCAACGAACAGAGGAAGCATGCCCCAGAACATTGCCCTTGTTGATGATGATCGCAACATTTTGACCTCCGTCCAGATGGCGCTTGAAGCCGAAGGCTTTACCATCCGTACGTTTGGGGATGGGGACGAAGCTCTTAAGGGCTTAACGCAGCAACCTGCGGATTTGGCCGTCCTTGATATTAAAATGCCACGCTTGAATGGCATCGAACTGCTTCAGCGGTTGCGCCAAAACAGTACGACAGCGCATATGCCGGTCATCTTTCTGACATCAAAGGATGACGAAATTGATGAAATTATGGGATTGCGCATGGGGGCGGACGATTACATAAAAAAACCGTTTTCACAGCGACTTCTCGTCGAGCGGATTCGGTCCCTTCTGCGGCGTGAGCAGGCACGTCAACAACCCGCGGTAACTGATCCCAACGCTTTGGTGGTAAGGGGCGACATGGTTTTGGACAGCGCGCGTCACGTCTGCACATGGAAAGGGACGCCAATCGAATTGACGGTTACGGAATTTCTTCTCATTAAAGCGTTAGCGCAGCGTCCGGGCCACGTGAAAAACCGCGATCAGCTTATGGATGCGGCCTATGGGGAGGCCATCTGCGTTGATGACCGTACGATCGATAGTCACATAAAAAGGCTGCGGAAAAAATTCAAAGACATTGACCCCGAATTCTCGCAAGTCGAGACGCTTTATGGCGTTGGGTATCGTTATAAGGAATAACATTGTCCGACAGCAGCCTGAAAAGTTTAGCCCTTAATCTTTTTCCTGATGGAGCCCGCCCCCATCGAGCGGTTTCGCCTTTGCTCTTGCGCATTTTAGCCGTGAACATCATGGCTTTGGCCATTCTGGTTGGCGGATTGCTTTATCTCGGAAATTATCAAGATCGGATTGTTGTGACCGAACTTAACGAAATGCTATCGCAAGCGCGCATAGTCGCCAATGCCGTTGCGGAAAACGCAATCGTTGTTGACCGCAACGACCGTACCATTCTGTCCCCTCTGCTCACGCGCATGATGGTGCGGCATCTTGCGGAAGCGACAAAAAACAGAACGCGCGTTTTCAGCACATCACAGACCCTGTTGGCCGATAGCAGCGTGCTCGGTGGAAAAAGCAGCAAAGCCGAAGCCGAAGAGCTGATAAGCGAGGAAGATATTTCGGCTAGCTGGGTTTCGCGCGCCATAGCCTCCGTGTTCGATATTATCGATATTATTCACGAACGGCGCGTCTATCCGCCTTATAGCGACCAGGCTTTGTTGCCTCCGAATCGCTTTGAAGTCGTTTCGCGCGCGCTTACCGGTGAAAATGCGACACAGGTTTGGAGCCTGTCACGGGGCGGGCTTATTTTAGCCGTTGCCGTGCCTGTCCGACATTTGGACAACATCCTTGGCACCGTCATGATGTCGCGGTCGGATGCGTCCATAGATCGTGCGATCTATGCCGTGCGTATAAATATCCTACAGATTTTTTTCATAACACTGGGCGTCACTATTTTGCTTTCACTGTATTTGGCAAACGTCATTGCCCGTCCCTTGCGACAGCTTTCCCAGGCTGCCGAAATTCTGCGCCGTGGGCAAACAAACAGAACGGTTTCCGGCATCGCCAGCCTTCTGCGCGACGAGACCATTCCAGACATGACAAAAAGGCATGATGAGATAGGCGATTTATCAGGCGCGCTGCGTGCGCTGACGGATGCTTTGGCGCAAAGAATTGGCGACATAGAAAATTTTGCGGCCGATGTTGCGCATGAATTAAAAAATCCCTTAACTTCCCTGCGTAGCGCTATTGAAACGGTGGACCGCGTCGTCGATCCGACAGCGCGCCAAAAGCTGATGCAGATCGTTCGCGACGACATTGATCGCATGGCCCGCCTCATAACGGATATTTCAAGCGCGTCGCGTCTGGACGCCGAGCTGGGGAGGGCCAGGCTTGAGCCTTTCGATATAGGGGCCATCCTGGCGCAAATGGAAAACTATTATCGTCAAGTGGAAGATCAAAAAGAACAGCGCTCGCGCGTGCTCATAAAAACGATTGGTTCTGATTTAAAAGTTATTGGAATTAAAGGCAGATTAATGCAGGTTTTTCAGAACCTGTTGGATAACGCCTTATCGTTTTCCCACTCCAGCGAGCCGGTTAGGCTCACCGTCTCGCGCGCTGGCCCATTTGTGCAGGCGGTCATCGAAGATAGCGGCCCCGGCATTCCGGAAAATAAATTGGACGCCGTTTTTGACCGCTTCTACAGCGAACGGCCCAAAGCGGAAAAATTTGGCATTCATTCAGGACTGGGCTTGAGCATTGCCAAACAAATTATCGAAGCGCATCAGGGACGCATATGGGCAGAGAACCGCAAGGATGACGCAGGACGTATTGTGGGTGCGAAATTCATCGTGCAAATCCCGGCCATGTACGAATAGCCTTCAAGGAACGAGGGTAAGCAAAAGCTTCAGTCCTTCGGAAACCGATTGCATGCGAATTTGTTCGCGAGTCCCGCGAAAAAGGCACTTGTAATGCATCAGCATCCCTTTGCGAGTTGCAAGCCCGATGTACACAAGGCCTATCGGCTTTTCGCTCGAATCTCTTTCCGGGCCGGCAATGCCGGTTAGGGAAAGAGCTATGTCCGCTTGGGATGCATTCAGCGCGCCCTGCGCCATTTCTTCGGCGGTGCGATCACTGACGGCCCCATAGGATTTAAGCGTGTCCGGTTGGACGTGAAGGGCTTCAATCTTTGATTCATTGCTATAGGTTATGTACCCCCGATCAAAGACCGACGAAGAACCGGGGATACTGGTTATCGCGGCACCGACCAATCCTCCAGTGCATGATTCCGCCGTTACGAGCTTGTTGTGTGACTGCGTGTACGCGGACACAAGCCTTTGCGCGAGATCGGTAATGTCATTTGGAATCATGCAAATCCCTGTCTGCGGCGGCGCGACGCAAGCGATCATTGATGGCGATGCCGAGGCCTGTTTCAGGAATGGGCGCAACGGCAATGCAAACATAATCCGGTTTATCAAGGGCGCGCAACATGGCGAAAAGATTCGAAGCTGCTTCGTTCAGGTTGCCCGCCTCGCTTAAATTTAAGTGCGCCGCCCCTTCCTCAGGCATTCCGGGGCCAAAACCAAGGAACGCCTCGTGTGCCGCGGGTTTGCTGGCATTCAAGCGCACAGGCAAGACAGGCGCGTAATGGCTGGTTGATAGCCCGGGTGAATCCGGTTTTTGTTCAGATACAGGTTGTCCGACAGCAACGTCGCGTCCAAGAGCTTCTTGTAACTGTTCTTGTGTCACGGCGCCGGGGCGAAGAAGGATTGGCGTTTCGGCTGCCAAGTTGACGACAGTTGATTCAAGGCCAATGGCCGATCGACCGGCTTCCAGGATAAGGTGGACATTTTCTCCCAGGGATTCAGCAACATGTTGCGCCGTTGTTGGGCTAAGCTTGCCCGAAGCGTTTGCGCTTGGAGCCGCAATGGGTAAGCCGACATCACGAAGTAGCTTTAGTGCATCCGGATGAGATGGGATGCGCACGGCGAGCGTTTCAAGGCCAGCGCTTGCAAGCAACGAGATGGGTGAGCTTCTTTTTCGTTTTAGAACCAGCGTCAAAGGCCCCGGCCAGAATTTCGACGCTAAAACTTTGGCCATGGGATTCCATTCGATCAAGGGATCCAAAGCACGCACATCGGCAACATGAATTATAAGCGGATTAAACGATGGCCTTCCCTTGGCTTCGTAAATGCTTGCCACGGCCTGTCCATTGGTTGCATCCGCGCCAAGGCCGTACACGGTTTCTGTGGGGAAAGCGACCAGCATTCCCGCGCGCAGCAAACGACAGGCGAGGGCAATCGAGTTATCATTCACAGGCAAAAGGAGCGGCATTTACAATTTGGCGATTTCTTTTTTTACCTCGTCTACATGATTTTGCACGTCGACGTCATGCCAAATTGCGCGAATTATGCCTGCCCCGTCAATTAAAAAGGTAGCCCTTTCGACGACATCCCCCTTCAAAACCCCGAACTTTTTGCAAACCTCGCCCTTTTCATCGACAGCTAACGGAAAGGTCAAATGGAATTGATCCGAGAATTTTTCATGGCTTTCCAAAGAATCCCTCGAAACGCCGATAACCGTAACGCCAACATCGGAAAAGGAGGGCAACGTATCTCGAAAAGCACAAGCTTCTGCCGTGCAGTAAGGAGTGTTGTCCTTGGGGTAAAAATAAACAACATACGGCTTCCCTTTTAACTTTTCGGTGTCCACCATCCCAACCTTTGTTGCCGACAGAGAAAAATCGGGGGCTTTTACACCGACATCCAGTCGATTATTCGTTTCTTCCGTGGTTGGCATGTTCACCTCCTCTATGATAAAGATACAGCCATTTGTAACATAGGGAAGAACGGCGTCCAAAAAAGCAGTATTATTCCCTCATGTTCGTGTGTACGGCCCTAGCGGGCAAAGGCTTTGGTTATATGTCGCGGTTTTTTCGAAATACCATAAAATTCATCGCTCTCTTTCTTGGCGTTACGTTTGTATTGGGGGCTTTAATAACCTGGCGTCTGACAGTGAAACCTCTGGAGCCGGAATTTTTTACGCCCTACATTCAAGCTGGAATAGAAACCATCATTCCCGGCAGCAAAGTCCAGCTCGGCAAAACATCTGTAATTTGGGATAAAGAGAGATGGGAATTTGATATTCGCGCCGAAGCCGTCGAGATCACCGATTCAAAAGGCACTGAAATAGCCGATATCCCGTTAGTAAATGCCAGGATTGGGCCACTGGGGTTTATTTTGGGGAATCTCATGCCCAAGGAATTGGTTATCGACCAGCCTGTCGTTCGTTTGGAGCGAACCAAAAAAGGTATTTTTGTATTTGGAGGCGTTGAAATCAGCGATGAAGATGAAACGCAAGAAGTTCAGCCTCTAAGCGAACAATTTCAAGAGGCGGTAAAAGAGCTGTCGCGTGCGATGATGATGCGAAAGCTGGACGTGAATAAGGCGGTCTTCCACGTTCAGGACGAAGAAAAACAAAAAAGCTGGTCCATCACAATATCTCATGCGTCTATTAAGCGAAAGGCACTGCGACAACTTGATGGAAGCCTCTCTTTTGGTTCTCTTGAAGGCCATTTTACGGTTCAAGTGCCTCAAAAGGACGACGATGCGGCGCTTGAGTTGATCTACATTTATAATTCGGCAAATGAAAAGCATATGTTGGCTGCAACATTCAACAATATTACACCGGCTTATATTGCCGGTGGCCGTCCCGATACATTGGGCTTGGACATGGCCTCGGTGGTCGAGATGCCCTTGACAGGAACGATCAAACTCGTTCTTGACCGGGAGTTGACGCTACTATCCATTGCCGCCGCCCTTCAAGGGAGAGAGGGACGCCTTATTTATCCCGCGTTCTGGGATAGCCCCTGCCGGGTTAAATCCTTCAGTTTTAATGCTGATTATGACTCGCCGACGCAGCGGATCCGTTTATATGAAACACGCATTGACTTCGGGGGGCCGATCCTTGCCGTGAGTGTGGATGGTCTTTCTTCAAAAAAAGAAAACATGGATTTTGATTTTACGATGCAGTTAAAACTGCAAAATCTGGCCATGAACCGATTTGCCGAAATATGGCCCAAACCGATATTGCCAAATCCTCGCGAGTGGATTGTTTCAAATTTAATAAAGGGTGTTTTTTCAAGTGCCGAGCTCACGGCTCATGGCTCTGCGGCTCTCAATGATATGGCCAACCTGTCCGTCGATGGGGGCGGCACGATTTTCATCAGGAACGCAAGCGTTGCCTATGTGGAAGGAATGCCTCCTGTCGACAATGTGGAAGCCTTGGCCACCTATGACTTTAAGAAAATGGATATTCAGATTAAAGGCGGGGGCATAGGGAATATAAGATTATCGCCTTTCACGATAGGCATCACGGGACTTGCCGATGTTGATCAATACATCGATATCCCCTTAAAGATTTCGGGACCGCTGCCGGAGGTGCTTAAGCTTCTCGATCACCCGCCGCTCGGCTACGCGAAGGCATTGGGCATCGCGCCTAACGACTTGGAGGGAAAAATCGAAGGCACGGTGACCTTTCGCTTTCCCTTGCTAAAATCCTTGGCCATGAAAGATGTGGATATTCGCGCCGAAGCAAAGGCAACCGATGTTGCTTCAACAAACCTTATTCCCGGCGTGTCGGTAGATCAGGGAGCTTTAGAATTGTCGTTAATGGCGGACGGATTCCGCCTCAAGGGCCCCATCGCCTTTGGCAAAGCTCCTTTTCAAGTCGATTGGAATGAAAATTTCGAAGCGCAGAATGACAAACCGTTACGCCACATAAACGTTACCGGGGCCGTTAATCACGATCAATGGGCTAACTTCGGAACCACACTTTTTAATGGAACCAAGGGGGCGATTAAAGTCGATCTTGATTTAACGAAACCCGCAAAGGAAAAAACAATACTTATGGCGTCCCTCGATATGACGCCAGCATCGGTTGTGGTGAACATGCTGGGGTGGAAAAAGCCCGAAAGCGCACTGGCAATATTAAAATTCACCGCGACAGCGGTCGAAGGACAACCGGTTGAAATTTCTCAAATCAACCTTCAGGCGACTAGGGAGTCGATTAGGGGATCTGCGGTTTTATCTCCCGATATGTCCGGTATTGTATCGATGGATCTCGCCCCGGTCGTTGTCGGCCGCACGAACGCAGAAGTGCATTACCGTAGAAACGCCAAAGGCATGGCGCGCTATGACATAAAGGGGCGATCCCTGGATATTTCCGGGCTTCGTGGCGAGCAAGATACCAAAACAGAAAAGCCGCTTGCCGAAGAATTCCACATCCAGATAGATAAGCTCTATGCAAAAGGCGACGACGGTTTCGTTGACAAGGTGAAAGGCATAGCGATCCGCGACGCTGAAGGATGGAAACAGATTAGTTTGTACGGTTTGGCCGGAGGGGATACGCCCGTAAGCATTGACTTAACGCCGCAGCGCAACGGAACGCGTGTGTTTAAGATAACCTGTGACAATCTGGGCAAAGCGCTTCAAGGGCTTGGCTATGCGAACACATTAAAAGATGGAAAGCTTCACATTTCAGGACAAAGCACGGTTGAAAACCCGCGTGAGATAGTCGGCAAAGCAAGATTGAAAGATTTTACAGTTGAAGACCTGCCCATCCTTGCGCGGCTTATGAATGCCACGTCTCCTTTTGGTTTTGCGGATCTCATTACGGCTAAAGCTAATTTTAGCAGGTTTGAAGGCGACTTTAAATGGAAAGGAGATGAAATAATCATTATTCAAGCTCATGCCGCAGGCTCAGCGGTGGGCATTAATGTCGAAGGAATCATTGATATGAATTCAAATAGCGCAAAGTTGCAGGGAACCGTTGTGCCCTTTAGCGTCATGAACAGCGTTTTGAATTTCATCCCGCTGGTCGGCGATTTGATCACCGGGGGTGAAAATCAGGGCATCCTGGCGGTCTCCTATAAAATAGAAGGGCCGCTTAATGCGCCTCAGATTTCAGTAAATCCAATATCCCTTTTAACGCCCGGGTTTATCCGCAATTTATTCTTTGATAACGACATCGGCGAAGAAGAGGGGTCGAACCTCAATCAATAAGGCAGTCAATGATTATCGTTAAGCCTATAGATAGTAACTTCGCTCTTTGTCAGAATGCGGAAACCCTAAAAACACCGGGGCGTTTTTCTTTTATGGTTCCCTCGAAGTCCTTGGCCGAGGCCATAGCCGACGAATTCAAAGAACAAGGCGCAATAAAAGACTTGCGCAAAATGCCGCTAACACAAATGGCTTTTACAGCCATTGATATAACAGCGCAGGGACAAGCGCTGGTCATAAAAGAGATCATGGGTTATGGGCAGCATGAACTCATTTGCCAACGCGCAAGCAGACCTGCCGCTCTCGTCGCCGCACAAACCGAGGCTTGGCAGCCCTACTTGGACTGGTGTCATAACTCTTTTAAAGCACGGTTGAAAACAGGCGCAGGCGTTGTCCCGTTCGAACAAGATGAAGAAGCTTTAGGCCGCCTGGAAAATCACATGGTGAAACTGGATGCCTTTTCTCTCACGGGCCTCGCCGAAGCATGCCGTAATCTTGGCTCCCTCGTTTTGGGCCTTGCTTTAATGGAAGGGGCCTTTGCACCCCCAAGTATTGTTGCCGCGGCGGAATTCGAAACGTCTTGGGAAAGTAAGGTTTGGGGTCAAGATGTGTCCCTGCAAACGAGTTACGCCGAAACGGAAGACTCTATAGCTTGTTGTGCAAAATGGTTTTCCTTGCTGAGGAAATAAAAAAGCCCTCCCCTTTTGGGGGAGGGCTTTCGGCAAGGAAGTATATTACTCGTAATCTTCAAATACCGGTGAGGCATTAGAAGACTGAATGCCAAGCTGCTTATCGCGATACTGACGATAGACGCTGCGTATCTGGGCATAGAAGTCCAGTGATCCGGAGCGCAAGGCCTCGTATTCGTCAAGTGAGGCTTCGCGTCGTGTCAGGCCTTCTGCGGCAAAGTGCGAGATGAGAAAGCGGTTTTCTACGCCTTGGCCACCGGCCGCATAAGCGGCGTACTGCCAGGGCGACATAACCGTATCCACGCCAAGTCCGATACCATCACGGAAATTAGACGGGCCAAAGAAGGGCAGAACCAAATAAGGCCCGCCGTTGACGCCCCAAACGGAAAGCGTCTGGCCAAAGTCACCCATCTGCTGGGGCAGTTCCATGTCAGCCGCGACTTCAAAGATACCGGCAGCGCCAGCGGTGGTATTGACGAGGAAGCGCTGAACCGTAATGCCTGCGGCAGAGGTGTCGCCCTGCAACAGGTTGTTGGCGAAGATCACAGGCTCATGCATGTTCGATAATACATTGGCAACGCGCTCGCGTACAAAATCAGGAACGCTAAAGCGATAGAGTTCCGTAAGCGGCTTGAGGAGCAAACGATCGAGAAAATCGTTCACGTCGAATACGACACGATTCATAGGCTCAAGCGGATCATTGATCGCCTGGGCTTCGGCTTGCTCCTGAGGAGACTTGGGAATGTCGGCGCATGCCGTGAGGAAGGTCGGCAAAGCCAAGAGGGCAAGGATAAGGATAATGCGGCGGTAGGACATAATGATACTCCTGGAATGAGAATTAAGGTTAATTTAACACTACTTTTTCATTTGGAAACCATAGAACACTGGGAGCATGAGAAATGTACAGAGCAGGGAGTATAACAACGCAATGGTTAATAATTCACCCATGCCCCGCGTACCCGGATGTGAGGAAAAGCAGAGTGTGATAAAAGCCACTAACACTGTGGCAGCGCTGAATAAAACCGCTCTGGCCATGCTGGATTGAAGGAAGGTTCGTTCACCTTTTTTCCCATAAAAAACGAAATATACTGCATAGGATACCCCCAAACTGAACAATAAGGGCAGCGCGATGATGTTGGCGTAATTCAAAGGCAAGTCCATAAGAGTAATCGTTGCTAAGGTTAAAATCCCAGCCATTACAAGGGGCGTCAGCATAAGCAAAACGTCGTTAAACCGACGCAGAATAAGGAAAGATAGAAACGCTATCGAGATGAATCCATAGATCCCGGCATGAATGAACGCGGATACGATGGTCCGCCCTGATTCGCGAATCGATATAGGCGTTCCAGAGGCGTGAGGAGCGATTTTTTGAACGGCGTCCACGAATCGGTTCAGCATGTCGGGGTTTCTGGGATTATTATCCGTACCCTTCTTTGGGAATGCTTCAACCAGCCATTTACCGTCAGTCGTAACCCAATCTCGGCTCAACTCCACGGGGATGTCCTCAAGCGTGACGGGCTTTGCCAGCATAATTCCCTGGATCTCGCTTAGCTTGGCTTGAAGCGGGCCGATTAAATTCTGCTGGGCCTTCTGGAGCAACGCCGGATCGTTCCGTTCATAAAGCTTGTCAAGCACCGACGCTAATGGCTCGGCGGCAGGCAAGCTCGGGGCGGCTTGATGCAGAAGCTGGGCCGTTTTTAAAAGAGCCTCTTTGTTTTCTTCAAAACTTGCCGATGGCTTTGTTGGCAAAGAAAAGGTTGGCGCGAGCAGCAGGGCCGTATCCGCAATCATGGCCAGTTTTTTGTCCTGATCCTCGGGAACAAAGCTGCCAAGGGTCATAACGTGATCGACTTCTGGCAACGCCCCCAATTCGGAAGCCCTTTTCAGAGCCGCTTCTCGCGAAGGCTCCAGTATTTGCGCTGCATAGGCATCGGAATCGGGATCCTGCATGGCTTCGAACATGGTGGCCACGGATTCGGTCTTCGGATCTTTTAAATTCAGCGGATCAAAATCAAAACGAATGTGCGTCGCGATCACCAATCCCGCAAAAATTAATACGCCGAAGAAGGATACAATGATTTTACGGCGAGCTATCAGGAAAGCGTTAAGCGGTGCAAGAAAAGAAAAACCAATACGCTCACTCTCCGCGTTTGGCTTGGTCAGGCTCATAAGCGCGGGTAAAAGGGTAATATTCAAAACAAAGGCGATGATCATGCCGATACCGGCAATCAAACCAAGCTCCGAAACGCCACGATACTCTGTGGGAATAAATGACAGGAACCCTAAAGCCGTTGAGCCTGCGGCCATGGCTAAAGGAAGGCCAATAACTTTAGCGGTATTTTGCAAAGCTTTGGCGTGATCCGGCTCTTTGTGATGCTGGTCCCGATAACGAACCCCGAACTGAATGCCGAAATCGACGGCAATTCCAATAAACATGACAGCAAAGGCAACCGAGATAAGATTAAGAGATCCTACGGCGAAAGTTGCGAACGCCGTTGACGCGATAAGCCCCACAAGTAAAGTTAAGGCGATGGGCAAAACGATGCGCCAGGTGCGGCAGGCCAAAAAGAGCAGGCATAGAACCAAAATGCCACTCATAATCGTTGCCAATCCTGTGCCTTCGGCGACGCTTGCGAACTCGTCGTCGTTCAATGGAACGGAACCGGTCAGCCGCGCTTTAATGCCGTTTTCCGGGGTCAGCCCAAGGCTGTCGATAGCCTTTCGAACAGCAGTTGTCGCGGCAAAGCCGGGCTGTAGCGATGCGTAGTCCAATACCGGCTTTGTGATGATATATTTGCGCAGCTCTCGCAAAGCAGTTTGAGACGCGGGGCGGGGTATCAAACTTTGAACGTCAAGGGGATGTTCTGTGCCCACAAGTGCGGCGGTGAAAACGGCTGCGATTTCATTGAGAGGCTTTTCTATCTGAGAGCTATCTACGGCCTCTCCTTGAGCGCCCCTCGCCATTAACCCGATCATATCCAGAAAGCCACGCAAGCTGGGATCGCTTATAATTGTGCCTAGCAATGGTTGCGCTTCGACAATTTGTTCCAAAACGTCGCTGAGTTCTTGCGTAGAAAGATAAAGAAGCCCGTTGGTGCGAAAAAAAGGCAGCGCGTCCGGACGTGACACAAACGTGAATATTTCTGGCATGGCTGAAAGTTGCGCGGCCAGCGCATCGGCCGCCGCCCCCGCCTTTTCGCCGGTTTGCCCCTCGATCACGATTATAAGATTGTCGATCTTCTGCGGGAAAGCCGCTTCCAGCTCTTTTTCGCGTTTTCGCCAATCCAAATCATCCGAAAGCAACTGATTAATATTTGTATTAATGGAGATATTGTTTGCAATATAAACAGCGAGTAAGGCGCTTGCCAAAAAAGCCGCGATGACAAAAAATATCGCGAATTTGCGACTAAAGCTTACCAGAGAGACGAGGAGAGAGGCGAACACAGAACCCTCCTATAGTTAAGGTTTCTCGAATGGGGAGAGAATCTCTTCATACCAACTCATGAAAGGCATGGGTAGGGATAAAACGAGATTGCTCTTGAAGGTTTTTTTTATTATGTCTGAGCCTTTCGGGGAGTAGCGCAGCCTGGTAGCGCATCTGGTTTGGGACCAGAGGGTCGCAAGTTCAAATCTTGTCTCCCCGACCACTAAAGCTTCATACCATAGCAGTGGTGTTTCGTATGCTTGTTTCTCCCTGTTTAACGAGCCCTTTCCGATCATGAAAGCGCCGTCTTTTACCGGTATGGAATCGCCAAATGGTTTCGCGCCGGATCAGGTAAAAAATGTAAAAATACTTGTCACGGCAGGGCGCGCAAAAGAAGACATTGACGGAGTCAGGCATTATGCGAACGGTCTTCGGCCCGAGGATCACGGGCATCGTGTCGCGCTTGCTTTGGCCGAACGAGGCGCGCTCGTGACTTTGGTTTGTTGCGAAACCGCACTGCCGGTGCCTGAAAAAGTCAAGGTTCTGTCAAGCCTTCCCGATGGATCGGCGCTGCGCTCAGCGGAAAACTTGTCGGAATGTTGCAAGGATTTATGTGCGAAACAGGACTTTGACTTGATTCTGCACCTTGCAAGCGTCGCCATGCTGAAGGCTGCAACGCAAGCGGCCCAAAAAATAAAAATCAAGACGGAGCCCGGCCGATCCATCTTTTTGGATGTAACGGCTAATACGGATCTCCTTTCAGTTCTAAAGCCTATTGGAAAAAGAGCCATTGTCGCTGGATTCGACAACGCCCAGAATTTCCATCTCTCGGGGTTGCCGGCAGCTTGGAAAAAGTTTGTCGACTCTTGCGCGCGCGTCGGTCGCTTTGCCATGGGGATTCCACGACAACCCGCACCCGCGTCGACCCAGGATTTATCGTCTATGAAAATCGTTGTCACGAGCGGTCCCTGCGTTGAGCGTTTAACGGCAAGTGGCGACATCCTGACCAACTTCTCATCGGGAAGGCAGGGGCATGAAATAGCCTGCGCGCTGGCGGATCGTGGCGCAAAGGTCGTCCTGATCTCAGGCCCCGTAACATTACCCGACCCGGTGCAGGCGACGATCGAAACGGTTCATGTGCAATCCACAGATGAGATGTTAAGGGAATGTCGTAAAGCACTGCCTTGTTCTGCCTATGTCGGCGTTGCAGCCGTTGCCGACTTCGGCGTCGAAGAATTATTGGCTTTGGATGTAAAGCCTGGGGAGATATCGAAGATTCACCTTATTCAAAATCCGGATATATTAGCCTTCATGGGAAAGCATCCGGCACAAAGGCCTCAAATGGTTATTGGCTTTGCGGCGGAAACCGAGAATCTGGAAAACTATGCGCGCCAAAAACTGGAACAGAAAAATGCCGACGTTCTTTTTGCCAATCTTGTTGGTAAAAGCATTCAAAATCGTGCGCAGGAGCGTACCCACGTTCTAAAAATCACGCGAAAGGAAATTTGTGATTGTGGCGAAACGGATAAATATCAGGTTGGGATGCTCATAGCCGATTTGATTGCATGCACAGTGAAAAGCCAATGAACAAAAAAAAGAAAATGGTCTTGATCGTGACGGGCAGCATTGCAGCCTGCAAGGTTCCTGAGCTTTTAGCCAAGCTGAAACAAGATTTTATACTTGATGTCATTTTTACGAGAGCGCCCGAACAATGGCAAAGCAAGCCTCGCTGGATTTCTGTCGAGAAGATAAGCGCTGCCACAAACGGCATTGTGCTGACCGCTAGCGATTCACTTTCTTATAAGAACGAGGTTATTCGAAAAGCGGATTTTCTTCTTGTTGCGCCGGCAACAGCCGATTTTATAAGCCAGCTTTCTTATCAGTCGTCAGAACTTGCGCATGTTTTAATGGAAACCCACCTTGGGGGAACGCCTTTATTTATCGCGCCGGCCATGAACTACAAGATTTGGGAGCATCCTTCGGTACAAAGGAATTGCGCCAATCTGGTTCAGCAACAGGTCGTTATTATGGGGCCTGTTGAAGGGCGGATGGCATGCAATGATTTCGGTTTTGGCAGAATGATAAGCGTTGATGAAATTGCGCGCCGGATTCTGGACAACGACATCGAAGGTGCAAAGGCGTCTTATTTATTGGCCAAAAAGGCGGCAGAAAAGCAGAGAGGGGGGAAAGAAGCGCCCCTATCCCGGCTATTAATCGTCATAGCAGGGCACAAGCCCGAGGGGGAGGAAGTCGAAGGCTTAATAGCGGAAGCTAACGAAATAGGTCTACAGATACAAATTGTCTTGGATAAACAAGGGCAAAACCACCTGTCGCAGTTAGAGAGGTTGACGCGGCAAGATATAATTACGGATCACTATCAGATCGATCCTGAAGGATTGGAGCACATAAAACTACCCGAACAGGCCAGCCGGGTTATTTTTCCTTTTGTCGATGAAGCTCTTGCAAAGCAAATGGTGGAGGGGGCTTCTCGGTCTTTGGGAATGGACATTTATCTTGCTTCAAAAGTGCCCATAGCGGTCATTCTCTCACGGCTTTCCCCGCCGGGAAACAATACCCTTTCTGCGCTTCGAAAAGACGGTGTTCAAATAATAAAAAATTTAGAGGACATAAGGACTTAGTTGAGGCAGGTTAACCATGTCGAGGCTATGTGAATAGAAAACGGGGCTTGTCGATCCATAATCTTAAAAGAGAATGAAAATATTTTTTCTATTGCTTAAGATTGCGCTAATCTGCGATATTAAAGAAACGCATTAAGTTTAATGCGAATTTCAATTTTTTTGATCTTGTTTGCCACCATTCAAAAAGGTGGCAAAGCAGGGTATTATGAATCGACACGGCATGATGATGATTAATTAATTAATGGAATTATATAATGACGCCGTATCCGCAAAAGATATCTGCTCTCGTTGAAGTAGAGCTCAGACAAGAGGCTTTGGACAAACAGAGTCCATCCTTCAGGCCTGCGGAAGCCTTTCCCGATTTTCATAGTCGAATGCGTTCCTCCGGCATGGGTATCCTGAGGGCTGATATCGGAGCTTTCATCTTGTCGTTCCTGGGGGGCGCGGCTTTTGTTATGGCGCGGCAGGGCTTCAAAGACCAAAGCTACGAGTGGTGGAACGTCATTTCGCTGCAACAATTTATTACCTTTCTGGTTACTGGCGTGGCGGCTCTTTTATGGCTGGAAAGTCGCGGCCATTATCGCCAGCGCCTCCCTTTTTGGGAGTTTACGCGCCACGTATTGAGCGTTGCTGGCATGGGGTTTGTGGCTAGCGGTTTTCTTGCCTTTGCTTCGCACGACAATAGCTCCCGCCTTTGGACGGCCTTCTGCTGGATATTGTTTGTTTTTTTCTCCTTTCTCGGACGGGCTTCGGTACGCCATCGGCAACAAAGACAGGGCTTATGGAATATCCCTGCGATTGTCATAGGCGGCGGTCCCACGGCAAAAGCCGCCTTAAGAACGCTTGAGCAAGATAAACACCTTGGATTTGAAATCGTGGATCAATTGCCTTCTTTTGTCCTTTCCGAGATGCATAAAACGCATGCATGGAAGCAGATTTTAATGATGCACGACGCACAATATATTTTCCTCGCGCTTGAAGGAAGCGAGATTGAGCGTTATCAAAAAGCTTTGAGATCGCTGCCTCGTGCGCGCGTCCCTTGCTCCATCGTTCCGCCTTGGCTCGGGCTTCCCACCTCCACAATGACCTCGCATCACTTTCTGATGCAGGATGTTATGTTGCTGCACGATACCAATCGATTGCTTCTTCCGATCCCGCGAATGATCAAGCGGATGGTTGACCTTATGATTGCGGGGACGGCTTTATTTTTTCTGCTCCCCTTTTTCGCGGCCGTCGCGATAATTATCCGGCGCGACGGAGGCCCTGTTTTTTTCAAACAACCCCGCGTCGGGCGGCACGGGCGGCTTTTTAATTGTTACAAATTCCGATCCATGGGGGCCGATGCTGAAGCGGTTCTCTACCGTTATTTAAAGGAAAATCCTGAAGCGGAACAAGAATGGCAACAAAATCAGAAATTAAAGAACGACGTGCGCATTACCAAATTTGGGCAATTTATCCGCCGCACAAGCATCGACGAACTGCCGCAGCTGATTAATGTGCTTAAGGGAGACATGAGCGTCGTTGGGCCGCGCCCCATTGTCGAGGCCGAGATTGAGAAATACAAACACGACATCAGTTATTACTACAGCGTGCGTCCCGGCATCACGGGTTCGTGGCAAGTTAGCGGCCGCAGCGATCTTTCCTATGAAGAGCGCGTGAGCATGGACGGCTGGTACGTTCGAAACTGGTCCCTTTGGAACGATTTTGCAATTATCTGTAAAACCATTCCGGTCGTTTTGCACCGCGACGGTGCCTATTAAAAAGGCGATACGTTTCTAACCTTGTGCGCTGCGGGATATAATTATCTGGCCCATCCTGATGAACGGGATTAATTTTGCCTCCAAGGAGGCGATCCAATGGAGACAGATAAATTTTACGATCAAAATCGTTACAAAATATGGACGAACGATCATGTGCGCTTTTGCGATTTAGATGCCCTCGGGCATGTAAACAACAATGCGATGGGCATGTATTTTGAAAATGCTCGCGCCAATCTATTTAATATTGTGACTCCGGGCTGGCCCTGGACGGATACGATCTTTGTTCTTGCGCGCACCTGCATCACATTTACGCATGAGCTGCATATCCCGGCCCAGGTAAAACTGGGCACGTGCATTACGAAAATAGGAACAACGTCTCTGCATGTGGCCAATGCTCTTTGGCATGATCAAACGCCCATATCCTACAGCGAATCCGTTTCCGTTCTTATCGATCAGAAAAAGCGCGGCCCCGTAAAAATTGGCGATAAATTGCGTGACGTGTTGAAACAATATTTGGAAAACGCTTGAGTTGTCACAAAAATGACAAACAGGGCGTGAATATCTCTTCGAGCACCGTTATGGAGTTACTCATGCTTCGCCAAATCCTGTTTTTTCTCGTTCTCGTTCTCATTCTCATTCCCTTTCCCGCTCTGGCTATTGAAACGCCGCCTGGCCAGACTCGCATTGGCGCGGAAAATGTCCTGCGCGGAAATTTTGTGCATGAGATCGGAACAAAGGCTACACAGAAACCATGGCGGACAACCGGCCATTTTGTCGTTGCTCCCGCCCAGGGTTTGATTTGGAGCGTCGAAAAGCCTTTTCCGACACAGACCATCGTTACCCCCGCCGGGGCCGCCCAACAGATTGCCGGCGTCAATGTAACGCTGCCGATAAGGAATCTTCGTTCCCTATATGATGTTGTTAGTGGGGCGTTGGCGGGAGACTGGAGCAAGCTGGAAAAGGGTTATCTCATCAAAAAGAATGCCAGCGGAAGGCGGTGGACAATGCTTTTGACGCCGCGTGAAAACGCACAACTTAAGCTCCCCTATACGCAGATTGAGATCAGCGGCGGGCCTTATGTAGAAAAAATCTTCTTGACCAAGAGCGACGGCAACTATGACGCCATCGCTTTTTCCGAAGAGACGTTGTCTGTCATTCCCCTCACAGCTACCGAGAATTCACTGTTAAATAAAGATAGCTTATCCCATTAACCTCTCAGTTTTAGGGGGCTTACGAATTTCCTAGCGGGATTTAATCCGTTTGATGGCCCGCCAGCCTATATCGCGGCGGTAAAAACCTTCCGGCCAGATAATTTGGTTGATGGCGGCATAAGCAGTTTTCTGCGCTACGGCTATAGCGCGCGCTGTCGCAGAAGCCCCTTTGTTTTCTTCGATGGGCGCAACGGCGGTGATACATAGTACGCGGCCCCCATTGGCGGTTACTTCTCCAGTAGCATTCCGTGACGTTCCCGCGTGAAAAACGTTTACGTCCGCAAAAGAAGCGGCGTTATCAAGCCCGCGAATGACCGAGCCCTTTAGATAATTTCCCGGATAGCCGTCGGCGGCCATAACGACTGTCAGGGCGGCGAGGTCATCCCATTCGATCTCAATTTTTGCCAGCTCGCCTTTGCTGCAAGTATAAAGAAGCATCAGAAGATCCGTTTTCAGACGAGGGAGGATGGCTTCGGTTTCGGGATCGCCAAACCGCGCATTATACTCGATAAGTTTTGGCCCTTGTTGCGTAATCATAAGCCCGGCAAAAAGAACGCCGGTAAAAGGGCGGCCTACTTTCTTCATCGCCTCAAGCGTCGGCTCAATAATTTCCCTCATGATACGCTCTCGCATGCTGTCATCAATGATGGGCGCGGGCGAATAGGCGCCCATTCCGCCCGTGTTCGGGCCTTTGTCCCCGTCATAGACGGCTTTATGATCCTGTGCGGAGGCGAAAAAGCGGGCTGTATTCCCATCGCATAAGGCAAAGAAACTAGCCTCTTCGCCTACCAAAAAGTCTTCGATTACAATTTCCGCGCCTGCGGCGCCAAAGGCTTTGCCTTCCATCGCATGATCGACGGCGGCAATGGATTCTTCCAGCGTTTGCGCGATCGTCACGCCTTTCCCGGCGGCAAGCCCATCGGCTTTAATGACGATAGGCGGTGCGTCTCCGTTGTTTTTGAACCGTTCATAGACGTAAGCGCGCGCATCTGCGGCATCGCTAAAGCGCTTGTAGGTGGCGGTCGGAATCCCCGCCTGCCAGCAAAGATCCTTCATAAATCCCTTTGAACTCTCAATTTCCGCTGCCAGCTTGGACGGTCCGAAGCATAAAATTTTTACTTCCTTAAGCCTATCGACAAGCCCGAGCGCTAAAGGAACTTCAGGGCCGACGATGACGAAATCGATCCTATGCTCAAGCGCGGCCGATACGATACCTTGAAGGTCGTCGGTTGCTATGGGCCAGCATTCGGCGACAGCCTGAATTCCTGCATTGCCGGGCGTACAATAAAGTTTATCGCATAAAGGCGATTTTGAAACCGCATGACAAATGGCGTGTTCACGCCCGCCTCCACCGACAACCAGAACTTTCATGGTGAATCTCCCCTAGGATGAGGGGTTTTTTATATCCCGTAACCCTTTAATCATACAAGCGTGATTCGGGATTCGCCCCGGAAGGGGGGCGTTGAAAATGCATTAATATTCGAGATGCATAAATGAGGAGCCTTCCATCTGGCGCAAGATTTTCCGCCGGGCCCTACAGTCGGGCATTGTTTTCGCCAAAAAAGACCAAAAGCGAGGTGAATGGTCTTTGTGGCGAACATGGCTCAGCTCATGGGCGACGACATAATCAAGAACAGGCAAAGGGGCCATAATCAGCCGCCAGTTGATGCGGATAACGTCATCGGCGCTGCAACTGCCCCAGCGGCGTTCGGGGCGCGCGAGGATAAAGCTTTTGTACCTTATGCCCATGCGGTCTGCCCAGTAATTCAGCCGTTTTTTGAATTTGATGCGCGCGCGCTTTTTCAGCCATAAAAGGATCTCAAGCCGCACGTCTTCCCGTAAGCCTGATGGGCCTGGCGTAGGTGTTTGAATATGCACGTGTAAAACGTGTGGTTTCAGTTTGCATCCTTGGCGGGCGTAGTCGCCTTGCGTTATGCGCAAAACATAAGCGCGTCCCAGATAAGGCAAAACGGAACCGTCAATAAACCCGTGTTTCGCCAAAAGGTTTTTTCGTAACGCGCGCGCGCGCGTAATCCACAACGCCTGCCGCTTCAGAACCTTTACGACACTGCCCGAGCTCGCCGAAAGAGGCGCCGCAACGCGTACGCTGGCGTCGCGTTCCATCTTGTAGGCGATCGTTCTCTTGCGGCGAAGCGTGCGAAAGATGGAGAAAGGTACATCTTCGCCGTCAATTCTTATAACGCCGCATTCTGGATTTGGAGGTGGCTTGGTCATTTCGTCTTGTTGGAATGCAATAATTGTGGATAGCTTAAAAAAGAATTAGATCGTGGTTTCCGCTTTCAATTCATCTAATTCTAACCACCTGTCTTCGGCTTTTTGCAAGTTTTCTTTTGTTCGCATAAGCTCTTTTGACAATCGGTCGAAGCTTTGCGCATCGCGCGTGTAAAGAGTGTGATCGGAAAGCTGGTTTTCGAGAAATGAAATTTCCTTTTCGAGGGATTTAATTTTTTCAGGAAGATTTTTCAGCTCATATTCCTGAATGTAAGTCATTTTGGATGTTTTCTTGATCCGCATGTCCGCGGGTTCTCTTCTCTGCTTTGTCGGTTCCGTGTTTTTATCCGCCTGCTGTTCCTTGCGCCGCGCGGCATAATCCTGATAGCCGCCGATGAGGCTCTCGACCTTTCCGTCTCCTTCAAAAGCCAGAATCTTCGTCACCGTCTGATCCAGGAAATCCCGATCATGGCTCACGACGAGAAGCGTGCCCTTATAGTGCGACAACATCTCTTCAAGCATATCCAGCGTATCCATATCGAGGTCGTTTGTTGGCTCATCTAAAATCAACAGTTGGCCGGGATTGGCCATTATCTTGGCCAGCATCAGGCGGTTTTTCTGCCCTCCCGAAAGAACGCTAACGGGGTGGCGCACCATCTTGGGATCGAAAAGAAAACTTTTTAGATAACCGCACACATGACGGGTTTTACCCATGACATCAATGTAATCGCTGCCGTTGGGGCATAAAATGCGCTGTAGGGAATGATCGGGGATCAGATATTTCCGTTTTTGATCGAAGTAGGAAAGCTCAATGTCCTTCGCCATTTTGACCTTGCCCATGTCGGGCTTCAATTCTCCCGTCAGCAGGCGAAGAAGGCTTGTTTTACCCGCGCCGTTCTTTCCAATGATGCCGATGCGGTCTCCGCGCAAAATTCGAAAGTGAAAATTCGAAAGGATGACCTTCTCTTTTTCCCCCTCAACAAAAGTTTTGTGAACATTATAGAATTCCGCCGCAATGCGCGAGGAAGCCTCGGCAAAGTCGCCAGCGGTATAATCGATTTTCGCAAGCATTTTATTAAGCGCGCCTTTATCGCGCCGTAATTTCTCGCGTTCCGCCTTGACAAGCTCAACGCGGCGAACGTTGCGCTTGCGGCGCGCTTTAACGCCGCGGCTTGCCCACTCGATTTCCTGATCCAAAATCTTCTGGCGATTATGCAACTCACGTTCTTCCTGCTCCAGAATCATTGTGGCCCATTCGTCAAAAAAGGAAAAACCTTTTGGACAGATCCTAAGCCGTCCGCGGTCCAGCCAAAACACTTCCCGCGACACGTTGCTTAAAAAAGCCTTGTCGTGGCTCACGCACACCACGGCGCCGCGATAGGTTTTCAGGTAATCCTCAAGCCATTCGATCACATCGAGATCAAGATGGTTGGTCGGCTCGTCAAGCAAAAGGATATCCGGTTCCTCAACCAAAGCTCGTGCTAGAGCGGCCCGCCGCAGCTGCCCGCCCGACAAAGCCGTCATCCTGTCTTCAAGATCCAGCCCCATCGGAATGACAATGCGCTCAATTTTGTAATCATGGCTGCCGTCCTGATTGCTCAGGGCCGCAAAGATGAACTGCCGGACGGACTGTCCCTCGCGGGGAATGATTTCCTGTTCCAAATAGCCGATGCTCACCCCTTGCAGTTGCCAGCGCGTCCCTTCGTCAAGCTCGCGCACGCCTGTGATGATGTTCATCAAAGTGGTTTTGCCGGCACCGTTTTTGCCGATAAGACAAACCTTTTCGCCTTCGCGGATATTGAAGGAAAGATTTTCAAACAGCGTTTTATCGCCAAAGCGAACAACGCCATCCTGAACGGTAAGAAGAAGTGTGGAAGCCACGGGTGCTTATTGCCCTGTCAGTTTCCGCCACCAGCCGCCCTTAGGCTTATCCATGTCCTGATCTGTGACCTCGAAACGCGAGGGGGGCGGTGCGGAAGAGACAACAACCCTTGAAACCATGGGCTCCGAAGAGGCCGTGCGAGCCTGAGGTGCAGGCGATGCCCCCCGGTCGTCTCGCGGCGTCGTATCCAGATCATGGATGCTCAGCGGTGCCGACACCGGCATCGGCACGTCGACAAAAGATGGCTGCGGCTCCGAGGGAGAAGCATCGCGGCGTGCATTTTCCTGATTATTGCGCCGATGATCGCCATGGCGTCCTCTTCCGCCGCGACGTCCTCGGCGGCGACCGCCCTGTCGATGGCTTTCGGCGCGTCCTTCGCCATAGGTGCGTTCTTCTGTTGAAAATTCGGGCGTCGCCGCATTTCCGATGTTGTCGTCCGGCATCGAATCGGTCGGGGCAGCATTGCCGTTCGGTTCAGCGAGGGCGGATTCGGCATTTGGAGGCGTAAAAGGAGCGCGTGTCCGATCGCGATGGCCGCGTCCGAAACGTCCTTTGCGGCGATTGGGACGCTCGTTTTCACTCTGCGGCGCCGGCGCAGCAAATCCTGTATCGCCGTTTGTCGCTTCGGCGAGTACCTGATCGGTATCGACGGCCGGAATGCGCTTGCGGGCTTCGCTGCTGCCGGAACGCGAACGTTCCAAGCGGCATTCGGGCGCGACAAGCGAATCGTCGCTGTGCAGAAGGATTTGAAGATTATAGCGCTGCTCGATCTCGATAAGTGCCGCGCGCTTCTGATTTAAGATATAAAGCGCAACCTTGGTGGGCAGATGCAAAACCATGTCGCCGCCTGGCTGTCGAATAGCGTCTTCCTCAATCGTGCGCAAAACGGATATTGCCGAGGAATCCACAGAACGGATCATGCCGATCCCGGCGCAGTGAGGGCATCTTTCAAAATTGATTTCCGTCAGGCTGGGATGCAAGCGCTGGCGCGAAAGCTCCATAAGCCCGAACGCCGAAAGCCGCCCGATCTGCAATCGCGCGCGGTCCGACTTCATCGCTTCCTTCATGCGCCTTTCGACGGCGGCATTGTTACGGCCGTCTTCCATATCGATGAAGTCGATCACAATCAGGCCGGCAAGGTCGCGAAGGCGCAACTGGCGGGCAATTTCGTCGGCGGCCTCAAGGTTTGTCTTAAGGGCCGTTCCCTCAATGTGGCGTTCGCGCGTCGAACGACCGGAATTCACGTCGATCGAGACCAAGGCCTCGGTCGGATTGATGACGATATATCCGCCGGAACGCAGCTGTACGACGGGATTGTAAAGTTGATCGATCTGTTTCTCGACATTGTAGCGGAAGAATAAAGGAATAGGATCTTCATACAGCCTGACCTTGTCCTGGTCTTCCGGCATGATCGAGTGAATAAACTCATGCGCCAGTTCATAGCCCTTGCGTCCTGCGACAAGGATTTCCTCGACATTCGCGGAATACAAATCGCGAATGGCGCGCTTCATCAGGCTGGCTTCTTCATAGATCAAGGTCGGCGCCGTGGAAACCAGCGTCTGTTCGCGGATCGTGTTCCAAAGGCGTAAAAGGTGTTCAAGATCGCGCTGAATCTCGGAAGGATCCTGTTCCATGCCGGCGGTGCGCAGAATGACGGCCATGCCTTCGGGCGTTTCAAGCTGATCCAGAATCTCCTTCATGCGGCGGCGATCCTGATGGCTTGTTATCTTGCGGCTGACGCCCCCGCCCCGATCCGTATTCGGCATCAAAACGCAATAACGCCCGGCCAGCGAAAGATAAGTCGTGAGGGCTGCGCCTTTATTGCCGCGCTCTTCCTTGACCACCTGTATCAGCATGATCTGGCGGCGCTTGACAACTTCCTGGATTTTATAGCGTTGCGCGCGCGAACGGCTCTCGCGTTCGATAACCTCTTCTTCTTCAGCGCCTTTTCCACCCACAGTCTCAACTGGCGGCGGCGCAAAAGCAGGTTCGACAACCGCGTTTCCGAAATCGGTAATTAATCCCAAGTCGGGTTCGACGGCGGCACCGAGGCCAGAGGGCCGCTCGCCGGAAAGCGCCGGTTCAGCATGTGCGTTGTCAAAGGCCAAGGCAGGTTCCGCAGCCGGGAGGGCAGCGTTCTCGTCCGCAAGTTTGGCCTCGCTCTGCATTGGTTCGGCCGTAGAGTCCCGAGATGGCTCCCCTTCGTGCTCGACGGCTTCGTTTTGATAAGCTTGCACTTCTTCGGCATAAGATTCAGGGGAAATTTCGTCTTCCCCGTCATCATCGGCCGTTTCTTCTTCATGCGGACGGTCGCCAACCGGAATGCGGAAATAGTCGGGATGGATTTCGCTGAAGGGCAGGAAGCCATGGCGATTGCCGCCATATTCAACAAAAGCCGCCTGTAGCGACGGCTCTATGCGAATGACTTTCGCTAAATAGATATTGCCCTTAAGCTGCTTTTTGCTTGCGCTTTCGAAGTCGAAGTCTTCCAGCCTGTTTTCATCAACGATGGCTACGCGCGTTTCTTCCGGATGCGTGGCATCCACCAACATACGCTTGGTCATTTTATTCTCCCGCCGATTGTCGCCGGACAGGGTGAGATAGAACCCTTTGGCGCCAGAATCGGCAAATTGGTTTACCTATGATGCCGAACAATCCTCAGGGACTGTTCGACTCCAGCGATCCCCCGTTTGTTGCGGCGGGGCCGCTGATAATATTGTCCGAGAGTCAGGATAACTGTTTGAAATTCCTGACTTTTACTTCCAATTCGCGAACCATTCGCGCACCGGAACCCGGAAAGCGCCCCATGATAGACGGAAAGTGCACAAAAGAGCAACCTGCTTTTTTAGGACGGCGGCTATTTCAGAATTCCAATTCAGACATTCATCATTCTTTGCCGTTGTAATAGATAGAATAATTATTATCTGCCGGCGCTTCTTAACCAATGCCGAATGGCATTAACACATAGTAAGCTATTGACTCATATCGTTATCTTCGTTTTCGAATTACTATATTCTTAGCTCAACTTTGCTCATGATACAAAATGTATGGAAGCGACATCCCACGAATTCTTTTTTAATTGTATTACGTAAATCCTCATAAACATGTGGAAATAATTATCCATATAGGTAAAATGCTTAGTGAAGTCTCCTTTCTGGGGCCTTTAACCGATCCCTAAAAAATGTTTCAAGGATCGTTCGGTCGCCCCAGCGCGTCCGGCAGGAACGAAGATTTTGTGTTTATTGTTTAAGGAGAAAACCAATGGCAGCCCTACCTCTCATGCCGAAAGCGACGGCCGTGTGGATGGTCGAACATACGACTTTGACGTTCGAACAGATTGCCGAATTTTGCGGCTTGCATAAGCTCGAGGTTCAGGCCATTGCCGATGGCGAAGTGGCCGTTGGCATCGTGGGCCTCGACCCCGTTTTTAACGGCCAGCTCACGGCTGACGAAATCAAGCGCTGCGAAGCCGATCCCAGGGCGCGCCTCAAAATGACCAAAAGTGATCTTCCCATGCCTGTCGCGCGCACGAAGGGCGCTCGCTACACGCCGGTGTCCAAGCGCGGCGACAAGCCCGACGCCATTGCTTATCTTGTCAAGAATTATCCCGATCTTCTGGATGTCCAAATCGCGCGTTTGTTGGGCACGACGAAAGAAACGATCGCCAAGGTGCGCGACCGCTCGCACTGGAACACCGCGAATATCAAGCCGCAGAATCCTGTTCTGTTGGGGCTGTGCAAGCAGGCCGATCTCGATGCGGCCCTAAAGCGGGCCGAGCGCCGCATCCTACGCGAGCAAAAAGGCAAAACGAAAACGAAAAGAGGCTTCGGCCAACATGCAAACGAAACCAATGGCCCAGTCGAGGCGCAGGAAGAATTCGGCTTGCCGCAAGAGGATGCGGATGAGGGTGAGGCTTCGCGTGAAAATGTCGCCGAAGGCTTCGTCAGCACCTCAAGCGCCGAGGAAAGCCAGCAGCCCGACCTCGATCACGACGCCATTATGAAGAGCTTGAGTTCCAAGGCTGAATAATACCCTGCTTGTAAAAAACCGCCTGAAAGTCGGTTCCTTCGCCAAATGAAGGAATGGCGCACAAGGAATCGTCTTCCCATATCGCTGGCAAACCGGCGCGAATGCGCCCTTGCGGTATTTGTTTGCGCAAGCCGGGCGCGAGAACGTCCAGCCTTTCGTGCGGCGGGTTACCGAGGGCGCGAATTGTCCCCTTCGTTGTGCCTGCTCTTGCGGTTACCACCCACCGTCCATCCCACAAGACCGCCTGTCCCGGCGAAATTGGCAACGCCTCATTCGCGGCCGTCGGTTCCCGCAGAATGGTAATGTGCTTTTCGGACGGCGAGATAATACAGCCGTAGAGCGTGCGCGCCGCATCTCCTCCTCTCACAAACGCATCAAGCGTCGCAGACAGCGAGTTATATTCCGGCGAATAAACTTTCTCATGCACATACCGAAGGCAGGCGCCAAAAGCGCGTAGAGCAAGAGCGCGCGGAAGGCCACGTAAAGCCTCGCGGTCCATGCGCACGCTTCCGCCCATTTCTGTCTGCGCTGCCTTTTCCAAAAAAACGTAAGTCATATGGTCAAGCGCTTCCTTGGCTTCCTGCGCGCGAATTCCCAGCGTCGTCAACCGCTCGACCGTAAAGCCTTCCGCCGCGAGAAGCGGCATGATTTTGCGCAAGCGTCCCCGCGCGTACTTTACTTTTTCATTGCTTGGATCGGTAACGGTCTTAATGCTCGCCGCCGTGCATGTCTCAATCAAGCGCTTTTTGGAAACAGACAGAAAGGGCCGAATAAGGCGAACGGCCTCCCGCATGCCGCATGCTGGAATGCCCGCGAGCCCGTCGATGCCCGTGCCCTTGGCGAAACGCATCAGAATCGTCTCGGCCTGATCCTCCGCCTGATGCGCCATGAACAGATCGCCCGCTCCGAACGTGCGGCACGCGTCGGTCAACAGGCGGTACCGCGCCTCGCGCGCGATCACATGCAGGCGGGAGGAAATAGCACCATGCGTCCAGCGCAAAATTTCCGTTTGGATGCCCATGTGCGTTAGCCGTTTTTTGACTTCCGCAGCTTCGTCCGCGGATTCTTCGCGCAAGCCATGGTCGACAATGAAAGCTACACACTCGGCCCCGCTCCAACGCTTAATGCAAAACGCCAGAGCCATGCTGTCAGGCCCGCCCGAAACAGCTAAGGCAATTTTTTTTGGAAAGGGCGCAAAGCCTTGCATCAGGAGGGAGAATTCCTCCGTCCCGATGGGGGCACTTACTTGGGACATTTCAGGCGGGAGCGTTCGTCCTCAGCTCGCGATTTTACGGTTGGAACGGCATTCGGGTATTTGTTTTTAAGTTCGCTCAATGTCACGCAAGCGTCGGCCGTCTTGTTCAAAGCGGCCAAAGACATCCCCAGCTTCAACAAACTGTCCGGCGCCTTGCTGCCTTTGGGGTTTTGCTGGTACGCATCGGCAAAAGCCACGGCGGATTCGTCGAAACGCCCACGCACATAAAGCGTCTCGCCATACCAATATTTAGCGTTATCCACTAATTTTTCATCGGGATTTTTATCGATAAAAGATTTGAAGGCTTGCTCGGCCTCGGGGTAATTGGCTTGCCTCAGAAAGTTGAACGCCCGTTCATATTGTTCCTGCGCGGTTAGGCCGTAATCGGGGGGCGTTTGGGGCAGGGGCGGGGAATGAGGCTTGTTTACGCCGCCGGTTATTTTCCCGTTCTGCATTTTTAAGGCGCCTAAAGTCCCTGCCATGTCGGCAGGCGTCTGGGCGGGTGCTGGCGGAGCTGCTTGAGTTGCCGGCGGCGGCGGGGGTGTTTGTGGAATGGGCTGCACAACTGGCGGCGCCGAAACCGAAGATTCAAGTTTTGACAAACGCGCATCATTATCGTTTTGCGTTCTTTGCAGGCTCTGTTCCAAACGCCTTATGGCAAATTCAAGCTGCTCCAGTCGCCCGTTCAGGGCGCGCATGGATTCCTCCTGATTGGCAAGCCGTGTCTCATTGAACGTCGCGGGGCTTCCGTATGAGTCTTGGGCAAAGGCGGGGGCTACTGCCAAGAATGCCGCACCAGCCAGCAAAGAGATGTGCAAAAGTTTCATAAGTCTTCGGGGCTTTTTGTTGAGAAAGGGACTCACATAAGCGATCCTAAACGCGGTATTCATAAATTTAAAGGTTATTTCTTGAATAAGGCAAACCAAAGGCGCATCCGGAAAAATGCGCCCCGATTTTTCGCCACGATGAAAAATTTTGATTCCTGAAGAAACGTAGTTGAGTTACTCGCGGTTGCGAGGAACTATGCTCGCAAGAGGAACGACGGGTTTTTCCCGCCCGTTTGTTAAAAAGCCTGTGAACCGATCTTCCGGCGACGTCCACGGCGCGGGATATCGGAAAATTCCTTAAGGATGCCTGCGGGGACATCCCCATCGTTTTCCAATTCGATCAGCGCGCGTTTAAGCGCAATTTTTTCGCGCAAATCATCCTGATCCCCAATGCTCATTATAGCCAGGCGATTTTCAATCAGGTCGCGCAAAACGTCGATGCTGGTGCGGGAAAAAGGCATAAAATCCTCCATATAACCAATACAAATAAATTACCCATCTAATGCCTCTATTATTTATCTAAAATGTTAATTATCGCTGAAGATCGCAGAACTTATTTTTTACTTTCAACGGGTTAGCGTAAATGCGGCGCACAAATTATTGTGCGCCGCACGTTGATTTCACGAGGAAATCCGACTGCAATTATTAACAAATTTTAAAAAAGTATTATTGTGCATTTTCGTATCTATGGAATACTTAGGCATTCAATTTTGGGGAGATTATTTCATGCAAGACAATAAAGTGTTCATCAGTTGGCGTCTTGCAGCGGCGGCTGTTGTCGGGGGCGTTGCCGGCGCTGTAATGGGTGCCGCCGCTTCTTTCTATTCGGGTGGAAATGTCATTATAGGGGCTGTTAACGGTGCATCTGCCGGAGCTCTCGGCGCATATATGGCAACCTTAGTGCGTAATGATCCAGATTATATGCGGTATATCGGAGGGGCTGGCTCCGTTTACGGAGCGACTTTGCTCGGATTAGCTGCAGATGCAGCAGCGCAGGATATCCTTCTGGTGCCGGAGGCGGCGGCTATAGCAGGTTTAACTTATGCGGCTGCAGCGTATCGGCCATCATTTACACGTCGCGGCCAAGCCCCAGAAGTGGCACAGAATTCATAGCCGAAGTCGTCTTCGCATGACCGGAAAATGACTGCGGTCTAAAGCTTATCTTTATGATGGTCGGCGCCAAGAACCATATACATAGCCGGCACAACGAAAAGCGTGAAAAGAGTGCCTACGGAAAGCCCCGTCGCAATCACAAGGCCCATGTTAAAGCGCGAAAGAGCGCCGGCTCCCGAAGCGGTAATAAGCGGCACGACGCCCAGAACCATGGCCGCCGTGGTCATCAAAATGGGGCGAAGACGTATGCTCGCGGCTTCCAAAATCGCCTTGTGCTTGGGCAGTCCTTGGCGCTGAAGATTATTGGCGAACTCGGTAATCAGAATGCCGTGCTTGCTAATCAGGCCCATCAACGTCACAAGCCCGACCTGCGTATAAATATTAATGCTGGCCTTGCCCAGCCCGCCAAGTCCCAGAATCTGAAGCAGCCACCCAAGAGGCTTCGGCATAGCTTGCAGGGCGCCGGGATCGATGCTGTCGATGCCGATAAAGAATAAAGCGCCCGCAATCGACATCGGAATCGATATTAGAATAATTAGCGGATCGCGGAAAGATTCAAACTGCGCGGCGAGCGCAAGGAAGATGATGATAAGGGCGAACAGGAACGTGGACGCGAAGCCGCTGGATTCCTGCACGAACTGGCGCGATTGCCCCGCATAGTCGAAGGCATATCCCTGCGGCAAGGTGCGGTCGGCAATGTCTTTCAGCGAGCCAAGCGCCTGGCCCATCGTCACGCCGGGGAACATGACGCCCGAAACGGTCGCGGCGTTGACCTGCTGGAAGTGATTGATCGACTCGGGCACGGTTTTCGTTTCGATTTTGGCGATGGTTGAAAGAGCTACCGGCTCGCCCGAAGCCGAGCGCACGTAATAATTCTCCATCTGCTGCGTTGTCAGGCGCGAAACCTGTTCGACCTGCGGAATAACTTTGTAAGACCGCCCCTCAAGCGCGAAATAATTGACATAGCCCCCGCCCAGCATCGAAGAAAGAGCCCCGCCGATCACATTCATCGAAAGCCCCATCTGCGAGGCCTTGTCGCGGTCGATGACGACGGTGGAGCGCGGCAAGTCGACTTTCAAGTCAACGTCGGAAAACATAAGAATGCCGCTTTTCTGAACATCCTTCATGAAGGTGTCGACGACCTCTTGCATGTGTTCAAGCGATTGCGTCGAGGTTATCACGAACTGTACCGGCAACCCCCGGCTTCCGGGCAAGGGAGAAGGCTGGAAGACGGCGGCGCGCGCGCCCGCGATTTTATTGACCTCTTTTTGGACAAGAGGTTCGATATCGCTCGATGTGCGCTTGCGTTCATCCCATGGCTTCAATGTTTGGCCGGCAAAAGACTGCCCCGGAACGTCGATTTGGAAAACGTGTTCAGTTTCGGGAAAGCTCGACAGCATTTTATAGGCTTCCGCGCTGTACATGAGCTTTTGCTCCAGCGTGGCCGCAGGCGCAGACGTAAACATGGCGAGAACGATGCCCTGGTCTTCCTGCGGCGCAAGTTCGGTGCGCGTGGTGGTGTAAAGGAAATAGATGCTGCCAAGGATCAGAAACGCAAAAACCATCGTCACCGGCATGTAATTGAGGCTGGAGTCCAAAAGCCGCTGATATTTGTTGTGCAAGCGATCGAAAGCCTGATCCAGTTTTTCCGAAATCCTTTCATCCCAGCTTTCCGTCTCAGGATTATGCGTATGCTGCTTGAACATCTTGCTGCACATCATCGGCGAAAGCGTCAGGGCGATGACGCCGGAAATGATCACCGAGCCGACAAGCGTAAAAGCGAATTCCGTAAATAGAGCGCCGGTCAAGCCGCCCTGGAAGCCGATAGGCACGTAAACGGCGACAAGGACGATGGTCATGGCGATGACGGGGCCGCCAAGCTCGCGCGCCGCGATGATCGCGGCGTCATAAGGGGATTTGCCTTCCTCCATATGCCGGTTCACGTTTTCCACGACGATAATGGCATCGTCCACAACAAGCCCGATGGCCAAAACCAGCGCCAGCAAGGTGAGCAAATTGATCGAAAAACCCATGATCATCATGAATATGAAGGCGCCGATCAGCGACAGCGGAATGGCGACGATGGGAATAACGACCGAGCGCGGCGAGCCAAGGAAAAGGAACACAACCACGGCGACAATCGAAATGGCTTCGGCCAGCGAGGCTTCCACTTCGCTGATCGAGCTGGTCACGAATTTCGTCGAGTCATAAGCGATATTCGTCGTCATGCCCTTGGGCAGCTGAGCCTCAATGTCAGGCAACACGGCCTTCACGCCTTCAATGACGTTCAGAAGATTTGCGGAAGGGGCGACTTGGATGCCGATGTAAACGGCGCTTTTGCCGTCGAAACTGACTTGCGATTCATAGTCGTCCGACCCCAGGGTCACTTTGGCGACGTCCTTCAGGCGAACGATCGCGCCCTTGTCCTGTTTGACGATCAGCTCCTGAAACTCCTCAAGCGATTTAATATCGGTGGAGGCATTCAAATCGATTTGAACCATCTGTCCCTTGGTATTGCCAAGGCCAGAAATGTAGTTATTCGCAGCCAAAGCGGCGCTTACGTCCGCGCCCGTCAGATCATAAGCCGCTAGTTTCTGCGGGTTAAGCCAGGCGCGAAGGGCATAATTCTGTCCGCCCAGGATTTCCGCCGTTTGCACGCCTTCAACGGCTTGAAGGCGCGGCTGCACGATGCGCAGGATGTAGTCCGTAATGTTGTTGCGCTGTAAGACATCGCTGTTAAAGCTCAAGTACATGGCGTCGATTGTCTCGCCAACCTCAATCGACAAAACGGGCTCCTGCGCTTCGGCGGGCAGCTGATTGCGCACGGAGGAAATTTTGGAGCTGACTTCCGTCAAAGCTTTGATCGAGTCGTAGTTCAGGCGCAAATTAACGGTAATCGTGCTGACGCTGTTTTGGCTGGTCGAGGTCATATAGTCGATGCCGTTCGCCTGCGCGATGGCGTTTTCCAAAGGCGTCGTGATGAATCCGGCGATGGTATCGGCATCTGCGCCGTAATAAGTCGTTGAAACCGTAATGACGGCATTTTCCGTGCGCGGAAACTGCAAGATCGGCAACGACGCGAGCGCCCGAAGCCCAATGACAAGGATCATGAGGCTTATGACGGTTGCCAGAACGGGGCGGCGAATAAAGATGTCAGTAAAATGCATGGGAATGCTTCAGTCTGTTTATCTTTGGGGCTGTCGGATGAAAGCGTCATCCTTGCGCAAGCGGGGAACCGTCTTCTTTGTCAGGTTGATAGCCGATCCCATTAATTGTCCTTCGGGCTGGGGTGGGCATCGTCCTTGGGTTGGACTGTATTATTAATGATGACAGGCGTCCCGTTGCGCAATTTCAACTGGCCGGACGTCACGATCTCGTCGCCTTCCTTAACGCCGGATAGAATGGCGATCTGATCGCCGCGCATTTTGCCCGTTGTGACAAACGTCTGCGTGGCGATAAGCTTGCCGCTGTCGTCCTTTGAAACGATGAACACCGTATTGCCATAGGGATTGAAGGTAATGGCCGTCTGAGGCAACGTAAGCTGCTTTTGCGGCGCGCCGACGACGCTGACAACATGCGCAAACATGCCGGGAAGCAGCTTGCGTTCGGGGTTCTTAAAGGTGGCGCGAACTTGTATGTTACGCGTCGATTCCTCGATCTTCGAGTTGATGGAAGTAATCTCACCGTCGAAGTCGTGTCCCGGCAAGGCGTCCGCGCGCGCGATCGTCTTTTGACCCACGGCTATATGCGGCAAATTCTGCTCCGGCAGGTTGAAGTCCACATAAATGGGATCAAGTTGTTGCAAACTCACGATCGACGCGCCCGCATTCAGATATTGGCCTATATCGACTTGCCGGATGCCAAGGCGTCCTGCGAACGGTGCGCGGATGACTTTCTTCTCGACCAAAGCGCGCTGCGCCTCAACATCGGCCTTCGCGCTGTTCAGCGTCGCGGTATCGGAATCCACGGTTGCCTGGCTGATGGCCTGGGCTTTCAACTGCTTCAAATCGCGGTCGAGCGTGATCTGGGCCAGCTTTGCCGTAGCTTCAAGAGCGCGTAGCTTGGCGACGTCGTCGTCGTTCCGAAGGTGAACAAGGAGGGTGCCGGCTTCGGCATCGCTTCCCGATTCGAAAGAGATTTTTTCAACAATGCCCGAAACCTCGGACGATAAATCGGCGCCGTTGATCGCGCGCACGGTGCCAACGGCATCCAGTTCCTGCTGCCAGTCCTGCGCCGTCACTTTCATGGTGGAGACGGTCTGCGCAGGCTGCGGCGCCGTTGCCAAATATTTCTTGGTGCCCATGGCAATCATGAATTTAAGTCCGATCAGCCCTCCAATAACAAGGACGACGGCAATAATCATGATGAGCATACGCTTTTTCATTTAATCCTCTTGCAAAGCGGGCGTTAAGTCTACGGGACGAGACCAGTTTTTGACCTGCGGGGTTTCTTCTTTTAGGGAAGCCTTAGGAGCCGAAACCGAGGCCGCCGTATCTTTCTCCCTGTTCCACCAGCCGCCGCCAAGCGCGGCGAAAAGCGCGGCGGTATCGGCATAACGCTGAGCCTTTGCCGAAATAAGCGCAACCTTGTTCTGTAAATCGATCTGTTCGGCGTTCCACAGGTCGGCGTTGCTGACGGCCCCGGCCTCCAGCTTTTTGCGTATCAGGTTTAGATTGGCCGACGAAGCCTGTTCCGCTGCGGCTTTTGCGTTCAGGCTTTGAGCGTCGGATTGAAGCGCGTGGAGGGCATCGGCGACGTTTTGGAAAGCCGTTAGAACCGTTTTGCGATATTGCGCAGCGGCAGCCTCAAACGTGTCCCTGGCGGCTTGTTCCTTGTCCGCTAACGTCCCCGCATCGAACAGCGTCTCCGCGGCGCTGGCGCCAAGGCTCCAGAAACCCCCGCCCGGTGAAAAAAGCTTGTTCAATATGCGCGCCATTGAGCCGATATCGGCGGAAAGGATGATATTCGGCAAACGCTGCGCGACGGCGACGCCGATGGCGGCGCTGGCAGCATGCATGCTGGCTTGGGCCGCGCGAACATCGGGCCGCTGCTCAACAAGCCTCAAGGGCACGGACAACGGGATCTTCTTGGGCAAGGACAAATCGGAAAGTTCAAATGTAACCGGCGTGGCGTAGGATGGCAGCTTTCCGATCAGCGCTTGCAGCGCATGGCGCGTGGCCGCAAGCTGATGTTCGAGCGGCGGTAGTTGCGTTTTTGCGGCTGCGACCGCAGATTGCTGCTGCAAAACGGCGGCTTTATCGACGGCCCCCACCTCAAAACGCATCTCAAGAAGACGCAAAATCTTTTCCTGATCGTCGATGATTTTCCGCATGGCCTCAATCTGGCCGCGCAACGACGCTTCCTGAATGGTCGTCGTGACGACATTCGTCGTCAAAGCAAGATAAGCGGCTTCTTTCTGGAAACGCGCTTGATCGGCAAGGGCTTGCAACTGCTCGATCGAACGGCGCGTCCCGCCCCATAGATCAAGATTATAAGACACGCCGACAGAAGCATTATGGATGTTGTAAACCGCACTATTCGTGCCCGTGCTCACTTGCGAAACCTGCTGGCGGGCGGATGAAAAAGACCCTGTCGCCGTCGGGAATAAGGCGCCGCCGCCTGCGGAAAGATTGTCTTCAGCAACGCGTAAAGACGCTTCAGCCGAAGCCAGATCGGGATTGTCCTTGATGGCCATGGCCACAAGGGCATTCAAATCCTTTGAATGGAATAATTCCCACCATTGGGAAGGAATATCCTGCCCAAGCTGCAGTTCCTGTGCGCCATCCGGCGTTTTGTCAGTCAAGGGCGCCGCGTCATAAGCGCCCACCTCGGGAGCCTTAGGGGCCTCGAAGTCCGGCCCTACGGCGCAGCCTGCCAGAAGGACGGTTATCGCAAGGGAGGAAGCGAAAAGGGAGGGATAAAGGCGCATAGCTCAAACGGGTTTACATAAAGAAAGGGAAGATATATACATTCGTCCGTGTATGTAAAGGAAAAAGCGACTCGCACAGGAACAGATGCCAAGACGCACTAAAGACGAAGCCATAAAGACTCGCAATACGATTCTCGACGCCGCCGAAAAGATTTTCTACCGGCGTGGCGTAACCCGCACATCCCTCGAAGAAATTGCGGCGGCGGCGCATGTAACGCGTGGCGCCATTTACTGGCATTTTAAGGACAAATACGCGCTTTGCGAGGCGATGTCCAACCGCGTTATGCTCCCTTACGAGGACATGCTGCAAACGCTGGTTGCCAGCGCGTCGGATTCGCCGGTCGAGGACTTACAAAGGGCCTGCGTTCGAACGCTCAAAAATATCGCGAAAGATAAAAGGGCGCGTAATGTTATGGCGATCTTGCTTTTTCGCTGCGAATACATTGAAGAAATGCGTGGCCTCAAAAAGCGGCTCGACGAATGCCATGATCGCCTCTTGCAGCTATCCGAAAAAATATTCACGCGCGCGCAGGAATTACATGGGCTCTCGCCCCCATGGACTCCGCGCAGCGCCGCAATGGCAATGCGTGCTTTGGTGAGCGGATTAATTTTAAATGGCCTTGAACAGCAAAAAAGCTTTAATTTTGCGCCGACTGCCGTTAATTGTGTTGAGGCTTTCTTTACCTCTTTAAGCGCATCGTCATAAGGGTATGCCTCTTTATAATCTTGATATTCTTCCTCCCGTTATTGCACATCGCGGCGTGCCGCTGCGTGCGCCGGAAAATACCATGCCTTCCTTTGAGGCCGCACTGAAAGCGGGAGTGAAATGGCTAGAAGCCGATATCAAGCTGACCGCCGACGGCATCCCCGTTCTCCTTCACGACGAAACGCTCGACCGTACGACAAACGGGCAGGGGCCTTTGGCGGCGATGGGGTGGGAGGATGTGCAAAAACTCGATGCGGGAAGCTGGTTCTCGCCGGCTTATAAAGGGACGCGCCTGCCAGCGTTTGCCGAACTCGTTTCCTTTATCTGCAAAGAGAACTTGCGGCTCTTTCTGGAACTGAAACCCTGCCCGGGGCGCATGCAAGCCACGGCTATGGTGACGTTGATCGAAGCCTCGAAGCTTTGGCCCGAAAACAGGCCGCCGCCCGTCGTATCCAGTTTTGATATCGACTCCCTTATGCTTGCCGGGCAGCTGCACCCCGATTGGCCCCGCGCGCTTTTTTTGCATGATTGGCGTCCGGACTGGATGGAAATGGCGGCCGCCACGAAAACGATGGCCGTGGCCATGAAAGAGGAAACTTTGACCCCAGAAAGGCTGAATTCCCTGCGCGGGTCAGCCCTGCCGATATTGGCCTATACCGTTAACGATCCCGCGCGTGCGCAGGAATTGTTGAAAAACGGCGTAACAGCCGTTTTTTCCGACGACGCGGAAGCGATTTTGAAGGGTTAGCGTATAAAATCTTGAAAAGGGTAGGGAAGTTCTGCTATTGGCTTGCCCCTACCTCGTTATTGACGTGCGGTCGTGGCGGAACTGGTAGACGCGCAGCGTTGAGGTCGCTGTGGGAGAAATCTCGTGGAAGTTCGAGTCTTCTCGACCGCACCAGCCTTCGCTCGCTGCGCGACCTACGGCTTGGCTAGTCAGCACAGAACTATCAGTCGCGCAGCGAGCGAAGGCTGCCGCGCCGAAGCGCAAAGCGCGCAGGCGGGCTGGTTGCAGTTGAGAGTGTTGTCTTACATCAGTAACCGCTCTATTCTCTATTCATGAAATATGTCTATATCCTGCACAGCGAAACAGGCGAGCATTTTTATATCGGCATAACAGATGATTTGCGTGCGCGCCTTAAGAGGCACAATGCAGGCAAGGTTCCTCACACTTCAAAATATAAACCTTGGAATCTTAAAACCTACACGGCGTTTTCCGATGAAGTCCGTGCTTTCGCTTTTGAGAGGTATCTCAAATCACCATCGGGCAGGGCGTTTACAAAAAAACGATTGTGACTGGAGCTGAATCATAAAAATGGAAGAACACAGACTGCCGAATGTTCTTGAAGCGTTTGAAGAAGATATGAAGAGTGGATTAGAAACAAGTGCGTTTTTACGGCGATATGAAGAGACGCTTTCTTACATTCGAAGCGATCAAGAGCGGCTTAAAAATTTTAGATTGGGAAAAGGTTTTTTAAAGAAATTTAGAGATGAGCTTACACCCTGCAAGAGATTCATCAAAAACTATCAAGATCAATACTTACAAATTCGCTCTCCTTTGAACAGCGTCTACCCATGACCTTCCCCCCATTTATAGACCGGTCATGGGTAGAGCCCTTGGTTAAATAAC
>CAYVNS010000002.1:0-31270 GCA_964453225.1 uncultured Rhodospirillaceae bacterium
GTGTAGCTCAATTGGTAGAGCACCGGTCTCCAAAACCGGGGGCTGGGGGTTCGAGACCCTCCACTCCTGCCAGTTTTAACATGAAGAGCAAGGACGGAACATGGCAAAGGAACAAACGACCCAAGAGGAAAAGCCAAGGCGCGGGCTCGCCGAGTTCTTCCGCGAGACCAAGCGCGAGATCGCCAAGGTGACCTGGCCTAACCGCAAGGAAATATCCGTGACGACCGTGCTTATTATCGTCTTTGCCATTATCACCGGGGTCTTTTTTCTGGTCGTCGATTCAGCCTTGGGGCTGATTGTCTCCAAGATTTTGGGCATGCGTTCATAAATTTTTTTAAAAAGAGGAAGTCATGGCACATCGTTGGTACGTCATTCACGTTCATTCGGGTTTCGAGAAGAAGGTGGCGCAGAGCGTTCGCGAAACCGCCCTGAAAAAAGGCCTTGAGGATTTCTTTTCTGAAATTCTGGTGCCGACCGAAGAGGTCGTTGAAGTTCGCCGCGGCGCGAAAGTCAACGCCGAACGCAAGTTTTTTCCCGGCTATGTGCTGATCAAGATGGAATTGACGGACGAAAGCTGGCATCTGGTCAAGAACACGCCCAAGGTTACGGGTTTTCTGGGCGGCGGCGGGCGTCCTTCGCCCATCAGCGAGTCCGAGGCTCAACGCATTTTGAATCAGGTGATCGAAGGCGTGGAGCATCCGAAGCCTTCCGTCACTTTCGAGGTCGGCGAGCAGGTGCGCGTCGCCGACGGGCCTTTCGCCACGTTCATCGGCACGGTGGAGGAAGTGGACGAGTCCAAGGGCCGCCTGAAAGTCGCCGTTTCCATTTTCGGCCGCGCGACGCCTGTCGAACTGGAATACGGGCAGGTCGAGAAGGTTTAAGCGGGATTCAGCTAAGCAGAATTCTAAGTTTGCTGTTCTCTATATCTTTCGCAAATCGGGAATTGGCAAAAGCCCTCCCCCTTGATGGGGGAGGGTTTGTTCTTGTTGTAATATCACCCCCATCCCGGCCTTCCCCCATCGAGGGGGAAGGAGATTCTCTTGCATCCCATTTGCAACTCTTGAAGTCCAAGCGGTATATCAAGAAAACCAAATCGGATTCCGCATCTTCGCCTCCGGCTAGCGGGCGCGGAGCCTGCCCCTGCGGAATCAGGGGTGCGGCATGACGGTTTCTCTGTTTTAAATAGCCAAAAAAACAGGCTCTAACATTTCTTATGGTGAGGCCATCTGGATTCCGGGCCCTGCCGCTACGCGGCAGTCCCGGAATGACAGTGTTGTTCGTCAAATCGGATTCCGCATCTTCGCCCCCGGCTAGCGGGCGCGGAGCCTGCCCCTGCGGAATCAGGGGTGCGGAATGACACGACTTATACCTATCCCCGATCAAACAGACTCTATTATTGAAATATCACCCCCACCCAACCCTCCCCCATCAAGGGGGAGGGCTTTATATTCGGGTTCTTCAGGTTCAGTTTGATAAGTGATTGGTATTAGATCAAGCCCAGTTTCGCGAAATGTTTATTCAACGTGTCGATGTCCACGTCGAAGGTTAATCGGGGGCGGAGCATTGCCTTGCCGTGTTTGTCGCAATGCGCGGGGTTTTTCGGATCGCCATAATAACGGCTCATTTCCGTTTTGCCTGTCGTTGTAAATCCTAAAGCCTTCATAATCGCGAGGCTCGCGTCGTTGTCCGGATCCACGGTTGCCCAGACGCTTGTGATGTTCCAATCCTCCAAAGCGCCGAAGAGCAACGCCACAGCGGCTCTCACGATGCCTTTCTTTTGAAAGCGCGAGCTGAGGAAATAGGCGATTTCGACCCTTCCCTTATCGTAGCCATGAACCGCGACAAAGCCGATGGCGTAGTCTTCCACCGGATGCGCGATGGCAAGAAAATAATCGATGCGGGGGTTTTGTTTTTGGGTATCGAGCATGAGTTGCAGAAACTTTTGAGGCCCGCCGTGACACAAGAAGGTAAAAAATATTTCTTCATTTATGCGCTTCAACTCATTCAGGTCGGATTCCCTGAATTCCCTTAGGCAAAAACGGTTTTGCTTGTCCTGTATGCGTTCAAATTCCATTTTATATTTTTACCAAATGGGACACCCGCCTTCGCGGATGTGACGATGATTTTACGAGAAGAGACACTGATATTACTCCACATTTTCGGGAACAGGGGCGGGTTCCGCTGGCGGGGCGGGAGGTTCGGGCGGAGGAGGGGGCGGCGGTTCGGTTGCAATTTTCGGCTGTTCGGCCTTCAGGCGCAATTTATCCTTGCGCGCCGCGTTATAGGCATGGCCTTCCTTAAGCAGGACGCGCGCCGCGGCTGTCGCTTCAACCGTCGTAACCTCGCCGGCAAGCATGCGGGACACTTCAGCCGTGCGCTGTTCGTCGTTGAGGAATTCGACATGCGTATGGGTCGTTTTGTCGTCCATGGTTTTGCTGACGTGCAAATGCTGATCGCCGCGCGACGCCACCTGCGGACTGTGCGTAATGACGAGAATTTGCGCGTTGTCCGCAAGCTTGGACAGGCGCGTGCCCACGGCGGCGGCCGTAGCGCCGCCGATGCCCGTATCGACTTCGTCGAAGACCAGCGTCGAGACGGCCTGGACTTCCTGAAGAATCATTTTGACCGCCAAAATCAAGCGCGCCAATTCGCCGCCTGACGCCGTTTTCGCGATAGGGCTGAAGGGCATGCCCGGATTCATGCGCGCCGTGAACGCGACCTGGTTGAAGCCGCGAGCCGTGCGCTGGTTTTTATCTTCCGCCACTTCGACTTGCGCTTCGCCCTTGAGCAGTTTTAGGGGAGGCATTTCCGCCGTAATCGCGGCCCCGAGGCGGACGGCCGCCTTCGTTCTTTCTTGCGAGAGGATTGTGGCGTGTTCGTTGTAGGATTCGTTTGCCGTCACGAGCGCTTCGTCAAGCTCGCGGATTTTTTGCGGCGCGGCCTTGATGCGCTTGAGGCGGGCGGAGATGTATTCGTAATGCTCGAACAAAGCCTCGGGCGCGACGTTTCTTTCCGCCGCAATGGCGCGAAGCGCTTCCAGCTTGGTTTCCGTTTCCTTGATGGGCTTGGTGTCGATATCGAGGTAGACCGGCGCAAGCTCGCGCATCTCGGCGATGGCTTCGTGCGACTGATCGAGGGACAGCTTGATATGGCCTTTCAGCTTGTCCAGCGCTTCGTCTTTCATCGTGTCGAGCGTGCGGTGAATGCGCAGCAGGGACATTTCGATGCCCGTATGCGCGATCAGCTGGGCGTTCATCATCTGGAACAATTCGCAGATGTCCTTGACCATTTTCAGGTGTTCGAGCTTCGCGACCAGCTCTTCATACTCGCCTTTCTCAAGGCCGATGCGTTCGATGGCGGAGACGACACGCTCAATCTCTGGCCGCTCATGGCCGGCGCGGGCGAAAAAGACGCGCTCTTCTTCGAGTTCCCTTGCGTAGCGGCCTATATCGTCCCAATCCTTCGCGACATTGCCCAGGATTTCCGGGGGATAGTTGCCGAAGCCGTCAAGCAGCGTAAGCTGGTTATCGGGATGCAAAAAGGTTTGGTTCGCAAACTGGCCGTGGATTTCGACGAGGTGCGCGCCAAGCTCGACCAGGAAGGGCAGGGTGACGCTGTACCCGTTGACGAGAATTTCATCCTTGCCGGGCAGGCCTTCCGCTTCGGGCAAGCCGATGATGCGCTTGACGGAGATGTTGCCTTCCACAATGGCCGAGAGGCCTTCCTGCTTGGCGATAAAACGCCAGATAGGATCGCGCGCCGGGGGCGCGAAATGCGCTTCGACGACCGCCTCTTTAAAGCCCTGACGGATGGCGTCGGGGTTGGACTCGTCGCCCAGAATAAGGCCGAGCGCGCCCATCAGGATGGATTTGCCGGCGCCCGTTTCGCCGGTCACGACCGTTAGCCCTTCCGCAAAATCAATGGAAAGGTGCGTGATGATGACGTAGTTCGAGATTATGAGGCGGTTGAGCATGGCATATGGAAGGGCAAATTGACGTGGTGAGTTTAGGGGGTTTGGCTTTCGAAATGGTTAAAATACGAGCGTTTCTTGTAGCTTAATACCTTCAAAAGTATTGATTGAGCCGAAAAGGCCGTGTATGGAAGCGGGCAAGAAGGCGCGACAGAGGCCTTGCTTTTAACCCAATATTAAAGAAGTAGATTCTTATGAAAATCGTCGTCCTTGGGGCCGGTTATGTCGGCCTTGTTTCCGCAGCCTGTTTTGCCGAATTCGGCGTGCACGTGACGTGCGTCGACCAAAGCGAAGAAAAAATAGCCAATCTCTTGCGCGCCAAGATGCCGATTTTCGAGCCCGGGCTGGACGATCTGGTCGCTCGCAACGTCAAAAACGGAAATTTATGCTTTTCGACGTCCATGCTTCCGACGATCAAGGAAGCCGATGCCGTTTTCATCGCCGTCGGAACGCCGACCCGCCACGGCGACGGGCATGCCGACTTGAGCTATGTTTATACCGCCGCGAAGGAAATCGCGCAGAATTTGTCGCGCTATACCGTCATCGTCACGAAATCGACCGTCCCCGTCGGCACCGGGCGCGAGATCGAGCGGCTTGTGCGCGACATCAATCCGAAAGCGGACTTCGATGTGTGCTCCAACCCCGAATTCCTTCGCGAAGGCTCGGCTATCGGGGATTCGCTGCGGCCCGACCGCATCATCATCGGCTGCGAGAGCGAACGCGCCATTGCCGTCATGAAGGCTCTTTACAGGCCTTTGTATTTGATCGAGACGCCGATGGTTATTTCGAACCTCGAAACCTCGGAGCTGACGAAATACGCGTCGAACGCCTTTCTGGCCACCAAGATCACCTTCATTAACGAGATCGCGGACCTATGCGAAAAAGTAGGCGCCGATGTTCAGACCGTCGCCAAAGGCATGGGCCTTGACGGGCGCATCGGGAAGAAATTTTTGCACGCGGGGCCGGGCTATGGCGGCTCGTGTTTTCCCAAAGATACGCTGGCGCTTGCCAAAACGGCTGAGGCGAAGGGATCGCCCATGCGTCTTGTGGAAACCACGATCGATATCAACGACCGCCGCAAAGCGCAGATGGCCGAACGCATCATCGCCGCTTGCGGCGGAAGCGTGAAGGGAAAGACGATTGCCGTGTTGGGCCTGACATTCAAGCCCAACACCGACGATATGCGCTACAGCGTGAGCCTTGACGTTGTTCCGGCGCTGCAAAATGCGGGCGCTACCGTGCGCGCCTTCGACCCCGAAGGCATGGACGAGGCCAAAAAGCTGCTGGATAACGTCGTTTGGTGCAAGGATTCCTATGACGCCTTAACGGGTGCCGATGCCGTGGCGATTTTGACGGAGTGGAACGAATTCCGCTCGCTCGATATGGAGCGGATGAAGGCGCTGCTGAAGGCGCCGGTCATGATCGATTTGCGGAATGTTTACAAACCGCAAGACGTTCGCGCGGCGGGATTCAGCTATGTCTCGATTGGCAGGAAGTAGATAGAAGGCGTTTCTCGGGAATCCGTTTTGCTTTTTCTGGCCTGCAAGAAACCAAATCGGGTTTTGTATTGCTTATACACATCCCCGATCAAACAGACTCTCTTGTTGAAATATCACCCCCACCCAACCCTCCCCCATCAGAGGGGGAGGGCTTTGTGCTCAAGTTCTTCAGGTTCAGTTTGATCAGTGATTGGTATTAGCATTCACCCAACCCCTCTCGCGGGGAAAACGATTCACCGGATCGTTTTCCCGCTTCGAGCCATCAAGGGGGAGGGCTTCTTTCTTAGCCGAAGTGCTTGAGGCTGGCGCGCCAGTAATCCCATGCCGTGACGACCGTGAAGACGCCCGCGACCCAGAGGCCGAGATCGCCGATAAGCGTTGCGTCGACCGCCTCGGGGCCGTATTTGCCGACGATAAGAAAGCCCAGCGCGACCATCTGAATAGCCGTTTTCCATTTCGCCAAACGGCTGACAGGGACGCTGACGCGGATTTCGGCCAGAAATTCCCGCAGGCCCGATACGGCGACTTCGCGCATCAGAATGATGAGGGCGGGGAAAACCGTCATGCCGTCGATCTGGCCCGTGGAGACCAGAACCAGAATGACGGCGGCAACCAGAAGCTTGTCGGCTATCGGATCGAGAAACTGGCCGATCTTCGTCACTTCGTTGTCGCGGCGCGCCATATAGCCGTCGAGCCAATCCGTCACTCCCGCCGCCGTGAAAAGGACGACGGCAAGCCATGCCGCCCATGCATAGGGGACAAAGAGCAGCACGAGAATGATCGGAATGACGACAATTCTTGAAACGGTCAGCCGGTTGGCGAGAGAAGAGAGCATGGGGTCAGATTCTGAATGAATTGGATATAAGAAAAACTAACACGATTAATTTGATGTTACAACGGATCTATAAAAAGTGCTGCTACACATAGCTTTTAGGAGCAGGCTTTGCAGGGCGGAGTGCCCGTCTTTTCACAGGACTCTTTGGCAATAAGCCTTTTTTGATAAAAGAAGCATTGAAATCGCATTTCGAGAGATCCTCAATTCCCAACACTTTGCAATATAACTTTTCAGAATCGACGATCCCGCTTTTGGAATACAACTCTTTCAGCCGCCCGCGCATTTCCGGATCGTACAGGCCTTTGTCATTAACAAGCTTGCGTATTTCCGCCTCCATTTGGGAGCACCACTCATAGACATGGTAGCCCGCGGCATAACCTGCGGATATATGAACGAAACGTGGAGATATTTGGCCAACCTTCTCCAAGAAAGGAGCGCGAACGTAAATGCCACGTTCGATTTCTTTGATTGTGGAATTCGGAGCGTTTATATCGGCATAATAGGCCATGTCCAAAATACAATCCAACGCGTTGAAAGTGCCGTTAAGCCCGGGATTGAGGTGTTTGCTTTCCTGAAATTTATTGAGCAGGTGCGATGGTATGGGTTCGCCTGTTTGATAATGACGATAAGAACCAATAACTTGAGGATCCATAGCGTTTTCCTGCAGGAAAGTCGACATGAGTTCGTTCATATCGCCCTTTACGCAGGAACGATTTAAATCGGGGTATTTTCCGGCTGCCAGAAGCATATTTAGCGCATGGCCGAATTCATGGAAGAGGACAGATACTTCTCCAGGCGACAGAAGCGTAGGATATCCTTCACGGGGTCTTTCAAAATTGCAGCTGTTGAGGACGATCGGAAGTTGTTCTTCTCCGTTTATATTACCTTTGCTGCGCAGGCGGAAATTGCGCGCGCCGCCTTCCTTCGTTCCTATTCTGGCAAAGCAGTCATTGTAGAATACGCCCAACGGGGTTTGCGTTGCATTATCAAAAACATCAAATGCCTTTACGTCGGAGTGATAGACCGGATACTTTTCCGATTTGTCTTCGATTATAGAAATATCGAAAAGCTTTTCGGCATGACGGAAAAGAACATCGAGCACCTGTCCGAACTCGAAATAAGGGCGTAGAGCCTGCCCGTCCAGATTGAAACGCTGTTCGGACAAAATCCGCAAATAATAGCTGATATCCCACGGCTTAAGATCTATGCCATCTTTCTTTTTCGCCAGATCGCGCAATTCCTTCATTTCCGCTTCGGCTGCGGGGGCATAGACCTGAAAATTGTTTTCCAGAAAGTTGTTCACTTTTTCCGGCGTATTCAACATACGGTTTGAAAGAATGTAATCCGCATAGGATGCGTAGCCCAGAAGGCATACTTTTTCATGACGAAGGCGAACAATATCCAAAAGCACATTTCTGTTGTCGTAGGGGCCGTCGGTGCACAAATTTGCGATCATGCGGTATAGCGACTCGCGGAGATTTCTGTTTTCGCACATGGACCAGATTTCATTCGGAAGCGGCTCCAGGAGAATGCAAAATTCCTCTTTCAGCCCCATCTCTTTCGCGTTCGCCCGGAAGATGTCTTTCACTCTTTCAGGGACTCCTTTTAAATCGGATTCTTCAGCGATAACCCATTTCTGCTCAGCCTTTGCCTTCGTGACATTTGACGAAAACAGCGTTTGCATCCGCGAAATGTCTTTGCCGATTTTTTTCAGCCGTTCTTTTTCGGCTTCGGATTGAAGAAGAGCGCCGTTCCGACTGAATGAGTCATAATAACTGTCGAGCAGGATGGACTGTTCTTCGTCGAGCGAGAGGTTCTCTCGTTCGTCGTAAACAGATTTTATGCGTTGGAATAATTTCTCGTTGAGCAAAAGCGAATTATAGAACCCATTGAGCTCGCCGGAAATCCCATCAACTGCCTGCTCAAGTTCCTTGCTTTTTTTTACCGCGCAATAGAGTTCAAAGATGGGGCCTATGTTGTCGAGCTCCACCGAGCTGTACTCCAGCGCCTCGATAGTATTTTCAAAGGTTGGCTTTTCAGGGCTTTCGCAAATAGCCCTGATGCGTTCTTCAGCCAACCGGATGTTCTTGCGGACAGCGGGCGCGAAATGGCCTGTTTGAATCTGATTAAATGCGGGCGCAGCGCAGGGAAGGGGGGGCGGATTGATAAGAGGATTTTCCAATTCGGCTTTGGTCATGTTCTTGCGTCAATAAATACATTCCCTATGAATGGCCCTATCATACTACACCGTATTTAATATTTTCTGAAATTCGCAAATAACCTTAAATATTTCTATTCCTTAGCGATTTCATCTATTTTCTAAAGTAGTTCCAGATCTTCTCGGCGGTGCTGCGGTTGATGCCGTCGGCGCGGAGAAGGTCTTCGAGCGAGGCTCCTTCGACCGCTTTCGCGGACCCAAAATGGTTAAGGAGAGACTTTTTGCGCTTGGCGCCTATGCCCGGGATGTCGTCGAGGCGCGAGACACCAATGGCCATAGAGCGGCGGACGCGGTGCGCGCCGACGGCAAAACGGTGCGCCTCGTCGCGCAGCCTTTGTAGATAATAGAGGGCCGGATCGTCGTGGGGCAGGGCGAACGGCTCTTTATCGCGCATGAAAAAGCGCTCAAGCCCGGCATTGCGGTCGGGGCCTTTGGCGATGCCCACGACTTCGATATCGCGAATGCCCAGCTCGTTCAAAGCGCCGCAGACTTTGTTGACTTGGCCTTGGCCGCCGTCGATCAGCAGAAGATCCGGCCACATGCCCGACGTTCGTTCCGGGTCCTCGTCGATCAGGCGCTTGAAATGCCGCATGAGGACTTCGTTCATCATGGCGAAGTCGTCGGCGGCGTTCTCGCCCCGGATGTTGAATTTGCGGTAGGTTTTTTTCAAAAAGCCTTCCGGGCCCGCCGCGATCATTGCGCCGACAGCGTACGCGCCCTGAACGTGCGAGTTGTCGTAAACCTCGATGCGCTTCGGCGGTTCCGCGAGATGGAAAATATCCGAAAGGCGCGCAAGCAGGCGCTTCTGTTCCTTGCTTTCCGACAATGAGCGGGCAAGCGAGCTTTGGGCGTTTCTTTCGGCCATCTGGATAAGGGCTTTTTTGTCGCCGCTTTTCGGAACGGCGATGCGCACGTCGCGCTCGCCCTTCTGCGCCAAGGCCTCGGCCAGAAGCGCGCAATCCGCAGGCATCAGATTGACAAGGATCAGGAAGGGGACGGGCTTGTCCACATAGAATTGCGCGATGAAGGCGCTGAGTATGTCCGCCGGGGTTTGATCCTTGTCGTGGCTGGGCGTAAAAAGCCGCGCGCCGTAATTGCGCCCCTGCCTGTAAAAGAAAACCTGTATCGCCGTTTTCCCGCCGCTTTGGTGAAGGGCCATGACGTCGGCATCCTTCAGGCAGGGGATATGGATGCTTTGGCGGGATTGGATGGAGGTCAGGATTTTGATGCGGTCGCGGATCGCCGCCGCTGTCTCATAATCCTGCGCGTCGCTGGCGAGCCGCATCTGCGCGGCAAGCCTTTTCTGGATATCCTGATTTTTGCCCTTTAAAAAATCGACGGCATCCCGGACTTGCTGGGCGTAATCTTCCTTGCCGACCGGGCGCGCGCATGGGCCCGTGCAGCGCTTGACATGGTATTGAAGGCAGGGGCGCGAGCGGTTTTCGAAAAAGCTGTTGCTGCAATTCCGCAGCATAAAGCCGCGTTGCAAGAGGGTGAGCGTTTCCGTTACCGCCGAGCCGGAGGCAAAGGGGCCGAAATACCATCCCTTGTGCTTGCGCGGGCCGCGGTGCTTCAACATCTGCGGGAAGTCGTGGTCGCGCGTTATCAAGATGTAGGGGTAGCTTTTGTCGTCGCGCAACAGGATGTTGAACGGGGGCAGGAAACGCTGGATATAATTGGCCTCAAGCAAAAGCGCTTCGCTTTCCGTTCGCGTGACGGTGATCTCAAGGCTTTTTACCAAAGACACCATACGTTGCAAACGCACCGGCAACCTCGCGCGCTGGGTATAGGACGATACCCGCTTTTTAAGGCATTTCGCCTTGCCGACATAAAGGGGCGCGCCGTCGCCGCCGAGCATGCGATACACGCCGGGCTGGTCGGGCAGGGTTTTGATCTGCTCGCGCAGCACGGCGGCGCCGCTGTCGAAGCCGGTTTTTATTGGAGCGCTGAGCGATTTTTCTTCGGGCAAGGTGGCCGGATCCTTCGTAAATAGCTGTCTGTGTTTTCTTACTGCGGTTCAATTATAAGATGGATTCCCGCTTTTGCGGGAACGACGCGAGTGGGAGAGCCTTGAAGAACGATTTTTTATCCCCCGAAACTGTGGATAAGTTTGTGCCTAACTTCATTAAGCGCCGTCGTTTCGCCCATAAAATCGTATTTTGTCACTTTTTGCCTAAAAAAAAGGCAAGCAAGTCAACCCATTGAATTTCCTTGTACTATTTATGGCGAAAGAAAGGAGCGTAAATGTTTATGAGCACAGCCCGAGAACCAGCCTACGGCCCGCATTGGATGTGAACAACCACTCATACGCCTGCGCGAATATGGTTAACGAGTCAAGCTCGAAAAAAGGTTTCCGCGCAGGATTTCATTATGAAAAAGGGATAGCTATGGCTTTAGCTTTCATTCCCTGCTACCAAAACATCCATATTTATAGTTCATGGAGATAATCATGGAATTAATGGCGAGCAAGCAGAGCGCCTTAGTGCGCGAATTCAATCCCCTTCTGACAAAGGTTCTGAAACGATCGCCTTTCTTCGGACCCAAACCCCGTCCTCTTTCCAGCAGACCAGATCGTGACCGAGCATACGCCGGAGAGCCGCGAAACGATATGGGTCACCATTCGCGATCGGAAAAGAGACAGCATTCTGATGCTGAATCAGGGGCAGTATAGAGACAAAGACCTCACCCAATACAACACCGTTTCTTTGGATTCCCCTTATGTTTATGCCACAGCCTCTGTGATTACGAAGATACCGGAAAATCGTTCGGCGCTGCGTGATTATGCGCCGTTACGTCCGCGGCACATTGCGCGCGAACTTGCCAAGCAGCTCAATAAGCGCTTAACCGCTATGAGTTCTTTTGTACCCTAATCTGCGGGCAATCACTCCACCGTCACGCTCTTGGCGAGGTTGCGCGGCTGGTCGACATCCGTCCCTTTTGCGACGGCGGTATAGTAGGCGAGCAGCTGGACGGGCAAAGCATACAAAATGGGCATGACTTCCGGTTCGGCTTCCGGCATTTCGATGCTGCGGAAAGGCTTGGCGCCCACTCCTTGCAGGCCTTTCTTGTCGGAAAAGAGGATGACTTTCCCCCCGCGCGCGGTCACTTCCTGAATATTCGAGGCGGTTTTTTCATAAAGCCCGTCGCTGGGAGCCAGAAAGACAACCGGCATTTTATCGTCGATCAGGGCAATAGGGCCGTGCTTCATTTCCCCCGCGGGGTAGCCTTCGGCGTGGATATACGAGATTTCCTTCAGCTTAAGCGCGCCTTCCATCGCCAGAGGATAAAGCAGGCCGCGGCCTAGATAGAGAACGTCGCGCGCGTCGCTGATGCTCTGCGCAAGCTCCTGAAAGCGGTTTTCGGTTCGAAGGACGTCGCTTATCAGGGAAGGGAGGTCGCGCAGGGCTTGGAGAACACGGGTTATCCGGTTCGGCGGGAGGACGCCGCGTTCCAGCGCCGCGTCAAGCGCCAGGCAAAGCAGAACCGTAAGCTGGGTTGTAAAAGCTTTGGTGGACGCAACGCCGATTTCAGGGCCTGCGAGCGTGGGGATCACGGCATCCGAGGCGCGGGCGATGGAGCTTTGCGGCACGTTGACGATGGAAAGAATGCTTTGTTTCTGCGACCGCGCGTAATGCAAGGCCGCGAGGGTATCGGCCGTTTCGCCCGATTGCGAGACGACCACCGTAACGCCGCCTTTCGGCATGGGCGCTTCGCGGTAGCGGAATTCCGAGGCGATATCGACCTCGACCGGAAGCCTTGCGAGTTGTTCGAACCAATACTTGGCGACAAGCCCCGTATAGGAAGCCGTGCCGCAGGCGATGATGGTGATGCGCGGGACGTTTTTCCATTTAAAAGGCATTTTCGGCAAGTTGAACTTGCCTTCCGGCGTAAGCAGGGACGCCAGGGTATCGGCGATAACGGTCGGCTGCTCAAAAATCTCTTTCAACATGTAGTGGCGGTAGTCGCCCTTGCCGATCGTCGCGCCGGAGAGGTTGGTTTCCTGTATCGGACGGTCGGTGACCTTGTCGCCGGAGTCGTGGATAACGATCTTGTCGGGGTAGATTTCGGCCCAATCGCCTTCTTCGAGATACGCGATGCGGTTCGTAAGCGGCGCAAGCGCGAGCGCGTCGGAGCCGAGGTACATTTCACCGTTTCCGTAACCGAGCGCCAACGGGCTGCCGCGCCGCGCGCCGATCATAAGCTGATTGTGGCCTTTGAAGATAATGCCCAGCGCGAACGCGCCTTCGAGGCGCTTCAGGACCGTTGCCGTAGCTTCTTGCGGTGTCATGCCGTCGCGCAGGCAGACGCTGAGCAGGTGGGAGATCGTTTCCGTGTCGGTTTCCGACGCAAAGGCGCAGCCTTTCGATTCAAGCTCGGCCCGCAGGTCGCGGTGGTTTTCGATAATGCCGTTATGGACGACCGCGACGCTGTCGGTCGCGTGGGGGTGCGCGTTGGCTTCCGTCGGCTTGCCGTGGGTCGCCCAGCGCGTATGCCCTATGCCGACCGTTCCCGCCAGCGGCTCTTCCGACAGGCGCGACGCGAGGCGGTCGAGCTTGCCTTGCGCGCGGCGCAGGCCTATGGCCCCGTCCACAAGCGTCGCAATGCCCGCGCTGTCATAGCCTCGGTATTCCAGCCGCCGCAAGCCATCCAGAAGAAGGGGAGCGACGGGACGCGAACCGACCATGCCTACAATGCCGCACATATCTTTGTATCTCCCTGTTTAAAGCCCGTGTTGCTGCAAAAAATAGCGGGCTTTAAGCCGATGGATTTGATATTGGAAAATCGGCTGACAATACAATAGACCAATCGAAAAGCGCGATGATTCAATTTTGGCGACGAGATATTACTGGGGAGATTATAAGGAAAATAACTATCCGACATACCCTATGGCGCGGCCATCTGGATCCCCGGATCTCGCCAACGCCTTGCGTTGGCTCGTCCGAGGATGACGCTGTTTAAAATCAGTTCTTCTTTGATTCCTTGATCTTGCCTTCCTTGAAGACGACGTGCTTGCGAACGACCGGGTCGTATTTCTTGAGTTCAAGCTTGTTCGTATTGTTCTTGGGGTTCTTTTTGGTCACGTAAAAGAAGCCCGTATTCGCCGAGCTGACCAGCTTGATGTCGTTCTTTGTTTTAGCCATAGCTTCCGTCCTGAAATTCTTTGATCGCCGCCCTTTTGCGGGAAGGGGCGCAATGTCGGTAAAACGCCTTGCTTTGTCAAGTTTATTCGAAAACGGGCCTCTGACCGCTCATCGCTTTCCTTGACTGGCAGGAGCATCATGGTAGGGTTAACGAATCTATCTAACCCTCGGATTTTCTTGAAAAACAATCTCCAATCCCAAACGGGCTGCGGCAAAACGCGGTGCATGCTTGTCTTTGGCACAAGGCCGGAGGTCATCAAGCTTGCGCCCGTGGCGCTTGCCATGCGCGAAAGGCCTGACTCATTCGATTGCCTGCTGGCGTCGACGGGGCAGCATCGCGAGTTGAGCCATCAGGCGCTGGGAATCTTCGGGCTGAAGCCCGATATCGATCTCGACCTCATGCGCGAGGATCAGGGCATCGGGGATTTTCTGGGGCTGGCTCTGGCAAGGCTCGATGGCGTCATGCAAAGGGAAAAGCCGGACTGGGTGCTGGTTCAGGGCGACACGGGAACCGTTCTTGCCGCCGCCATTGCCGCCTACTATCGCAAGATTCCCGTCGCGCACGTCGAGGCCGGGTTGCGCACGTACGATTTAATGGGGCCTCATCCGGAAGAGGGCAATCGCCAGATGGTAAGCCGAATTGCGTCCTTGCACTTCGCGCCGACCGAAGGCGCGCGCCAAAGGCTTCGGAGCGAGGGGATAAGCGACGGCCTTATTGCCGTCACGGGAAATACGGTCGTCGATGCCGTGCAATGGATTCATGCGCGCTTGACGAAAAAGGAAAAAGAAGAAGTCGCGCGCTTGTCCGATGGAAGCTCGCGGCTGGTTTTAACGACCATTCATCGCCGGGAATCCTTTGGCAAGCCCTTAAGGGGCATGTGCGAAGCCATCAAGGCGCTTGCGGAAGAGGGGGGGCTGGGCTTGAGCTTCGTTATGCCCGTGCATCCCAATCCGCATGTGAGCGCCGTTGTGCGCGAGCTTCTGGGCGGGGCGAAAAACGTGCGGCTTGTGCCGCCGCTTGATTACGGGGTGCTTTTGGGGCTGATGGCTCGAAGCTGGCTGATCGTGACGGATTCCGGTGGCCTTCAGGAAGAAGCGCCGTGCTTTTCGACGCCTGTTCTCGTGCTTCGCGACCGCACGGAAAGGCCTGAAGGCATCGACGCGGGCATTGCCAAGCTGGCCGGCACGGAGAAAAACACAATCATAGAGGCCGTGTCCCGGCTGGCAGACGATAAACAGGCCTATGAAAACATGCGCGGCCAAAACAATCCTTACGGCGATGGCAGGGCTGCGCAGCGTATTATGGATCGCTTGAAAGCGGAAAAGGGGCGTCGATGATCGAGGAAGGACTTGGCTGGCTGAAGAGGAATATGATCGATAACCGATGCGTCGCCATCTCGGACAGGCAGCGCGCGCCGTATCCCGAAGTGACCGGCTACTGGATACCGACCTTGTTAAAGGTCGGCGAGATTGAGCTGGCCGAGAATTTCGCGCGCTTCCTTGTTTCCATTCAGAATCCGGACGGTTCTTTTTCCCTGCAAAACACGGACGAGACATTCGTGTTCGATACCGGGCAAATCATTCGCGGCTGGGCCGCCATCGCCCCCCGGCTGCCGGAAGTGCGCGAGCCGATGCGCAAAGCGTGCGAATGGATTATCGCGGGCGCCGACCCTCATACCGGAAAATTCAAGGTTCCGCCGCCGGGGAATATGTGGAGCCTCGGCAGCCGAGGCGAAGTCAACGAGGGCATTCACCTATATGTGATCCAGCCCTTGAGGGACGCCGCGGCTATTCTCGACGCGCAGCCTATTCAGATGGCCGCGCACAGGGCGTTGAAATCGTATATCGACAGCCTTGACGTTACGGCCTTCGACAGGCCGAACGCTCTTACTCATTTTTACACCTATATGCAGGAAGCCCTTGTGGAAACGGGGATGCGCGAGCTGGCCGTTCAGGGCATGAACAGCGCCGCCCGGTTTCAGCAAGCCAACGGCGCCGTTCCCGCCTATGCGGACGTACCCTGGATTTGTTCGCCCGGCCTGGCGCAGCTGGCGAAGGTCTGGTACCTGCTGGGCGACAAAGCGAGGGGCGATGCAGCCCTTGGCTTTGTGCAAAATTTGCAAAATCATACGGGCGGCTTTTACGGTTCCTATGGCGTCGGCGCGACCTACTTTCCGGCGGACGAAATTTCATGGGCGGTCAAGTATGCCATCGACGCCGAGCTGCAATCCATCGAAAACGCCTTTAACGCGACCGTAGGCATGTACGCGCCGACCATTTCGGCAAACGACGGCCGCGCGGAAGCCGTTCTTGACGCCTGCCAGGGGGCGGGGAAGATTCTGGACGCGGGATGCGGCAAGGGACGCTATGCGGCGCTGGTCAAGGAACGGTATCCGGCAGCCGATGTTTTCGGCACCGACATTTCCGACGAAATGCTGGCCGCCGTTCCGCCCTCTATCCTTACGAAAAAAGCGAGCCTTCAGTGCATGCCTTTCGCGGATAACGAGTTCGACGTTGTGTACTGCATCGAGGCTTTGGAACATGCGCCCAATCCTCGCGCCGCCGTTGAGGAAATGGCCCGCCTTGTGAAGGCGGGCGGGAAGCTGGTCATCATCGACAAAAACGCCGAAAAGCTTGGGGCTCTTCAAATCGAGAAATGGGAAAAGTGGTTCGACCGGAACGAGCTTGCGGAAATTTTGAAGAATTGCGGGTTTGACTGTTCGGTCTCGTCGCTCTCTTACGACGGCCATCCCGACGACGGCCTTTTCCTTTGCTGGATGGGGACAAAAAAGGCCGCCCGCCCGAAAGCGACGGCATCGGTTAAGGGGTTGCGCCTTGTTTGCATTACCAACGATCCGCTGCGGAAGTATGCGCACTATCGTTCGGAGGACAAAATCGGTTACTTCAATCCCTGCCGCCTGTTTGACGAGGTTTACTGCGTCTCGCCCTTCGAAACCGAGGCCTACGACCTTTTCGGCATGCACGTCATTCCTACGCCGGCTGCCGATTTTGCAAATCGCGTGCGCGAATTAAATGCCGATTGCGTGCGGGCTTACGATTTGCCGGTCGCAAAAATTGCGTGCGCCGAAAGGGTTGAAAACGTGCCTGTTATTTGTTCCGTGCACGACGTCAATCGCGAAAGATTCGCCGGCCCGCTGCCCAATGCGGATTATTTTATGGCCCTTTCGGGGGCTGTCGAGAAATTCCTGCTTCAATTGAACGCAGACCCGTCGCGCATCATAAAATTCAACAACCGGGTCAATATGGATGTCTTTCGTCCCTTCCGCGATAAAGCGCGGCAGGAGGCTTTCGATAAACGCTTCCCGGGCAAGCACAAGATTTTGCACGTCGGGCGCATTGAAACGCAAAAAAATCAGGAAACGCTTGTGGCGGCGCTCTCCCTGCTTGACAAGGACTATGCGTGTCTTTTTATCGGAAAAGGCGACGTCGAGCCTTATAAGGATTTAGCCAAGCGCCTGAATGTGGCGGAGCGCTGTTATTTCGTCGACTCCGTCATGCATAACGAGTTGCCGGATTATTATAATTTCTGCGACTGTTTCTGCACGCCAAGCCGGTGGGAGGGTTTTGGCATCGTCTTTATCGAAGCTCTCGCCTGCGGCGCTGTGGTGGTGACCTCGGACATACCGCCCATGAACGAATATATTCAAAACGGCGAAAACGGAATCCTCGTGCGCAACTATATATTCGCCGAGGACTTGGCCAAAGCGATTAAAAAGGCCGTGCATGACGACGCGCTGCGCAAGCGCATTCAACAGAACGCACTTAAGGCGGCGGAACCTTTTTCAAGTACGAAGGTGGAGGCGCGCGAGCGCGCTATTTACGAAATGGCCTTGCGCGCATGGGGGAGACGACCATGATTTTCAATGAAGACGTGATCTCGCGCAAAGCGAACGCCTTGCAGAAAATGTCGATGAGCGACGCCGGAGAGCTTGTGGCGACGCTCGCGCGCCTTTTCGGGGAGATCACCGACGCCAAGCTTGTCGAAAGGCCGTGGTTTCCGGGCGGCGGCTCGCTGCTTCTTCTTGCGACGATCAAGGGCAAGGAATCCTTTATCAAGATCAAGGATAAATCGCTGACCGTCGAAAGCCGCCTTGAAGGGGAACCCGGCTTTTTAGACTGCGGCGCGCTGGCCAACGAAGCCCGGTTTTGCAATCTTTTGTCGGGCGATCCGCGCGTGCCCCGCATCGAAAACTATGCCGAGGACGGCGACTATGCCTTTGCCGTTTTCGAGCGCCTGTCGCCTTTCGACGAGGGAATCGCACCACTGGATGCCTTCGAGCGCCTTGAAGCTTTTCTCGACATTGAAGCGCTTTTGCGAAAGCTTCACGGCAAAGGCATCGTGCATACCGACGTGCACGAAAAAAATATCCTTTTCCGGGGCAAGCAGCCGGTTCTTTGCGATTTTGAGGAAGCGCGCTTTTTGGTTCAGGATGTTCCTTTCGAAGAGTCGCTGGACGTCGCGGGCGAAAACAGGTTCGGAAACGTCGGCGATTTCCCTGACGGCTACGGCCTTCCCGGCCTGACGTGCCTTAATCGCCTGCGCAAGGTTTTCAAGCCGCTTATCAAGGAAAAATTGCCCGCGCTTCTTGAGACTTGCCATTTCAGCAATGACTGCGCCTTTAACGTGGACGAATTGCAGGAGAAGGACGAGCGCATTTATCAATCGGTCGACCTTGGCGACTGCCAGTTCGCGGGCCAGCGCCCCATGCAGGACAGCCGCGAGGGTATTTTGGGCCGGATGCTTGAGCATATCGGCCATGCCTTGCGCGCGCCCTTGCGTGTCGTCGATGTCGGCTCGAATCTTGGAACGCTGTCTTTTGCGGCGGCCCGAAATCCCATGGTCGAACGGGTCACCGGGCTTGAGGCCTTCGCCAATTACGTGAAGGTGTCGCGCATTCTGGGATTCCTTTTGGATCAGAAGAAAGTCTTTTTCGACGTTAATCAGGCGGGCGCCGATCCGTTGCCGGAAGGGCCCATCGACGTTTTGATGCTTTTCTCGGTTTATCATCACATCCGCGACAAGGACGGCTTTTTAACGGAGCTGCGCCGGAACCGCCCCCGAACGATCATTGCCGAAATGGCCGTTCAGGAACGCTTTTATAAAGAGCGCGGCGGCGTCGAGGCGGAACTGCAATATATGGGGACGTTTCTCGGCTACTCGACCTTGCAGGTTCTTGGCATGACGGCCGATTACGGAAGGCCCATATGCCTGTTCTCCGATCTGCCTCCGATTCCTCAAGGCGAGGCCGACTTGATTATGGCCGGAGCCAAGCCGGCGCCGGCTGCGGCGCCTCCGCCCGTGAGCATACGCGAACAGGAGAAAAGGGAAGCGCCAAAACAATCGTATCCGGTTAAGGTCAGCATCGTTTTGCCGACCTATAACCATATTCAATTCCTGCCGAAGGCTTTGGCCAGCCTGTTCGCGCAGACCTTCGCGGATTATGAGCTGATCGTTGTCAATGACGGCTCGACGGATCAAACGGCGGCATTCCTTTCGAAAGTCCAGCATCCTAAGATGCGCGTGATTACTCAGGAAAACAAAGGCTTGCCAGCCGCTCTTAACAGAGGGTTCGAGGAGGCGAGGGGCCAGTACTGGACATGGACGTCGGCGGACAATGTTGTGGGGCCGACATGGATCGAGGAACTCGTCAAGGCGCTTGAGGAAAGCCCGCCCGGCACGGGATACGCCTTGAGTCATTACGCGGTTATCAATGAGAACGACCAGATTGTCGGCGTTGAAAAAGGGCAATGCTTTGAAACGCAGCATTGGCTTCGTTCGGCCGGAAATGCGTCTTTCCTGTACCGCGCCGACATCGCGAAGAAAGCCGGGCTTTATGACGCATCGCTGACGGGGGCCGAGGATTTGGATATGTGGCTGCGCATGTCGTTGCTCACCCGCGGCGTTCTTGTGGAAAGCGTTCTTTATTACTACCGCATTCACGGCGACACGATGACCGCCAAAATTCCCGGGAAAGTCGCGGTCGCGACGCGCGGAGTCGTTGACAAGTTTCTGGCCTCGTGCGGAGGGAAAATCGACGTCGATCGCGTGTTCCCCGGAATCGCGGAAAGCCAAAATCCGGCGCTTTCGCGCTGGCAGGCCAAGGTATGGCTATCCGCGCGGTTGTTTGCCTGCCCTTATTGGCCTGTTGCGCCTATCGCGGAAATGCTCATCAGCGCCATGGCGGAGCATTACGATCAAGCCCTCGTCGGCAATGCGGTCTCCCTTTTTGTCAACAAAGAGCTTTGGGACGAAGCGACGGCGTTCCTTTCGGCGGTTTCGCAGAAAGATCGTTCCGACTATGTGCAAAATCTGGTGGAGCTTGCCCGGCGCAAGGATCGCGACGCCCTGGCAAAGGTTCCTTTTATCACCTTGCCCGACGATGCGCTTGGTTTCGACATGCGCAAGCAGCTTTCGCGGAAAGGGATGGCGGGCTAAAAAGAACAAGTGGGATGCCCGCCTTCCTCCTACGCAAGGCTTCGGAGGACAAGGCGCGGGCATGACGGACGTTCCTGAATGGGGATGCTCTCGTGCTTTCTTTTCGCACCCCCTTTTCAAACAGCTTTTCAGTGACTATCTTTTGCGTATGAAAAAGCTTTTTGCCTTTTTACGCCCCGTGTTCCTAGCCTTTGTTTTGGCGATCCTGCCCGGCGCGAGCGCCTGCCGCGCCGAGGCCCTTGTTCCTCAAACCGTGCCGCAATCGCGCGCGCAGATGACTTTGAGTTTTGCGCCGCTGGTGAAGCAAATCACACCTGCGGTTGTGAACATCTATACGCAGCGGCTTGTCAAACAGAATGTGTCGCCGCTTTTTAACGATCCCTTTTTCCGGCAATTCTTCGGCGGCGATTTGCCGCAGGGCATGACGCGCCAGCGCATGGAAAATTCGCTCGGCTCCGGCGTGATCGTCCGGGCGGACGGGCTGGTTATTACCACGCGCCATGTTATCGCCAATGCGGACCAGATCCGCGTCGTCCTTTCCGACAGGCGGGAATTCGACGCCAAAGTCGCCGTGTCGGACGAGCGCACCGATCTTGCCATCCTGCGCATGGAAGCGAAGGGCGAGGCTTTTCCCTTCCTTGAGCTGAAGGATTCCGACGAGGCTTTGGTCGGCGACCTTGTTCTCGCCGTCGGCAATCCGTTCGGGGTCGGGCAAACCGTTACCAGCGGCATTATATCGGCCCTGACGCATAAAAGCATCGGCGCGGGGGATTTGGGCTATTATATTCAGACCGACGCCGCCATTAATCCGGGAAATTCCGGCGGCGCTCTGGTCACGATGGACGGCAAGCTGATCGGCATCAACGCCGCCATTTTCTCGCGCGACGGCGGAAATATGGGCATCGGTTTCGCCATACCTTCCAACATGGCGAAGCTGCTCATGACGGCGGCGGCGCAGGGTAAGAGCGCTTATAAGCATCCGTGGACGGGGATCGAAGGCCAGGAAATGACGCAAGGAATTGCGACGTCTTTGGGCCTTGCGCAGCCTTCGGGATTTCTTGTCAAAAGCGTTTATCCCTTAAGCCCTGCGGCCAAAGCGGGCTTGAAATCCGGGGATGTCATTGTTTCCGTGAATGGCAAGGAAATTATCGATCCCGGCGCTTTCAGCTATCGCATCGGCGCGTTGCCGATTGGTTCCACAGCGGAGCTTGGCCTTATACGCGGCGGGCAGCGTACGGCTCTCAAATTCGACCTTATACCCGCGCCGGAAATTCCTGCGCGCGATACGACGACAATAACAGGCGAGAATCCTTTTGCGGGCGCGGAAATCGCGAACATCTCCCCGGCCCTTGCCGAGGAAATGGATCTGGCGAATGTTCAGAAGGGCGTTGTCGTGACGAACGTCAAGGACGGCACCGTCGCGGCGAGGGTCGGAATCAAAAGGGGAGACATACTCGCCGCGGTCAACGATCAGGCGCTGGACGACGTGGACAAGGCCCTGAAGATTTTGCGCCAGTCGCCACATGCATGGAAGCTTATTATCAAGCGCGGCGGAAATAATATTACGGTCGTGCTGGGGGCGAGGTAGCTGTTCGATGCGGCATTCCATTTGGTTTCTAAAGCCGAAAATAACAAATCGGATTCCGGATAAAATCCGCGCTACGCTTGGATTTTTCCGGAATGACGACCTGTATAATTCCAAGTCTGCATCCCCCTAGCCCCTGATCTTCTTTAGTGTTATGTATGCCTGTCGAACATTATGGCAGGTTTTAAGATGAATATTATATCCCCGGCCTCCGCCGGAACGGCTTTCGAAAACACCCCCGTCGTTATGCAGGTGTGGCAGAAATTGCGCGCGTCGGCCCAGAGAATGGCCGACAGCAGCCCGCTTCTTTCCGCGCTTGCAAGGGTCGTGATTTTGGATAACCAGCTTATGGCTGGCGCTTTGAGCAAAATCCTGTGCCGCCAACAGCTGGATGCGTGGGTGCCCGGGAAGGAACTCTCGGCGGCCTTTCTTGACGCCTATACCAAGTCGCCGCAACTGGTTCATTCAGCCGCTTTGGATTTGATCGCCGTCACGGAGCGCGATCCGGCGGCGACGGACGTGCTGTACCCCTTTTTGCATTTCAAGGGGTTTCACGCGCTTCAGACCTATCGCATCGCGAACTGGTTCTGGAATAACAATCAAAAAGATCTTGCGCTTTATCTTCAGAATATGGGGTGCGTTCTTTACGGCGTGGATATTCATCCGGCTGCGCGGATCGGGACGGGCATCATGCTCGACCACGCGACGGGCATTGTGATCGGCGAGACGAGCGTCGTTGAGGATAATGTTTCGATGCTGCATGAAGTCACGCTTGGCGGAACCGGCAAGCAGAGAGGCGACCGCCATCCGAAAATCCGCGCCGGCGTCATGCTTGGGGCAGGGGCCAAAATTTTGGGCAATATCGAAGTCGGCGAGGGCGCGAGCGTCGCCGCCGGCAGCGTCGTTCTTCAGGACGTTGCGCCGCATACCACCGTCGCGGGCGTGCCGGCGCGCATCGTCGGCAAACCCAAGAGCGACGTTCCCTCGAAGGAAATGGATCAGACGATCTAAAAAAGCGGGATGAAATCGGAACGCCGCGCGGATAATATATCCCAAACTTTATCCGGCAGACGCCCCGGTAATCAGGTAATGCTGCTTGATAAGTTCGTGAAGCTGGTTCCCAAGCGTGCTTTTGCTTTCGATTTCCATGGGGAAATAGTGATCCAGCTTTTTAAGAGTCCAGGATAGCTCTTTCCTCTCCAACTTCGCGATCATGTAAATCCTGTGCGATAGATTGGCATCGACCGCCTTGGACAGGATCACTTTTTCGTCCCGCGTGGTCATGATCGACCAGCTACAGCCGTCGACTTCGTGAAAGCCGTAATGAAGCGAAGCGATCACGAAAAAAATCTGGTGGATGTCGGGCGCAATGGCGGAAACATTGATCCGGATTTCCTCGTCGATCAGGCCGCCCGTTCCGGTATGGTCGTCGCCGGAATGAACGAAGGCCATCTGCCCGTTTAGATGCGTGCGCGTGGTATCGCCTTTGTCGATCGTGCGCGGCGACACGAATTTGACCATTTGCCCGCGGCGGTCATAACAGCAACAACAGAGATCGAGGTCGTGCGAGGGCTCGCCTTCCCCTGACAGGTAGTCCTGAAGCTTTTGGGCTTCCTCTTTCTTCGCGGCGACCAGCTTGCTTAAATGCCGGCTTCGGTTGCGCAGAAAATACGTGGCGAAAAGGATTTTCCTGTACCACCAAAGGAATTTGATCTGCGACGAAACCTGAGCCAGACGCGCGCGCGAATTGTCCGGGTCGATGGCGAGGCTTTCTTTCAGATTATCCCGTTCGATGGGATTCCATTTGATGCCGATGCGCAACTTAGCTGATTTTTCAAGAGTAACCATGGTTCGGAACGCGCAAAATGGGGGCTGAAAGCGAAAAGATAGTACCTGCGTAGGCCCATGGCAAGGTCAACGACTTGTGGTTTGTTGTCATTCCTTCTTTTTACATATGATTCAGAACGCTCGCCGTAACAGTTTTTTAACAATAATTCATTATCAAAGGTAAGGCCGTAGGATTCCTATGCGGCCCGATCTCTTTTGGTAGGTTCTCAGGATGTTCAGCGATCCCATTCTTATCGTCGACGACAGCGCCGTCATCAGGCAAACGGTAAAAGGAACCTTGAACAACATGGGGTGCCCCAACATCGATGTGGCTATTCACGGAACCGATGCTTTAAACAAATGCAAGATACAGCGCTATAAGGTTATTTTTCTCGATTGGAATATGCCGGAGATGGATGGCATTTCCTTTCTAAAGATTTTTCGCAGCGACCCGTGCAACAAGAACACGGCGATTGTGATGCTGACCGCCATGTCGGATAAAAAAGACATTCTTGTTGCGCTGGAGAACGGCGCAACCGATTACGTGACCAAGCCGGTTTCCATCGACACCGTTCAGAAGAAAATGAATCAAGCCATCGAGTGGCTTGCCAAACAGGAAAAGAAAACGTGAAAAGCCTTTTTACGCCCGAACGATCGGAAGAACTGAGGCCCTTAATTCGTAAAACGCTGATTTCAGCCTTTAACGTCATGTTCAATCTCGACCCGTCGCTGAGCGCTTCGTGCGGCAGAGGGAAGGGGCGGGTTGTCAAGGCCCATATCGATTTGAAGGCCGATAGCGAAAAACCCGCGTACCTGAACGTCGCCGTCACCTCGGAAATTATCGAGAAATTGTGCGAAATGCTTGGCTGCGAAAAAGAAGAAGACCGCGAGAACATGGGGCAAGAGGTCGCTTGCGAAGTCGCCAACATTATCGGACATGCCATTCGAGGCTACTTCATAGAGAACACAAGGACAACGATCGCCGTCGGCTTTCCGAAGCCCGGGTTCCGCCAAAGAGCTCCTTCGGACGTTATTGCGCTGAGCCTTCAGGCTTTGGGCAAGACAAACGATGCGGCAAGCATCGATTTTGTCTTTTCCAAAACGTAAAGCGCCATTCCTTGAAGCCTCTTGCGTTGTTGATGGAAGATTTATGTCGATACGATCGAAAATTCTTCTCTTTGCGGCTTTTTTCATCGCCTTCTTTTCCATAGAGGCGGCGCTTTTCCAATTCCAGCAACAGCGGATAACCGGCGTCATCGGCGCGCATCTTGTCGAACTGGATTCCGATGTCGCGCTGGATATTTCGGGGCATTTAAAATCTCTTGAGGTGGAAGGCAACATTCGGCTGCTTTTCATTTATTTCGTGACGCTTCTCGGCGGGGGGGCGGCGGCTTATATCCTTTTCCGGCAACTCGTGCCGCCGCTGAAGAACGCCATCGCCATTACCAACAATATTCGCTTCGGCTATTTTCAGAACGATTTGAAAATTACCTCGCACGACGAAGTCGGCGAATTGCTGGCCGCCATCGGCGAGCTTCAGGAAACGCAGCAGCTTATGCGCGGCCATTTGGAACGCGCCGTTAGCGAAACGGAGGCCGCGTACCTAAAGCTGGAGGAGAACGCCGCGGCCCTGACCATCGCCAACACGAGCCTCGGCTCTTTGAACGCGTCGATGAACACGATGCTCGACGCGCTGGAGCAGGGGCTTTTCATGTTCGGCGCCGACGGGACGTGCTCGGACGTGTCGTCGAAAGCCTGCCTTGATTTATTCGAAGGAAATCCGGCTGAATTGCCCGTTACCCAGCTTCTTCGCCTGACCGAGGAAGAGAGCGACACGTTCATGCGCCTTTTGAAGCTGGTTTTTTCCGGTTCGAACCTTGCGTCCGATGCGAGCGACCTTATGGCTTTGTTTCCCTCGACGTTCGTCAAAAGCGACGGGACGCGCATTACGCTCGCCTACCACGCGATTATGGACAGCGACAACAATGTGCGCCTGATCCTTTGCGTCGCGACCGATCATACCGCCGAAGAGGCGGCCTTGCGGCTGCTTCGCGACCGCGAGAACGAAGCGCTTAGCGTTCTTCGCATTTCCGCGAACAGGAATCTTTTCACGCAATTCTATCGCGGCATCACCGACTTCTTCGCGACGACCGACAACATGGACTCTTTGGACATGCTTCGGCGCGATATTCATACGTTCAAGGGCAACGCGTCGATTTTCCATCTTCAGGATGTCGTGGACGTTCTTCATGCTATGGAGCATCGCCTGTCGATGGTCGCGCATCTTGACGAAGCTAAGCAGGAAATTAAAATCGAAATACCGAAGCTGCAAGCCGCTTTGACCAAAGCGCACAAGCAAGCGTACGATCTTTTGGGGCGCGATTTCGATCAGCACGGCATTACGCGCACGCTGCCTTTGAAAACGCTTGCCGCCGTTTCCAACCACATCCGGAAGACCGGCAATGCGGCTCTCTATCGCACGTTCGTCGAAAACCTGATGGGCGAGCCGATCCGCCAGACTTTATCGACCTTCGATATCGGGCTGCATGAACTGGCGGACCGTTTCGGAAAGGAAATCGGGCCGTGTTATTTTTCGGGCGAGAATTTCCCGCTGCTGATCGAAAACTATCAGGAGCTTTTCGCGACGCTGCCGCATATCGCGCGGAATATCATCAGCCACGCCATCGATCCGCCGGACGTGCGGGAGGATCGGGGTAAAGACGCTCAACTGACCGTGATTATCGGAACGCGCAAGTATAAGGTCGGCGAGCAGGAATGGTTCCAGATGAGCTTTGAAGACGACGGATGCGGGCTTAACGTCGCCCTCTTGAGGGAAAAGATCGCGGCCGCCACCTCGAAAGAGCAGGCGGCGGCCATGGCCGAGCGCGAGGTCATGCGCTGGATATTCAGGGATAATTTTTCGACGCAGGAGAACGCGAGCGAACTTTCAGGCCGCGGGGTCGGCCTTAGCGCGGTGAAGGCCGAGGCGGAAAAACTGGGCGGCAGGGCGGATGTCGAAAGCGAATGCGGCGTCTTTACCAAGATTACGGTCGATGTGCCCCTGAGTTGGGTTTTGATCGAAAGCCGGGTGGCGTAACGGAAGAAAATTCCCGTTTGAAGTGCCCGGCCAGGTTGCCTATATTGCCTTATGCTTGTTGACAGCCATTGCCATTTGGATTTTCCCGCGCTTTCAAAACAACAGAAAGATGTTTTGGAACGCGCGCGCGCCGCCGGTGTCGCCCGTTTTGTGAACGTGTGCACCGCCTTGCGCGATTTCGACGCTGTCAGGAAAACCGCGGAAGCCCATGAGGATGTTTTTTGTTCTTTCGGCGTGCATCCGCATCACACCGCCGAGGAAGGCGAAGACGTTTCCGTCGAGCGGATTATGGAATTGACGAAGCATCCGAAAGTTATCGCCCTCGGCGAGACGGGGCTTGATTATTTTTACGATAAATCGCCGCGCGACAAGCAGCAGGAGACTTTTCGCCGCCATATTCGCGCCTCGAAAGCGACAACTTTGCCTCTTATCATTCACTCGCGCGAGGCCGAGGAGGATACGTTGCGCCTTTTGACCGAGGAGGGGCAGGCGATAAGCGGCGTTCTGCATTGTTTCAGCTCCCGGCGTTTTTTGGCCGAAGAGGGATTGAAGCGCGGGCTTTACGTTTCTTTTTCCGGCATTCTGACGTTCAACAAATCGGAAGAGTTGCGAGCCATCGCGCGCGATGTTCCTTTGGATCGCCTTTTGATCGAAACGGATGCGCCTTTCCTTGCGCCGCAGCCCTACAGAGGAAAAACGTGCGAGCCTGCGTATGTGGCGGAAACGGCGCGCGTTCTTGCGGACATAAAAGGGCTGAGCTTTGAGGCCATGGCGCGGCAAACGACGGATAATTTTTACCGGCTATTCAGCAAGTGCCCGAGGGCGAATATATGAAAGTAACTGTTTTAGGCTGCGGCTCGTCGGGCGGCGTTCCGTTGATCGGCAATATCTGGGGCGCTTGCGATCCTTCGAATCCGAAAAACCGCCGGACCCGGACGTCCATTCTCGTGGAGGAGGGGGGTACCGTCGTCCTTGTCGATACGTCGCCCGATATGCGGCAGCAGCTTTTGGCGTGCGATCTGAAACGGCTGGACGCCGTTCTCTATACCCATGCGCATGCCGACCATTGCCATGGCCTTGACGATCTGCGCAGCGTGAACTGGCTGATGCAAAAACCCATCGACCTATACGCCGATCCGCAAACGCTTAAAGAGCTGGGCGGCCGGTTTCCTTATATTTTCCATAGCCCCGGAAACGGTAATTTCTTCAAGCCATCCATCCTTCCGCACGAAATAACGGAACCTTTCAATATCGGGCCTCTTTGCATCAAGCCTTTCGCGCAAAGGCACGATTTTTCACATTCCCTGGGTTTTCGTTTCGGCGATTTTGCCTATTCGACGGATACGAACGGGCTCGATGAAAACGCTTTTGAGGTTCTGCGGGGCGTCAAGACATGGATCGTCGATTGCGTGCGCGTGGAGCCTCATCCGACGCACGCGCATTTGAAGCAAACGCTTGAGTGGATCGACCGTGTCAAGCCGCAGCGCGCTTATCTGACCCATATGAGCCATGAAGTGGATTACGAGGCGCTGCTTAAGATTTTGCCGGAAGGCGTTAGGCCCGCGCATGACGGATTGGTCCTTGAATGCTGATCAGCCCCAAAATTTTCCGTTATGCGGCTGTCGGCGTTCTGGGCGCTCTTTTTTGCGTCGCGCTTTGCACGTTTCTGGATTACGGCGTGACGTGGGACGAAGAGCTGCAAAGCCAATACGGGCAAGCCGTCGTCGATTATTACATTTCGGGTTTCAAGGATTTGCGCTTTGCGCAGATTTTCAATCTTTACCTTTACGGCGGGACTTTCGACGGCATGGCGTCGTTCATCGCCCGGCAGGCGCCGCTTCTCGTGCCCGATATTATCTATGACGTGCGGCACTTGCTCAACGCCCTGATCGGGCTGTTAGGCTTGTGGGGAACATGGCGGCTCGGGCGCTTTTTCGGCGGCGATTGGGTTGGGCTGATCGCGCTTGTGCTTTGCGCGGCGACGCCGTCGTACTACGGGCACATGTTCAATAATCCGAAAGACATTCCGTTTGCGACCGGCATCATATGGACGCTTTATTTCATGTCGCGCTACTACGCGAAGCCCCAGCGCGGCTTGCTTATTAAACTGGGCATTACGCTTGGACTAACGATGGGGATCAGGGTAGGGGGCGTTATGATCCTTGCCTATTGGCTCGTGCCGATGGGCGTTGTGAGCCTCCTGCCCTTTTTGAAGGGAATGAATTTTGGCACCCTTAAATCAGTCGCTTATGATCTTTGGGGCAAGTTTTGGCGCGTCTTTCTGCCTGTGGGGCTATTGGCTTATGCCATAATGCTTTTTTGCTGGCCGTGGGCGCAGCAAAATCCGGTGGTAAATCCTCTTAAGGCTTTGAGCGAATTCAGTAATTTCCCGCAGGATGTTGAAGTTCTGCTTGAAGGAACAACATATCGGTCTACGGAACTGCCTTGGTATTATGTGCCTTTGTATTTCGGCATTCAGTTGCCTGAGCTGTTGCTGTTCCTGTTGGCGGCGGCGGTCGTTTTTTTGCCGAAAATTTGGCGGCGCTTGACCTTGCCGCAAAAGCAAAGCTTCGGCTTGCTGCTTATGATGGCGGCTTTTCCGATTGTTTATGCCGTTACCGCGCATCCGGCTTTGTACGATACGGTCAGGCATTTTACCTTCGCGGTGCCCTTGCTGTGCGTGCTTGCGGCGCTGGCGGCGCGCGAGATTGTTTTTCTTGCATTGGGATTATTTAAAAACGCGAAAAATAAAGTCGCGGCCGTTGCCTTGCTGGGCGCCTTGTTTCTTTCTCTTATAGGCATGCAGGCCGTGGCGATGGCGCGGCTGCATCCTTATGAGTATATTTATGCCAATGCCTTTGTGGGCGGCGTGCCCGGGGCTTTCGGGCGCTACGCGACCGATTATTGGGGGTCGTCTTTCAAGGAAGCGGCCGAGAAGCTTCGGGAGCATGTGGAGGCCGAGGGCGGCGTGCCGCCGGGCAAAATTTATGAAATCGCCATCTGCGGGCCATGGGATTCCGCCATGATCTATCTGCCGCCGAATTTCAAGCCCGTGGTCGCCAACGAGCCGGCGGAATTCTTTTTATCGACGACGCGATGGATGTGCCAGAACATGCGCCCAGGCGACGAGATCATTCGCATTGAACGCATGGGCGTTCCTTTGAGCATCGTGAAAGATCTTCGCGGCGGCCATGCGTATTACGAGGGGAACAGGCATTTGAAGAAAGAACACTAGACAGCGATTCACATTTTTATGAAATCGAGAAATAGGCAAGATGGATTCCCGCTTTCGCGGGAATGACGCATATTAAACACCCCTACCGGATATTCCATAATTTAACATAATATATCTTATGCGACAATGATACGGCGGACATCACCCGTAGTTTCATTGACTTATGGCTGAAAACTTGGTCTGCTCTTCCCCGGTAACTTTCTTCCAGAATCGGGTATTCACATGTTCAAAACCGTTCTTTTTGTATCCGCGCTTGTTCTTCCCGCTGTGGCCTTTGCGGCCGATGCGCCGGCGCCCCAAGCGCCCGCCGCCGTTTTTTCCGAGCCTCAAAAGGCCGAAATCGAAGCCATTATCAAGGAATACCTGATTAACAAGCATCCTGAGGTCATGGCGGAAGGCATTCAAAACCTTCAAAGGCGCGAACAGGCCGAAGCGGAATCCAAGACAAAGGACGGCGTGACCAAGGAAAAGAACAGGCTTTTTAACGATCCCGCCTCCCCTGTCGGCGGCAATCCGAAGGGCAGCGTTACCGTTGTCGAGTTCTACGACTATCAATGCGGCTATTGCAAAATCTCGGAAGAGAGCATCGAGAAGCTTTTGAAAGAAGACAAGGATGTGCGCTTCGTTTACAAAAATTTCCCGGTCCTTGGCCCCGTATCGGTTGAAGCGGCAAAGGCCAGCCTGGCGAGCATGAAACAGGGAAAATTCCAGGCTTTCCATGCCGCTTTGATGACCAAAAAAGAGCATCTGACGAGCGAGGTTATTTACAAGACCGCGAAGGACGTAGGGCTTAACATTGAAAAACTGAAAAAGGACATGGCCGATCCGGCTATCATGGATACGCTGAACGCCGATCTTAAGTTGGGACAGGATATCGGCGTTCGCGGCACGCCCATGTTCGTGTTGAGCAACAGCGCGGTTTATCCGGGCGCTTTGCAGTACGAGCAGCTGAAAAAAGCCGTAAGCGACGCCCGCTCGGAAGCCAAGAAGCCCTAAGCGATCATGTCGGCGCATAAAAAACCCGTTCTGGTTCTGAATGGCCCGAACCTCAACATGCTTGGGGTTCGCGAGCCGGGCATTTACGGCACAAAAACCCTTCTGGACGTTGAGGATTTATGCCGGAACACAGCCGAAAAGTGCGGCCTTCAGGCCGAGTGCCGCCAGAGCAACAATGAGGCGGAGCTGATTAACTGGGTACAGTCGGCGATGGACACTCATTCGGCCCTTATCATAAATGCGGGGGCCTATAGCCATACATCGATCGCTTTAATGGACGCTTTGGCGCTCCTGAAACTACCTATAGTAGAGGTGCACATATCGAACATACACGCCCGGGAGGAATTTCGGCAACAATCTTACATCTCGAAGGTGGCGGATGCCGTTATTTGCGGGTGTGGCATAGAAGG
>CAYVNS010000002.1:31370-66498 GCA_964453225.1 uncultured Rhodospirillaceae bacterium
GGGGAGGGGAATGTCTATCAAGTAAGGAAAAACGATGGCCACGGATAAGTTTGACATCGATATTAGCGCGGTACGAAAGCTGGCCAAGCTGTTGGAAGAAACAGGGCTTAGCGAAATTGAGTATGCCGAAGGCAACAAAAAAATCCGTTGCGTCGGCCCTCATGCGCCTGCCGTTCAATATGCTTCGGCCCCCGCAATGGCGGCCCCTGCCCCGGTCGCCGCTTCCGCCGCTCCGGAGGCGGAAGCCAAAAAAGAGATTTCGGGGACTCCCGTTACGGCTCCCATGGTCGGGACGGTTTATCTTTCGCCGTCGCCCGATGCGGCTCCGTTCGTCAAGGCCGGCGATAAGATCAAGCAAGGCGATACGCTTTTGATTATCGAGGCGATGAAGGTCATGAACCCCATCAAGGCTCCGAAGGCGGGCGTGATCGCCAAAATCCTCGTCGAGAACGCGGCGCCGATCGAATTCGGCGAAACGCTCGTCGTCATAGAATAGAGGCAAATGTTCGAGAAAGTACTCATCGCCAATCGCGGAGAAGTCGCCCTGCGCATCCATCGCGCCTGCCGCGAAATGGGCATTCGCACGGTTGCCGTGCATTCGACCGCCGACGCCAACGCCATGTATGTGCGGTTGGCGGACGAAAGCGTTTGCATCGGCCCGCCGCCCGCGAAGCTGAGCTATTTAAATATTCCCGCCATTTTAACGGCGGCGTCGATCACCGGCGCAGACGCCATTCACCCCGGCATCGGTTTCATGTCCGAGAACGCCCAATTTGCGGAGATGGTGGAGCAGCATGGCTTTGTTTTCATAGGCCCGACCCCGGAGCATATCCGCCTGATGGGCGACAAGGTCACGGCCAAGGAAACCGTGAAGAAGTTCGGCCTGCCGACGGTTCCCGGATCGAACGGCGCTTTGAAGAGCCTGGAAGACGCGAAAAAGACGGCCTCCGACATCGGGTATCCCGTTTTGATCAAGGCGGCGGCCGGCGGCGGCGGCAAGGGCATGAAAGTGGCGCGGAAGCCGGCCGAGATGGAGGAAGCCTACACGCTTGCGCGCAACGAAGCCTTGGCGGCTTTCGGTAACGACGAAGTTTATATGGAGAAATATCTCTCGAACCCGCGGCATATCGAGGTTCAGTTGCTTGGCGACGCGCAAGGCGGGGCCGTGCATTTCGGCGAGCGCGACTGCTCGATCCAAAGACGGCATCAGAAAGTTATCGAGGAAGCCCCTTCCCCCGGCCTGAATTCATCGGAGCGGGAAGAAATCGGCCGGCTTGGGGCGCATGTCATTCGCCAGCTTGGCTACCGCGGGGTCGGCACGATCGAATTCCTTTATGAAAACGGAAAATTCTATTTCATCGAGATGAATACGCGCTTGCAGATCGAACATACGATTTCGGAAATGATCACGGGCATCGATCTGGTGCGCGAGCAAATCCGCGTGGCGTCGGGCCTGCCTTTGAATTTTTCGCAGGAGGACATTACGTTTTCCGGGCATGCGATCGAATGCCGCATCAATGCGGAAAATCCCGAAACCTTCATTCCCTGCCCGGGGAAAATCGATGGCTATCATCCTCCCGGCGGGCTTGGCGTGCGCGTCGACAGCGCCCTTTACGACGGCTATCGCGTGCCGCCGCATTACGACAGCCTGATCGCCAAGCTGATCGTTCACGGCGCAAACCGCAACGAATGCCTGCTGCGCCTTCGCCGGGCCCTGGAAGAGTTTGTGATCGGCGGAATCGATACCACCCTGCCCTTGCATCGCCGCCTTGTCGCCGAGCACGACTTTATCAACGGCGACTACGATATTCACTGGCTTGAGGATTTCCTGGAGAGAAATTGGGAGACGCCGTAACTTTTCGTATGCTCTCTTCCGATAATAACAAAATTAGGTGCCCGCTTATCGGGGCATGACCGGGTTTCTTTCAGCGGCGACATTGCGGTAGCTTTGGAGCATTCAACATCCCGAAGTGCGATTGGTTTTCCAATGAAACTGACTCCCGAACGGCTATTGAACGCTTACGCGGCGGGCCTTTTTCCGATGGCCGAAAGCGCCGAGTCAAAGGCATTGCTTTGGTTCGATCCTCCTTTGAGGGCGATAATCCCGCTTGACGAGCGTTTTCATGTGCCGCGTCGGCTTGCGCGCGGGCTGCGCACATCGTCTTTCAAGGCAACGCTGAATAAGTCTTTTACGGACGTGATGAAAGGTTGCGCAGAGCCTGCAACGGGGCGCGAAGTCACATGGATTAACGGGGAAATTCTGCGCCTCTATGGCGACTTGCACGCAAAAGGCCATGCCCACTCCATCGAGATATGGGAGAACGACGAGCTAGCGGGCGGCCTTTACGGCGTTTCGCTTGGCAAGGCGTTTTTCGGCGAGAGCATGTTCAGCCGCAAAACAAACGCAAGCAAAATCGCGCTTGTGCATCTGGTCGCGTTGCTTCGAAAGCAAGAATTTATGCTGCTGGACGCGCAATTTCAGACGCCGCACTTAAAAAAATTCGGCGCTTTCGAGATCGAAAGAACGGCCTATCTTGCCCTACTGGCGGAGGCTATCGCGAAGAAAGAGGGCGCGTTCGGAAAGCAGGAGCTGTTTCTATGAATAAAGGCACAAGCGTGCCGGCCAAAGCAACCAAATCGGATTCCGCATCTCCGCCCCGCCTTCGGCGGGACGTTGTGCGGAATGACGTTATCTTTTTGTGGACTCGCTCTTAATTGAGTTTGGCCTCTAAGGAGAGGGGCTTTTTTTCTCATCTTTTGAACTGTCGCGGCAGCCGGTGACCCAAAGATCATAGATGGGGTGTTCCATGGCCGACAGTGCCGGGCTTGAAGCGAACATCCATCCGTTGAAAATTGTTTTGCTCGGCTCGCCGGGAGAAATTTCTCCGATCTCCAGATAGGCCGCCGATTCAGGCGGCGTTTCCTCGGGCGCGGTCGTGCGGCAGGTTCTGGCAATAATGCCAAGCGTTCCGAACTGGATCGTTTTGCCCACGGCGAGATCGATCTCCTCCACCCTTGCCGTCATTTTATCGAGCATGCGCAAGACGACGACCGGCTTTTCCTGAGTCGGGACGATGGCGAAGGCAGGCGCGGGCAATAGGAGCGCCGCAAGAAACAGGAGAAAAAGAAATCGCATTTCTATGGATGTTCGGGTTCGGCTTTGCTTGACGAGCTGTTGCCGCGTTTGTTGCTGTAGATAAGTTGTCCGATAAGATCGTCGAGGCGCATGGGAGCCTGCGTGCGCGTGATGCGGCCCGTGCCGTCGTTCTTGATCATCGTTTCGTCGATGCCGGGCTCAAGCGACATGTATTTGCCGCCAAGAAGGCTTTCGGTCGATACAAGCGCGATGGTGTCTGTCGGCAATTCAACCGAAGGCTCAAGCGTAATGGTAACGGTCACAAGGTATTGGTTCGGCCCCGCCTCGGTATTCAGTTGCATATCCGCGACGGAACCTATTCTGACTCCGTTGATCTTGACGTCCGTGCCCTCCTTGATGCCGTCAACCATCGGGAAGTTGGCCGTGACCGTATACCCTTTTACCTTGTGCAAGTCGGCGCTTGAATACGCGAAAACCAGAAACAATCCGGCCAGCGCCAGAACAACGGCGCCCAGAATGGTTTCAAATATATTGTGTCCCATAAGACTTTCCTTTTCAGTGGCCTAAGGTTTCCATGCTTGATAGGCGCGTTTCGATTCCTTTTCTTTCGACGGCGGCAGCCACGCATCCGGCGTGCCGCTGGGATTCGGTTTATGCGGCTTCTGCCATGCCCTGCGCGGCCCGTCGGGAATGGGGGCATCGGCGATGTAATGCAGCCAGATATGCCATTCCGGCGGCACTTTCGAAGCATCGGGTTCGCCCTCATAAAGCACCCATCTTTTCTGACGGACGCGCCGGCCATCCTTCGGGCGCGGCTTGCGCTTTTCAATGAAATAGCGGTTGCCGAATGGATCGCGCCCCACTTCGCGCCCAAACAGCTTCGTATGCAATAACGTCCCAAGCTGGGAGGCGCGGCGCACAAACGATAAGGTGTCGGAAATGGGCATGTTCATGAGATTCGAATCTGATTTATTTGTTATAAATGGAGTGTGTAAATTTTTGAACAAAAAAGGGAGGTAAAGGGGCTGGATGCTTGGGATTTAGGGGGCCTGGGAATGAAAAATCAAAATTGTTGTGCTCTTTCGAATACATCGAATTCCGCGGGTCAAATAAATGCCCTTTCCCCTAACCTAAAACTCCTGGCCTCGCCCTTTGTTAACCTGTTAGTAACTTTTTCTTTATGACTACCACATTTTGTGTCATAACGTATTTACCATACCTTATGTTGTGGATAACTTCCTTCCTGCCTTTCGGACATCATGACTAACTCTCTGAAAAGACAGACCTATCTTCGTCCCTTTGCGCGCTTTTTCACGCGCGAGGACCAGGATGCGTATGACGCGATTCCCTTCAAGTCCGCCGAGTATTTCGGAGACGAAGCTTCCCCTGCCCTTGCCGCGCCGACGAACTGGAGCGATGAGGCTGTTTCGATCATGGCGGGCGCCGCGCACCATGCCGTTCCAGCCGATTTGCGCTCGAACGAGGAGAACACCGTTCCCAGCTGGCTTTGGAAACATCAAAGCCGCAGCGCGAGGCGCGAAGCGGAATTCGATTTGCGCGATATTTTCAACCGCGCCGTCGGATCGGCGGCCGCCAAGGCCTGGAAGCTTGGACTATTCTCAAACGAGAAGCATGCAAGGGCATTCTACGACGAGGCTCGTTATGCCCTGATGCAGCGGAATCTGGCTATCATGCCGGATGTGTTGGCGTCGTGGGGCTTGTCGTGGGCCTATGGGATCGACGAGAAGCCGAAAACAAGAGAGACAACGCCCGCGCTTCCGCGCATGGAGATTTACAACGCGACGATCGATCGGCTGTTGAGCAAGAACGCCAAGAACGCCGCGAAGGATCCTCTTTGGAAAAAGCTGTTCGCTTTTCGCGAGAAAAACATTCAGGCCGCTTCCCTGAAGCTTTGCGACATCGCCGCCGACTGGCACACGACGGGATCCATCCCCGCCAGCGCCGCGATTGACCTTATGGGCTTCAGGCACAACGACGGAAGCGTCAACGTGGATTCCCTGCGCCATGCCGTAAGGCTGACGGTCGTTCTGCTTGACCTTCAAGAGCGGAACGATGTGACGATTGGCTTTGTCAACCTGGCGCCGCTTTTGATGGCCTTGGGGTTGGCCTATGACAGCGAAGCCGGAAGAGCCATGGCGGCCTCTATCGCCGCGCTCTTTACGGCGGAAGCCGCCGCCACATCGGCGGAAATGGCCGCGCTGCGCGGGATGAGCGACGGTTTTACGATGGCGCGCGAAGGGCTGATGCGCTCGTTGCGCAATCACCGGCGCGCGGTTTACGGCGACGGAAACGATTATGAAAAGCTTTCGGTGCTGCCTGCGCCGCTGCCGTTGAAATACTGCCCGGATTTGCTGCTTGTCGCCGAAGCGCAACGCCGGTGGGACGAAGCGCTTGCTTATGCCCAGAATTTCGGCATGCGCGCCGTGAAACAAACCGATTTGACGCCTTCGCCCTTTATGGCCGTGTTGATGGGCTGCGCCTCGCAGGGGCTTTCGCCGCTCGATCAGCTTTCGCTTTTGCAGAAAGCCGAAAACGACGAAACCGAGACCGTTCTTCATCCGGCCGCGCATGAAGCGCTGGCGCGACTTGGGTATCCGGACTCCATAGCCAAAGCGGCTGTGCTGCATATCGTGGGAACGCATTCCATGCGCAAGGCTCCGGGAATCAATTTTGCGAGCCTGAAAGCGCGCGGCCTGAACGATACGGCTTTGGAAAAAATTGAAGCTTATCTTCCGTGCGTTAATTCGGTTCGCTTGGCGGCGACGCCGTGGATTATCGGCGAGACCTATTGCCAGAGGGAATTGAACATTTCCGAACGCAAGTTAGCTTCGCCCCGCTTTGATTTGCTTCGCCACCTTGGTTTCACCGAAGAGGACATCAAAGCCGCCGATAAGCATTGCTACGGCTATGGAACCGCGCTGAATGCGAAAGCCATTAATTTGAGGCATCGGCCTTTGTTTGCGCGCGGCGCAGAAATCTCAGCCGAGGCGCGCATTCAAATGGCTGCGGCCGTTCAGGGTGTTATTTCAGGCGATACGGGAATCTCGGTTTCCATCCCCGCGTCACACAAGGCCGAGAGCGGAGCGCATGTCGCTCTGCTTGCCTGGCGGCTGGGGCTAAAATCGCTGGATATCGCGTTCGATACGTCGGCGAAGAGAACTCTCTGTGGCAAGGCTTTGGGCTCAAAAGCGCGACGCATCAAGGCAAAGCCGGTTTCGCCGAAGAAAGCGGTTCTTTCCGCACGCGCACGCACCGTTAACAAGGGCGCGAAAAAATCGGCCGTGGCTACGGGGGCCAGAAAAACGGCTGTGCGACGCGCGCGAGTGTGAAGCTTACCTATAAAAAGTGTGGCTTATCTTTTATTCGCTGCTCATCACGTCCTTGACCTTACCCGCGAGCTGTTTCAGCGTGAAGGGCTTTGGCAAGAAGTAAATCGTTTCGCCCGAGGTGAATTGTTCGCGCAGGCGGTCTTCGGTGTAGCCTGAAACAAAGACGAACTTAATATCCGGCCATTGTTCGCGCACATGCTTGTACAAGGTCGGGCCGTCCATTTGCGGCATCACAACGTCGGAGACGATAAGATCCACGTTGCCCGCTTCCTTGTTCAGGACTTCGATCGCCTCCTCGCCGCTGCGCGCTTCGAGAATATTGTAGCCTTTGTTGCGCAAAGCGCGCGATGAAAAGACGCGCACGGCGTCTTCGTCCTCGACAAGAAGAATAATTCCCGCTCCGGTCAAATCCGGGCCGGGTTTGTCTTCGCGCGCGTCTTCGCCCCTTGTTTCGGCGTCGGCGTTTTCATAAACCGGCAGATAGACGTTGATCGTCGTGCCGACGCCGACCGTGCTTTCCACGCCGATAAAACCGCCTGTTTGCCGCACGATGCCGTAAACGGTGGAAAGCCCGAGGCCCGTGCCTGAGCCGATTTCCTTCGTCGAGAAGAACGGCTCGAAGATGTGCTGGATGTTTTCCTGCGGAATGCCGATGCCGGAATCCTTGACTTCGATAAGGACGTAATGCCCCGGCGGCATATCGTCTTGCCCGCGCATCGCGTGGAATTCCTGCCGGTGGTTGCGCGTGCGGATTGTGACCGAACCGCCCCCGGGCATCGCGTCGCGCGAATTCACCACAAGATTGATAATCACCTGTTCCAGCTGACCCTGATCGACCTTGACGAGGCCGACATCGCGCCCGTGCACCATTTCCAGCTGGATCTGCGCGCCGATAAGGCGGCGGAGAAGATTCGTAAGCTCGGACAGGACATCCGCCAGATTCAAGACCTTCGGCTGCAAGGTTTGCTGGCGCGAGAAGGCAAGAAGCTGGCGCACCAGATTGGCCGCGCGGTTGCCGTTCTGCTTGATCTGCATAATGTCATTGAAGCTTTGATCTCCCGGCTTGTGGCGCTGGAGAAGGAGATCGCAGAAACCGATCATCGCCGTGAGCAGATTGTTGAAATCGTGCGCGACGCCGCCCGCAAGCTGGCCGATGGCCTGCATTTTTTGCGATTGCGCAAACTGCACTTGCAGCTGTTTTTGTTCAGTCGCGTCGATGAAATACAGCATGAGGCCCGTATTTCCAGCCGCACCGTGCGTATCCTTGCCGACAAGCTCGAAACGCTTGGCGAAAACCTGAACGATGATCTCGCGGTCGCCGACGATCTTGACTTCCAGCGGCTTAGCCTGATCCTTGCCGCCCAGAACCTCGGCCAGACGGTCGAGCATTTCCTGGCGGTCCTTCGGCACGATGAGTTCAGAGAGGCTCGTTCCGACGATGCTCTGCGTTGGGCGGCGAATGACCACATGCAGGGCGGCGTTGCATTCCATAACGGTATACTTATCGTCCACCAGCAATATGCCGATAGGCGCTTCGGCGAAAAGCCTTTGAAAGCGATGCTCGGACACCGAAAGAGCTTGTTGCCATTCGCGTTCGCGCGTTTGATCGCGCACAATAGAGCGCGTGCGCAAGGTTTTGCCGTCTTCGCTCATCACGATGGTTTGGGTGATGGCGACGGGAAACAGGGTTCCGTCCCTTCGGCGCAGGATCGCCTCGCCGTGCAAGTCGCCTTGCGGGCCCGATGCGATCGCATGGGCGGCGATGCCTTTCGGAGGATCGCGCAAAATATCGTGAAGCCGGACGTCGCCCTTCACAAGTTCTTCAGGCGTTACTTGCAGCCAATCGGCTATCGTCTTGTTGGCAAAACGGAAAAGGCCGTGCTGATCGACCGAGTAAATGCCCACTGGCGCGTTCGCCATGAAATCGACCATCTTGGACTGTTCGTCGTGAACGGCTTTTTCCATGCGGCGGCGTTCGCTGATATCGTCAAAACGCCAGTGATAGTAATCGGGGTAGCCCTCCATCCGACGCGCCACGATGCGGCGCCATTCGATAATCTTGCCGCCGCGCGCAATCGGCAATTCCGCGATGCCCGCATGGCCTTTCCTCAAGGCCGCGCGAAGATGGCTGAATTCCGTTATGGCCTCCGGCGTGACCGAAAAGCGGGAAGCCAGCGCTTCCTCGGCGTTTTGTCCCCCAAGGTCGATCCAGCCGCGAAAAGCCCTGTTCGCCAAAAGCAGAAAGCCTTTTTCGTCGGTGATAAGCTGCGGCGTTAGAACATTATGAAAGGCTTCGCGCAGGAGAATTTCCTGCCGGCTTTCGGGGCGGATTTCCCGGAACAGGTACCACGTCGCCCCTGCGGCTGCCAAAAAAAGCGCTCCAAGGATAATGCTTATGACAATGCCCGCCGTAACGCCCAAAAAATGCGGAATAAGTATAGCCAACGCGCCCAAAATCGCCGTCGCCCCAATGCCGCAACTCGCGTAAAGGATAGCGCTTTCGGATTTATCGGCCTCCGATGCCTTTGCGTAGGGATTTTTATCTGGTGTCTGAGGCAGTGTCATCGCGCGATGGTTTTGTCCCTGATAGTCGATCTCTAAAGCATTGCAAAATAACCACGGAATCACTCGATCCCGCGCTTGAAAGCACTATACGAAACCTCCCCTTAACAGGGTCTTAACGATTGTAAAACCGCATGCTTCGGGCAAAATGCGGAAGAAAACGAACTTTATGAGTTCCTTTTATATTCTTCCGCAATTCTTTTTGTTATGAGGTTTTGTCCGCGTGATTATACTCATCTTCGCGGTATGGGGTCTTTAAAATGTTTTCAGAAACAATCGACAAAAATCGTTCCTTTGCCTTGATCGAAAAAAACGGCCGCGTGTTGTGCGCGCAGGGCCGGTTTCATGCGCTGGAAAAGATTGAGGATATTCATGCGCTGGCAAAGCGTTCGGGACGCGACGTCGCCTTTGCCCTGCCCTACCGCGCGATACGCGAGCGGGGATTTGAGGCGCGCGGCGATGAGCCGATATTGGCTTTGGAGATTGACGTCGGCATTAGCTTGCCCAAGGAAAAGCTAGCCGGAAAATTACCCAATCTTCCCGTTCTTTTGAAGGACGCCATTGAGCCTTCGCTTTCGGACGAAGCTTATGCCGATCTGGTGCGCACGTTTCAGAAGAACGAGATCGAGAAAGGCAACGCCTCGCAGACCACTTTGGCGCGGTGCTTCACGGGGCGGATCGACCAATTCAGCACGGATGTGGCGCTGAGCATTTACCGGAAGCTTTTGCAGCAAAACGGGCAGTACATGGCCGTTTTGTTCGCCAATATCGACCCCGCCGACAGCTCTAAAAACCAGTTTATTCTGGGGGCCACGCCCGAAAGGCATTTGGAAATTCAGGGCAACGAAACGATTATGATCCCCATTGCCGGGACGTTGCGCAAGGAAGACAGGGAGACTTTCGAAGAGCGGCTGAACCATTTCCTCGCCGATCCCAAAGAGATCAACGAACTGTTTCAGGTCGTCGATGAGGAAATGAAGATTATGGGCGCCATCTGTCCCGACGGCGGCGATGTCGAGGGGCCGTTTCTTCGGGAGATCGGCGCCGTTGTTCATACCGAATACCGTCTTGTCGGGCGCCGTGGCAAAGACACGATGACGGCCCTTAAGCGCACGCTTCATGCGCCGACCGTCGTCGGCTCGCCCATGGAGAGCGCGGCGCGCATCGTTTACAAATACGAACCGGAGTCCCGTCGTTATTATGCGGGCGAAATTGGCGTTTATTCAAACCCGCGAACCGAAGCGCCCAACGGCGATGTCGATTGCGCCATCTTGATCCGTTGCGCCGAGATCACCGGCGAGGGCAAGCTTCGCGTTCAGGCGGGCGGCGGCATCGTGCGCGATTCCGACCCCGATAACGAAGCCAGGGAATCCCGCGCCAAGGCTTTTGGGATGCTGGGCACGCTGGTCGGCTCGCCCCAGATTTCCGAAACTTATCTGACGCCGGATATGCACGATAAAGTCCGGCCCCTTCTGGCTTCGCGGAACGCCCGCCTGTCGTCCTTCTGGATGAACCGGCAAGACCCGCACGGGGGGAAATTGCCGTTGCTCGACGGGCTTAAAGTGACGATTTTAAACAACGAAGACGATTTCGTTTTCATGATCTGCCATATGCTGCGCGTCATGCATGCCGAGGTGGAGGTTATCGACAGCCTGCGGTACATGCCCGGAAAAGACGCGAACGCTATTGTCGTCATAGGCCCCGGCCCCGGCGACCCGACGGATATGACCCATCCCCGCATGAAGCGCCTTCAGGAAATTATCGCGGATTTGAATGCGCTTAAAAAGCCGATGCTGGGCGTTTGCCTCGGCCATCAGGTTTTGGCGGTGAGCCGGAAACTGGACGTCGAAAGGCAGGTCTTTTCAACGCAAGGCTTGCAGCGCGACGTGCAGGTTCTGGGCGGCAGGCATCGCCTGGGCTTTTATAATTCCTTCTCACCCGTCTTTAACGAAAAGGCGCGCGCGCTGAAAGACCTGACGTTCGACATCGACGAAACCAAGCGCATTATCGCCATGCAGGGGCCGCGCCTGATCGGCTTTCAGTTTCATCCTGAATCCATCATGTCGGAAGACGGCGCTTTCCTTTTGCATAAAGCACTTGTGTCTTTGCGGAACGCATGATCGAGTTTTGAAAGGCCATCTATATATCCCGGGTTCCGCTGCGTCGCAGCGGCCCCGGAATGACAGCCTTTATATCTCCGCTTCTTCCTTTTTTCCTTCCTTGACGCAATCGGCGATAAGGAAGGCGAGTTCGAGGGCTTGCGTGGCGTTCAGGCGCGGATCGCAATGAGTTTCATAGCGCCTTGAAAGACCCGCATCCGTAACAGCCGACGAGCCGCCGATGCACTCCGTCACTTCCCTGCCCGTCATTTCAAGATGAATGCCGCCCGGATGGACGCCTTCGGCCCGGCACACGTCGAAGAAGTGGCGCACTTCCGCAAGGATGCTGCGGAATTCGCGCGTCTTATACCCGCTTTGCGACACTTGCGTGTTGCCGTGCATGGGATCCGAACACCAGATTTCCGTTCGGCCCGCCTTTTTAAGGGCGCGAAGCAAAGGCGGCAGGCTTTTGGCGATTTGTTCGGCACCCATGCGCGCGATAAGCGTCAGGCGGCCCGGCTCGTTCGCCGGATTCAGTATGTCGGCCAGCTGCAACACTTCATCCGGCTTCATCTTGGGGCCGCATTTGAGGCCGATCGGGTTTTTCACGCCGCGCAGGAACTCGATATGCGCGCCCTCGGGCTGGCGCGTGCGCTCGCCGATCCAAAGCATGTGCGCCGACACGTCGTACCATTCGCCGGTCGTGCTATCGACGCGGGTCAGGGCTTGCTCATAAGGAAGGAGCAGAGCTTCGTGCGAGGTGTAGAAATCCGTTTCGCGGATTTGCGAGGACGTTTCCGAGGTGATATTGCATGCCGCCATGAAGTCCAAAGTTTCGCTGATGCGGGCGGCAAGGTCGCGGTAACGCTCGCCTTGGAGGCTCCTGTCCACAAAATCGAGGTTCCATTGATGGACGCGGTGCAAATCCGCATAGCCGCCCTGAACGAAGGCCCGCAGCAAATTCAGCGTCGCCGCGGCCTGATTATAGGCCTGGATCATGCGTTCCGGGTCGTGGCGGCGCGCTTCCGGCGTGAACGGAAGGCTGTTGATGATGTCGCCGCGATAGCTGGGCAGCGTGACATCCTTGCGCTTTTCGGTGTCCTCGGACCGGGGTTTGGCGAATTGGCCAGCCATGCGGCCTACTTTGACGACCGGAACGCCGCCGCCGTAGGTCAGGATAACCGACATTTGCAGGATCATGCGAAACATGTCGCGAATATTGTTGGCCGAAAATTCCGCGAAGCTTTCGGCGCAGTCCCCGCCCTGAAACAGGAAAGCCTGGCCGGCTGAAACCTTGGCGAGCCTTGCTTTCAATCGGCGCGCTTCCCCTGCAAAAACAAGCGGGGGAAGGCTGGCTATTCGGGCTTCGACTTCCGCCAGTTCCTTTGCATCGGGATAGTTCGGCGCCTGTTTAAGGGGATGCGCGCGCCAGCTGTCGGGGGTCCAAGCTTTTTTCGTTTTCATGATTCTTGCCTTATACAAAAACTACCCTTTTTTAGAGGGGGGGGGAAAGATTTTGTCCAATTTTAGGGGGGAAAGATGCGTTTGTTCCGGTTTTACCGGAACCAATAGAAATAGCCGTAAGCAAACGCGCCGGAAGAACGGGCGGAGAATTTTGCTGAAAGGGCTGCGCTTACCATGCTTTCAGGGTAGCAGCGTCTTGGAAAGAAGGCAAATGCATTTCCGGTAGCCGGATCGTTTTTGGGAATGTGTTGCATTCCATAGCCCCCTTGGATAAATAATTCCTTAGGCAACGGACAAGGAAAATTATGGCTAATCAATATATTTACGTGATGAAGGGCCTTTCGAAGGCATGGCCGGGCGGTAAAAAGGTACTGGACGATATTTGGCTGTCTTTCTATCCCGACGCCAAGATCGGCGTTCTGGGGCCGAACGGCGCGGGCAAATCGACTTTGCTGAAAATCATGGCGGGCCTCGATACCGATTATTCAGGCGAAGCATGGTCTGCCGAGGGCGCGACCGTCGGCTATTTGCCGCAGGAGCCGCAACTCGACCCGGCATTGACCGTGCTTGAAAATATTCTGGCGGGACTTGGAGAAAAGAAGGCTCTGCTCGACCGGTTCGACGACGTCAGCAACAAGCTGGGCGAAGTCGAAGATCCCGACGAGATGCAAAAGCTGATCGACGAGCAGGCCGCTTTGCAAGAAAAGATCGAAGCCCAAAACCTGTGGGATTTGAATCGTTCCATTGAAATAGCGCTGGATGCCCTGCGCTGCCCTCCGCCGGACGCCGAGGTGACGAAGCTTTCCGGCGGCGAACGGCGTCGCGTCGCGCTGTGCCGCCTGTTGCTGCAAAAGCCGGATTTGCTGCTTCTTGACGAACCGACGAACCATTTGGACGCGGAGTCCATCGAGTGGCTTCAGAAATTCCTTGCTGAGTACAAGGGCGCCGTCGTCATGGTCACGCACGACCGTTACTTTCTGGACAACGTGACGGGATGGATTTTGGAACTGGATCGCTCTAAGGGCATTCCCTATGAAGGGAATTATTCCGCCTGGCTTGAGCAGAAGCAGAAACGGCTTGAGCAGGAGTCGCGCGAGGAAACCGGACGCCAGAAAACGCTGGCGCGGGAGCTGGAGTGGATACGGCAGTCGCCGAAAGCCCGGCAGGCCAAAAGCAAGGCGCGCATTACCTCGTATGAAAATCTTTTGGCGCAAACCAATGAAGCCACGGCGGAAGGCGCTCAGATTATCATCCCTGTCCCGCCGCGTTTGGGCAATACGGTTATTGACGCCGAGCATATAAGCAAATCCTTCGGCGAGCGGTTGTTGATCGACGATCTCTCGTTCAAATTGCCGCCCGGCGGCATTGTGGGCATTCTTGGGCCAAACGGCGCGGGAAAATCGACTTTGTTCAAGATGATCATCGGCCAGGAAAAGCCGGATAAGGGTTTGATCCGCATCGGCGATACGGTCGTGCTTGGCTATGTCGACCAAAGCCGCGACACGTTGCGCGCTGACAAGACCGTGTGGGAGGAAATTTCGGACGGCCTCGATGTCATCGATTTGGGCAAAAAAACGATGCCGAGCCGCGCTTACGTGGGGGCTTTCGGATTTAAGGGGCCGGATCAGCAGAAGAAGGTCGGCATTCTTTCAGGCGGCGAGCGCAACCGCGTGCATATGGCCAAGATGCTGAAATCCGGAGCGAATGTATTGCTGCTTGACGAGCCTTCGAACGATCTGGATGTCGATACCATGCGCGCTTTGGAAGATGCGATTGTCGCTTTTCCGGGATGCGTTGTGGTTATCACCCATGACCGTTGGTTCATGGATCGCGTGTCCACGCATATTTTGGCTTTCGAAGGCGATAGCCAAGTCGTTTGGTTCGAGGGAAATTATCAGGACTATGAGGCCGACAAGCATCGCCGCTTGGGAGCCGAGGCCGATCAACCGCACCGGATCAAGTATAAGCCGCTGGTAAGGGGATAGATGAGGAGTTAGCAAATCGAACGACGCTGAAAGTCAAAAAAAAGGGGGTACGACTATGAGGTATATCCTATCGAAACCCGTTTATTTAATTTATTCGCCCACGATGGCCGAGCAAAAGAAAGGCGAGGAAGGATTTTCTCATCCTGACTCTTTGGCTTACGATATCGAACGACAAAAAATTGTCAGATTCATTCGCTGCCACTCAGATAAAAATCGCGCTGCGGGATACCTGAAGGACTACCCGGATCTCGAACTTCATGGGCCTGTTTCAGAGCTTATCATTCTGCGTAATCGCCGAGGGCACGCATCAAGTCAAAACATTGAAAAGGCGGTTTCTTCTCTTACGCCCGATTGCAGGGAACAATTCTATCAAGCCGTACGAACTCATGTGAATGAATTAGGCTTCTATAGCCCAAACAAAAGATCGGCGGGAACGACTGGGCCTCGTAAAGACCTTTAAACGGTTTCCCCATCACAAAGGCAGCCGGATTTGCTGATGCGCTAATAACTGGTCGCAGATTTTTTTCCTTAAAGCTTCAGCGTCGCCTTGAATGCGGATGATTTTCAAGCGGCCTGTCTCGCCGGATTTGATGTCGATCTGCTTTTTGTTCAGACCCCATTCCTTGGCAAGGCGCTCGATGAGCGCCTGATTGGCTTTTCCTTCCTTGGCTTCGGCCGCGACCGAAACTTCGATGGCTCTTTTGCCGTCGCCGATGTCGACGATCTTTATGTCGCGCGCGCGCGATAAGCCCGGCTTGGCGCGGATGGTGAGGCAAACGCCTTCCGGAAACGGCGTTAGTATATCGGATAAATCGTTCATGATTGTTTGTATGTCAACTTCCGCAAGATTTCACTATCACCCAACTGGGCTTTTTTCATTCACTCCGGTCTTTTTGTTTCCTCGCTATGCCTCTTTCGGAATCTCACCTTGGGCGCATGCAAAGAACGGCAAGCTTTTCCTGCTGGGGGTCGGTAAGCGGGACGCCGTCGAGCATGACATTCGTCCCTTCGACTTCCAGCTCGCCCAGGTAAATCTCGGTGCCCTTGCCGAAAAGGCCGAAAGGATAGTGCTTAAGGCTTAGCGCCTTCACAAGGCTGAGCGTCACCGGAACCTTGACGCGCACGGGAAATTCGAAATGCGGATAGCCGGGAAGATCGGCCGGAACAACGGAATTGCCATGAAGGTCGAACCCAGCACGGTAGGCGACATTGGCGTCGGGGATGTGGCGCGTAACGGAACTGCATAAGGCCGGATCGACGGCGATGTTTTCGGCTAGAAGCGGCGTAACGCTAAAAATCAAAACGATAACAATGCAGGCGGAAATTTTTGTGGCTGGTAAGCTGGATCCCCGCATTCGCGGGGATGACGCCGATTGGCGATCCCCCGAATGACATGAATGGATCAACGTATACATCCCCTACCCTATAAGGTTTTTCCGGGCGGATTCCAGTTTGATCATGATCGCCTCGGCTTCCGATTTGCGCATTCGTTGCTCGTCAACGACTTCGGGCGGCGCCCGGTCGATGAAGTCCTTGTTTCCGAGCTTGGCTTCGATTTTCCGTATTTCAGCGGCAAGTTTTTCGCCTTCCTTTTGCAAACGCGTGCGTTCCTTATCAAGGTCGATAACGCCCTCCAAAGGAAGGATGAGCGTCGCCTCGTCCAAAACGGCCTGCGCCGAACCTTTGGCGGCTGTATCAGCGTATGAAACCGACGACAAACGGGAAAGGCGTGCGATAATATTCATATACTTTTCAAGACGCTGTTTCGTCAAAACAGATGCGCCTTTTACATGCAATGGTATTTCAGAACCCGCCGGGACATTAAGCTCGGCCCTGACCGCGCGAACCGAGCTGATAAGGCGAACGAGCCAATTCATTTCGCCCTGCGCCCCCGCGCTTTCTTCCGCGACGCGAATGTCGGGCCAGCGGGACGAGATCAGCATATCCGGGCTTCCCGTAAACTCGCCCCATAATTCTTCGGTGATGAAGGGCATAAAGGGATGCAGGATGTGCAAAATCTGCCCCATGACCCACGCCGTCGATGCGCGGGTTTCCGCTTTGGCCGCGTCGTCGCCGCCGGTCAAAACGGGTTTCGTGAATTCCAGATACCAATCGCAGAACGTGTTCCATACGAATTCATACGCGGCGTTCGCGGCGAGATCGAAACGGTAAACGTCGATAAGGCTTGCGACTTTATCCGCGGCCGCTTTTGTTTCCGCGACAATCCATTGATTAACGGTCTGCGCGACGCCCGCCGGGTCAAAATCGGCTTTCCATGCGCAGTCGTTCATCTGGCAAAAGCGCGCGGCGTTCCAAAGCTTCGTGGCGAAGTTGCGGTTGCCCTCGATGCGGCTTGTGGCGAGCTTGATATCGCGGCCCGGCGTCGACATCGTGGCGAAGGTGAAGCGCAAGGCGTCGCAGCCGAATTTGTCGATGGTCGCAAGGGGATCGATGACGTTGCCCTTGCTTTTCGACATCTTTTGCCCTTTTTCGTCGCGGACAAGGGCGTGGATGTAAACGGTCTTGAACGGCACATCTTTCATGAAATGCAGGCCGAGCATCATCATGCGCGCGACCCAGAAGAAAATTATATCAAAACCCGTAACCAAAACGTCCGTCGGATAATAACGCGCAAGCTCCGGCGTTTTTTCCGGCCAGCCAAGCGTAGAAAACGGCCAAAGGCCCGAAGAGAACCATGTGTCGAAGGTGTCGGAGTCGCGGGTCAGCTCTACCTTTTTGCCGTAATGCTTTTCCGCGGCGGCATAGGCGGCGGCTTCCGTCTCCTCAACAAATACTTTGCCGTCTTCGCCATACCACGCTGGAATCCGATGCCCCCACCAAAGCTGTCGGCTGATGCACCATGGCTGGATGTTGCGCATCCAGGCGTAATAGGTATTCGTCCACTGCTCGGGGAAGAACTTCGTGCGGCCCTCCTCGACCGCCTTGATGGCGGGCTCGGCCAATTTGGCGGCGTTGCAGTACCATTGCTCGGATAGCCACGGTTCGAGGACGACCCCCGAACGGTCTCCGTGCGGGACGGCGTGCGTTATGTTTTCGATCTTGTCGATAAGGCCCAGTTTTTCCAAATCATCGATAACCTTTTTGCGCGCTTCGTATCGATCAAGGCCGCGATAGGCTTCCGGCGCGTTGTCGTTCATGCGCGCGTGCGCGTCGAACAGGTTGATCAGGCCGCCGTCCTTTTGCTTTGTAAAATAGGGCTGATGGCGGTGGCGCTGCCAGACTTCGAAGTCGTTGAAGTCGTGCGCCGCCGTGATTTTGACCGCGCCGCTTCCCTTTTCGGGATCGGGGTGTTCATCCGCGATGATAGGAATGAGGCGGTTGGCCAACGGCAAGAGAGCGTATTGCCCGATCAAATGCTGGTAACGCTCGTCCTTCGGATTAACGGCGACGGCGCCGTCGCCAAGCATTGTTTCCGGGCGCGTCGTGGCAATGCAGACAAATTTCGTCGGGTCTTTTTCAAGCGGATAGCGAAAATGCCACATATGCCCCTTGATTTCCCGCTGTTCGACTTCGAGGTCGGAAACCGCCGTCAAAAGCTTGGGGTCCCAGTTGACGAGGCGCTTGTCCTTGTAAACGAGGCCTTCCTTGTAAAGCGTCACGAATTCATGGGCGACAGCGCGGCTAAGGCCTTCGTCCATCGTAAAGCGCTCCCGCGACCAGTCGCACGAAGCGCCGAGGCGGCGCAGTTGCTTTGTGATCATGCCGCCGGATTCCGCTTTCCACTCCCACACTTTTTCGACAAAGGCTTCGCGGCCCAGATCGCGGCGGTTAATGCCTTGCGCCTCTAACTTTCGTTCGACAACCATTTGCGTGGCGATGCCTGCATGATCCGTCCCCGGCTGCCAAAGAACATCTTTTCCCTTCATGCGCTGATAGCGGACAAGGATGTCCTGAATGGTTTGATCCAGCGCATGCCCCATGTGAAGGCTTCCTGTCACATTGGGCGGCGGCATCATGATGCAGAACGGGCTTTTGGAGGAATGGACGTCAGCCCTGAAGGCTCCCGATTGTTCCCAGCGATCGTATAACCTGGCTTCTATGGCGGAAGAATTATATGTTTTATCAATGGTCATAAGCCTATCCTTGTTTCGGCACATTTTGCCAAACGATCAATGAATCAACCGCTCGTGACCTATGCGTGTCGCTTCATTGGTTCGTTGGCATTAAAGCCGAAAAGAGCGCGAAATGGAATAGTCGTTAATTCATTTTCTTTCGATGGATACGCGCCATCAGGGCTTTAAAGCCGAGAATCAAAACAAACAAGCCCAGCACGGACAACGTGAAATAGCGTATGTCGGCGTCCACTTCCTCGGAGCCGACGTGAAAATGTTCGATCATCTCGCCGTAAAAATAGCCGAAAGCCGTAAAGGAGGCCGCCCAAAGGCAGGCCGCCGCGGCGTTCCAGATCAGGAATGTCCGCCACGAAATATGGCTCATGCCGATCGCGAAGCTGCTGACGTTTCGGATTCCGTACATGAAACGGTACGAAAGAATAAAGCCCCGGGCGTGAGTTTCAAGCCACGACAGGCAACGGTCTATCGGCGGCACCAGTTTGGGAAAGCGTTTAACGATGCGAATGCCGTAGCGGCGGCCCAGGAAAAACATAACCTGATCGCCGAAAAAGGAACCGCTCCACGCCGCAAGGAAAAGAAGCCAGACGTTAAACAGCCCTTTTTGCGCCGCCAGACTCGCAAAAATGACGAACGTCTCGCCTTCAAGCGCCGTCCACAGGAAAACGATCAGGTAGCAAAGATCCCCGTAGCTTTGGATAAGAAGATTAAGACTGTTCATTTACGGCAGGGGAAATGTGGCATCAGCGATAGGCAACCTTGCCGACTTCGTATCCCTTGGCTCCTTTTGGCGTGGAGACCTCGACCGTATCGCCGACTGATTTTTTGATCAGCGCCCGAGCGAGCGGCGAGGAAATGGACAACCGGCCTGCTTTAACGTCGGCTTCGTCTTCGCCGACGATTTGATAGGTTACTTTTTCCTCGGTATCGACGTCGATCAGTTCCACCGTCGCGCCGAATTTGATGTCGGTGCCCGAAAGAGTCGACACGTCGATGATGTCGGCAAGCCCTACCTTGGCCTCAAGCTCCAGAATGCGGCCTTCGACAAAGCTTTGGCGCTCGCGCGCGGCATGATATTCCGCGTTTTCCGATAAATCGCCGTGCTCCCGCGCTTCGCCTATGGCTTTGACGATAGAGGGACGTTCGACGTTTTTAAGCCTTTTCAGCTCCTCTTCGAGACGCACGTAGCCCTGCTTTGTCATTGGTACTCTGTCGCTCATGGAACCTCATCGCGAGAGATCAAAGAAAAGTGCAAAAAACACCCTTGGCCTTTAAAAGGACTGGCCAAAGAAAAGCATCATTTGCATAGAGTTTACAAAATAAGCCTGAATCGACGGGAGTTCAAGTTTTGATCTGCTCTTCGACGCCGCGTACATTTGAATTAATATACAAAACGAAACGATATTAGGAAGGAATTATTCATGACCGGAAAACGAATAAATCTGGTTCTTTCCGATAGCAAGCCCGCCATCTAATCCTGATAAGACTGTATCGGCGCAACGTCGAGACTTCCCGTCTGCAACGCCGCGATAGCCTCTATCGCCGCCCGCGCTCCCGGAATGGTGGTGTAATTGGGCAAGCCGCGCATCAGCGCCGTACGGCGCAGGCTGAGGCTGTCGTGCAGCATTTGCGCGCCGCCAGCCGTCGTGTTGATAAGCATCTGCACATCACCGTTAATCAACGCATCGACGATATGCGGCTGGCCTTCGTAGACCTTGTTGATGCGCCGGACGGGCACCCCCGCCGATTGCAGGGCCGCCGCCGTTCCGGACGTAGCCACGAGATCGAACCCCAAGTTAACGAGCTGCCAGGCTATCATGATTGCGGCCGCTTTATCCCGATCCTTGACGGAAATGAAGCAGGTGCCTTTCAAAGGCAGATGAATGCCGGCCGCAATTTGAGCCTTGGCGAACGCGCGGGGGAAATTCGTATCGATTCCCATAACCTCGCCTGTCGATTTCATTTCCGGGCCGAGCACGACATCGACTCCGGGGAAACGCGCAAACGGGAAGACCGGCGTTTTGACGGAGAGATGGGGCTTTGACGGTTGGGGAATGGCGATATTCTTCAGCTTTTCCCCTGCCATGACGCGCGCAGCGATTTTGGCGATGGGAAGGCCGATGGCCTTGGCGACGAAAGGCACCGTGCGGCTGGCGCGCGGATTGACTTCGAGAATATAGATATCGCCGTTCTTCACGGCAAACTGGACGTTCATGAGGCCGACGACGCCGATTTCGCGCGCCAGGATTTCCGCCTGCCTTGAGATTTCCTTGACCCTTTCCGCGGAGAGAGAGTGCGGCGGCAACGCGCACGAGCTGTCGCCCGAGTGCACGCCCGCTTCCTCGATATGCTCCATGATGCCTGCGACGAGTATTTTTGAGGAATCCGCGACGACATCGACATCCACTTCGATAGCGTCCTGCAAATAGTAATCGATCAGAATGGGGTTCGGCCCCGCGACATACATCGCCTTTTGCATGTAATTGCGAAGAGCGTCAACATCGTAGGTAATTTCCATGGCGCGGCCGCCAAGCACGTAGGACGGACGGACGACGACGGGATAGCCGATTTTGTCGGCCACTTTCTCGGCTTCCTCCACGGTGCGCGCAAGGCCGTTTGCGGGCTGTTTAAGTTTCAGCTTATGAAGAAGAACCTGAAACCGCTCGCGGTCTTCCGCCAGATCAATGGCGTCGGGCGACGTGCCGAGGATCGGAATGCCCGCGTTTTGTAAAGCGTGCGCGAGTTTAAGCGGCGTTTGCCCGCCGAATTGAACGATAACGCCCAAAACCTCGCCTTTTGTCTGTTCCTTGCGGATGATCTCGATAACGTCCTCGGCCGTCAAAGGCTCGAAATACAGGCGGTCGGAGGTGTCGTAATCCGTCGACACCGTTTCCGGGTTGCAGTTGATCATGATCGTCTCGTACCCCGCCTCGCGCAGGGCCATGACGGCATGAACGCAGCAATAGTCGAATTCGATCCCCTGCCCTATCCGGTTCGGGCCGCCGCCAAGAATAACCACTTTCTTTTTATCCGACGGATCGGCCTCGCATTCCGGCTGGAACAGGCCGTTGCCTTCGTAGGTCGAATAGAGATAGGGCGTGTGCGATGCGAATTCGGCGGCGCAGGTGTCGATGCGCTTGAATACCGGCACGATGCCAAGCGCGCGGCGTTTCGCGGCGACATCGGCTTCCTTGCCTTTCGACAGCTGGGCGAGGCGCGCGTCACTGAAGCCCATTATTTTCAGGCTTTGGAAACCTTCGGCATCCTTCGGCAGGCCGTGTTCGACGACTTCTTTTTCCATGGCGACGATTTCGGAAATGCGATCCACAAACCAGACGTCGAATTTGCAGATCGAAGACACTTGCTCGACCGACATGCCGCGCCGCAGAGCTTCGGCGATCACAAGAATGCGGTCGGGCGTTGATTTGGCCAGTGCGGCGTGAATATCCTTGACGTCCGCATTCGCGAATTTACGCATCTCGTTGAATCCGGTAAGGCCGATTTCAAGGCCGCGCAAAGCCTTCTGGACGGATTCCTGCCAGTTCCTGCCTATCGCCATGACTTCGCCGACGGATTTCATGGCCGTCGATAACAAGGCCTCGGTTGCCGGGAATTTCTCGAACGCGAAGCGTGGAATCTTCGTGACGATGTAGTCAATCGTCGGCTCGAAAGCGGCAGGCGTATCGCCCGTAATATCGTTTTTAAGTTCGTCGAGCGTATAGCCGACCGCCAGTTTCGCCGCAATTTTGGCGATCGGAAAGCCCGTGGCTTTACTGGCAAGCGCCGAAGAACGGCTGACGCGCGGATTCATTTCGATGATGACCATGCGGCCGTCTTCGGGGTTCAGCGCGAATTGGACGTTCGAGCCGCCGGTATCGACGCCGATTTCGCGCAAGACCGCGATAGAGGCATCGCGCATGATCTGGTATTCCTTGTCCGTGAGCGTCAGCGCGGGAGCGACCGTTATGCTATCGCCCGTGTGAACCCCCATGGGATCGACGTTTTCGATGGAGCATATGATGATGCAGTTGTCCTTGCTGTCGCGGACGACTTCCATCTCGTACTCTTTCCAGCCGAGTACGGATTCCTCCACCAAGACCTCATGAACGGGACTTGCCGCAAGGCCGCTGGCGACGATTTCAGCGTATTCATTGCGGTTGTACGCAACGCCGCCCCCCGTGCCGCCCAAGGTGAAGCTGGGGCGGATAATGGCCGGAAGGCCGATTTCAGGAAGGGCTTCTTCGGCTTGCTCCTTGCTTTTGACGACGCGGCTTTTCGGACAGGAAAGGCCGATGCGCTCCATGGCGCTTCGAAACTTGGCGCGGTCTTCCGCTTTTTCGATAGCCGCGCGGTTCGCGCCAATCAGTTGTATGCCAAGGCGGTCAAGCACGCCTTCCTTGACAAGATCCATGGCGGCGTTAAGCGCGGTTTGCCCGCCCATCGTCGGCAAGATAGCGTCCGGCTTTTCCTTTTCCAGAATTTTGGTGAGCATCGCGGTCGTTATCGGCTCGATATACGTTGCGTCGGCAAGGCCCGGGTCGGTCATGATCGTCGCGGGATTGGAATTGACGAGAACGATGCGATAGCCTTCTTCCTTCAGCGCCTTGCAGGCTTGCACGCCGGAATAGTCGAATTCGCACGCCTGCCCTATGACGATCGGGCCCGCGCCGATGATGAGGATGGAGGAGATATCGGTTCTACGAGGCATAATCGTCGTGAGGCTGGGGGTTAGGGGCTAGGGGTTTGGGATTTGCGTGGTGATATAATTTCGACTCTAATTTGGACATTAGTCCATTCAGCATTTTTCCAATGTCATCAATTTTCCCAAATAAAGTTTTTAGTGTTTTAGGTTCTGAGTAAGAAATTTTTTCTGCAAGCAATAGTTGGGTTTCAAGTTCTGCAAGTGAACCACGTGCGACCCCAGTAAAGTGTAAATACTCTTTTGTTCCTCTGCGTGAACGGCCTTCGGCAATGTTTGAAGGAATAGAAATGGCACAACGGCGCATTTGGCTAGTTAGGCCAAAACGTTCTTCAACAGGAAAACTGTTTGTTAGCTGATAAATATTCACGGCAAGATCCATTGCTTTTTGCCAGACTTCCAAATCTTTATATCCACATCCCATTTGATCCAAATCTCCAAGTCCCTGACCCCACCCCCCTGATCCCTACCCCTTCATCATCTTCACGAATTTTTTGAACAAATAGTGGCTGTCGTGGGGGCCCGGCGAGGCTTCGGGGTGATATTGCACGGAAAAGGCAGGCTTGTTTTTCAGGCTGATGCCCTCGTTCGTGCCGTCGAAAAGGCTTACATGAGTTACTTCCGCTTCCGCGGGCAATGTTTCCGGCAGGACGTGGAAGCCATGGTTCTGGCTGGTGATGTCGACTTTGCCGGTGTGCAGGTCTTTGACCGGATGATTGGCCCCGCGATGCCCGCGCTTAAGCTTCGCTGTTTTTGCGCCCAGCGCCAGCGCCAGCATTTGATGCCCAAGGCATATGCCGAATATGGGAATGCCTTTATCAAGAAGCGCTTTGATGACGGGAACCGCATACACGCCCGTTGCCGCAGGATCTCCCGGGCCGTTCGACAGGAAAACCCCATCGGGCTTGTACGACATGATCTCTTTCATCGACGCCGTTGCCGGAACGACCGTAACGCGGCAACCGGCGCTGACAAGGCAGCGAAGAATGTTGTTCTTCGCCCCGTAATCGATGGCGACGACGTGCTTTTTCGAGTTGTTGGGCTTTGTGTAGGCCGCGTGCCTCCGGGGAAACCATTTCCAGACTCCTTCGTCCCATTCGTAAGGCTCGGCGCACGTAACGTCCTTGGCGAGATCCATGCCTTCGAGGCCGGGCCATTCGGCCGCCCTTTTCTTCAAGGCATCAAGATCGAAGTCGCCGCTGCGGCTATGCGCCACGACCGCGTTCGGCGCGCCTTGGTCGCGGATGCGAATGGTCAGCGCGCGCGTGTCGACGTGCGAAAGGCCGACGAGGTTGTTGCGCTCCAGCCAATCTTCCAGATGCCCGCCCGCGCGCCAGTTCGATGGCGTTTTAATCGCCTCGCGCAGGATGACCCCGCGAACCGCCGGCTTGCGGGTTTCGATATCCTGCATATTGATGCCGATATTGCCGATATGCGGAAAGGTGAACGTAATAATCTGTCCCGCATAGCTGGGGTCGGTCGCGATTTCCTGATACCCCGTCATGGATGTATTGAAGCAAAGCTCGCCGGTCGCCGCGCCTTCGGCGCCGAGCCCCCTGCCCCAGAAAACGGAGCCGTCGGCAAGGACGAGAACGCCGGTCGCTTCTTTCGGTTTCGGCGGAGACATTTTTTTTGAAAAAGGCTTTTTAATCGCAATAGCTGCGCCTGTTTTTTTATTCGCGCACGCAGAGGCGCACCCCTGTGGAGAAGGATTCGTCATAGTCCTCTACTTTTGTGGAGACCGTTACCCAAACGGAAAGGCACTATGCCGATTCTGCCCTCTGAAGGCAACCGAAATCGAAGCAAAAATCCATGCCGGTTCAATGATAATTTATTTGAAATATTAATCATTTATTCGTTGCGAAAAGCCTCTATTCCCGATAGCCTTTCTTTTTTCTCCTTTCGACAATCATGGCCGATAAAAAATACGAACTATTGCTGAACGAGGTTCTCTTTCAGGGCTATTTCCGCGTTAACCGCTTGCATTTGCAGCATGAGATCGAAAACGGCCTTTCCCCCGTTTTTACGCGGGAAGTCTTTCACCGCTCCCCTCACGTTTCCGGCGTTCTGCTTTTCGACCCCCAGCACGATAAAGTCGTTCTTGTTGAACAGTTTCGCGCGGGGCCGGCTTCCATCGGCATGAATCCATGGCTCATGGAGATTGTGCTGGGCATGGTGGATGCCGGTGAGACGCCGGAACAGGCCGCGCGGCGCGAGGTGCTTGAGGAAGCGGGGTGCGAGGTTCTCGATCTCTTGCCCATCTACAGTTGCTTTTCCAGCCCCGGCGGCACCTCGGAATATATTCATCTTTATGCGGGACGGATCAGGGTCCCCGCCGAAGGAGGCTTTCACGGGCTGGACGCCGAGCACGAATATATAAGAGTTCATGTTCTGGATGCCGCCCGCGCGATAAGTATGCTTTATTCCAACCAATTCCATGATTCCCAAACGGTTATCGCCATGCAATGGTTCGCGACACATCATACGGATTTGCGCAGCCGCTGGATGGTTAGCGACGTGGGAACGCCGATTATCTAGGGTTGCTTATCAAGGTCGGCCCGTGGGTATTATTCCTTGTCATCCAGCTTTCCCTGCGGGTAAAAAGGGGGGCTTTCAGTTTTGGGGCCTTGCTTATGATTCGAAATGACCATGCTCCGTTAGCGTTTATCGTTCTGGCCGCAGGGCTTGGGACGCGCATGAAGTCGGCGTTGCCGAAAGTCCTGCACACGATCGCGGGAGCGCCCTTGCTTCAGCATGTATTGCGCGTTTGCGAGACGCTATCGCCCGAACGCATTGTTGTCGTTACGGGGCCAAACGCGGAGCAGGTAAAGAAGGCGGCCGCGCCTTATATCTGCGTCGTTCAGGAAAAACAATTAGGCACAGGCGATGCGGTTAAAGCCGCGCGGAAAGAACTGATCGACTTCGCGGGCGATATTATCGTTCTCTATGCCGACAGCCCGCTTATAACCCCGGAATCCCTGCTTTTCTTGCAGCAGAAGCGCGCGGAAACGAAGGCTACGGTCGTTGTCGCGGGCTTTTCACCGAAAAACCCGGCCTCTTACGGACGGCTGATCATCGATGAAAGCGGCAATCTGCTTGAAATCGTCGAAGCTGCCGATGCCACAACGGAACAGAATGCCATCAACCTATGCAATGGCGGCGTTATGCTTTTCGGATCGGGCAAGCTTTGGCCGCTGCTCGATCGATTGCGGGACGAAAACGCTTCCGGCGAGTTTTACCTCACGGATTGCGTAGCTTTGGCGCAGCAGGACGGCGGCATAAGCACCGTCGCAAGCATTCCTGCCGACGACGTTCTAGGCGTGAACACCCGCGTGGAACTGGCGCAGGCGGAAAAAATCATGCAGCGCCGCTTGCGCAATAAAGCCATGTTGGCGGGCGTTACGATGATCGATCCCGACACCGTTTTTCTATCCTCCGACACGAAATTCGGACGCGACATCACCATTGAACCGAATGTCGTTATCGGGCCGGGGGTCGAGATCGACGATAACGTGACGATCCGCGCTTTTTCGCACATGGAACAAGCGCGCATCGAGCGCGGCGCGATTATCGGGCCGTTCGCGCGCCTTCGCCCCGTTGCGATTATCGGGGAGAATGCGCATATCGGCAATTTTGTCGAGATCAAGAACAGCGAGATCCGTAAAGGCGCGAAAGTCAATCATCTTTCCTATGTCGGCGACTCGTTCATCGGCGAGAAAACGAACATCGGCGCGGGCACGATTACGGCGAATTACGACGGCGTGCACAAAAACCGCACGTATATCGGCCCGAATGTCTCCACGGGGTCGAATTCCGTTTTCGTGGCGCCTGTCTCCATCGGCGAGGGCGCCTTAATCGCGGCGGGAAGCATTATTACGATGGATGTTCCTGCCGACGCTCTCGCGGTTGCGCGCGCAAGGCAGCAAAATATGGCGGGCGGCGCGAAGAGGTTCAGGAAATAGCTAAATATAAAATGCGGAATGATTGATTATACTTTTAGAACGACTTTGCCGCCGATGATCGAAAATTCAGGAATATCGGGGCGGCTGTCGGGAGGTAGCAATTCGATCTCCGTTTTTACGGCTTGAAGCGCCATAAGGCCGAAATTAATCAACCGCTGCTCGCGTTTTTGCTGTCGCGCCAAGGGAGATTTAAGCGCGGGCTTGATCGGCGTCGCCGAAGCTTTCGTCAACATGTCGTCGCGGTCAACAAGATAGGCCTCTTTGCTTTCCAAATAGCATTGAAATGTATTAACGGGACGCTCAAGCACGTCTTTGGAAGCCAGAGCAATCGCTTTTTTGATTGTCGCCGGTTTTATGCCGTCGAGCGCATCGTGAAGCGCCATGCGCTGTTCGCCAAGGCAGATCATTTTATGAGCCGCCTCCCAATTCGTCGGGCTATAGCCTTTCTTGATGCGCTTAAACGGTACGAGATTGATATACTCGATGGGTTTGAGGCGCGGCTGGAACAGCGCCTCAAGGGCAGGATCCATCGGAAAGTCGGGCGGAGGGACGTGATCCGAATTGAGCGTATAGGGCGCTTCAACCGTATAATAGATTCCGCCGCGATAAGCCCCGCAAACGGTCGTGGAAACATGCCCCCATGCGGCGAGCGAGAACATGCGCGAGGCGTGTTTCCATGGAGCTCGCGCCTGTACATCTCTTTCCGCATCATCGATGAAAGGGTGTTCTTTAAAATATGCAAACATTCCTTTGCCGGAACTCATGGCGCGTCCTACACCTCGAAATTCCGTCAAAAATATTCCTACATGTGTTTCTTCGATTAACCGCGCGCCTAATTGTTTTGCCCGATATTTCGCGCGCTCGTGATTATCTATGACCGTCCCAGAAATTTGTTTTGCTGTATTACGGTCTAAACTTGAATAAAGATGCGTATGACCGAAGTGCTCAAAGGCCGGAGGCGTAGGATTAGCCGCCATCTTTGTGAGTATGGCAACAATGTCGTCGGCTGTAAGCCAATCACTCATCATAATCCTTCTCCGTTAAAAGAATGATTAGGCGAGCGACAATTCTTTAAGCTTCTGACGCGCTTTTTTACTGTCGTAGAAGGCTTCGAGTAACAGTTTAAATACTGCCGTGTCGTTTGTGCGTATCTGCGTATCTACAGGCCCCAGCTTGCTGTAGGGCTGGGGGTTTTTATAACGATTTGAGCTGTCCGGTGTTTTTGTAACGTCTGGATGGGGATTGCGAAGTTCATAGATGCCATCCATACGCATTTCCGCAGAAGCTTCGGCAATGTCCGCATAAAAGAAACGTCCGTCCCGAAGATCAAAAACATACCCTCCAGGATAACGATCTCCCGGATTCATGATCGCCGCGACGATCTTAGCCGCGCTATTGGGTCGCGTGGGCTGCACTTTCAACCAACTCCTGATCTTGCCGAGGCCGAGCTGAGCAAGAGAAATAAGCTTTTTTCAATAAGTTCTCTATATGCATCCTATCCTCCAATAGCCATCTCTTCAAAATGCTTTCATAATTTGTTAACCATCAATCATCGTTCTAATGCGTCCTTATAAAGGCGAATTATACAGCAAGAGAACGAAAGCAATAAGGAAATCAATGGGTTAACAAAGCGTTAAAGAAATTAAAAAAGACAGGGAGGCTAACGGGTTAACGGGTTGAGTTGGTTTATCCCGCCTCCACTGTGGTCGGTTTGGGGGAAACCATTACTCTTCATAAATGATCGCCTTGATCTCAATGGTTTCGATTCCCGAAGGCGTGCGGACTTTGACGTCATCGCCCACTTCCGCCTTCAGCAGAGCCCGTGCCATGGGGGACTGCCAGCTGATCTTTCCTTGCGAAAGCTCGGCCTCGTCAATGCCGACCAACGTGACGGTGTGTTCGCTTCCGTCTTCGCGGCTATAGGTTGCGCTGGCGCCGAAGAAAATGCGGTCCCGGTTTTTCTGCTTCTTCGGATCGACGACTTCGGCGGACTCGATGCTTTTCGACAGATAGCGGATGCGGCGGTCAATTTCCCGCAAGCGCTTCTTTCCATATATATAGTCGCCGTTCTCCGAGCGATCGCCGTTTCCCGCCGCCCAGGAAACCACCTCGACCACCTTCGGGCGCTCGACCCGCATCAGATTTTTTAGTTCGTCCTGCAAAGCCGCAAAGCCGCGCGGAGTCATGTAATTCTTTCCATGAGAGACAGGGGCCGCGTCGGGAAGATCGTTATCTTCGTCCGCGCCTTTGTCTTTCGTGAAGGCTTTGCTCATGGAGAATGCGGCTCCAGCATCGTTTGGACGCGTTCCGCGACGAGGCTTACGTCATTAAGCGGCTGATAGGCCCATTTTTCGATTTTGCCCGCAAAAGGCCGCACCATGCCGTCATCGCGCATCGCCTGATGAAAACGGCGGAATTTGTCCGACCCGCCCGGCAAGTCGATGATCATAACGGGCTTTCCCGTCGAACAGGCTTCGGAGATCATGTTGACGCTATCGCAGGTGACAAGAATGCTATCGGCCAAGCCTAGCATGCCGTAATAGGGGTTATCCCCCTGCCCGTCCCAAACATACGATGGCGTGTCCTTTAGCGCTTCCGTCAGAATTTTTAGATTCTCCGCGCCCGTGCGGCGCGAAGGAGTAATGATCAGGCTTCCGTCGCGCCCGGCGATGGCCTTGAGCTGCCCGGAAAGAAGGTGCATCTCCCTTGGCGTGAGGTTGTAGACGGAATTTGTGCCGCCGATAAGAACGGCAATGTAAGGTTTGGGCAGCGCAGCGATTTTAGGCGCAAATCTTTCGGATTCGCGCAGCAACATGTCCTTCGTTACGCGATGCAGCGATCCCCGCGTCGTCATGACGTGCGGCCCCGAAAGCATGTCATGCCTTGGGACAACGACAAGGTCGAATCGCGATGGATCGATGACCGGGTTTTGGATCTGGACTGTGAATGTTCCGCGTTTATTCCCCTTTCGCGAAGAGCGGCGCACAAAGAGAGAAGCGGGCACGCTCATACGGCCAGAGGCAATAAGAAGATCGGGCCATGGCGGCGCCACGGAATCGCCATGCTTTGAAAAAGCATACTTAAGTCCACGCCGCAGAAACGGGCTAAGCTGTTTCCACGGCGCGCGCAACCGAACGCGCTTGACAACCGGCTCAAATCCAAGCGCTTCGGCCAACCCAATGCATTGATTTTCCATGCCCGCCTTGCCATCGGTAACCACCCAGCATAACATTTGTGCAGTGCGAGTATTTGGGTTTAACACTTGTGAAGCGCTTTTTGACATTTGTTGAGACCGCAATATTTTTTTATGGTTATGTCAGCATAATGAAATTTGTGATATAATAAAACCACAATTTATTCATTTCTAAACTGGATAAACCCTAGCTCTAGGAATCGAATGAAACTCGTAAAACTCAACAGAACCGATCTTCGTATTTTGCGCGAGATGCAAAGTAACGGAAGAATAACGAATGTCGCCTTGTCCAAAAAGGTCGGCATTTCTCCTCCCCCCTGCTTGCGGCGCGTGCGCGCTCTTGAAGCGGCAGGTTATATCCGCGGCTATCATGCCGATATCGCGCAAGATAAGCTTGGTTTCGGGATGACCGTCTTTGTCATGGTTTCGCTCAACAACCACAGCGAAAGCGACATTGCTCATTTTACGAAACTTCTCGATAGCTGGCCTCAGGTGCGCGAAAGCTATTCCATGACCGGCGATACCGACTTTCTTTTGAAAGTTGTCGCGGAAGACTGGGAAACTTATCAAAAGTTTCTCTCCACCCAGCTGGGCAGCGCACCGAACGTCGCGCATATCAAATCCATGCCGACCATGCGTCGCACCAAATATGCCCCGGGCATCCCCATCGAGGAAAAGCTGGAGCAATTAGGGTCATAAAAGATCCTGAAAGAAAACATCGTTTAACATCACACCCGCCAAAGCCCTCCCCCATCAAGGGGGAGGGCTTGGCTTTATTCCATAAAGGCGCAAGCTTTCTTTTCTGAAGCGACATAAGGCTTATCGAGGCCAAGCTCGCGCAGCAGCGCAGCGGCCCCGGAACGACACGGGTTCTTTTATGAGATCGACTAAAGTCTAATCTTCCTCGTCGTCGTCGTCGTCAACGGACAGAAGAATTTTATCGACGCGGCGGCCATCCATGTCGACAACTTCGAACCGCGCCTTTTCCCAGTAGAAGAAATCGCCTTCCTTCGGAATGTGCCCAAGCCGCTCCATCATAAAGCCGGCTATCGTTTGGAAGTCGCCTTCATCGCGCATCTCGGAAAGGCCCAAAAGATCCTCGACCTCGTCGATCGGCATCATGCCGTCGAGGAGCCAGCTTCCGTCCTCGCGCCGGACAGGCTTCGCAATGGCTTCCCGCTCGCGCCCCGGAACTTCGCCGGTCACCGATTCCATGATGTCGGTGATCGTAACAAGCCCCTCGACGCTGCCGTATTCGTCCATGACTATGGCGATGTGTTTTCGCTCGCTTTTAAACTGCTCCAAAAGACGAAGGACGGTCGTCGTATCCGGAACAATCAGCGGCGGGCGCATGACGGTTTTCAACGAGAGGGAAAGGCCGTCGAAACAGGCATTCAACAAATCCTTTGCGTGCACGATGCCGAAAATTTCCGTCATGTCCGCATTGGCGACGGGAAAGCGGCTATAGCCGCTTTCGCGAATGGCGGTTTTCTGGTCGCGCGGCAAATCATCGACATTCAGCCAGACCATTTCCATGCGCGGCGTCATAATCGTGCGCACGGTACGATCCGCAAGACGCATCACGCCTTCAAGCATCTCCTTCTCGGCAGGCTTAAGCGCGCCGGATTCCATGCCTTCGGTAATGACATCCTTCACTTCCTCTTCCGTCACTTTCTGCTCACGCGGGTTATGGAGGCGCAGAAGGCGAAGAACGACGTCGGTCGAACGGGAGAGCAGCCAAACCGCCGGGGTCATGACTCTCTCAAAAACCTTCATGATCCGCGCGACGCGGGCCGCAAGGGGTTCGGCATAGGCAAGGGCGATGCGTTTCGGCACAAGCTCGCCGATAACGAGATTGATATAAGTCGCAAGCGTAACCGTTAGGGCAAGTGCGATCCCCTCGCCCCTCGGCTCGATCAGCGGAAGAGTATTCAAATAGACGCCAAGCTCGTCTGAAAGCGTCGCGCCGCTAAAAGCGCCGATCAGGACGCTGTTCAACGTCACGCCGATTTGAACCGTGGAAAGAAAGGTGGATGGCTTTTCGTTGATGTCGAGCACGAGCCTGGCGCCCGAAACTTCGTTTTCAGCCATTTGGCGGATGCGCGCGCGGCGAGCCGAGACAATGGCCATCTCGGCCATGGCGAAAAACCCGTTTAATAAAACGAGCAAAATCACGATGCCGATTTCGGCGGTGGTCGTCAAAGAAAGGAACCTATAATTGTTTACGATAATCCTATACTTATAGCATTGGACTTAGAAATCAAAAGGATTTGTCGAAACAAGTTGGGTAGAAGTGCAATTATTTCCATCCGATAAGGGCGCGAACGCTCTCCGCCGTGCATCCCTGCTCCCTCAAATGGCGCAGCGTCGCCGGGCGGTCGCGTTTGGCAAGGCGGCGGCCGGCGGCGTCGACAAGCAGCTTGTGATGGCGATATTCCGGTGTCTTGTAGCCAAGCACGGCTTGCAGCAGGCGATGAATATGCGTTGCGGGTAAAAGATCTTCGCCGCGCGTGACAAGGGTGACTCCCTGAAGATGATCGTCCACCGTCACGCTCAAGTGATAGCTGGTCGGCACATCCTTGCGCGCCAGAACGACATCGCCGAACAGATCGGGGCGCGCGGCTATCGTGCCCTTGTCGCGGTCGTGAAAATCCAGCGGCCCGACAAGGCGCATCGCCGCCGCGATGTCGATCCGCCAATTCGCCGCGCCGCGCTTTGCGAGCGCTTCCGCGCGCTGATCATCGGATAAATGCCTGCATGCCCCGGAATAAATGATCGTCTGGTCGGACTCATGCGGGGCTTGCGCCGCCCTATTCGCCTCGCGTTCAATCTCGCTGCGGGTGCAAAAGCAAGGATAAAGCAGCCCTTTTTCTTTAAGTACCTTCAACGCAGACGCATAATCTTCCATATGCCCGGACTGGCGGCGCACAGGTTCCTGCCAGCGCAGGCCAAGCCAATGCAGGTCGTCCATAAGGGCGTTTGTGTATTCCGCTTTGCAGCGCACGGGATCGATGTCTTCGATACGCAGAATGAATTTTCCGCCTGTCGCTTGCTGCGCGGCAAAGCATGCCGAATAAGCATGGCCGATATGCAAATACCCGGTGGGGCTAGGAGCAAAGCGCGTGACGGGCATTATTTTTCCGTTTTACCCTCCGACAGGACATCCGCCGCTATGAAATCTTCCTTCGCGTTGTTGGCATTGTCCAGGTTCATCCAGACAAGGCCGCGCTGGCGAAGAGCGGCAACATTTTGAGGGTTGTTTTTCAGAACGCCATTAAGCATCGCCAAGGCTTCCCAGTACTTATCCGTCTGCATGCTGATTTGGGCCATGCCGATAAGCGCCGTTTCGTCCTGAGGCGCGATTTGCAAGGACTTCGAGAATTGCATCTGCGCATTCTTTATCTCTTTGGCCTTCAGAAATGCCTGTCCCGCCAGATTGTGCATCAAAAGCGCCCGGTCTTCGTCTTTCGGTTTTTTCTTTTCATAAGCCGAAGCCAAGGCCCAGAATTCGCGGGCCGCGTCGGTGTGCATGCCGCGATTAGCTTGCGCAAAGGCGCGGCATAAATGAGCCTCGTCGCCGCCTCCCTTCTTGATCCAGACTTCCGCTTCGAGCGCCGCCATATCGGGCAATTCATCGGCTTTCTTAAGGCATCTTTGAAGCTGCGGAGATTCCGCCAAGGATGCCGAGCTGGGATCGGCGGCAAGGGCTGTGCCGGAGATTAAGAGGAGAAAGCCAATGATAATTCTATGCGACATTCTAGCCTTTCAATAGCTGGAATAATTCTAACCGCTGACCCCTCCCCAAATCAAATTTCCTTAAAGCCCAAGCCCCTAGCCCCAATTCCTATCTATCGTCCATCTTGAGCGCGGCGATGAAGGCCGTTTGAGGGATTTCAACTTCGCCGAATTGGCGCATGCGCTTTTTGCCTTCCTTCTGCTTATCAAGAAGCTTGCGTTTGCGGCTGATATCGCCGCCATAACATTTGGCCGTAACGTCCTTTCGCATGGCCGAGATCGTTTCGCGCGCGATGACGCGGCTGCCGATCGACGCCTGAATGGCGATTTTGAACAAGTGCTTTGGAATAAGTTCCTTAAGCCGTTCGCAAAGCATGCGGCCGCGCTTTTCGGCGTTGGAGCGATGGACGATGATCGACAAAGCATCGACCGGCTCGGCATTGACAAGGATCGACATTTTAACAAGGTCGCCTTCGCGGTAGCTGTCCAGCGCATAATCGAAACTGGCGTAGCCGCGGCTGATCGACTTCAGTCGGTCGTAAAAATCGAAAACGACTTCGTTCAGCGGAAGCTTGTAGACCAGCATCGCGCGGGAACCCACATAGGTCAGCTCCACCTGCTCGCCGCGCCGGTCGTTGCATAGGGCAAGAATGCCGCCCAGATAATCGTCCGGTGTCAGGATCGTCGCCTTGATCCACGGTTCCTCGATGCGGTCGATGCGAACGGGGTCGGGCATGTCGGCGGGATTGTGAAGCTCCTTCACCGTCTGATCCGTTAAGTGAACCTTGTAGATAACGGACGGCGCCGTGGTGATGAGATTAAGGTTAAACTCGCGCTCCAGCCGTTCCTGAATGATCTCAAGATGCAGCAGGCCCAGAAAACCGCAGCGGA
>CAYVNS010000002.1:66508-148539 GCA_964453225.1 uncultured Rhodospirillaceae bacterium
GGCGACCGAACTTTCCGGCTCGAACTTGAAACTGGCGTCGTTCAGCGCTAGTTTTCCCAAAGATTCCCGCAGGTGTTCGAAATCGTTCGCATCGACGGGAAAGAGGCCGCAGAAAACGACCGGGACGGAAGGCTTAAATCCCGGAAGCAGGCATGCCGCCGGATTTTTTTCGTCGGTAATGGTATCGCCCACCTTCGTGTCGCTGATCTGCTTGATGCCTGCGGTGATAAATCCGATTTCGCCGGCTTTCAGCTCGCCGGTTTCGATTTTTTTCGGCGTGAAGATGCCGACGCGGTCGATGTCGCGCAAAGCCCCCGTGACCATAAAACGAACTTTCTGGCCTTTTTTGATCGCGCCGTCCACGACGCGCACAAGAACGACGACGCCGAGATAGGCATCGTACCAGCTGTCGACAAGCAAAGCCTTAAGCGGCGCATCGGGATTTCCCTTCGGCGGCGGCAAGCGCTTGACGATGGCTTCCAGAACGTCCTCCACGCCAAGACCCGTTTTCGCGGATATCGGGATCGCATCGGAGGCATCGAGGTCCCGATCACCGATCCGTCACGGACCATCGTCGACTGCTTCCGTTACCGGGCCAAGATCGGGATCGACGTCGCGCTGGAAGGGCTGCGCGAGGGGCTACGGCAGCGCAAGGCAACGAGCTCGATAACGTCTTCGATTTGTTCCTTGACGCGCTCCGGCTCGGCGGCGGGAAGGTCGATCTTGTTCAAAACCGGGATGATTTCGTGATTGTTGTCCAGCGCCTGATAGACGTTCGCCAGCGTTTGCGCCTCCACGCCCTGCGAGGCGTCGACAACGAGTATAGACCCTTCGCACGCGGCCAGAGAGCGGCTGACTTCATAGGCGAAGTCGACGTGGCCGGGCGTGTCCATAAGGTTAAGCTGGTACGCTTCGCCATCCCTTGCTTTGTAGTTCAGCCGAACGGTTTGAGCTTTGATCGTAATGCCGCGTTCGCGCTCGATATCCATATTGTCGAGCATCTGCTCGCGCATGTCGCGCGCTTCGACCGCCCCGCACATCTGAATCAGCCGGTCCGCGAGCGTGGATTTACCATGATCGATATGGGCAATAATCGAAAAGTTTCGGATATGGGATTGATCGGTCATTTACTTTCCAAGTTGCCATTTAGCGCGGTCTGAGGCGTGTTTTGAGCATACCGGCCCTTCCATTTCAAGGTTTTAATCGAACGCTTATTAACCGAAATAAAACTGCTTTTTTCAGAAAAGCGCCCGATTTGGGAATAAAATGTCCTTGAAAGCATTTCATCTACTGGACAAAACACAATGATATGGCAGGATCGATTTCAATATGGGTAAGAGCCCGGATGACTGTGGGTGGTAGCCCGTCCAATAAAACAACAGTGGGGGAGAAAATGGGATTAAATATGTATCACGTGGCAAAAAGAGAAGAAAAGAAAGCGGTCAGAAAAAGCTTTGAAAAAGAAATCACCACAATAATGGATCGGGTTAGAAGGAATTTGGATACTGTAAAAGACACTTCGAATAAAGATATTCCTCCTATTGAGCCCAATTCTTTCTTTGTTAACCAGCATATTATGGGAGCATCAAAGGCACCAAGTGACTGGACTCAAGAATATTTGAAACTGCATGCGGGACAGTCTGCTAACGGAACCCTTTTGGCAGCTCATAGAGCGATTTGCGGAGAACCGATACCTTCAAGACCTTATTATTCTGAGAATGAAGGGGGGTATGTTGAAGGGCCTATGTTAACGCTTGGCGGTGGTAAGCGCTGACACCAGCCTCCCCACGTTCTTCGGCAAGCCGCGAAGCTTGGCGTAGCGGTAGCTGTAGAAACGATCCGGATCGGCGCAGGTATCGGCGGAAAGAATTTCCACCGGGCCTGCGCCCAATCCGCGCAATTTAGCCGCGGCATATCCTTTTAAATCGAACTGGTAGTGCCCTTCCCTTTTCGCGGGCATGAAAAATTTTTCGTTATCCGCGCTTTCGGCCACGAATGGCGCGGGGAATTCCGGCCCCACCTCGTATGATTTTTGTTCTATGGCCGGGCCGAGCGCCACATGAATATCGCCTGTCTTTGCGCCCAGCTTTTCCATAGCCTTCAACGTATTTTCCATAACGCCGATCAACGCGCCGCGCCAGCCGACATGCGCGACGCCGATGATCGCCTTATCCCCCGTCGCAAACAAGGCGGGAACGCAATCGGCCGTAAGGACTCCAAGCGCGATGCCGGGTTTGTCCGTCACCATGGCGTCGGCGACAGGAGAATTTTTCGGCTCCCATATTTCCGTTACCGCCACAACGTCGCGCGTGTGTTTTTGGCGGCAAAAAAGAAAATTTTCCGGAGCGACCGCCATGTAGTCGGCCATTCGCGTTCTTGTCTTCAACGCATGCGGCGGAAAGTCGTCGTTGAAAAAACAGATGTCGCCCCATCCGCGCGTAAAAAAGGCGTGGCGCACATGCGGCTGGCGTTTCAAATTATCGGCAAAAAGGATTTCGTGCATGAAAATCAGGCCTAGAGTGCAGACTCAATTAGAAGTCCGTCATTCCGGAAAAATCCGAGTGTAGCGAGGATTTTATCCGGAATCCGATTTGTTTTTCGGGCGGATATAACAAACCAAATCGGATTCCGCATCTCGGCACGCTAACGCGCACCTCGTGCGGAATGACGTCATCTTGTTGTTTTGCTCGCTCGTAATTGAGTTTGGACCCTAGCCGCTAATACGGAAATTAACAAGGGTTACGTTGCGTAAGCGTTTGACAAACCGGCGTTCAGTATTTGCATTTTATTTCGAAAGGTTTGGCGTAGTTTTTGTTGGCAGGCATTTGCCCGCCCATAACCGGAGCGATAAGGTTTTCTTTGACCCAATCGATTTCGCCATTTTCCAGATAGGACATTCTCTTGATAAAAGAAGTTATCGTCGCCGTACTGCCGAAACCCCAAGTCGCTTCTTTTAAAGATTCGTTCCACCAGGAGATAGATGCAACAACCGCGTTGGAAATCTCGCTGTGCGATAGCGCGCGCTCGGCGTGAAGAGCGATGGCCAGAGGAACAAATTCATTCGATCCATCTTTTTTTTCGAGAGCCGACCTTCTGGAAAAAACAACAAATGAATTTTTTCCGTTTTGCATTTTCACATCGAAAATTAAAAAATCATAGATGCCTTCGTCGCTTGCGTAAGCCTGCCGGAAGAAAAGCGCGTTGATGTTTTGCCTGCCGCTATAAGTGCTATTAATTCGGCATGCCTTCGCTCCAAGAGCAGGATGGGCATACTCGTCCGTTGCAGGCGCGCCTTCGATGTGGATATCGCATCGGTTGATCAAGGCGGTATTCAGGTTGTTCATATGAGCGATATCCAGCAAATGATCGGGGGGCTGTATGTTGGTTATCAGAATCATGGATTTCCTCTCATGAATGGATTTGAAGAAATGACTCACTTTTCTTCTTGAAGAATTACAGACAAATTATCAAGGGAGTTAGGCCGCAAGAAGGAGACTTTATGGTTAAAAGAAGTTGACACTTCCTGTTGAGGTTTGCGGATTGAGAGAGTAAATCTAAAACACCCGCCGCATCAATCCTTTCCGGAGCAATATTATTGATGTTTCTTTTCTCATTTCTTGGTTTTGTTACTCTGCTGGCATGGTTGTACCTGGCCTTCCGGCACACGCAATTCTGGCTGCCTCTTTTTTTTGAAAAAGCCCCTACTCCCGAAACATGGCCTTCGGTCGATATTATCGTGCCTGCCCGAAATGAAGCGGAGATGCTGCCGTTAACCCTGCCTTGGCTTTTGAAGCAGGATTATAAAGGCGAATGGCGCCTTATCCTTGTGGACGATCATAGCAAGGACGGAACGGCCTCCGTTTCGCGCGCTATCGCCGAACGGTTGGGAAAGACCGGGAAATTATCGGTCGTGCCGGCTCCCGATCTTCCGAAAGGATGGGGCGGCAAGGTCGCGGCCATGAAGGCGGGGCTTGATCAAAGCCACGCCGATTTTATTTTATTTACGGATGCCGACATCCGCCATCGGGCGGAAAGCCTTGCCGAGCTTGTGGCCCATGCGGAAGATAAAAAGCTGGATTTAACCTCGCGCATGGTCAAGCTGAATTGCACGAGCTTGGCCGAACGCTTTTTGATTCCGGCTTTTGTTTTTTTCTTCGCGATGCTGTTTCCCTTTCGACGCGTAAATAATAGTCACGATGCAACCGCCGCCGCCGCGGGCGGCGTGATGCTCGTGCGCCGTCCGATGCTGGATAAAATCGGCGGGCTGGAGCGGATCAAATCGGCGTTGATCGACGATTGCAGCCTTGCAAACGCGATCAAGCGGGATGGCGGCGCGATCGAATTGGCTTTGACGAAGGATATCGACAGCTTGCGCACCTACCCACGCATCAACGATGTCTGGCGCATGGTTTCCCGTACCGCTTTCACCCAGCTTAATCATTCGCCTGCCCTTCTTGTCGGAACCGTTGTGGGCTTGGCGCTTTTGTTTATTATGCCTCCGGTTCTATTTCTTTATGCGCCTACCGTTTGGTCGCTCATTACGGGTTTTCTTGCGTATCTTGTGATGACGTTGATTTACTTGCCCACGATCAGTTTTTACAACTTACCCCGCACTTGGGCATTGACCTTGCCTGCAGCGGCGGTGGTATACCTCGCGGCGACGATTGACTCGGCGAGGCTTTACTATCAGGGAAAGGGCGGCCAATGGAAGGGCCGCGCTCAGGCATCATGACGGACGCGCGCGATAAAGACAGCGGAAAGAACCGCCATAATGAAAACTTCCCTGTGGGGTCGTACCTCATTCGGCACGATTTGCGGCCGCATGTGCACGCTTTTTACGCTTTTGCGCGGGACGCCGACGACATCAGCGACCACCCGCTTCTTGAGCCGGAAGAAAAGATCGAGCGTTTGAACAAGTTCGCGGCGGCGCTTAACGACGAGCAAATGAATGACGTGCCTTCGGCTGTTGCTTTGCGCAAGAGTTTGCGCGAAACCGGCGTATCGCCCCGGCATAGCCTTGACTTGATCAAGGCCTTCAAGCGCGACGCTGTGCAACGGCGCTATCGCGATTGGGACGACTTGATCGATTATTGCAACTATTCCGCCGCTCCCGTGGGGCGGCATGTGCTGGCCCTGCACGGCATCGGGGAAGCGGTTTGGAAGACCAACGACGCTTTATGCAACGCGTTGCAGATTATCAACCATATACAGGATTGCGCCGACGATTACCGCGAGCTTGACCGCGTCTATCTGCCCATGGATATCATGGCGGCCAACGGCGCCAGCCCTGCCGACCTTGCGGATGAAGCGGCTCCCGAAGGATTGCGCCATACGCTTCGGATTATGCTGGATAAGGTCGAACCGATGCTTGCCGAAGCCCGGACGTTTCCGTCGCTCATACCGGATCTGCGGCTGAAAGCCGAAGTATCCGTGATTCATGCGCTTGCCGAACGGATTGTGGCCTTGCTGCGCAAGCGCGACCCCTTATGCGATAATGTTAAGCTCGGCAAGGCTTCCATTCTTGGCGGAACGGCTATCGGTGTGCTAAGAGCGTGGTTATGAGTTCCCTTCCCTACCCCGAAGCGATGGCGGCCGTGATTGCCAAGGTTAAGGCGTCACGCACGTCTTTTCATAGAGGCATGGCGATATTGCCGAAAAAACGGCGGAATGCCATGTATGCCGTTTACGCCTTCTGCCGCGTGGTTGACGACATTGCCGACGACAGCCCGTCGCCGGAGGTTGCGGGCCGCGATCTTCAAACGTGGCGGCATCGTCTTTCGGATGCTTTCCAAAACAAGCCAAGCGACGAGATTACCTCGGCCCTTATTCCGGCGATTGCGGAATTCGGGTTGGTCGAGAAGGACTTTCAGCAAATCATCGACGGCATGGAAATGGACGCCATCGCCATCGTTGCGCCGAATTTAGAAACGCTGGATCTTTATTGCGACAACGTCGCCAGCGCCGTTGGCCGTATTTCCGTGCGCGTTTTCGGGGACGAAGGGGCCGCGGCCATGGATGTCGCGCATCATCTTGGCCGCGCCTTGCAGTTAACCAACATTTTGCGCGATCTTGCGGAGGACGCCTCCCGGGGGCGGCTTTACCTGCCGAAGGAACTGCTTGAAAAACACGGCATAACCTCCCGCAGCCCCAAAGAAATTTTGCGCGATCCGCGCCTGACTTCCGTTTGCCTCGACCTTGCGACTTTGGCGGAAACGCATTACCGGAAAGCAGATCTCTCGATGAAAAAATGCGGCCGCCGAAACCTGCGCCCGGCTTGGATTATGCGCATTTATTACGGCGCGATTTTCGACAAATTGCGCCAATACGGTTGGCGCGATCCGTCGGTTCGCATCTCGCTTTCAAAGGCCGAGAAGATGTTTCTTTTTCTTAAGAGTCTTGTTTCATGACAAAGAGAAACGTGCACGTTATTGGCGCCGGACTCGCGGGACTTTCCGCCGCGCTGCAACTTGCCTTGTCCGGCGAAAACGTAACGGTTTACGAGGCCGCTCCTTTCGCCGGGGGGCGGTGCCGTTCTTTTCTGGATCGCGATCTCGATTGCCGCATCGACAACGGAAATCATCTTGTTCTCTCGGGCAACGCCGCCGTTCAGGACTACCTGTTTCTGACAGGCGCCTTGGATACAGTCACGGGGCCGGGCGAACCGCTTTTTCCCTTTGTGGATTTTTCGACCGGCGAACGGTGGTCGATCAAAATGAACAAAGGAATGGCGCCCTGGTGGATTTTCAGCAAAAAACGCCGCATTCCCGGCACGAAGATTCTTGATTACCTTTCGGCGGCGAAGGTCATGCTGGCGAACGACAACGAAACGCTGGCGGGATTGATCAATCCGAACAATTCCCTCTACAAGCGTTTTTGGGAGCCTCTTATCATTGGTTCCTTGAATACCGAGCCGGAGGTCGCTTCGGCGCGCCTTTTGCGCAACGTCATCACGCAAAGCTTTGCCGCCGGCGGCCAAGCCTGCCTTCCCCTCATTCCGAAAATCGGTTTGTCCGAAACCTTTGTCATTCCTTGCATTAACGTGCTTCGCGATCATGGGGCGGAAATTAAATATTACCATCGCCTGCGTTCCATTCTGTGGGAAGGCGATTGCGTGCGCGAGCTGGACTTTAACGGCACCGCCGTGGAGCTGAACCCGAGGGACTGGGTCGTTCTCGCCCTGCCCGCCTGGTATTTGCATGAAATATTGCCCGAAGTCATGACGCCGACGAAATTCCGCTCCATCATCAGCGCGCATTTCCGCATCGACGCGGCCGGTATCGACGACGGCTTTACGGGCGTTATCGGCGGCTATTCGGAATGGATCTTTGTGCGTAACGGCATCGCCTCCGTCACCATCAGTTGCGCGGACAGGTATAAAAATATCCCCGTGCGCGAAATGGCCGGCCTTATATGGGAGGAAGTGGCGGCGTTGTTTCAGCTCGACCCCGATCTTGTCCCGCAGCATCGGATTTTTCTGGAAAAATTTGCGACGATCGCCTCGACGCCGGATCAAAACAGAATTCGCCCGCCTGCCTATACAGGCTGGAAAAACGTCGCCATTGCCGGCGAATGGACGTCGACAGGCCTACCCTCAACGATCGAAGGCGCCTTGCGCTCCGGCGTGAAAGCCGCGCAAGTCGTGACGCGGTGGAAGTAAGGATTTAGGGAGAAAATATAAAAAGAAACATCCCCGCGAACGCGGGGATTTATATTTCTATATTTAAGATGGATGCCCGCTTGCGCGGGCATAACGCATCATTTGTGGAAGTTACTCTCTTCCCTTGAAACTTATTTTTTCCTCGATGTGGGGAATTTCTTCGTTGACCGACGAACCGCGCGTACGGCGGCTGACGTTCTGATACGCAACGCGGGCGTGATCGACGCAGTACGGCAAGCCTTCGTGCGCGACGCAGCCGCAGAAGCGGAAATCCGGCGAGCGGGGATCGCCGATCGGCCAGCGGCAATGACGTTCCCCCGCCTTGGTCATCGCGATGCCTTCGCTGCGAATGGAACCGCCGATGCCTTCCAGCGAACGGAAAATATCCTTGGCCGTGGGAATGACTCTCTGCGCGGGAGGCGTTTGCGTCGAGGGAACGACCGGCAGGCGCATCATAACGCGCTTGCGGGTCGTTTTTATGCCGCCAACGCCCGAGGCGGCGCATTGCAAACCGGAGCCGGGCGTTTGGGCCGCCTTCTGGGCAGAAAGTTTCAATCGGTGCGCTTTTCCAATAACGGCATTACGCGTCAGTCCGCCAATGTGATCGGCAATTTCGCTGGCACTATGGTGCCCCCACATATCCTTGAGCATCTGGATTTTTTGCTCGGTCCATGTCATGTTCATTAACTCCTGGCGGTTCGTTGGCGGGAAGGACTGCCCAAAATCGGTACGATCTCGAAACAAATCCCCTGATACTGGAATGCTCACCACTAGATATTGTGGCTTGATGGCAATTCTCATACCACGGACAGCGAATCGATTCTATAGACCACTGTATCTTGTGGATGAATTGTGGGTAGCATCTATATATGGGTTAATAAGATGCTGATGTGTTTACGTTTTGTTAATTTTTTAAAATGTCAAGAAGGACGTGATTGATTAAAAAACAGGCAATGTCGGACAACTTATCCACAACTTTCTGAGATACCCGGGGGGCCACAATATGTAGATTGCGAATCGTGCTACAAAGACTATGAAGACCGTCCGACTTATCGAGCGGCGTTTTACACCCTATCACTCTGAAAAGACTAAGAAAGAAAATGGCTGACTTGTTTCGAAGCAACGCAAAAAGAAAAGAAAGCGCCTATAACGCCGACGATATTGAGGTTTTAGAGGGGCTCGAACCTGTGCGCCGCCGTCCGGGCATGTACATCGGTGGCACGGACGAGGCCGCGATGCACCATCTTGTGGCGGAAGTTCTGGATAACGCCATGGATGAAGCCGTTGCAGGCCATGCGACCTTTATCGAAATGGAACTGAAGGCCGATAATTATATGACCCTGCACGATAACGGGCGCGGCATACCGGTCGATAATCATCCAAAATATCCTGGCAAATCCGCGTTGGAAGTCATCATGACGACCCTTCACTCAGGCGGAAAGTTTTCGAACAAGGTTTATGAAACGTCGGGCGGCTTGCACGGCGTCGGCATTTCGGTCGTGAATGCGCTTTCCGAGGACATGACGGTCGAAGTTGCGCGCGACAAGCAGCTTTACACCCAGAATTACAGCCGCGGCGAGCCGCAGGGAAAACTTAAAAAAGCGGGCGCCGTCAACCGTCGCGGCACAACGGTTACCTTCAGGCCCGATACCGATATATTCGGTTCGAAAGCGCATTTCAGGCCGTCGGTTCTCTACCGCATGGCAAGGTCGAAGGCTTATCTTTTTCGCGGCGTGGAAATCCGGTGGAGCTGCGATTCCTCCCTTATTAAAGGCGAAGACAAAACCCCACAACGCGCGGTTCTTCACTTCCCCGGAGGCCTGTCGGAGTTTCTCGCCTCGACTTTGGAACAGCGCGATACGTTGACAAAGGAAATGTTCTTTGGCGAATCCGATTTGCCCGATAATCAGGGACGGATTGAATGGGCCGTCGCCTGGCCGGTGGATGGCGAAGGCGCGTGCCATTCCTACTGCAATACGGTACCGACTCCGCAAGGGGGCACACACGAAAGCGGCATGAGATCGGCGCTGCTGCGCGGGCTGCGCTCTTACGGCGATCTGATAGGCAACAAAAGGGCGGCGGCTATCACGGGCGACGAAGCGTTCGGCAATGCGGTGGTTCTTTTGTCGCTGTTCATTAAAAATCCGCAGTTCCAGGGGCAAACCAAGGAAAAACTCGCGACGCCCGAAGCCCTTCGCCTTGTCGATCAGACCGTAAAGGATCATCTTGACCACTGGCTCGTGGCCGATGCCGCCGCCAGCAAAACGCTTCTCGATCAGCTTATTTTCCGGGCCGAGGAAAGAGTTCGCGCCTCGCAAGCAAAAGACTTGGCCCGCAAATCGGCCACGCGCAGGTTGCGCCTTCCCGGCAAGCTGGCGGATTGCACCAAGAACACCGCCGAGGATAGCGAAATCTTTCTGGTCGAAGGCGATTCCGCCGGAGGTTCGGCCAAGCAGGCGCGCAAACGGGAAACACAAGCCATTCTTCCCCTGCGCGGGAAAATTTTGAACGTCGCCAGCGCAACCGCCGACAAATTGCGCGCCAATCAGGAATTGCAGGATCTGGCTCAGGCTTTGGGCTGCGGCATGGGCTCGGAATTCAGGCTCGACAAGCTCCGGTACGAACGCATCATCATCATGACGGATGCCGACGTGGATGGGGCGCATATCGCTACGCTTCTTATGACTTTTTTCTACCGCGAAATGCCGGGCTTGATATCCGGCGGCAAAGTTTTCCTGGCCCAGCCGCCCCTGTATCGCCTGTCGCAGGGCAGCGTCACGCACTACGCGCGCGACGATGCGCATAAGGAAGAACTGCTGAAAAACGAATTCAGCGCGCGCGGCAAGATCGATATTAGCCGGTTCAAGGGCCTCGGCGAAATGATGCCCGCCCAGCTGCGCGAAACCACCATGAATCCGGCGACGCGCTCCCTCCTCCGCGTTGTCATTGCAAAAGACAAAGAGGATAGCCAAATAGAGATTAAGGAGACGGAGATTTTGGTTGAAAGCCTGATGGGGCGTAAGGCCGAGCTTAGGTTTAAATTTATTCAGGAAAACGCAAAGTTCACCCGGGATATTGATATCTAATATTAACGGTGAAAGGACGAGCAATGGTCACGAGCGGTTGCGAGGAGGCTGTAGCTCGCCGGATCGAAGAACCCATTGAAACGCAATGAAAGCCCGGCAAGCGACAGGCGAGGCGCAGAGCGAGTGAAGTCGAACGGCGTCGATGAAGTCATTGGTCGCTCGGTATAAGAGTAGGCAACGGCATACATATGCCCGTTTCCAATTAATGCTCATTTGATGCCGGTATCGCAATTATTGCGATGCAACCCCGAACGGATATTTTCTTTGCATTAGCGATATATTCACAACTGCCTGCGAATCCTTGCCTTTCTTGCCATGGTATGATCACCTTCCGATGTATGGCAATAATGCAGAACTCTTGATGCGGCGGATTTTCACACCCATATTTGACTTATGGCAAATCAGAAGTTGAAAGGTTTTCATATGGAAACGCAAACCGAAGGCGCTTTGTATCCGGTACTGCCGTTGCGCGACATTGTCGTGTTTCCGCATATGGTCGTTCCTCTCTTCGTTGGGCGCGAGAAATCAGTGCGCGCGCTGGAAGACGTGATGCAGAACGACAAGCAAATTTTGATGCTGACGCAGAAAACGTCAACGCAGGAAGATCCTTCCTATGACGATCTCTACAAGATCGGCACGATCGGCACCGTGCTGCAACTTTTAAAGCTGCCCGACGGTACGGTAAAGGTCTTGGTCGAAGGGAACCATCGCGCAAAAGTCAGCCAGTTCACCCAGAACGTCGAATTCTTTCAGGCCTTCGCCGAACCGCTGGAAGAGTTCACGGAAGACCGCAGCGAGCTGGACGCGATGGCCCGCGCCATTGTGGGCCAGTTCGATCAATACATCCGGCTGAATAAAAAGATCACGCCGGAAGTTTTGGTCACGGTTAACCAGATCGACGATCCGGCCAAGCTGGCCGATACCATCGCCGCCCATCTTGCGCTGAAAATAGCCGACAAGCAGGCGTTGCTGGAAGTCGCCTCCGTCAACCAAAGGCTGGAGCGCATCTTCAGCCACATGGAAGGCGAGATCGACGTCTTGCAGGTGGAAAAGAAAATCCGCACGCGCGTCAAAAAGCAGATGGAGAAAACGCAGCGCGACTATTATCTGAACGAGCAGATGAAGGCCATTCAGAAAGAGCTTGGCGAAACCGAAGACGGCCGCAACGATGCGGATGATTATGTCAAACGCATCGCCGAAAAGAAATTAAGCAAGGAAGCGCGCGAAAAAGCGGAATCCGAAGTCAAGAAGCTCAAAAGCATGAGCCCTCTGTCGGCGGAATCCACGGTCGTGCGCAATTACCTCGATTGGGTGCTCGGCATTCCGTGGCAGGAACGCACGCGCGTGCGCCGCAATTTAAAGGCCGCCGAAAAGACGCTGAACGAGGACCACTACGGGCTGGACAAGGTGAAGGAGCGCATTCTTGAATACCTTGCCGTCCAGCAAAGGCAAAACAAGATCAAAGGCCCCATTTTGTGCCTTGTCGGCCCTCCGGGCGTCGGCAAGACCTCGCTTGGCAAATCGATTGCCCGCGCGACGGGGCGCAATTTCGTGCGCATGTCTTTGGGCGGCGTCCGCGACGAGTCCGAAATCCGGGGTCATCGCCGCACGTACATCGGCTCCATGCCCGGCAAGATCGTGCAGGGCATGAAAAAAGCGAAAGCGTCCAACCCGCTTTTCCTTTTGGACGAAATCGACAAATTGGGCACGGACTGGCGCGGCGATCCGACGTCGGCTTTGCTTGAGGTTCTCGATCCCGAACAGAACAACACGTTCAACGATCATTATCTGGAAGTCGATTACGATCTATCGGATGTCATGTTCGTCTGTACGGCCAACACGATGAAAATGCCCCAGCCTCTGCTGGACCGCATGGAGATTATCCGCCTGTCGGGCTATACCGAAGACGAAAAGCTGGAAATCGCCAAGCGGCACTTGCTTCCCAAAATCCAGAAGGAGCACGGCTTCAAGAAGGGCGAGTTTTCGATATCGGAGGATGCCATACGCGACATCCTGCGCTACTACACCCGCGAGGCGGGCGTGCGCAGCCTAGAGAGGGAAATCTCCAGCCTTGCGCGAAAGGCTTTGCGCGAGATTGTCGCAGGCAAGACGAAGAGCATTCATGTCACGCGGCGAAATATTGAGAAGTACCTCGGCGTCAAGCAATTCAGGTTCGGCGAAGTCGAGCCGGAAGATCTGGTCGGCGTCACGACAGGCCTTGCGTGGACGGAAGTCGGCGGCGAATTGCTGACGATCGAAGCCGTGAGCATGCCCGGCAAGGGCAAGGTCACGACGACCGGCAAGCTGGGCGACGTGATGAAGGAATCCGTGCAGGCTGCGGAAAGCTATGTCAAGGCGCGTTCCATCGCGTTCGGCATCAAGCCGCCTTCGCTGGAGAAGCGGGATATCCACGTCCATCTTCCGGAAGGCGCTATTCCGAAAGACGGCCCGAGCGCCGGCGTCGGCATGGTCACATCGATCGTGTCGGTCTTGACAGGCATCCCTGTTCGCAAGGATGTCGCCATGACGGGCGAAATCACGCTTCGCGGACGCGTATTGCCGATTGGCGGCCTGAAGGAGAAACTTCTGGCGGCCTTGCGCGGCGGCCTTAGAACCGTTTTGATCCCCAAGGAAAACGAAAAGGATCTTGCGGAAATTCCCGATAACGTCAAAAAAGGCATGAATATTCTTTTGATGAACACGGTCGATGAGGTTCTGAAACACGCCCTTGTCCGCCCCGTCGTTCCCATCGAATGGGATGAGAATGCCGAAGCCGAAGCCGTCCCTCCAAAGGGCAAAGACGGCCAAGGCGAAGTGGTGAAGCACTAAAATTTACGGACGTGGGATTTGTGGGGCTAGGGAGATTCTCCCTAGATCATAATCCGATCATATGGCCTCTCGTCATGCCCGCGGAGGCGGGCATCCCATTTGTTTTCTTTCAAAAAAAGTAAATGGGACCCCCGCCTTCCGCCTTCGCTAAAACTACGGCGGACTTGTTTCCAAAACCACCGAAGCCTTGGCGTAGGTGGTCGCGGGGCTGACGGGTACACTTAAGTGGAAAATGCTCTAGCACCATTTTTCATCAACCATACCTTGCGTGATTATATTCACGCTTTTACTTTCAAAGGTTCAGCATTTATCCTCCCGCAGGCAAAAAACTTTGACTTTCAGGGGGCTTGCCATGCGCGAATTATTCTTAACGCCGCCGGATATTTCCAAGGATGTCTGCGCCAATCGTATGATAATATATGCCTTTCAGGGATAGGCATTATCGGGAAACGGCATAATGAGCGGATTTGATTTCATAGGATCTGTTAAGAATACGAAGCTCGATGACATCGCAAAATTTGCCTATGGCTGTCTTCCTTTCGTGTATTCCATCCATCTTTTTAAACAGCGCAAGTATCCGGAAGCGGCTTTTTGGGGCGCTATCGACATGGCCGTTTTTATGCCTTTCGCCCTGCCCTTTGCTAACGCTTTGCTGAAAAGCATAAGCATAAATTCAAAGCTTGTGGAGGCTGGCTGCGATGCGTTCCGATTGGTGAGGTTATCGCGAACCGCCGAGAGTCCTGTTGTCAAGAAAGCCGCTATGTGGGGCTTTTCCAAATTAAAGTTGGCGCTGAATTCGTATGAATTGTGCAAACCTTTCAGTTACGCCGCCTTAAGCAAAAACGATTTGAAAATGTGCGCTGAAAGAACATGGTATAATTGCGTGCGCAGCACCAACCGGCCAGGAGGGAATCTTTATCTCAATCCATAGATCGCTTTAGCCCTTTTCCCTCATGATCCTTGCCCTGTCGCGGCTCCACTCGCGCTTTTTAATCGATTCGCGCTTGTCGTGCGCGTGCTTGCCCTTGGCGACCCCTATTTCCACCTTTGCGATGCCGCGTTTATTGAAAAAAATTCCAAGCGGCACAAGCGTCATGCCCTCGCGCTTCACGGCTCCCAACAGTTTGTCGATTTGTCTTTTATGCAAAAGAAGCTCTCTTGGACGTCGGGGCTCGTGCTGCAAATGCGCGCCCGCCGTTTTGTATTCAGGAATATAGGCGTTTAGGAGATAGATCCTGCCGTTTTTAGGCGACGCGAAAGATTCCTGAATGCTGGCTTGCCCGGTGCGCAAGGATTTGACCTCAGTGCCAAGCAGAATGATGCCCGCCTCGACCGTGTCGGTAATAAAATAATCGTGCCTAGCCTTGCGGTTAAGCGAAACGTATTTTTGCGCAAGCGCGCGCTCTTCGGCCTTCGTACTCATAGGCCTCTATTTACCCGAGACAATTCTTGGCGTCTATCGATGAATCTGATAAATCAAAGGGATGCTGAAAGAATCGGCTTTATCCCTTAAGCTTACGCAAAACCTATAGGTAAAATGCTTCGTTTGCTCCCCTTACTGCTTTTCCTTTTTGCCTTTATTTCTCCGGCTTGGGCCGCGAGTGGAGACGCGCCTTATTACAAAAAAGCCTTTCAGGCCGTCGCAACAGGAAATTTGCAACAAGTTCAAGGGTATATCCTCAAGGGGCCGGATCCCATCCTGAACAAGGTGCTTCGAAGCTATGCCATGGCCTTGCCAGGAAATGACTATAGTTTTGAAGAGCTGAACGCTTTCATTAAGGAAAATCCTGCATGGCCGGGCCTCAAAGGCATCCAGATGATCGCCGAGCAGAAAATGCCCGATACGTGGTCGTCTCAGGAAGTGGTTGCTTGGTATGACCCGCACCCCCCTGTAACTTTGGCAGGCTTTTATAAATACATCGATGCCTTAGACCATCTTGGACAAGTTGCGACCGCTCATAAAGCCGTTTTGACCCGGTGGATCGAAGGCAACTTTAGCGCCGATGAACAAATGGCTTTTTTTGCTCGTTTTGCATCCCTTTTAGACAATACGGCTATTTGGACGCGTACCGACCATCTGCTTTGGGATAATAACACTTCCGAAGCGCGGCGCATGATCCCCTACCTGAGTTCAACCGACAGAACCGTGGCGGAAACCCGGCTTGCGCTTTGCACAGACAGTTCCTCGGTCGAGGCTCTGGACCGAATTTCGAGGGACGCTCAAAACGACCCGGGGCTGCTCTATCAACGCTTGCGTTGGTACGTAAAAAACAACCGGAATGACGACGCCATCGACATTCTTCACAATACCCCCGCCGATTTGGGACGGCCCGATGTTTGGTGGCAGCAGCGCAACATCATGGTTCGCCGCGCGATTGAAAACCGCGATTTCAGGCTCGCGTACCAACTGGCTTCCAATCACGGGCAGACCGACCCCAAGCCGCTGGTGCAGGCTGAGTTCCTTAGCGGCTGGCTGGCGTTGCGCTTTTTGGACAAGCCGGATGCCGCCTTGCAGCATTTCAGGAATTTATTCAACGCGGCATCGACGCCGATGTCGCGCTCGCGCGGCGCCTACTGGATGGGACGCGCGCAGGAAGCCTTAAGCAACAGGGAAGCCGCCATAGAGGCCTACAAGAATGCCGGCGTTTACAACTCGACTTTCTATGGGCAGTTGGCGTTGGCGCGTCTTTACGCTTCTCCGACGCTCACGGCGAAGGCGGATCCCCCTCTGCCGGAAACCGCGCGGCGCGCCTTCATGGCGCGCACCAATATCCGCGCCATAGAGCGCCTCGCCAATATGGGCGAGCAAGATCGCGCAAGGACTTTTTTCACGGCGGCTGTCGATCATGCAAGCCAGCGCTCGGATTTTGTCATGCTCGCCGATCTTGCGTCGCGCATCCGCCGGCCCGATCTTGGCATTCAGGCAGTCAAGGGGGCCCACAAAAAAGGCATTATGGTTGAAAACGGGGGCTTTCCTCTTATATCGATGCAAATTCCCTCGCCTCCGGAACCGGCCTTGACGCATGCCCTGATCCGTCAGGAAAGCATGTTCAATACGGGAGCGACGAGCAGCGCCGGAGCGCGGGGCCTGATGCAGCTTATGCCCCGCACGGCCAAGGACGTCGCGAAAAAGATCAATGTGCGGTACGACGAGCGGCAGCTAAGCGACCCCAGATACAATATGAAGCTTGGAACCACGTTCGCGTCGGACCAAATTGCGCGCTTCGATGGCTCCTACGTCCTCGCCCTTGCCGGTTATAATGCCGGGCCCGGGCGCGTGCGCGAATGGATTGAAAAGTTTGGCGATCCGCGCGATGCAAATGTCGATCCTATCGACTGGATTGAGATGATTCCCATTAACGAAACGCGCAATTATGTTCAAAGAATTATCGAAAGCCTGCAAGTTTATCGCTCGAAACTGGCGGGCGGCCACGGCCGCTTGACCATCGTAAATGATTTAAAACGCTAATAGAATTGCCCATTTTAGAGACGCCGCTTAAAAGCTGTCTTTGATTGTTCCTAACAAATTTGCTATGGAGTTGCCTGTCAAAGGGGGGAGAATGACTCCGGATTGGCTTTATTTCCTGACCGCAGCGGTCGCTCTATCTACCGCCGTCTTCGTTTGCTTCGCCGTCCTTTGGCTGCTCAGTATGCGCCGTACTGTCGCCGCCGCGCTCAGCGAAGCCTCCAGGCAGCAAAATTATTCGATGGAACACATGAGCGACTCCATCGCCCAACTTCAAAAACAGCAGGAACATTATACGCACCAGCTTGGCGTCCTTGCCCAAGCGGGCCTGAAGCTGCAACAGGAACTGTCGACCGTTTCCGAACTTCTAACACATGCGCGCGCGGAACATGGCCGCGGAAGCCAAACCCTTCATTAGAATTCGAAACAGGCTGAAAGATTATCGATGCGAGATGCGCTCGATCTCTTTCTGGACAAGGCGCTCGACAAGCGCGGACAAGTTATGGTCAAGCCATTCGCGTAACAACGGCCGCATCAATTCGATGGTCATATCTTCGAGCGTGCGCGCGCCATTGCCGATGTATGTCGGCTTGCCGGTGCCCCCCGTCGCCATGCGTTCAATGTCAATCGTATTGGCGAAGGAAGAAAACGCCGAAGCAGCCGTATCGGCGACGGGTTCGGAAATCAATGGTTCTTCCGGCAGCAAAGAGGCTGGGGCCGCGCTAAGATCCTTGATGCTTCCATCGTCTTGTATCATTTGAGTCAATTCAAGTACTTCCTCAGGGGCGGGTTCGGGTGCGGGCGTAGGTTCAAAAACGGGTTCGGGTTCCGGCTGAGGTTCCGGCCCAGGTTCCGGTTCGGTTACAGCTTCGGGTTCTGGCTGAGGTTCCGGCTCAGGCGGCGTATCGTCCGAGATAATCTTGCGGATCGACGCAAGAATTTCTTCCATCGACGGATCGGCATTAGACTCGTTATCTTCAGCCATAGGTTTCTCTCTACTTGGGGATCGGAAAGAGTCGGAATGATGGTTAATTTGTGAAGTTTATCGGTTTTTCGATAGGTTGCAAGAAGAATGGGGCTGGAGGCAGGGGCTAGGGCTGGGGATTAAGAGATTTTTGATATGCCCGTTTCAAAGAAAAAGCAGCCCTCTATTTCCAAATCGCCGTTCGAGTTATATTCCCCCCAAGCCCCGAGCCCCTAATCCCTAGCCCTATCTTCCTATTCCAAGCATAATTTCCGCATTCTGAACGGCGGCGCCGGAGGCTCCCTTGCCCAGATTGTCGAGGCAAGCCGTAAGGATAACCGTGCCTTTCGCTTCATTGGCGAAGACGCGCAACTGCATGTTGTTCGTTTCGTTTTGCGCCAACGGCGTCAAAACAAAGCCTTTTTCGACCTTATCCTGCAATTTCTCGACGGTAACGTACTTGCAATCCTTATAGTGGGCGAACAAAGCCTGATGTATTTTTACGCCGTCGACGGGAACGCCTGTCTGTTTTTTCAGCTCCTCCAGCCGAAGGGCTATCGTTATGAGCATGCCGCGATAGATAGCGCTGCTGTAGGCCGGAAGAAAAATCGGATCCTGCGTCAAGCCGCAGTGCACGCGCATTTCCGGAATGTGTTTGTGATTCTGGTCGAACCCATAAAGGCAATAAGCCGCCGTCCTTTCGCTCCGGTCGTGCCTGTTTTCGCAAACGGCGATCAATTCCCTGCCCCCGCCGGAATAGCCGGACGTTGCGTTAACGGTCAGGCTGAAAGCAGGCGGAATGATTCCGGCCAAAACGAGAGGCCGGATCAAGGCAATGCCGCCCGTGGGATAACAGCCGGGGTTGCTAACCCTTTTGGAGCTGCGGATTTTTTCAGACTGATCGGGGTTCATTTCTGGAAAACCGTAGACCCAACCCGGTGCCGTGCGATGCGCCGTGCTGGCATCGAGGACGCGCACGTCCGGATTATCAAGCATCGATACGGCTTCGCGCGCCGCGTCATCCGGCAAGCACAGGATGGCGAGATCGCAGGCATTCAAAAGCTTCTTTCGCTCCGCCGGATCCTTGCGCAGGCTTGGCGCGATGTTGATGAGTTCAATATCGGGACGGCCATGCAGGCGTTTGCGGATTTCAAGGCCTGTCGTTCCGGCTTCGCCGTCTATAAAAATCTTGGGTCTGGACATGGGCTGCTCTAATAGGGGTGGGATTGACTGTTTCATATAGAGTTTACGCGCTGATATTTAAACAAATGATTCAGGCGTTGGCTTATTTTACTTGAAGGTCGAGCCCTATATCATTGAAAAAATTCTCATTTGTGAAAAGCTTTCTATAACAACCTGATAGGACATGCTTTTTTTGGCTGTTTGATCCGCTACTGTAAAAGTTATCCACAAGGCGTTGTTTCTGTTTTGAAAATGTAACAATAGTGGCACGAGCCGCCTTTTCCTCTCAAATAAGCTAAAGACACCCCCTGATTCGCGGAATTTCGGCAAGTGATTCGCAAAACAGGCCTCAGAAAGCTTCTCGTAATGATAAATAGCCCAAAATCAGCATGGTTTTTTGCCCCTTGTTAGCTAAATGGGCCTCGTTGCGCCCTGATTCGGGGCCGATACAAGCCATTTTAGGTTCTATGCGGATGATGTCGACTTGCAGGAAACACAAGCGTCATTAAGGGGCAGTCCATTCGTCAAAATATCCTTAATCTCCTCAATAGTGCCGTAAAGGCGCATAAGAGTCTCACGATCATGGGCGACAAGAAGCCCCTTTTGACTCTGCCGGTCGTAAGGCTTTCCTTCCCTCAGGTTTATAGAGGTTCCGCCCGCCTCCGCGACGAGGAAGAGGCCCGGAAGGTGATCCCAGGGAAAGGCCTTGCCAAAAAGCAGAAAGGTCGCGCGGGGAGAAGTGCTGCCGTTCGTAAAAAGCCTTCTGTACATGCCGGATACAGGCCCCCCTATTTCAAGAGGGTATAAAAGAGCGGCTACCTTCGCAAAGGCATCCGTTTTCATGACCGGCTTCAGGCGCGAACTGACAAGGCCGAGCATGGGCGTTGCAGGGTTATCCGCGGCCAGCCGAACGCGCTCGCCGTTTAACAGAACCCCCGTGCCTCTCGAGGCCATCAACATTTCATCGGTGTTCGGAAAGTAAATCCACGAAGCTACGGTCTCGCCGCCTATAGCCACGGCCGCCATGGTGGCAAAATCGGCCCGCCCTGCAATAAAGTTGTGCGTGCCGTCCAGCGCATCCAGAAAAACGGAAATCCGGTCGTCGGGAATTTTGGCAAGAACGCCCGGATCTTTTGAACACGCTTCTTCGCCAACAATGTAGCATCCCGGGAATCGATCGGAAAAGCGCCGCTCTAACGCCTCCTCGCCGAAAAAATCCGCCTTGCAAACCGGATCGCCGTCTTTCTTGGTCTCGATATCGCTTTGATCGAGATTGCGAAACAAGGGCATGATTTTCTGGTGAGCGACTTCCTTCAAGTCGTGCGCAATGGCAAGAAGATCGATATCGATAAGACTCATGTTTTCCGGCTCCGATCCCTATTGTCCCTGTGCGCTGCTTTCAAGCGGGATTTTCTGACATTGAATCAAACTTGAAAAATGCCGCTCTAACACTATGCCAGACCGGCGATTCAAGCCTTGCCTGGAGGCGCTTGGCGCTTCTTTGCAAGACGATGCGGTCTGTTAACCATACTGTATAATGATTCTTCATGATAGTGCGAGAATTAACGGACCGCGCGCGACGTAAATCCATTTGAAAATTTCGGCATGGAACATTCCGTCGGAATGTTCTGACTTCAAAACCGCCCGGTAATCACTAGCTGCCAAAACGGCTTTTGAAACGTCCATAGTCCGCCGAGTCCAGTTCGACTTTCAGATGTATGTGCGTTTTCGTGTCCTTGCGCGTGACGATTTTCCCGCGCTCGTGAAGCCATGAGAGCGCTGCGCCATTTTCCGAATTAATTTTTATGTCATAGGCGCGGCGGCGCGCGGACAAATGGTTTTCGATAAGCTCCAGAAGCGCGGGTATCCCCTCGCCCGTTATGGCGGAAAGGCCGATGATCCCGCCTCTGGCTTCGTGACGAAGACCTTCGGCAACCGGCCCTTGCTTGCTCTCTTCGGAAATGCGCTCGGCGTAGGTTTTCAAAAAGTCGCGCTCTTCCGGGGGCAACAAATCAATTTTATTCTGGACTTCAACCAGCCTTTCGTCGTCGGCGTTAATGTCAAGATCGCCCAGCACGTCCATAACGGCTTTGCGCTGATCTTTCGTATCGGGCCGCGCGATGTCGCGCACGTGAAGGATAACGTCCGCCAGTTGCACTTCCTCCAAGGTCGCGCGAAAAGCCTCGACAAGATGCGTGGGCAAATCGGAAATAAAACCCACGGTATCCGACAGCACGACATCGCGGCCGTTCGGCAGTTTCATGGCGCGCATCGTTGGGTCGAGGGTTTCAAAAAGCCTGTTGCGTGCTTCCACGCCGGATCCGGTAAGCCGGTTAAAGAGGGTCGATTTCCCGGCGTTTGTATAACCGACCAGCGCGACGGTCGGCAATTCCTTGCTTTGGCGGGCGTCGCGCTGCAAATTCCGGCGGCGGCGAACCTGTTCCAACTCCTGCTTCAGGCGCGCGATGCGGTCGGTAATCAGACGGCGGTCGACTTCCAGCTGCGTTTCGCCCGGCCCGCCCATGAAGCCAAATCCGCCGCGCTGCCTTTCAAGATGCGTCCACGAGCGTACAAGCCGCGATTTTTGGTAATTCAGCGCCGCAAGCTCGACCTGAAGCTGGCCTTCCTTCGTATGGGCGCGGTCGCCGAAAATTTCCAAAATCAGGCCCGTGCGGTCGATGACCTTGCACTTGAAACCGCGCTCCAGATTGCGCTGCTGAACGGGGGATAAGGCATGGTTCACGACGACAAGAACGATATTTTCGGCTTTGACAAGCTCCGCAATCTTCTCCACCTGCCCTTTGCCGAACAAAGTTGCAGGCACGGTTCGCGGCAAAGAGACCGTTTCGGCATAAAGAACGTCGAGATCGATGGCGCGGGCCAGGCCGACCATTTCCTCAAGCACGAGATCGTCGCTTATGGGGCGAAATCTTTGAGATTTTAAAACAGGATTCAGCACATACGCGCGCTCGTTGTGCCGGACTCCGTCAATATCGGTATAGGCTTTCGTCACGCTTTGCCCTGCCTTACGTTGTTTCCCGCCTATTATAGCACGTCACGCAGGAAGGGAATGCTTTTAAACAAATCCGGTTCAATTAAGAGCGGGGACGCGATAGCGTGCCGAGAGTCTGCAATCAACTCTCACATAGAAATATGCTAGCCGTTTTCCAGCCATCCAAGAATTTCCTCAAAACCGGAAGCGAAATGGACAACGCCGAGATTCTTTGCTTTTTCGGCGTCGGCGATCAGGATGGGGGTGCATCCGACATTTCGGGCGCAAACGACATCGGTTTCGCTGTCGCCGATAAACCAGATGTCGGCGCCGGCCTTTAGGCCCGCCAGTTTCAACGCATAGTCGGGATGCTCCCGCTCCGGCTTGTCTTTTGGCGCGTCATGCGCGCCGGCTATGGAGGCAAAATAATGATCCCAACCAAGCTGTTTGGACTCGTCGCGCAAATAATGGTTTGATTTATTGCTAACCACGACGGCGGGAATTTTTTTCTCCTTAAGATACTTCAAAAAGGTTTCGGCTTCGGGCAGCGGCGTAAGGCCGAGCTTCATCCGCGTTTTCTCGAAATGCGAATAATAATCTTGCCAGGCTTCTTCCCATCTGTCCCCGAACCATTCGGGAAAGGCGTCGCGCGCCGAGCGCGTGCAATTTGCCAGAATTTCCACTTGCGTCCAGAATGGCAGGCCGAATTTCACGCGCACGTAATTGATCGCCTCGGCAATAGCTCCCCAGCTATCCACAAGCGTATTGTCCCAGTCGAGGATGACGGCGGAAGGAGGATTCGGGATTTGGGATTCAGGATTCGGTGAGTTTTTTATTTTCTTGGTCAATGCCCTTTTCCCTCATGCCTAACGAAATGCGCGCATAACATTCGTTCCCTGAATGCTGAATGCTGAATCCTAATTCATATTTTCCAGAATAACCGATTGGTTCTCGTTGCTGTTGCCGTGCACGCCAAGCAACTTAAGCTTGCGATGCAGCGCCGACCGTTCCATGCCGATGAAGCCGGCGGTACGCGAGATATTGCCCCCAAAGCGGGTCACTTGCGCAAGAAGGTACTCGCGCTCGAACATTTCGCGGGCATCCCGAAGCGGCAGCTTCATGATCTCGCCGCTCTTTTCCCACCTAAGAACGCTTGGCGCCGAGGAAGTAATTTCAGGCGGCAGCATGTCCGCGCGAATGGGGTCGGCCGGACTACCCTGAACCATGATCAAAAGCCACTCCATCGCGTTCCGCAGCTGGCGCACATTGCCCGGCCAGTCGTATGCCTGCAAAGCCGCCATGGCATCCTCGCCCAGAAAGCGCGGCGGCGTGGCCGTCGCTTCGGCGGCCCGCGCAAGAAAATGATTGGCGATGACGGGAATATCTTCGCGGCGCTCCGACAACGCGGGGACTTTAATCGGCACGACGCTGAGCCGGTAATACAAATCCTGCCGGATCGTTCCCGCCTGCATGTCAAGCTGCAAATCGCCGCTGCTGCTGGCGATGACGCGAACGTCCACCTCGACGCGCGATGTGCCGCCGATGCGCATGAAAATCTGTTCCTGCAAAAGGCGAACGATCTTGCTTTGCGTTTCCAGCGGCATATCGCCGACTTCGTCGAGATAAAGCGTGCCGCCGTGCCCCTGCTCGAACGCGCCAATTTTACGTCCGCCCCCGTTAAGGCCCTGTTCGGTGCCGAAAAGCTCCATTTCCAGCTGCTCGGGCGGCATCGCGCAATTAATAACGACGAAAGGATCCTCGGCGCGCCGCGATTGGCGGTGCAACGCGCGGGCGATAACTTCCTTCCCGGAACCCGAAGGGCCGGAGATCAAAACGCGACTGCCCGTGGGCGCTACGCGTTCGACGATCTGGCGCACCTGATTGATAGCCGAGGATTTGCCGATAATTTCCGTATCGGCGTGAACGCGGAATTTCAGCTCCAGATTTTCGCGCTTCAAGCGCGCCGCATCCAGCGCGTGCTGCACCTGCAAAATCAGCCGGTCGGCTTTAAACGGCTTTTCGATAAAATCATACGCGCCCATTTTAATGGCGGAAACGGCCGTATCGATATTGCCATGGCCGCTGATCATGATGACGGGCACATCGGGATAGTCGCGGCGAATGTGCTGCAGAAGCTGCATGCCGTCCATGGAACTGCCGCTCAGCCAAATATCCAGGATCACCAAGGTTGGCCGGCGCGCCGCGATTGTTTTAATTGTTTCGTCGGCATTTCCCGCTTCGCGCACGGAAAGGCCTTCGTCGTTCAAAATGCCCTTAATAAGGGCGCGGATATCGGTCTCGTCATCGACGACAAGAATATCGCTGCTTAATCCTTTTTCTTTTACCGATGGGGGCATAAATTCCTCAAGCTGTTTTATTTGCCAATCCTTGAAGCTGAACGCTATCAGATTCGCCTCTCTTTAACAAAGCCTCGCCGGATGGCTGGCTGATGGGCCAAAGCATTTTCACAATAGCGCCCCCGCCTTTCCTGTCGTCAAGTTCAAGCCTTCCGCTATGGTCTTCCATAATTTTTTTAACAATAGCAAGCCCCAAACCCGTTCCCTTGCTGCGAGTCGTGACATAAGGCTCGGTCAGCATGTTGCGCTCTTCGACCGGCAATCCCCTTCCGTTGTCCTCGACCGCCACACAGACCTCTTTTTCCAGGCAGGATAGCGTTACGACAATCTGCCCTTTCTCAAGCTGCCCGTTCAAGGGAGAGGTACGCGCATCAATGGCTTCGGCGGCGTTCTTCATCAAATTTGTCAAAGCTTGCGCGATTTGCCGCGAGTCGCACTCCGCCACGCACGCCGTATGAGGAATATCCTGCACATAGGAAATATCGGAACGGCTGTTGCTTTGAAGAAAAATGGCCTGCCGGACGATTTCCTTAAGCTCATGCTGTTTTATGACCGGCGACGGCATGCGCGCGAAAGCAGAAAATTCGTCGACCATGCGGCCAATATCGTCCACATGGCGGACGATGGTATCCGTGCAGGTCTGAAAGACCTCGGGGTCCGAAATAACTTCCTTGCCGTATTTGCGGCGCAAACGCTCCGCGGAAAGCTGTATGGGCGTAAGGGGGTTTTTAATTTCATGCGCGATGCGCCGCGCAACGTCGGCCCATGCCGCCATGCGCTGGGCCGAGAGAAGGTCGGAAACGTCGTCAAAAGTAACGACGTAGCCCTTTGTTTCCGTTTCCGCCAGTTCCGACGAAATGCGAACCAGAATGGTGCGCGTGGGCTTGTGAGGCCTGCGTATCTCGACCTGCGCGCTATGCAAGCCGGCGCCTTTCGGCATGCGATCGAGGACCTTCTGAATTTCCGGCGCAAGGGCCGCTATTTCCTGTCCGTTGAACAGGCTTTTGTCGTCGATGCCGAAGAAAGCCGCCGCCGACGCGTTCATCAGATTAATCCGCCCGCCTCTGTCAAGCCCGATGACCCCCGCCGAAACGCCCGAAAGCACGGCTTCGCTGAAACGGCGGCGGAAATCAAGTTGCCTGTTGGCGTCGATAAGATCCGAACGCTGGGCCTGAATCTGGCTTGTCATGCGGTTAAAAGCGCGGGCCAGAAGCTCGATCTCGTCGTCGCTGTCTTTTGAACTTTCGCTGACGCGCGCGCTAAGGTCGCCCCCCCTGACCCGATCCACCGCGCTAATGAGATTGGCGATGGGCTTTGTGAGGCGCATCGCGAAGTTAAGGCCGAACCAGACGGCGGCCAGCAACAAAAGCAGCGCGACCACGACGAAAATAAGGCCGATGGTGACTTGCAGGCCGGAGCGCTTGCCTTCCAGCTCCTTATACTCGCTAACGGCCTGTTGCGTCATGGCCATATGGGCAAGCACTTTCGGTTCGACGGGACGGCCCACGAAAAGATACGTATCGACGAAGTTATCCAGCCTCGTCAGCGCGCGCACCCTATCCCCCGTATCGCTGACAATAAGAACCACATCGCCCTGCCGCGCCTTTGCGCGCATATCGTCGGTTATCGGCTCGAACGTCAGAGCAAAGGTCAGGCCCGAACGCGCAAGGATTTTCCCCGATCCGTCGAAGATGATGACTTCGGTCAAATTGCGCAAATAGGCTTGGGCCGAAACGGCCTCGGTCAGCCGCACGGGATCTTGCGATAGCAGGGCCGCCTGCCGGTTCAGATCGTTGCCCATGGATAAAACATCGGCGCGAAGCACTTGCTTGTGTTCTTCCAAGTAAGCCTGCGCGACTTCCAGCGATTCATTAAGGGATGTCCTTACGTGATTGGAAAACCACGCCTCCACGCCAAAATAGAAGAAAGCGGCCGCAAACATGGCAACAAGCATGGCCGGCGCGACGGCAAGCAGCGTGAACACGCTGATCATGCGAACCTGAAGCTTGGAGCCGGCGAGGTTGTTCCGCTTTCGGCGCAGGATACTATACAGCCTGTGCGTAACGACGGTTCCGAGAAGAACGAGGAAAAATAAATCGAGCAACGACAGGATCATAATGGTCGTCGGGTCGTTGCCGAAAAAAGGCGACCGCGTCATGGCGGCGTACGTGGCAAGCCCCGACATCACCGAGGCCATGATCAAGGCGATAACCATTTTATCGCGAAGGCGCTCGCGTATCGACCAGATGACGAAGCGCTGCACAGGGTTTGCGAGATCGAGCCGCTTAATCATTCGCCGCCTTTCGCGTTTTCGGACAGCGCGTCTTGATGCCCAGATCGCGGATTTTCTTGCGCAAGGTGTTTCGGTTCAAACCCAAAAGCTCGGCCGCGCGCAGTTGATTGCCCCGGCATTCGGCCAACGCGATGCTAAGCAAGGGCCTTTCGATTTCCTGCAAAACGCGGTCGTAGAGTCCCGGCGAAGGCAGTCCGTTTTCGTGAGCGGCAAAGTAATCGCGCAAATGGCGTTCGACGCTGGCGGAAAGTCCTTTCGCGTTCATAAGGAGGCGGCTCCACTAAAATTGGAAAGCATGCGGTTTCGGGGATATAGCACCTGCCTAAAAATTAGGCAATCACCCAAATGCCGCGTCATCCATCATTTTTGTGTAATACGTCTCAACGCGGCCCCGCACCTGCAAAGCGTCCGTCAATTTAAAAACCCCGGCCCGGAATTCAGCGGAATTGGAAAAGCCTTTGGAATACCAGCCAATGTGCTTGCGGGCGATGCGCAGGCCCGCGCTTTCGCCATAAAAAGCCAGCATCTCGTCGACATGCTCCAGCACGGTCGCTTGCTGGTCGCGCATGGACGGCGCCGGCGTAAAGGCCCCCTTGCAAAGATAGTCCATCATCTGTCGCAAAAGCCATGGGCGGCCGCCCGCGCCGCGCCCGATCATGATTCCGTCGGCGCCCGAAAGCGCCAGCGCCTCGTCCGCATCGGCAAGCTCGCAAATATCGCCGTTCGCAATGACCGGAATATTGACGGCTTCCTTCACGTTGCGGATGAACGCCCAATCCGCCTGCCCCTTATACATCTGACCGCGCGTGCGGCCATGAACGGTGATCATTCGGATGCCGCAGCTTTCCGCTATTTTGGCAAGACTTGGCGCATTTAGGTTTTCATGGTTCCAACCGAGGCGCATTTTCAAAGTGACCGGAATAGAAACGGCCTTAACGACGGCTTCGAAAATTTTTGCGCCATGGGTTTCGTCGCGCATCAAGGCGCTGCCCGCATGGCCTTTCACGACCTTTTTAACCGGACACCCGAAGTTCAGATCGATCATATCCGCGCCGCGATCTTCGTTCAGCTTCGCGGCTTCGGCCATCACGTCCGGCTCATAGCCCGCAATTTGAACCGACATCAGCCCTTCGTCATCGCCGCGGCGGGACATGCGCACCGTTTTCCGGCAGCTCCGGATCATGGCCTGGCTTGCGATCATTTCCGACGTTACAAGCCCTGCCCCGAATTTTCGGACGATGCGGCGAAAAGGCAAATCCGTCACGCCCGCCATGGGCGCAAGCAAAACCGGTTCGGCAATCGTGATGTTGCCGACGCGAATAGGCTTTAGCTTGATTTTGGAAAGCCCCTCATTCATAGGATCACCTATAGCAGCTGCCTAATAATTGGGCAACATGCACGAAGCTATTTAGGTTCATCTAGGAAGCGATCTCTTTTCGCAAACCATTCGAAGTAAAAGCCGATTTTATTTCGGCTCGCGGCTTTGGGAGCTCCGCTTTTAGGAATATGTCGGAAACTTTGCTGTGGACTTTGATATCTTGGCCTGCGGCTGTGAGAAGCTTATCCGCCAAAGTATACATCTCTTCTAAAATCTTTTCAGATAGGCTGTCGGCTCTCGAAGTAAAAACATCGTGATCGCCGAATTCGGCGGAAACCATGCAAAGCGATCTCAATTCCAACAAACGCGCGTCGCTAAGCATCTCATGCAGTTCTTGGTTGGAAAAATTATGCGCATAAAGAGCACCGGCTTTTACCGTTTCTCCCGCATTCAAATAATCTGTCCATGTATCGAAATATAATCTAATTAAGGCCGATCCGCCTTCAGAAAGTTTACTTAATATTTCGAAAGACTGATTTCTCTGCGATAGGCTTTCCACTGAAGACACAATTGAGCACTCCCAGCTGAATATTTCTTTAGTAAACCCTTCCCGGATTAGAGCGGCAAAAGCTATACGCGAGATTTGCCGCATGTAAAGTTAAATGCGCAAGAAACCAACTTTAACCATATGTTACACAGGCTTTTTATTTCCTCTGCAACCGCAGATTCATATTATGCGGAAAACTCGCCCATAGCGCAAAAAATGAAGTTCTTTGCATTCGCGCTTATCCTTAGTAGATTTCAGCACCCAGTAATCATCTTATGAAAACGAAAAACATGTCCTCCTGCATAGCCCTTATTGTCGCCGCAGGCTCCGGCTCCCGATTCGGGGGAAAAATGCCGAAACAGTATTGCCTTCTGTCCGGCATTCCAGTCTTGCGCCGAAGCGTTCTGGCGTTTCTGAATCACCCGCATGTCGACGGCGTTCAGGTCGTCATCAATCCCGCGCACCGCGATCTGTACGACGAAGCGTTGGGCGATCTGGGCCTGCCGGAACCCGTTGCCGGCGGCGCGACGCGGCAAGAAAGCGTTTTAAACGGCCTTGAGGCGCTTGCGAAAACAAGCAAGCCCGGTTTCGTGATGATCCATGACGGCGCGCGCCCTTTGGTCGACGCGGCAACGATCACAGCCTCGCGCCGTGCGCTGGATACAAGCAAGGGTTCCATTGCAGCGGAAAAGGTCGTCGATACGCTGAAAAAGGGCGACGGCGATGTGATCGTCGATACGGTCGATCGCTCGAATTTATGGCGCGCTTATACGCCGCAGTCTTTTCACTTCGATGTCATACTTGAGGCGCATCGCAGCGTCGCCGGTTCCCAGCTGACCGACGACGCCTCGGTCGCCGAGAAAGTCGGCATTCCCGTAACCCTCGTTCCTTCGAATTCGGACAACATGAAAATCACAAATCCTGACGACCTTGGCCGCGCCGCGCGCGCTCTGGGGCAAAACTACGGCGATATCCGCACGGGCATGGGCTTTGACGTGCATCGCCTTGTTCCCGGGAAAGAAATTATTCTTTGCGGCGTTCATATTCCGCACACGTTTTCATGCGAAGGCCATTCCGACGCGGATGTCGCCCTGCACGCGCTTGTGGACGCCCTTTTGGGCGCTATCGGCGGCGGCGATATCGGCAAGCATTTTCCGCCCTCCGATCCGCAATGGAAAGGCGCGGATAGCGCGCGCTTCGTCAAGCATGCGGTCGGCATGGTTGCGGAAAAAGGCGGCCTGATCGGCAACGTGGACATTACCTTAATGTGCGAAGCCCCGCGCATAGGGCCGCATCGCGAGACGATGGTCAAGCGCGTGGCGGAACTTTTGGAAATCGCTGCGGAGCGCGTCTGCATCAAGGCCACGACGACCGAGAAGCTCGGCTTTACGGGCCGCGGCGAAGGCATCGCCGCCCATGCCCTCGCGACAGTAAGGTTTCAGGGGTAAGAGGTGGGGCTTGGGGCCAGGGGCTAGAGCATTTTCCGAACTCATGGAATCGGTTCTGAAGGGCGGAAAATGCTCTACCTATCTATAAAACCTGCGATTCACCGTCCAGATGGAAGCAAGAGATGCTTCCATCCGGACGGATTGCGGTCTAGGGAAATATAAAATTAATATCCAGCGCCTATTCTTCCCAAGTCCCCCGACCCCCTAGCCCCTATTGTTTTCCATGACCAGCGCTACCCAAAAACAAAAACCACTCGAAAAACTCCGCCTCTATATCCAGATCGCGAGGCCGGACAACTGGATTAAAAACATATTCATGATCCCCGGCACCGTTCTGGCTATTTTGCTCGGCGGCGATATCTCGCGCTTTACCGCCTTCAAATTCGCTTCTGCGATCTTTGTGCTTTGCCTTCTCGCCTCGTCGAATTACGTCATCAACGAGTATCTGGACTCCGCCAGCGACCGCTTCCATCCGATGAAGTCCAAGCGCCCCGGCGCGAAGGGCAAGCTTCAGCTTTCTTATGTCGCTTTGCTTTATGTCCTTTTATCGGCATGCGGCCTCATGCTGGCCTATACGTTCGGGCCGATGTTTTTTACGATCTCGATCCTGTTTCTTATCATGGGCTTTATCTACAATGTCGAGCCCATACGCACAAAAGACCGCGCGTATATGGATGTGCTTTCCGAGGCGATCAACAATCCGTTGCGCCTGCTGCTCGGCTGGTTCGTGATCATCGATTATTCCCTGCCCCCTTCCAGTATTTTGCTTGCCTACTGGATGGGCGGCGCTTTCTTAATGGCGATGAAGCGCTATTCCGAGTTCCGGCAATTCGCCGATCCCGCGCGCATTGCGCTTTACCGAAAATCGTTCAGGTTTTATGACGAAAACAAGCTGCTTCTGTCTTCGTTTTTCTACGCATTGAACGCGGCCTTTTTTCTTGGCGTTTTCCTCATTAAATACCGCATCGAGTATTTTCTAAGCTTCCCGTTCATCGCCGTTATGTTCATGTGGTATATGAAAATCGCGTTGAAGAAAAACTCGGCCGCGCAAGCGCCTGAAAAACTTTATGCGGAAGGGCGGTTTCTTTCATACGTTCTCTTCATATGCGCTTTGCTGCTGTTGCTGACGGTTACCGACCTTCCCGCGCTTCGGATACTTGTCGAGCCGCTGAGGTATTAGATTCTGAAAGAAACTAAATGGGACACCCGCCTACGCGGGTGTGACGGTATTTTTTTTAGATTCGTTACCACAGATCCCGTCATGCCGGATCGGCGGGCATCCCATTTCTTTTTTGCTTTTCGCGATATAATTGTTCGTTTCTAACTCCCCTGTCATCCTCTTCCAGCTTAAATAAATCAGCGCAACCAAAAGCGGCGGCGTCAGCGTCAAGGGAAAGGGATAATGCTCGCCCATATCGTGGAATTTCAGCGGCAAAAGCCACAGGACAAGCAGGAAAATTTTCTCATAAGGAAGAAAGCCGCGCACAATGCCCTCCCGCGCTAAGAGAGCGATGGGTATGGCCAGAAGGATTTCGTCGTACACAAAGGAATAAGGGCTGGCCAGAATAAGAACGGCGCAAAGCACACTGCCGCGAACGGCTAAAGACAAAGGCCGTTGCCGCCAAATCCAGAGAAGCGAGGCCACGGCAGCGACAGACGCAGCTCCCTGCACGACAAAAGCCGCTTTAATGCTGCCGCCCCAAATGCGCACCATGGAAAAAACCGTGTGCATGGTACCCAGCCAATAATCCCGCGGACTTTCCAGAATAAAACCGCGAGCCAAGGGCAATCCGTCAAAAAAGCCTATCCACGCGTCGATGCCGAAGGCCCATAATGACAGCGCCATCAAAAAAGCCGCGCTTAAGCACGTCGAGAAAAAAGCTTTCCAGTATCGGCCAACCGCAAGCGCGAGCGGAATAAGCACGAAGAACTGCGGCTTATAGGATAAAAGCGCAAAGAAAAAGCCTGCGAGCACGGGGCTGGTATCCAGAAAAAGCAAACCCGCGCCGAGAAGGGAGGTGGTAATGTATCCCGTATTCCCGAATATCGGATTGATAAGCAAGCCGGGAAACGCGGCGATAGCCCATTTGGATTGCTTGAAACCCGCAAGCTTGTAAAGGACGAAGGCGCACGCGGCAAAGCCAGCCGCAAAGTAGCAGGCCAGCGCCGTATAATAAGGGAGGAACGAAACGAGCCACGCAACGGCGAGAAACATGGGCGGATAAAGCCACGGCACGAAGCCGTTCCACGGCCTTGTGCCGCGTCCTGAAATTTCGAACTGATGTTGGCGCTCTTCGTGTTTTTGCCAGTCGTAAACCTCGGCAGCCTTGCCTTCGCGCACGGCTTCGCCGGAAACGTAGACGTTCACGAAATCGTGCGCGAACTGCATGCCTTTATGATCGGGCAAAACGGAGGCGTTGAAAATCCATCCTGCGATCAAAAAGGCATAGGCGATCAGCACGATAATCGGATAAGCAACAAGACGCCTTTCGTTCAGCCATGCGGCGTATTTTAAGGGGGAAGAATTGAACATGTTTTCTCAGCTAAAATTCCCTCCCCCTTGATGGGGGAGGGTTAGGGTGGGGGTGAATAAATTAATCCGATTCGAGTATCACCCCCATCCCAGCCTTCCCCCATCGAGGGGGAAGGAGTTTTCTCTCTTAACCCTCCTCCAACAAATCGCCATCAGCACGACAAGCATCGGCGGCGTTAGCGGCAGCGCGTAGTTTTCGCCCATGTCCTTTGCAAAGGCAGGCAAAAGCCATAGCAGAAAAAGAAAGAATTTTTCAAATGAGTAAAATCCTTTCTCAATGCCCTCTCGCGCCAGCAAAGCTATGGGTATCGCCAAAATCACTTGGTCGTAGCCAAAAGAATAGGGGCTTATCAGAAGCAGCGCCGCAACCAGCGACGCCCCGCGAACGGCTAGGGAAGGCCTTCGCATCCAGATGATAATCAAAACCAAAGCAACGGCAATCGCGACAAAAGTCTGCACGACATAGGCGGCTTGCAGGCTTCCCCCGTACATGCGCACGGCGGAAAAAACGGTATGCATCTTGCCGAGCCATAAATCCGCAGTCGATTCAAGGATGGTGGATTGCGCAGAAGCAAGGCCTTGAAAGAACCCACGCCACGAATCCGCGCCGAACGCAGCCAAAGATAGCGCCGCATAGGCGATCGCGCTGACCGTCGTTGTTAAAAAGGCCTTCCAATACCGCCCCACCAGCAGGACAAGCGGGATAAAAACAAAAAACTGCGGCTTGTAGGATAAGGCTCCGAACAACAAGCCTGCTGCCACAGGCGCTTTATCCAAAAAGAATAATCCGCCCCCCAGCAAAGCCGTCGTTATAAAACCGTTCTGCCCTGCAAATACATTGCTCCATACGCCCGGAAAAGCGGCGATGGCCCATAAGGATTGCCTGAACCCGGCCAGCTTATAGATCGCAGCGCCGTAGGCGGCCGCCCCGGCAACAAGATAAGCGGCTAAGGCAAAATAATACGGCGCAAAAGCGACAAGCCATGCGACGCCAAGAAACATCGGCGGGTAAACCCACGGCACATAACCTTCGTCCGGATTTGGCCCCTGCCCCGTTGTTTCCAGCAGGCGCTCGCGCTCTTTCTGATGTTCCCAAACGTAAACGTCGGCGGGTTTGCCTTCATGCGCCGCAAGGCCGGCGACGTATACATTGGTAAAATCGCGCGAAAATTCCACGCCATCGTGTTTAGGGAAAATCGAACTGCCGGAAATCCATAGCGCAATGACAAAAACATAAACGCCAAGGAAGATAATCGGGTACGCAACGACGCGTTTTTTATTAAGCCAATCCGCTCGGCTAAAAATGTTGAGTGCGCTATCCATTGTTAGCCTTGGCCTTAGGGTTTTCAATCTGCCTTTTTTTCCAGCAAAGAGCCATCAGCGCAATCAGCATCGGCGGCGTAAGGGGCAGCATGAAATGCTTGCCCGAGTCCTGCACAAGAAAAGGCAAAAGCCACAAGGCGAACAGGAATGTTTTTTCAAAAGGCAAAAAGCCGTCGCGGATCCCCTTGCCTGCCAATAACGCGAGGGGGATTGCCAGCAAAACCTGATCGTAAACGAAGGAATACGGACTGAACAGAAGCAGCGCCGCGGCCAAGGCTGCGCCGCGAACTGCCAAAGACGAGCGCTTAAACCAAATCCATGCCAGCGCCAAAACGGCGCACATGGAAACAAGCGTTTGAACGGCATAAGCCGTTTGAAGATTCCCGCCCAAGCGGCGAACCATCGAAAAAACGCTATGAAGAATGCCAAGCCAGCGATCCGAGTGAATTTCAAGGATATTGGCTTTGGTAAGCGGCAGGCTTTGAAGAAAGGCAACCCAGGATTCCAGGCCGAAAACCGCCAAAGATAAAGTCGTAAACGCCGCCGCGCTTAAAAGCGTCCAGAAAAAGCCTTTCCAATATCTGGCCGCCAGCAAAGCAAGGGGAATGAGAATGAAAAAGTGCGGCTTATAAGACAGCGCGCCAAAAGCCATTCCCGCCGCTATCGGATAGCGTTCCAGTAGAAACAAACCCGCCGCAAGCAACCCAGCCGTAAAGAATCCGTTTTGGCCGGAAAACAAATTGATAAACATTCCCGGAAAAGCCGCCATAACCCAAAGGCTTTCCTTAAAAGGCGGCGCAAGTTTGCGAACCGCAAGCATATAAAGAAGCAGGCCGACGGCGGAATAAATCCCCAAAGCGATAAAGTAAGGGAAATAGGCAACAGCCCATCCAACGGCCAAAAACATGGGCGGGTAAGGCCAGGGCAGAAAGCCGGTATCTTTAATGTCCGTTTCGTGGCTTAAGGCGCGCGTAAGCTCATCCTGCCGGTTTTTTTGGCTCGTCCAATCGTAGGCAGATGCAGAATTGCCTTCCCGAACGGCAACCCCCGCGGAATAAACATTCATGAAATCGGTGACAAAAGCGCCCTCATGAGGCTGCATCTTTTCATGCAAGCCGAATATCCAAAAACCGCCGATAATCAGATACAGGCACAGAAAGATCTTCGGATAGCCCCGAATGCGGCTAAGATTCAGCCAGTTTCCCTGTTTGATGGCGGAAGAAAAGGACACAGAAACGCTCATTCAAGTTGGATCAAGCACATCCGCAATGAATGCGTCATGCCCGTGCAGCGGGCATCCCATTTGTTTTCCGTCGAAGAAAAAAGAAAAGGGAACCCCCTCCTGCGCAAAGGTTACAATCCCATTTATAAGGAAAAAGGTCTAGACGTCATTCAAAAGCATCTGTTTTTTCACCGATTGACCCCTCGTTTGCATTAGGTTTATAAGCACCCACTGTCCACTTTAGCGAGTATAGAATCGTGCCTGTACCTGTACGCCAACAAATAGATGTCGCTCTTTATATCATCAAGCAGAAACTGCGGGGTAATAAACGCTATCCGCTTGTGCTGATGTTGGAACCGTTGTTTCGCTGCAACCTGAAATGCCCCGGATGCGGCAAGGTCGACTATCCGGACGAAATCCTGAACCAGCGCCTGTCCGTTGAGGATTGCCTCGCCGCCGCCGAAGAATGCGGCGCGCCGATCGTGTCTATTCCGGGCGGCGAACCGCTTCTGCACAAGGAAATGGATCAAATCGTCAACGGGCTTATCGCGCAGAAAAGATACGTCACCCTATGCACGAACGCCTTGCTGCTGGAAAAAAAGATCGATCTGTTCACGCCCTCCCCTTATTTCAATTTTTCGATCCATCTGGATGGCTCCAAGGAAGACCATGACCGCTCCGTCAATCAGCCGGGCGTTTATGAGAAGGCGGAAGCAGCGATCAAGCTCGCTCTTTCCAAGGGCTTCCGCGTCACGATCAACTGCACGCTGTTTAACAACGCCGTGCCGGAGCGGGTTGCGGCCTTTTACGACCGCATGATGGAACTGGGGCTTGAGGATATTACGGTCTCGCCGGGCTATGCGTACGAGCGCGCCGCCGATCAGCAACATTTTCTCACGCGCCAGGCGACCAAGGAAATGTTCCGCAAGATTTTCCATCTTGGAAAGGAAAGCGTTCGAGCGGGCAAGCCGAAGTGGCGCTTCAGCCAGTCGCTTTTGTTCATGGATTTCCTTGCCGGGAACCAAACCTACACATGCACCCCCTGGGGATTACCGACACGCAGCATTTTCGGCTGGCAGCGCCCTTGCTATCTGATCGGCGAAGGTTATGCAAAAACCTATCGCGAATTGATAGAAACAACGGACTGGGACAAATACGGCATCGGCCGCTATGAGAAATGCGCCAACTGCATGGTTCATTGCGGCTACGAGCCGACGGCGGCATCCGATGCCTTTGCCCATCCGTTGAAAATGCTGAAAGTCGCGATGAAGGGCATTGCGACCGAAGGCCCCATGGCTCCTGAAATCGACATGTCGCAACAACGCCCCGCGGAATACGTCTTCAGCCGCCATGTCGAAGACGCGATGGAGAAGATTAAGGCGGGGAATTAAGGCTAGAGCGCTATCCGTTCAGATGGAATCACCGTCATGCCCGCGAAGGCGGGCATCCCATTTGTTTTTCTTAGTAAAAAAGAAAATGGAACCCCCGCCTGCGCGGGGGTGACGAATGCACCTGAGCGGAAAATGCTCTAGGATACTACGCCGCCAGCGCCTTGACGACGCTATCGAATAGAAGTTTCCCATCCGTGCTGCCGTGCAGATCTTCGACGGCGTCTTCGGGATGCGGCATCATGCCAAGCACGTTGCGCTTGTCGTTAAAGATGCCCGCGATGTCATTGACGGAACCGTTCGGATTTTCCTTGTAGCGGAAGGCCACCTGCCCTTCGCCCTCGATTTTTTTCAGCGTTTCGGCTTCCGCAAAGTAGTTGCCGTCGCCATGCGCGATAATCATGCGCACGTCCTGACCCTTGCGGCAAAGGCGCGTAAAATCGCTGTCGGTATTTTCGACCTTCAGGGCCACGGGCTTGCACATGAACTTAAGCGTTTTATTGCGCAACAGAACGCCCGGAAGAATGCCGGACTCGCAAAGAATCTGGAACCCGTTGCAAATGCCCCAAAGGCGTACGCCTTTCGCGGCGCGCGCTTTAACTTCCCTCATAATGGGCGCATGGGCCGCCATCGCGCCTGTGCGCAGATAGTCCCCGTAAGAAAAACCGCCCGGCAGAAGAATAAGATCGACCTCGGGCAATGTTTTTTCCGTATGCCAGACGAGATGCGGCGCGCGCCCTGTCGCCTGCTTGACGGCAAGGAATAGGTCGCGCTCTCGGTTCGTGCCGGGGAAAACAATAATGGCTGATTGCATGGCATTTCCGGATTATAGTGGAAAACAACGCCAACTTAGGGCATTTTGCCTTGAAATAAAAGCCCCGCAACGGACGGAATTTCTTAATGTCGCGCCTTTCTTCGGATCATTTAACCATTTCGGACAAGCTGCGCGAGCTGAACTGGGGCATGGTCGCGTTGATCGTCCTAATCGGCATGACGGGCATACTCCTGCTTTATTCCGCGGGAGGAAAAAGCTGGCATCCGTGGGCGGGGCCGCAACTTGCGCGCTTTTCCGTCGGCTTGTGCCTGATGCTCGCGCTTGCTTTAACGGATATCCGCGTTTGGCTGAAACTGGCCTACCCCATTTACGGCGTTGTTTTGCTGATGCTGATCGTCGTCGAGGCTATCGGCCATATCGGCATGGGCGCGCAACGCTGGATCAATTTGGGCTTTATCGTCATCCAGCCTTCGGAACTTATGAAAATCGCTTTGGTTTTGTCTTTGTCCAAGTATTTCCATTGCCTGTCTCTGGAAGACGTCGGGCAGCCGATCAAACTGGTGTTTCCGCTCGCGATGGTGGCCTTGCCCGTCGGCCTGGTGCTGATGCAGCCCAATCTCGGCACTGCCTTGCTTTTGACTTTGGCGAGCGGGGCCATTTTCTTCGCCGCGGGCGTTCGCTGGTGGAAATTCGTCATTGTCATTGTCGCGGCGGCTGCGATTTTGCCTTTTGCCTGGGATCACCTGCACGATTATCAGAAAGCGCGGCTGATGACTTTTATGAACCCCGGCTCCGATCCCTTGGGGCACGGGTATAATATTATGCAGTCCAAGATCGCCATGGGTTCGGGCGGGCTGTTCGGGCGCGGCTTTGCCCAAGGCACGCAAAGCCAGCTTCAATTCCTGCCCGAAAAGCATACGGATTTTATTTTTGTGGTTCTGGCCGAGGAATTCGGCATGCTTGGCGCCTTGGCCTTGCTGGCGATGTATTTTCTATTGATCGGCTACGGAATTATCATCGCCCTTACAACGCATAATCAATTCGGGCGCCTTGCCGCGTTCGGCCTCTCCGTGACTCTTTTCCTTTATGTATTCGTCAATGTCGCCATGATTTCGGGCCTGATACCCGTGGTTGGCATCCCCCTGCCGCTTGTTTCTTATGGAGGAACGGCGATGCTAACCCTCCTGATTGGATGCGGGCTTTTGCTATCCATTTCGCTGCACCGGAACTTGCGTATCTCCCGCACCGGCTTGAACGAATAGTTAAAAATAATATTTCACTTCAATATGTTCGCATAGCTATTTGAATGTATTGCTTTTTTGCCAAAAATTTACCATAATAGCTGGCTTCTTCCCGGTCTTAACTTTTTCATCCTCATGTCTGTCCCCACTACCGCTTCCGGCGTTGGCCGTTTTACGGCTCTGGTTTTAGGTCTCGTGGTCTTTGTCTGCGTGGCAATGATCGGCGGGACAGGCTTTCTTAAATATAAACTGGATCGCACGGAAATCGTGCTCGCCGCGCCCGAAAACATTCCGGGCAGCAATGAAGAAATCTATGGCGTTTTGCGCAGCGCTTGGGGCTATAGCGGCTTCCTTGGGTTTGCGCAAAGATATGTCGTTCAACGCGACGCTTCCGGTTTCGATGAAATAAGGGACATAATGAAAAAGGCGGATGAGATCGTCGCCGATCTGCCGGATACGATCTCCGCCGATGCCAAGCGCGAACTGTCCGCCATTGCCGCCCTCTTCAATTCCGCCTTGCAAAAGATCGATACGCCCACGGGGCCTTCGCAAGCCGAATTTTCAACTGCCGATCTTGCGCCTCTTTACTCGACGTTGACCCTGCTCGAAGCGCGCGTGGGCGCAAGCACGGCGAAAGCGCGCCTTGAAGCGCAAAAAGACGCGCAGTTCTGGTCCATGCTTTTAACCTTGGCCGCCTGGGGAAGCCTGATCGGCGCTTCGGCCTGCGTTGTCGGCCTCTATCTGGTGTTGCGCGATAAACGGTCTGTCCCTTTGCGGGCGCTCTCCCAAAGCATTCAAAACATGGCGCACGGCGATATGCGCACCGCCATTTGGGGTATCGAGCGGCAGGATTCCGTGGGCGAGGTCGCGCGCGCCGTCGATATGGCGCGCTACCAGTTCAGCCATTTGCCGGATATCTCGCTGCTGAGCGAACAAGGCCCCGTGCGTTTGCGCTTTGAGGGCGGATCGCGCTCGCTGTTCGAAGCGATGATGAAAGCGCTGTCGACGGATTCCGACCACATCCGCCAGTTATCGCTGTCGCTGTCCACGTCCATAGAGCAGCAGAAAGACAACATCTCTCTCTTGTCTTCTAAAGTCGAAAAGGTTCTGACCGACATCCTTCACCGCGGCCAGGCGGGAGACCAGCAAATAAAGACCGCGATTTCCGAAATGGTCGCGTCGACGGAGCACCTGAAAAACACGCACGCGCATACCGCCGACCAGCTGAACCGCCTTATCCCGCACCTGCAGGAGCGGGCGAAAAACCTCTCCGAAATCACGCAGGCGACAGGCAAGCAGTTAGCCCACACGCTGCAATCGCTCACGTCCAGCGAAATAGGGCTGCGAAACAACGCCGAACAAGCCAAGACGACATTGGCGAAATTGTCCTCGACGGCGGACGATCTGGGCGAACGTCTGTTCGGGGCGATCAACCTGCTACAGGCGGGCGGCAAAGTCCTTGCCGAAACGACCGAAAACATCAAAAGCCGCTGGAACGAAGCGTCGGCCGGGCTTCCGGACGAGGATCGTTCGTTGGCGCCGGTGCGCGAACGGCTTGAGCACTTGTCCGAGGCTTTGGAATATCTGCATAACAAGCTGGATACGGTTTTGCAAAAGCGGCCGGAGGAAAGCGCGCCTTCGCTCTCGCTGGAGCCGATCACGGGTCAGCTGGAACAGATTACCGGCCAGCTGTCGTCGCTTCAGGAACAGGTCAATGAAGGCCTTCGCTCAGCGTCGCAGCCGCAAAAAGAAACGGCGCAAGAAAGCGGCGAAATCGTTTTGCAGGACAACAAGCTTGCCGACCTTGTGAACGATCTGAGCGGTAAGATCGGCGCTTTGCAGGCGGATATCGAACGCCTGGCAGGCGCCAAGGAACTGGCTCAGCTCAATCAGAGACTTAGCGAGCTTTCCGAGCTGAACGCCAAGGCTTGCGTCTTTACTTCCGCGATTCCCGGCGACCTGCGGCAGGCTTTAAAAGAGAGCACGGAAAATCTGGCCGATAAGAACGATCTTGCGGAACTGGCTCAAACTTTGAAATCGGACTCGGGAGCCGTCACAGGGGTTTCGCCGGAATTGCTTCGGCAAATCGGCGAGATCAGCGTCAACCTTGCTTCGCAAGTTGAAACCTCGCACGCGCGCATCGATCAAACGCTGCGGCAGGAAGTCATCTCGCGGCTTGCCGATTTTGAACGCTCCCTGCGCGCGACGCAGGATGCGGCCGAAGCCGCAAAAGCGGAAATCATCAAACCGGCCGAACCGCAAACGATAACCCTTCCGCCTGAACTGAAGGACAAGCTGCTCGATCAATGGTTTCAGGTATCGGCGCAGATCGAGGCGACGCGCGGCAGCGTGATCGATGCTTTGCAAACGCACATGAACAAATGTGAGGGCAATCTTCCCGGACGCCCAACCGCGCCCGATTACGCTTTGCAATCGCAAATCGAAAAGCAAACGCAAATCTTGTCGGAGCTCGTCACGACCCTTGGGCTTCTGGACTCGGATATTCAGCGGATTAAATCCGAAATGAATGTCTAGAACGCCTGGCGGCGTTCTTTACATCGGTCAAGACCCTAGCCCCGGAACGCGATGCCTTGCCTGTAGCCCTCCCCGCCGGGGATCCGCGAGGTTCGGCTGCTGCGCTTCGCTTTTAGCGGCTTTGGCCGCCTGCTTTCGGATAGCGTCAAAGTTTTCCAAGCTTATCATGATGGTATAAACCGACTTACAGCCTGCCTTTTCGTAAGCCTTTGTGCTTTTCCCCAGCAAGCGGCGCATGGCGTTTTTGACGTGAGCGGTGACTGTCGGATAGGTAAATTGAACCTCGGCGCAGACATCATGAGCCGTGATGCCGATCTTGTTAACGGCAACGTCGGGAAAAGAAGGCTCCAGAGCCCCGCGCAAGGCGCCTTTATCGAACGCATCCTGCGCAAGCAGCGCCCGGTTTTCCTTCAGCAGACTTACAAGAGCATTTTTATCGGAAAGCTTTTGTCCCAAACCAAGCAAAGCGACATCGTCGGGAATGGTCATCATTAAAAGTGAATAGGCGGGATTACCCGTTATCCCGGCGTTCTTCGTGATGCCTGTATCAAGATGGATTCCCAAAGGCGCTGTTTGGCGCACAAGCTTAAGATAGGCTGGCGTTTTTTTATCAATTTTTACATGCCTGCCTGCGCCCAGCAGCTCAAGCTTCAGCTGATGCGCTTCGACAACCGCCGACCATAATGTCAAAGGAGTTCCCCCAAGACACCCTTTGGCGAATTCATCCAGCAATATAAGCTGAAGCCTAATCCATACGTCGGGATGAAATTCCATCACTCTGTCGTTTCTCTTGTTCTAATGGGAGGCGTAAATAACGCTAATCCCTCGCCTGCATGGCTTTCGTGCGGCAAACGCGCACTTCTTCCAGAATGGCGCCGACGCCATCCAATTCCATCAAGGTGCTATTGGCCAAATGCCAATTTCCGCCCCGCAAGGACTGCATAAGCACGATCACGCCCTGCTCCAGCGCCTGGCCTGCCCGTTGAGCAACGCGATCGTACTGGTTGGGCTCGGCGGCATCGGTCAATTCGCGGCGCAGTTCGTCCACCACGGGATTGCAGATGTCGACCTCCACTAAATCTTTTTCGTTCATGTGCAACCAATAGCGCCCGCGTTTAACGGGATCGCGCAAGACGTCATACGCTTCCCGAAGGGCATCCAGTTGCTTCGCGGCGTGCCCGCGTTCGCCCAGGCCGCGAATGGCAAACCGCTCCGGGGCCAACGTCCGGCTTAAGGCCTTATATTGATGCTCAAGCAATTCAGCATCGACATCAAGCTGCCGTGCAAGGCCAAGGCGCGCAAAATGATCGATGTCGCGAACGGGCTGGATCGTCCCGCAGTGATGGCAAAACAAGGCGCGCGTCGACACCGGCTTCTGGCATATCCAGCAATACGTTCCCCCGTTCGCTAGGCCAAAAATCTCATGAATGCCGATCACATTGGACATACTATCACCCTATTAAGCAGCTCTGGTTGTTCGTGTCGTGCGCGCGCGCTGATAAAGGCCGCTCCAGGCCTCGGCGCAGCGGTCAATATCCTTGGCAATCGAATGCCACCCCAGCGAAATGCGCATGACGCACCCCGCAATCTGCGGCTCATAGCCCATCGATGTAAGCACATGAGATTTTCTGGCTTTTCCGCTGGAGCATGCCGATCCCGCGCTGACGGCGACGCCGGCTAAATCCATCGAAGCGACTTGCGCCTCGCCGGACAGGCCCGGCAACGCGACCAGCAGAGTATTGGCAACGCGCGGGGCATGTTCCCCGATGATAATGGCGTCGCCCCCGCTAATGGAAACGATGCGATGCTGCAATTTATCGCGCAAAGCCTGCAGGCGAAGCGTATCGCGGAGATCGTCGGCCGCAAGCTGGGCGGCGACTCCGAAGCCAATAACGCCCGCCACGTTTTCGGTGCCCGAACGGCGGCCTTGTTCCTGTCCGCCGCCGCGGATGAGCGGATCAAGCGAGATGGATTCTTTTATGACAAGCGCCCCCATCCCCTGAGGGCCGCCGATTTTATGGGCGGAAAGCGTTAGCGCATCGACGCCCATGGACGCGAAATTCAACGGCATGCGGCCCGCAGCCTGAACGGCATCGACGTGCAAAAAATGGCCGAATTTTCTCGTCAGGTAAGAGAGCGCGGCAAGAGGCTGAATGACTCCCGTTTCATGATTGACCAGCATGACGGAAACAAGCGAGCCCTTCGGGCATTTCATCAGAATACGTTCAGCTGCATACAAATCGATGCGCCCGTCCATTAAAACGGGAAGGCGTTTATCGGGCGCCGAAAAGGAAAGAACGGATTCGTGTTCGATAGACGATACGATCGGGCAGACAAACTGGCTTAAAACAAGGTTGTTGGCTTCGGAGCCGCTGCTCGTAAAAATAACCTCGAAAGGCTTGGCTCCGACAAGCGCCGCAACCTTTGCGCGCGCATCGTCCATATATCTTCGAGCAATGCGTCCATACCGATGCACCGACGACGGGTTGCCATGGCGCTCCATCGCCTCTGCCATGGCTGTTCGCACGGCGGGTTTTATAGGAGTCGTTGCATTGCTATCTAAATAAATCATGTTCTCTTCAGCAAACTCACGTATGACGGAGACAAAAGCGTATTTTATCGGTTCCCTTATTAATAAAATCGTTTAATTTATTGTTTTTTCCTTGAAAAGAGCCGTACATTAGCACTAGAAACTTATTACCAAAGGATTAATTCACTTTCACGTGGTTAATCTTTTGATTGTTAAAAATATGCTTCATGCTCCCCTCTTCTTTGAGGCGGATATTTTAGCAGATTCTTTAGCACTATGCAGCAACTTGGTGAAAAATATGCCTGAAGTCCTGTTTGCCGGCCCCGCAGGGCGTCTAGAGGGCCGTTACAGCCCCGGAAAGTCTCCGACAGCCCCTATCGCCTTGATTTTACATCCTCATCCGCAGCACGGCGGGACGATGAACAACAAAGTGGTTTATGGCCTCTATAACGCCTTTGCCGTACGAGATTTTTCGACAATGCGCTTTAATTTCCGGGGGGTCGGACGCAGCCAGGGCACGTATGATCGCGGCGAAGGCGAGCTTAGCGATGCCGCAAGCGCTCTCGATTGGCTTCAAAGCATTAATCCAAATGCGCGAAGCGTTTGGGTCGGCGGTTTTTCCTTCGGCGCGTGGATCGGCATGCAGCTTCTCATGCGCCGGCCCGAGATTGAATCTTTTATTTCCGTCGCGCCGCCTGCCAATATGCTGGACTTCAATTTCCTGGCGCCCTGCCCCGCTTCGGGCCAAATCATTCACGGGGCTGTCGACGAAATTGTTCCGGAACCTTTTGTCGCCAAGCTGGTGAATAAGTTATCCAGTCAGCGCGGCGTGAAAATCGATTACCGCGTTATTCCCGGAGCCAGCCATTTCTTTACGGAAAATCTGGCTGAATTGACGACGTATGTCGAAGATTACCTCGACCTCGCGCTCTATCAACGCCCGGTCTCGCTGGCGATGACGGCCTAAGAACGGGGCTAGTGGTTTAAACTCAGATCATTAAACGGCCCGTCACCCCCGCGTAGGCGGGGATCCCATCCTTGTCATCCTCAATATCAATATCGAAAGCCCGTCACCCCCGCGTAGGCGGGGGTCCCATTTTCTTTTTTAGAAAACAAATGATAGGCTCGCGCGGGCATGACGAAAGTGTCCGAACCAGATAATGGTTTAACCCACTATCGCGCCGACCAACCGCCGTCGATGGAATAAGCCGACCCGGTAACTTGGGATGCGGCATCCGAGCATAAAAACAGCACGAGCTTCCCGATCTGCTCCGGCGTCGCGAATTGCATCGAGGGTTGCTTTTCCTGAAGCAGTTTTTTCGATGCCTCCTCATTCGAAAGATGATCGCGCTGGGCAATGGCGTCGATTTGTTTCTGCACAAGCGGGGTCAGCACCCATCCCGGGCATATGGCGTTGCAGGTGACGCCGCTTCCCGCCAGTTCCAATGCCGCGACTTTCGTTAAGCCGATAAGCCCATGCTTTGCGGAAACATAGGCGGCTTTTTCGGCGCTGGCGACAAGACCGTGCACGGAGGAAACATTAATGATGCGCCCCCATTTCTTTTTGCGCATCATGGGAATGGCCGCGCGCGATGTGTAAAAAGCAGCCGACAGGTTGGTCGCAAGAACCTGATTCCACTTGTCGACCGGAAAGCTTTCGATAGGCGACACGTATTGGATGCCCGCGTTATTGACAAGAATATCGACGGAGCCGAATTCTTCAGCGGCATGCTTGACCATGGCTTCGGCCTGCGCCGAGTTGCCGATATCGGCGCCTGAATAATCGTATTCGCGCCGCAATCCGTGATGATATTTTTGCGCAATCGGCGCCCACCATTTAAGCGTGATCTCATGCCTCATAATATCGGCTTCGACGCGCTCGATCGTTTCCTGGGAGTCGCCAAGCCCATTCAGCATGATATGCACGCCCTGCTCGGCCAGAACTTCGGCGATGCCAAGCCCGATGCCGCTTGTGGACCCGGTGATAACGGCGGTTTTCCCTTTGAGAAATTTCATGGTCGCGCGCTCCAAAGTTGAGATAACGTCAAGACAGTGCAAAACATACGCCAATCAAAAATGATCCTTTTGACGGGCATCGACACTTTTCCCTTGTCATGTTCATAAATTTATTAAATTAATGAGTCGTTAAGGGTAGAAATGCCGCTTTGAATGATGCTAAAAATGCGCTCATATCAAGGCCCTACAAGGAAAGTTGGAACATGCAGGTTATTTTGGCTCAGCCTCGCGGTTTTTGCGCAGGCGTTGAACGTGCGATCAATGTCGTTGAAATGGCGCTTGAGAAGTTCGGCGCTCCCATTTATGTGCGGCATGAGATCGTGCATAATCCCCATGTCGTTCAGCGCTTAAGGGACAAGGGCGTTATTTTTGTCGAGGAGACGGACGAAGTTCCCGAAGGCGCCGTCGTTATTTTCAGCGCGCACGGCGTCACCGAAAAAGTGGAAACCCACGCCCGCCAACGCAATTTGCAGGTGATCGACGCCACCTGCCCGCTGGTGTCCAAGGTCCACACCGAAGGCCAGCGTTACTCCCAGCAAGGACGGGAAATCATCCTGATCGGCCATGAAGGCCACCCCGAGATCGAAGGAACCTTAGGCCGAATTCCGGGAGTCGTTCATCTGGTTTCCGAAGTGGCCGACGTGCAAAAAGTCCAGGCCACAAACCCGGATATGCTGGCCTATATAAGCCAAACCACGCTTAGCGTGGACGATACGAAAACCGTTATCGACGCTTTAAAGGCGCGCTTTCCGAAAATCATCGGGCCGGCAACGAAAGACATCTGCTACGCGACGCAGAACCGGCAGGGCGCGGTGCGCGAACTGGCCAAGCACGTGGATGTCGTTCTTGTCATTGGCGCGCATAACAGCTCGAACTCGAACCGCCTGCGCGAACGCGCCGAGGAAGTCGGCATACCCGCCTATCTGATCGAGGACGCCTCGCATCTCGATCCGGATTGGGTAAAAGGCAAGGAGCGCGTGGGCATCACGGCAGGGGCTTCGGCGCCGGAAGACCTCGTTCAGGATTTGATCGAAACCTTACGCAAATTAGGCCCTGTCGAGGTTTCTGTCCTGCCCGGCGTTCAGGAAAACGTCCACTTTCGCATCCCCTTTTCGCTTATCAAGGCGGAACCACGGATTAGCGAGAAATGATTTCGAACATCCAGCGGTTGACCGACATCATGGCGCGCCTGCGCGATCCCGAAAGCGGATGCCCGTGGGACCTCGAACAGACTTTTGCGACTATCGCCCCGCATACGCTCGAAGAAACGTACGAGCTTGTCGAAGCGATTGAGAAAAACGATCCCGCCGCCATCAAGGACGAGCTGGGCGATGTCCTTTTCCAGATTATTTTTTATGCCCAAATGGGCCGCGAAAAAGGGCTTTTCGATTTCGAGGCTATCGCGGCGCATGTCGCCGACAAGATGACCGAAAGGCATCCGCATATATTCGGCGAACGCAAAGTGAAGACGGCGGGCGATGTAAGGAGCAACTGGGAAAACGACAAGGAAGCCAAGCGCAGGAAAAAGGCAACTCAGGAAGGCCGGGACGCGAGCGTTCTGGACAATATCAGCGCGGCCCTGCCCGCCTCGACCCGCGCCGTCAAGTTGCAGAAACGCGCCGCCGGCGTAGGCTTCGATTGGGACAATGCGCAGGACGTGTTCGCAAAGATCCGCGAGGAGATCGGCGAACTGGAACACGAAGTGAAAACAAAAACGGACAAGGATTTTCTGGAGGACGAACTTGGCGATGTTTTCTTTGCCATAACCAATCTGGCGCGAAAGCTGGATATCGACCCGGAAACCGCCTTGCGCCGCACGAACCGTAAATTCGAACGTCGCTTCCGCGGCATCGAGGTGGCGCTTACGAAACAAGGCCGCAAACTCTCCGACACCCCGCTTGAGGAAATGGAACGCCTTTGGAATGAGATGAAGAAGAAGGAACGGGAGTAAGTCGAGACTCGTCATTCCGCACGAGGTACGCGATAGCGTACCGAGATGCATGTTCACCGTCACACCCGCGAAGGCGGGTGTCCCATTTGGTTCGCTTCAACTCGATCAGGACTCCACCGAGTCCCGAATGCAAATTCTGAATGCCGAATGCTATCTCATCCCCTGCCCGCCAAGCGCCCTCAAAACCCGTATGCGGTCTTCAATGGGAGGGTGCGTGTCGAACAAGCCCATAAAGGACGGCGGGTTGTCGATGAAGAGCTGCTCGACCTCGGGCGGCACGTTCGGTATGCGGGAGTTGCCCGAAATCTTATGAAGCGCGGAGATCAAAGGCTCAGGCGTTTTCGTTAATTGAACCGAACCCGCGTCCGCCATGTATTCACGCCGCCGCGAAAGGGCAAAACGCACCAAAATCGCAAAAACATAACCTATCGCCATCATGATCGCGGCAACCAGCATGAAAAGCGCCGCATTGCCGCGCTTGTCATTGCTGCTCTGGCGCATGGAAGCAAAACGCAAATTACGCCACAGCATCTGGGCGATGAATGAAATCATCCCCGTAAAGACGATCGCAATGATCAAGAGGCGCACATCCCGGTTAAGGATATGCGATAATTCATGCGCAAGCACAGCCTCGGTTTCCTTATCGTCGAGTGTCTGCAACAGCCCTTGCGTCACGGTTATGCTGAACGAACGCTTATCAATGCCGCTGGCGAAGGCGTTCATCTCCGGCACATCGATGATGAACAGCCGGGGCATGGGGATGCCCCGCGAGATACAAAGATTTTCCAGAAGATTGTAAAGTTTCGGATTCTCGGCCCTCTCCACGGCTCGCGCGCCGGTGGCCGCGCGGATCATGCTGCTGTTGAAAAAGTAACCGATCACGGTCCAAACGCCGGCAATGCCCAAAATAATCGGCCAGTATTCCGCGACAGCCCACAGGGCGAGATCAAGCGGCATTTGCCTGCCGCCGGAAGGATCATAAAGGTTGAATTCCACCAGAAACCGGGGATCGACAGAGCCGCTTTGCGTCACGTTCAAAGAGCCCATAATGAAAAAAAGGCCCCACAACATGGCAAGCAGCAATAAAGGGAAGGCCAGCAGCATCAAAACGGATTTGATGTTATTGTCCCATTGCCATGTGGAAAGTCCCAGCGCCTGAGGCATTGTTTTTCCCTATACCAAACAACCAATGAATGCCGCTATGCCGCTTGCCATCACTCGCTCTGCGCCCCGCTTATATCTTGTTGAAACGCCTTTATTTCTGCTTCGCGCTCCACGCAACCGCTCGTGACCTAAACTTGTCATCTCATTGGCCCATTGGTATTACGCGCTTGGCGCGCCGAAAGAAACTTTCGGCGGAGTCGATACGGCCGCACGCTCCCCGTCGCCAAGAGTGAACATCTCGGCAGGCTTGAATCCGAAGGCCGCGGCAAAAAGAACCGCCGGGAATTGCTGAAGTGCGCCGTTGTATTCGGCAACCGAATTGTTCAAAAAACGCCTTGCGGCAGCGATTTTGTTTTCAATATCGCCGAGCTCGCCTTGCAGATGCAGGAAATTGTCGTTCGCCTTGAGCTGAGGGTAATTCTCAGCCACCGCGAAGAGCTGCATCAAGGCGCCTGATAAAGCGCCCTCGGCAGCGCCGCGCTCGGCAAGCGTGTTCGCTTTCATGGCGGCCGTGCGAGCCTGGGTCACTCTTTCAAAAACCCCGCTCTCATGAGCCGCATACCCCTTAACGGCCTCGACCAGATTGGGGATCAGATCGTGCCGCTGCTTGAGTTGCACGTCGATATCGGCAAAGGCGTTTTTTGTCGCCTGTTGCAACGAGACAAGACGGTTATAAATCAGAACGACGAAAAGTATGGCAACAACAAGGATAATAATGACAACAGTCATGGCGGCGCCTCCAAAGGGAAAACGATAGCCTTATACTGCGTTTCGACGCGCTTAATTGCAAGAGGGGGTTAACAGGAATAAAAAAATGCCCGCCCCGGCGCATGCAGGAGCGGGCATAAGCTTTATAAAGTCGGCCTTATTCCGCCGCTTTCTTGGCTTTGGCTTTTTTTGCCTTGGGAGCTTCGGCTTCCTTGTTATCGGGAACGTCGGCTTCCTTTTCCTTGGTCGAGGCTTTCTTGGCCTTCTTTGCCTTGGCTGGTTTTTCTTCCGCATCGGCGGCGGGCGCTTCGGCGCCTTCAACCGGAACGCCGAAAGCCGCCTCTACTTGCGCTTTTTCGGCCGCTGCCTTCACAAGGGCGGCGCCCTTTTGCGCCTGAACGACAGCTTCCTCCGGCGAACGGGCGACATTGATTTTTACTTTGGCCGTCACTTCGGGATGAAGCTTAACTTTGACGTCAAACAGCCCCAATGTTTTGATCGGGGTGTCTATCTGAACCTGAAGTCGGTTCATCTCATGCCCTGCGGCGACAGCGACCTCCGCAACGTCGCGCGACGTTACCGAGCCGAAAAGCTGGCCCATTTCGCTCGCCTGACGAATAATGACAAGGGTCAAGCCTTCCATTTTGGCGGCAACTTTTTCGGCGCTTGCCCGTTCGGCGGCATTGCGCGCTTCGAGTTCCGCGCGTTGTTTTTCAAAAAGCTCCAAATTGGCCTTTGTCGCGCGCAGGGCTTTCTTGTTCGGCAGCAGAAAATTACGCGCATAGCCGGGACGGACCTTGACGGTCTGGCCCATGGTACCGAGGCGCTCGATGCGCTCCAGAAGAATTACTTCGATCATATCTCTCTCCTATCTTACGATCCCCGCCTTCCCTCTAAGCCAAGGGCTTCGAAGGACAGGTCGCGGAAAACATTTCTAATTCGCGTTGCCGCGTTTATCGGCATAGGGCAGCAAGGCGAGAAACCGCGCCCGCTTGATGGCTTGCGCGAGTTCGCGTTGCTTTTTCGCGCTGACAGCCGTGATGCGGCTGGGCATGATTTTGCCGCGCTCGGAAATAAAGCGTTTCAGCGTGGACGGATCCTTGTAATCGATCTTGGGCGCGCCTTTTCCTGTAAAGGGGCAGCTCTTGCGGCCGCGACGGAAACCACCGAAACCGCCAGCGCCTGCTGGGCCTCTGCCGGGACGATCATGGGTTGATTCGGGTGCGCTCATGCGGCGTCTCCTTCTGAAACGGGTTCACTGCGGGGGGCGCGGCGCGGACGGTCCATGCCGCGATCTCCCATGGGGGCGCGATCTTCCTTGCGGATAATCGCGGACGGGCCGGCTTCATGCTCTTCGACGCGAATGGTCATAAAGCGCAGAACGTCTTCGTTCAGCTTCATGTTGCGTTCCATCTCGGCAATCGCAGCCGGAGTCGCATCGATGTTCAGCAGAACATAATGGCCCTTTTTGTTCTTGTTGATGCGGTAGGCCATGGTGCGCAAGCCCCAGGGCTCGGTTTTCGTGATCTTGCCGCCGTCGGCGACGATGATGTCCGAAAAGATTTTTGTCAGGGCTTCGACCTGAGTGGTCGGCACGTCCTGACGCGCGATAAAGATAGTCTCATAGAGCGGCATAAATGCACTCCCCTTGGGTTAGAACAACCAGAAGCTGGGCCGGGCCAATCCCGACGCTTCAGCCGCTCCGGTTAAGCCCCCTTTCGCAAAGGGGCAAGGAGTAATTAAGTGGGGGCGTTTATAATGGTTTATGAGAAGAATGCAAGAAAAAGAGGCTGTTAGCTAAAAAACGTGCCGATATCCTCTGTTTTTCATGTTTTATATACGGTCGCAATATATAGTCAGCCCCTCATATCTTATCCGCAAAACTGAGGCTTTTTAATGCTTAACCAAATTCTGTCCGTTCTCGATTCACAAAAGCAAACCGTTATCGATATACAGAGGGAACTGGTACGTATCCCCGCGCTTAGCCCCGATAACGGCGGCGTGGGAGAAAAGGAAAAAGCCGAATTCCTTAAAAAATACCTCGTAAGCCTCGGGCTGAAAGACATTAAGGAATTCAATGCGCCGGACTCTCGCGTCCCCTGCGGATATAGGCCGAATTTAGCCATCGTCGTTCCGGGTCGCGACACATCGCGCACATTATGGATCATTGCGCATATGGATGTCGTGCCGCCGGGCAATCTGGCTTCGTGGAACGCGGATCCCTATGAGCTTGTCGTTGACGGCGATATTCTTCGCGGCCGGGGCGTTTTGGACAACCATCAGGATCTTGTCAGCTCTTTGCTTGTGGCCAAGGCCATCGCGGCGGAAAAAATCGCGCCGCCAATCAATTTCGGCATGCTTTTCGTATCGGACGAAGAAAACGGGAATAAATTCGGCATCAATTATGTTTTGGAGAAACACGGAGACATCTTCAAAAAACAGGATCTATTTTTTGTGCCGGACTACAACGAAACGAACAAAGTCATTGAACTCGCCGAAAAAAGCATTTTCTGGTTCAAAATCACCGTCAAAGGCAAGCAAAGCCACGCCTCGCGTCCGGATATCGGGAAGAACTCCTTTGTCGCGTCATCGGCGTTCGCCGTCAAACTTCGGGAGCTTTACAAGCTCTTTCCGGAAAAGGATTCTCTCTTCGATTTTCCGGCGTCGTCTTTCGAGCCGACGAAGAAAGAAGCCAATGTCGAAAATATCAACACCATACCGGAACAGGATGTGTTCTACGTCGACTGCCGCGTTCTGCCTCGTTATCCCTTCGACGATGTTGACAGGGAAATCCGGAAACTCGGCGATGAGATCGTCAAGGAGTACGGCGTAAGCATCGACTATGAAGTCGTCAACAAAGCTCCCTCCGCGCCCATGACGCCAAAAGACAGCGAAGTCGTCAAGAGATTGGAGAAAGCCATTCAGTTCGTTTGCGGCTTTCAGCCGGGTTATATCGGCATGGGCGGATTTACCGTGGGCTTGCCCTTGCGCCAGAAAGGATACCCTGTCGCGGTCTGGAACTCCGCCGTTGCGGCTTGCCCGCATCAGCCGAACGAATGTTCAAGCATTAAGGCAACAATCAACGACGCAAAGGTTATGGCGCACGTTTTGTGGGGTGGAGATTAAGGAAATGTCATTCCGCACGAGGTACGCGATAGCGACCGCGAGATAGGAATCCGATTTGGTTTCTTTTGGACAAGAAAAACAAATCGGATTGCGGATAAATTCGCCGCCTTTCGCTCCGAATTTTCCGGAATGTTGGGAAAAGAATTTCAAATCTTAGAGCGCTATCCGTTCAGATGAAATCACCGTCATGCCCGCGTAGGCGGGCATCCCATTTGTTTTTCTTAGTAGAAAACGCTGCCCGCCGGAGCCTGCCCGGTGCTCCGATACGGGCGGGGGGCGACGAAATGCACCTGGGCGGAAATGTTTAACCGCCCCTGCCCCCAACCGTCATATTTTCCAACCGCATCGTTGGCTGGCCCACGCCGCAAGGAACGCTTTGCCCGCCTTTGCCGCAGGTGCCTATGCCGCCGTCCATCTTGACATCGTTGCCGATCATGCTGATGCGCTTAAGCGATTCAAAACCCGAACCGACGAGGGACGCGCCTTTGATGGGCCTGCCGATCTTGCCGTTTTCGATTTCATAAGCTTCGTTTGCGGAAAACACGAACTTGCCCGAGGTAATATCAACCTGCCCGCCGCCGAAGTCTTGGGCGTAAATCCCCTTTTTGACGGAAGCGATAATTTCTTCCTTCGTCATCGAACCGGCCCGCATAATCGTGTTCGTCATGCGCGGGATCGGCTGGCACGTAAAACTTTCGCGGCGGCCGTTCCCCGTCGGGCGCATGCCCATAAGCCGCGCGTTTAATCTGTCCTGCATATAGCCGACCAGCTTTCCATCCTCGATCAACGTGGTGCACTGCGAGGGCGTTCCTTCGTCATCGATGGTAAGCGATCCGCGCCGATTTTCGATCGTGCCGTCGTCGACAATCGTAACGCCCTTGGCGGCTATGTGTTGCCCCATAAGCTCCGAAAAAACGGATGTTTTCTTGCGGTTAAAATCGCCCTCAAGGCCATGGCCGATAGCTTCATGCAGAAGAACGGCAGGCCAGCCGGGGCCGACAACGACCGTCATTTCTCCGGCAGGCGCTTCGATGGCGTCCAAATTCACAAGAGCCTTTCGCAAGGCTTCGTCGGCAATCCGTTGCCACTGCGAAGGTTCGAACCAGCGCGCGTATTCCTCGCGTCCGCCGCCGCCGTGGCCTCCGGCTTCCATGCGGTCGCCGTCGCGGACGACAACCGACACGTTCAGGCGCACCAGCGGACGTACGTCCGCCGTGCGCCACCCCCCGGCGCGCATGATCTGTATGGCTTGCCAATCGCCCGAAAGGCCGATGCTTACCTGATGCACGCGCGGATCCTTTGCGCGGACGTAAGAGTCGATCAGCTGAAGAAGCTGGATTTTATCCTCAAAGCTTTTGCCCAACAGCGGATTGGCGTCGGCATAAAGCTGCCGGTTCGTTCCGACGGGAGGCTCGGACATAACGCCGCCGCGCCCAGTCACAACGGCGCGAACGGTTTCGCCGGCGCGTTTTATGGCCTTTTCGGTAAGCTCCACGGAATGGGCAAAACCTGTCGTTTCCCCCGATACCGAACGCAAACCGAAGCCCTGCGCCGTATCGAAATTCGCGCTTTTCAGTTTGCCGTCATCCCATGAAAAGCCTTCGGACTGGCGATACTCTAAAAAAAGCTCGCCGTCGTCCGCCCGAGTCAAAGCATCGCTAACCAGGCGATCGACCTTCAGGCGATCCATGCCCGTTTTGGCGAAAAACAAATCATCGGTTGTGGAAAGCGCGTTCATGCAAAACCATAGGAAAGAGAAGCAGCAAAACTACGCGGATAGATGCGGGTTTTCAAGTTTGTGAGATAAAGAATTGAAAAGGGCGTTTTGCGCCAAGAGCGTTTAATTTTGTAGTTGGGGGGTTTCTGTTGCCCGGCACCCCCCGGACCGCGTGCAAATTGCAAACTACCTTACTTCCGCAAGCGGATATTAGGCAGCGATTGCAACGTTGCTCATGTCAACATTGTCGTTGGCATTTATCAAATTGACCCGATAACGGCGGTATCATGCCGGGCAAAAACCATGTCTTTATCACGCGCGTCGATCCTGTTTCGCCCCCGCCATAGCCCGAACGGCATTCGAGCTAAGGTGGAGGCGCCGGGTACCGCCCCCGGGTCCGCAGCGTCTATTCCACAAGGCGTTTATTGCCATAGTCGGAAACCGACACTCCTTTATACCACAAAATATGTTGTTTTGGAGGATTAATATCAAGACCCAAACCCCTTAAACAATTCTCTTTTTAGGCTTAAAGGAATGTATTGCCCCCTTCCGCTTGAAACGGCCCGCATCCTAAGCGATAACGATGCAAAGGAATCGCCCATGCAAAATGCTCTTACCTGGCTATCGGATCGTCTTACTTTATGGACGCTCATCGGTCTTTTCGGACAATCGCTGTTTATGATGCGCTTTGTCGTTCAGTGGATCGCGAGCGAGCGCGCAAGGAAAAGCGTCATGCCGGAAATATTCTGGTACTTCAGCCTTGGCGGCGGTATTATTGTTTTTACCTACGCCCTCCATCAGCAGGATCTTGTTTTCATTCTCGGCCAAGGGCTTGGAATGATCATTTACCTCAGAAATATCTATTTTATCCGCAAACACGCCCGCGACAAAAATGCTGCCTAAACTCTTTGCCATACCCGAGCGTTTCTACACAAAGGACAAAGCGCGCCTTAGCGTTGTGGCTTACGCCTTCCTTGCTCTGATTTGCTTCGGTTTTTTTACGCCCGGCATTGTGACTCTTCCGCCAACGGATCGCGATGAAGCCTCTTTCGCGCAGGCAAGCAAGCAAATGATCGAAAGCGGCAATTATGTCGATATCCGCCTTCAGAACAAACCACGGTATAACAAGCCCATCGGCATTTACTGGCTGCAAAGCGCATCGGCGCGTTTTTTAAGTTCGGAAAACCTGAATGAAATCTTTGCCTATCGCATCCCCTCTTTTCTGGGCGCGACCGTTGCCGTTTTAATGACAGCCGCGCTGGGCGCGACGCTTTTCAATCCGCTGACGGGGCTTCTGGCCTCGCTGATGCTTGCCGGATGCCTTCTTTTGAATGTCGAGGCGCGCCTCGCCAAAACAGACGCGGCCTTGCTGGCATGCATTGTTACGGCTCTTTATGCCATGGCGCGCGCTTATAAAGAGAAAACCGAGAATCTTAAAAGCTCGCGCTTTTTCCTGCCCTTTGTCTTTTGGACGGCCTTCGCCGCCGGCGTTCTTATTAAGGGGCCGATCATCCTTCTGCCGGTTCTTGGCGTTTTGCTTTGGATGAAGCTGTTCGCCAAAGATATATCGTGGTTTCGCGCACTGCGCCCCCTGCCCGGCTTTCTTTATGCGCTTGTGCTAATCGCGCCATGGTTCATTGCCATCGTTTTGCAAAGCAACGGCCTGTTTTTGGAAAAATCGGCGGGACACGACATGCTGGCTAAAATCTGGCAGGGTCAAAACCGCGGAGTCATCCCGCCGGGCATGCATTTAACGGCTTTTCCGGTTCTTTTCTTTCCTTTCTCTCTTTTCGCTCTTTTTGCCATTCCCGACATATGGAAAAGCCGCAAGGAGGCCGTTGTCCGGTTCTGTCTTGGCTGGATCATACCCATGTGGTTCGTTTTCGAGCTTTCCTTTACGAAACTGCCGCATTACGTCTTGCCTGCTTATCCCGCCATCGCTTTGCTGACCGCCAGATCCCTTGCGTTGGGCTTTCCGGCGCTAACGGCAAAGTGCCGCAAAATCCCTGTGGCTCTTATTACGGGATGCTGGATTCTGATCGGCGTCGCGCTTGCCTTTCTTCCGCCCCTTCTGTTTTTCCGCATCGATGGCGCGCTTAGCCTTCCGCTTGTCGCGGGGGGGCTCGTGCTCATCCTTTCCCAGCACGCGGGGCTGTTTCTTTTTATCAAAGACAAAGTCGCCAGCCTTATCATCCTTTCCATAGGGATTATGATTTTTACGTCGGTTCTTTTCGGCCACGCCCTTGTGCGCCTGCCTCTCTTGTCGAACAGGATCGTCGAAACGGCCAAAACCATACCCATGCCCGGCTGCGAAAAGCCGCAACTCGTGTCGGTCGGCTATGCCGAGCCGAGCCTCGTGTTCCTTGCGGGAACGAACACGCTTTTGCTTAACAATGGTTCCAATGCGGCGGAAGTTTTGAAACAAAACCACTGCCACATAGCCGCCATTGACAACGCTCATAAGCAAGCGTTTATAGACGCGTTTTCCGGCGATCCCGCAAAGCCGGTCGAAGCCCTTTCCGTTCAAGGCTTTAACTTGGGGAACGGTTCGATAAAAACGATGACCTTTTATACGATGCCAAAGGATATCAAGTGACCAGCCTCTCCTGTTTCTACGTGAATTTGGACAAGAAATTTCTCGCTCGTGCGGCGGCGGGCGGCTTGGCTTTTATCCTTTTCGAGTTGGTGTTGATCCTATGGGCCGACAGGCCTATCGCCGCCTATACGAACGACTTAAAAACCTCCACGCCTGCCCTTTATGACTTCTTTTTCGCCGTTACCGATATCGGCAAGGCCAAATGGTATTTAGGCCCCTTGGGAATCGCCACGATCATTTGCGCGTTTCTTTCGCGGGGTAAAACCATCTTGGAAAGCATGAAAAAGCGCGCGAATGAACTGGGCGCGCGCGCTTTGTTTCTCTTTGGAGTCGTCGCTTTTTCTGGGATCGTCGCGAATATCATTAAACTTTCCATTGGCAGGGCAAGGCCCGCGCTCTGGTTCAAGGAAGGCGTTTTCGGTTTCGATCCCTTAACCATATCGGGTTATCTCTGGCACGGCATGCCTTCGGGCCATACGACAACGGTCTTCACCCTGGCGTTCGCCCTTTCAGCGCTTTATCCGCGCTATCGCTATTTATGGTTCTTGTTGGCCCTGTTTTTGGCCGCAAGCCGCGTGATGATCAACATGCACTATCTATCCGATATCTTCGCCGGCATCGCCGTTGCCTGGATTTCCGTTCGCTTTTTTATAAATTATGGGATGTATCTTATCTCTGAAATTATTTTTCCCATTGACAAGCCCCTCACGATGAAGTAGGAAATTTCCATGACAAAAGACAAGGACTTAACGCCTCCCGAATGGGTGCGCAATCTGCGCCGCCTTATGGAGGAACAGCATTTGAACCCGCGCAAGCTGTCGCTTTTGGCCGGGCTTAACGCCACCGCCGTGCGCGATATGATGGAAGGCCGGTCGCGCTTTCCGCGTTATGACACGGTGCAAGCGGTTGCGAACGTGCTTAACACGACGCCCGCGCTTTTGATGAGCAGCGAGAAAACAGGCACGGAAATCAAAGGAAAAGGCTACGTTTTCGGCCAGAATATCGAACTTTTGACGGAGATTATCACGCGCCTTCAGGAAACCGCCAACGAGATAGGGCATGAACTGACTCCGCGCGAATTCGCCGCCATGTCGACGACCATCTACAGGCGTTTTCAGGACATGGACATGTCGAACAAAAACAATTTGAAAGCGATCAAGCCTCAGATCTTCGATTTGCTTGAGTACGAGGCGCTGCGGCACAAGCGCAAAAAAGGCTAAAAACAATTCAAAAGTTATGAGGTCGAGCCATTATATAACAAAATCAATGACAAAGATTTTTTATGCGAATTACTTTCAATTTTTTATGATATAAAATGGGTTATTAGAGAAATTATATTTCAAGGCATAAGCATTTTCCGAAATGGAATAGTCACATGGAAGATAGAGGCGAGAATATTGTTTTTTTAGCGCGTCAAATTCTGGAATCGGACGTTAAGGAACAGCTTCCCAAGAAAAAAACCATCAGCGTTACGATGACCTTTCGCACGCTGTGCTTCACCACATTTTTAGCCGCCGCTTCCGGAAATCTTATCGCAACGCTGGTTCACGAACACGCGCGCCCCCTAAGCAAGTATGAACGCGTCGAGCTTCAAGCCCTTGTTTTTTATGCCGCCAAAATGAACGGCATGGACGAGGGCCGTTTGCGCCTTGAGGTTGAAAAACAGGTCGGCGTCAAAAGCTTTGACGCTATTACCGCCAGGGAATTTCAGGCCGCCCGGCGCTTTTTACAGGGAAAAGCGCAGTAGTTTCAGTCCCAACTTTATATAGTATAATCGTCATTCCGCAAAAATCCCTTTTTGAACAAAGCGAAAAAGGTGATTTTATGCGGATTCCGATTTATTTTTTCACAGGTAGAAAGCAAATCGAATTCCGGCTAAATTTACGCTGACGCGCCGACTTTTCCGGAATGACGGCTTTTTAATTGGCTCTGTACCTCAAGAAACTATGGACTACGCAACTTACTCTCTTCCGGCTTTTTTGTTCGGCCTTCTTATGGGGGGGGCGGGCGCATGGCTGATGTTGCGCGCGCGCCAAAATTCGGACTCGCAGTGGGGCGATAAATTCAAATCCATCGCGGCCGAAACCCTGCGCCAAAGCCATGAAAGCTTCTTGCAGCTTGCCGAGGGACGCCTGAAGCAAAGCGAGATCGCCGCCGCCGCGACTTTCGACAAGAAAACGACAGCCATCGACGAAATGATCAAGCCCGTGAAGGAAACGCTGGGCAAGATGGACCTCCAACTTAAAGAGCTGGAGGTCACGCGCCACGGCGCTTACAAGGAATTGATGCAAGCGGTTGCCCAGTCGAACGAAACGCAGCAGAAGCTGCGCTCCGAGACAAGCCTGCTTTTGCAGGCTCTTCGCAATCCGGGAACGCGCGGGCAATGGGGCGAAATTCAGCTGCGGCGCATTCTCGAAATGACGGGGATGTCCGAACATTGCCACGATTTTTCGTCGCAACATCACGTGGCGAACGAAACCGGCGCCGTGCGCCCGGATTATGTCGTGAATCTTCCGGGCGATCGCTGCATCATCATCGACAGCAAAGTGCCGCTAACCTCGTTTCTGGACGGCATGCAAAACGACAATGCCGACTTTAAAAAAGAAGCCATGAACAAGCACGCGCGGCAAGTGCGCGATCATATCAAGAAGCTCGGCGACAAGGCCTACTGGAATCAAATCGAGGGGGCGACGGATTTCGTCGTTTTGTTCCTGCCCACCGACCACATCCTTGCCGCCGCGATGGAGTGCGATTCCGACCTCATCGAATTCGGCACGCGGCATAATGTCATTCTTGCGACGCCCTTAACGCTCATCGCGCTGCTCCGCACGGTCGCGCTTGGGTGGCGGCAGGAAAGCCTGCGCGAAAACGCCCGCAAACTCGGCGCGTTGGGGAACGAACTTTATGGGGCTGTCTTCACGATGGCGGAGCATGCCGCCAACCTGCGCAACAAGCTTATCGGCAGCGTCGACAGCTACAATAAAATGGTCGGCAGCCTGGAGCGCAACGTCATGAGCAAAGCGCGCCGCCTGCGGGATTTCGGCGCCAACAAGGAAAGCAAGGAACTGGAAGAGATCGAACCGATCGACAAGCAGCCGCGTGTCGTACAGATGCTGGAACTCTCCGAAAAAGACGATGCGGCATAATAAGGCGGATTTTGATGAAGAAACTTACCATTCGCACCATACCCGATAAAGTCTTGCGTCAAGTTGCGCAGCCGGTGGCCAGCGTTGATAAAAACGTCGCGGCCTTCATGGAAGAGCTCGCTAAAGCGATGTATGAGGGCAAAGGCATAGGGCTCGCGGCCAATCAGGTTGGCTCGCTTCAGCGTGTTTTGGCCGTCGACGTGTCGGAAGAACGCAACGGCCGAAACGTGCTTTTTATGGCGAATCCCGAAATCGTCTGGCGCGATCCCGAAGAACTGTTTATCTATAACGAAGGATGCCTTTCCGTTCCCGGCCATTATGCCGATGTCACGCGCCCCCGCCGCATCCGTATGACCTACCTCGATCAAAACAACAAAAAGCAGGAACTCGAAGCGCAGGATTTGCTCAGCACCTGCCTTCAGCACGAAATCGATCATTTGAACGGCGCCTTGTTCATCGACCATATTTCGAAGCTGAAACGCGACATGATTTTGCGCAAAATTGAAAAACAACGAAAAGAAGAAGCGGCTTCGCAAGAATGACATCCTCCCGCCCTCTTCGTATCGCTTTTATGGGAACGCCGGATTTTGCCGTCGCGGCCCTCGCGGCCCTGCACAAAGCGGGGCATACTATCGCGGCGGTTTATTGCCAGCCGCCCAAACCGGCGGGGCGCGGGCACCAGCTTCAGAAAACCCCCGTTCACCGCGCTGCGGAATCCCTTGGTTTCGAAGTCCGAACGCCCAAAACCCTGCGCGATCCGCAAGAGCAGGAGAAATTTGCGGCGCTGAATCTCGATGTCGCGGTCGTTGCCGCCTACGGCCTGATCTTGCCTCAAGGCATCTTGTCGGCGCCAAAGCACGGCTGCCTGAATATTCACGGCTCGCTTCTGCCCCGTTGGCGGGGCGCCGCGCCGCTCCAACGCGCGCTTCTGGCGGGCGACAAGGCAACAGGCATAACCATTATGCAAATGGACGCCGGGCTGGATACGGGGCCCATGCTTCTTAAAGGAAGCATCGCTATAACGCATCAAACGACGGCGCAAAGCCTCCACGATGAAATGGCCGCTTTAGGCGCGCGCCTCATTGTCGAGGCCTTATGCGATCTTGCGAACGGAAAGCTGCATCCGACCCCTCAGCCGTCCGAAGGCGCGACGTATGCCGCCAAACTAACGCGCGAGGAAGGCCTTATTGATTGGGCAAAACCGGCAGAGGAAATCGAGCGCCAGGTTCGAGCCTTGAATCCATGGCCGGGATGCTTTTTCGTCCTTAACGGCGAAACGATCAAAGTCCTATCGGCCGAACGCGCCAATAAAACAGGCGCGCCGGGAACTTTGCTGGATGAAGATTTTACCGTTGCTTGCGGCGCGGGCTCTTTGCGCCTCGCTTCCGTTCAGCGCGCGGGAAAGAAAGCGGCCGACGGAACCTCGGTTCTGCGCGGCCTTCGGTTGCCTGTCGGATCGACACTATGACTCGATGGAAATTGACGATTGAGTACGACGGCGCGGCCTTCTGCGGCTGGCAAAGGCAATCGCATTGTCCCTCGGTTCAACAAGCCATCGAAGAAGCGATTCAAAAGTTTCTCGGCGAGCCCTCTGCCCTTCATGTCGCCGGGCGCACGGATACCGGCGTGCATGCGCGCGCGCAAGTCGCCCATTTCGACTGCGCCAAGGAAACAAAAGCGGGCGCTGTCCGCGACGCGATTAATTTCTATCTGTCGCCTCATAAAATAGCCATTTTAAAGGCCGAACAAGTCGATGAAACTTTTCACGCGCGTTTCAGCGCCTTGTCGCGCAGCTACCGCTATCGCATCATTAACCGCCGCGCGCCTCTTGCCCTCGATCTCGGCTACGCATGGCACATCAAAAGGCCTCTGGATGTCGAGGCCATGCAGCAAGCAGCGCGTATCCTTATCGGCAAACATGATTTTTCCACGTTTCGCGCGGCGTATTGCCAGTCTAACTCCCCCTATAAAACACTTGACCTCTTGAACGTCACAAGATGCGGGGAAGAGGTTATCATCGCGACAGAGGCAAGATCGTTCCTCTATCATCAAGTGCGCAACATGGTCGGCTCGCTTGGCTATGTCGGAACGGGTTACTGGCGTTTCGACGATTTCAAAGCCGCGTTCGAAGCCTGCGACCGCACCAAGGGCGGCCCGACAGCACCCGCGCACGGACTTCATTTCTGGAGCGTAACTTATCCCCAGAAATAGCGAGTTATCCACAGGCACAACGCCGATACACTTTTACATACCAAAGCAACCTATAATAGAAACATTAACACACATTTGTGTTCCACACCTTTATTTTTGTTGCTTTGGCATGCGCGTACGAGTTTTTTTTCATCTGTTACTTGCGCTGGTGGTTTTGTTTGTCATAGCGGGGTGTTCACCTTCGGTAGAATTAATCGCAACAGAAACGATCGATCCGGCAGGAGGGCTGACCCGCGAAGATTATCTTGCCCTTCGCGACAGGGGCGGGCCTGTTGACGAAGCTACAAAAAAGAAAGAGCCCTCATCCGCGTCAAAACTTCCCACGGTTGAACGCGAAACCGCCGACCGCCTGAAAAAGCCTGTTAGCGTTACTGTAACGGAAAGCGTCCCCGTGCGCGACGTTCTGATGGAACTGGTCGGCAAAGCGGGCCTTAATATGCAAATCGATCCGCGCGTTCAGGGCGGCGTGATCATTTCGGCAAAGGATCAACCGTTCGGAGATGTCCTGAAGCGCATCTGCGAAATGGCGAATTTAAGGTACACGATTGACGGCTCCTTCATCCATATCGAACCCGACGAGCCCTATCAGAAATCCTACCGCCTGGATTACTTAAGCCTTCATCGGCGCACGACCAGCGACACGTCGATTGCGACAAATGTCTTCGACGTCGATGTCACCACCAATTCCGCAACCGGCGGATCGAGCACGACCAGCGCTTCGGCAAAAGGAAACAATTCGACAGCCAAGGTCTCGGCGGTATCCGAAGCGGATTTCTGGTCGGAAGCGGAAAAGTCCCTGTCCCAAATCCTCACCTCCGGCGAAACCCGCAAAGGTTCGACCAAACCGGCGCACAGCGTCGACAGGCAAGCGGGCATCGTGACGGTCTACGGCACCCAAAAGCAGCACAACGCGGTCGAGAAATATTTTGCCGTGCTGCGCCGAAAAGCTTCCGCGCAAGTGTTGATCGACGCGCGCATCATAGAAGTCGAGCTGGACGACGCCTATAAATCGGGCATCGATTGGACCGGCATCGTCCACAATTTGGGCGCGCGCGCCGCAGGCGCGGCGGCCTCGTTCGGCACGCTGCCTGCCTTCGGCACGAACGGCTTTTTTACGCTCGGAGTCGACGGGAATAACAATTTCGGAGGCATGCTTAATCTCGTGCAAACCTTCGGGACGACGCGCGTGCTTTCGGCGCCGCGGCTGACGGTTCTTAACAATCAGACCGCCGTTATGAAGGTCGCGACCAATCAGGTCTATTTCGTCACGCAAGCGCAGTTTACGACATCGACCAATGCCACGGGCGCGCTTATTACGACGAACCCGGTTTACACCAGCACGCCGCACACCGTTCCCGTCGGCCTTGTCATGACGGTTCAACCCTCCATCGACACGGAAAGCAACCGCATCACCATGACCTTGCGGCCCACGATATCGCGCGTGGTCGGCCAGGTCGACGACCCTTCCATCGGGCTTAACGCCGCCATGGCCAATGTATCCGATCCCGTTCACTCCAAAATCCCCGTGCTGGCGGTGCGCGAGATGGATTCCGTCATTCAGCTGCACTCCGGCGAGATCGCCGTTCTGGGCGGGCTGATGCAGGATAGCTCGGTTAATCAGGATCAGGGAATTCCCGGCCTTGCCGACATCTACGCCATAGGCAACCTTTTTAAATCCCGCGACAACGAGGGGAAGGTCAGCGAACTGGTCATTCTTCTGCGCGCAACGATATCGGATCAACCCGCCCCCGATAGCGCCGACAGCATGCTTTACGATACCTACAACCAGGATCCGCGTCCGGTGAAGATGCCCAAACCTTCACTTAAACCTGTACCGGAAGATACGGAAGACGATCCAACATCATAGACGGAGGAAAGTATGAAAAAGACATCCAACGCGGGCTTTACGCTGGTCGAATTGTCCATCGTTCTGGTTATCATAGGCCTTATTATCGGCGGCGTGCTGACAGGCCGCCAGATCATGCAAAATGCGCAGATCACGAACGCGGTTAATTCCATACAAGCCTTCGAAGCGCAATTCCAAACCTACGTGCAGAATTACGGCGCGATTCCGGGCGACGACGCCAATGCCAAAACGCGCTTTGCGAACGCCAGCTTCGCGGAACAGATCGGCAATGGCGACGGCACGCTATCAGGCTCCTTCGACAGCGCCGAAGCCGGAGACGAAACACGCTTGCTATGGCAGGAGCTGCGCGCGGCCGAATTGGTCAAGGGCGCGAACAGCGACACGCTCCAGCCGATCAACCCCTTTGGCGGGATCTATGGAATCCAGCACGGTGCCTTTACCGGCGCGGCCTCGTTTAAAGGCAATGTCTTTTGCCTGAATAACGTGCCCGGCGACGGCGCGATTGCCGTTGATTCACGGCTGGACGACGGAAGCAGCAACACTGGCGGCGTCATGGCCATGGTAAGCACGGGAACCGCCGGAGAAGCGCTAGGAGCCGGAACGGTCGCCGCCACTTATGAATCCTCCAAAACCTACACTATGTGCGGGAAGATGTAAGGAAAAGGCAAGTGGCGAAAGGACGTTTGTCTCAAAATCGGGGCTTTACGCTTGCGGAAATGGCCGTAGTTATCGTCATCATGGGCTTGGTGATGATGACGGTTCTCCCCGCCTTGACGGCCGTCAGATCGGCAAACCAGTCTTCGCTAACCACTAGCAACATGCGAAGCCTGATGTTGGCCACGGCGGCTTTCGTGCAGGCCAACGGATGCCTTCCCTGCCCCGCTATTCCGGGCGGCACGATGGGGAATTTCGGCAAACTGGGGAATGCGGCAGGGGCCGGTTGCGGCACATGCCCACGGGCGGAAGGCCTTCCGCCCTTTGTCGCGCTTGGCGTTCCGGCTTCCATGGCGCATGACGGATGGGGACACTGGATCACCATGCGGGTCGATACGGCGTTGACGGTATTGCCGAACAACCCCGGAACCTCTTTCGTGCCGCCATGGGCAATCTGCACGGCCACGGACGCATCGAAAGGCCTGTGCACAAAGGATACCTCAAGCAAAGGCCTTTGCGCAGCGCTATCGAACGCAAGCGCCGCCATCGAAGTCAAGGTGCCGCAAGGCGCGTCCCAATTTGCCGCGCTCATCTTCGTCAGCCATGGAAAGGACGGTTACGGCTCCTATGCAGCCGATCCCGTCGTAAGCGGCAGCCTTCCATTCCCTGCCGAAGGCTATGCGGCTTGTTCAGCTTACGGCGGCTTCGCGCAATGCAATAGCGTTCAGGCGAATTCAAAAACATTTTACGATTCCCCTCGCTATACCGGCTCAAACGATACCTACGACGACGTTCTTGTTTTTGCCAATCGCAACGCGCTTGTCAGCATGCTGGGCAACGGCGCCTGCAACACGAACTATCCGCCATGACAGCCGTCGTTTCCATACTTAAAACCGGGGAAGGCAAGGCCGCGCGGCTTGGCGAGCTTCTGCTGCGCGATGGTTTTGTCACGAAGGATCAGATAAAAATCGCGCTGCACGAGCAGCGCCAAAGCAGGGAGCGCATCGGATCCATCCTCGTCAAGCTTGGCTTTTTGAAAGACCATGCGTTGGCGCAGGCTCTTTCGCTTCAAACCGGGCGTGATCTGGTCGACATCAAAGGCCTCGACCTCGATCCCGAGCTCATGAAGCGCGTTCCGCGCTCGGTCGCCGAGCGATGCCATATTGTGCCCGTCGCTTTTGACGGCGATTATTTAAAAATAGCCGTCGCGGACCCTTTGGATATCGGCTCGATGGATGAAGTGCGCCGCTATTTTCCGCGCCATATCGAGATCGTTCAACTCATCGCGCCCGAATCCGACATCGTTACGGCGCTTGAAACTTTTGCGCATTCAAGCCTCGATTTCGACGAGATCGTTCAGGAACTCGAAGGCGTTGCGGCAAGTTTCTCGCACGAAAGCGGCGATTGGCAGCATCCCGTTGTGCGGCTGGTCAATAATATTCTTACAAGCGCCGTGCGGGAAGGCGCGTCCGATGTTCATCTGGAGCCTGAAAGCTCGTTCGTTCGCATGCGCGTGCGCATTGACGGCGTCTTGCACCAGAAACACGCGCTGCACCGCGCGCATTGGCCCGAAATATCGCACCGCCTGAAAATTATGGCCGGCATGAACATTGCCGATACCCGCAGCATGCAGGACGGTCGCTTCCATATGCAGATCGGCAACGCCGACATTGATTTTCGTATGGCCATCATGCCGACGGTGCAGGGCGAAAACATCGTCATCCGCATCCTTGACCACCGGCGGGCCATGATGCCGCTCAACAGGCTTGGCTACAGCGCCGCCACGCTCGCAGAGATGGAGCGCATACTCGAACGCCCCGAAGGCATTGTTTTGGTGACGGGCCCCACCGGAAGCGGCAAAACGACAACGCTTTACGCCATGCTGAAGCGCCTCAGCAATGTCGACGTCAACATCATGACTCTGGAAGATCCGGTTGAATACCAGTTCGATATGATCCGCCAGACCGCTATTCAGGAATCGCAAGGGCTGGGCTTTGCCGAAGGCGTGCGCGGCATCTTAAGGCAAGCGCCTGATATTATCTATGTCGGCGAAATACGCGATAACGACACGGCGCGCATGTCCTTAAGAGCCGCGATGACGGGGCATCAGGTTTTTTCCACGTTGCACTGCAATGATTCCTTCGGCGCTTTGCCGAGATTGAACGATTTGGGGCTCTCTTTCCGCATGATGGCGGAAAACCTGAGCGGCATTGTCGCCCAGCGGCTGGTGCGGAAATTATGCCCTAAATGCAAGCACATGCGCCCGCCGACGCCGGAAGAAATAAACATCCTTGGCGTCAATGAAGAGTCTGTTCCGGTTTATAGCCACGGATTTGCGGAATCCCAAATCTCTTTCGACAAGCAAGCGTTCATCGCTGAGCCTAAAGGATGCGAACACTGCCATCACACGGGCTACCGGGGGCGAACGGCTGTAACGGAAATTCTGCGCATGACGCCGGAACTGGAGGAGCTGATTGCGAAGGAAGCGCCGCGCAAAGCTTTGCATCAGCAAGCCATTGGCGAAGGTTTCCATTCCATGGTTGATGACGGCATCGCCAAGGTTCTGAGCCTTGAAACCAGCCTCGACGAATTACGGCGCAGCGTCGACATGACGCGGCGTCCATTCAAAGGAAGGGCGTAGCGATGCCTTCGTTCGCCTATCGCGCCGTTCACAGCTCAGGCCGCGTATCGCGCGGCGAAATGACGGCTGCGAACGAGAACGAGCTTGGCCATTATCTCAGCCAATCCGGCCTGGAATTGATCGAGGCGCAGATCGTGCGCACAAAAGTCATTTCAAACATTTTGGGCCCGCGAAAAATCCACCCGCGTCTCGTAGCCGCTTTTTTCAGTCGCATGCACGACCTGCTGCGTTCAAACCTCGCTTTCCCCGAGGCTCTGAGCGACGTGCAACAAGCAACCGATAACCGCACCCTTGCGGAAGCCTTGGCGCAAATTTCGCAATCCATCGCCAACGGGAAAGGCCTGGCCTCCTCTTTCGCCCTTTATCCGCAACTCTTTCCGCCTGTCTTTACCGCACTTATCGGCGCGGGAGAAAAAAGCGGCGATATATGCGGCGTCTTCGGAATCCTGTCGCGCTCAGCCACCGCCATGGCCCAAACGCACGATCGCCTTCGCCGGGCCCTTCGCTATCCGCTTTTCCTGTTCCTTGTGGCCGGTAGCGCCGTGGCTTTTATGATGACGATGGTTATCCCGCAAATCATCCAGTTTCTAAGCGGGCTGGATAGCCATCCACCCTTTGCGACAAAAGCCTTGATCTACATTTCGGAAACCTTAAGCGCCCATGGCGGATCATTGATCTTCCTTGCAGGCGGTTTTATTTTTGCCTCCTTTTGCCTGCGGAAATTCTATCCCCCGGCCGCCGTTATGTACGACCGCCTTTTGCTTCGCCTCCCCGTTATCGGAAATGTTATTAAAAAAACGTCCATTGCCCGCTTTGCGAACAGCTTTTGCCTTCTTTTCCGCAGCGGATGCGACGTCCCGCAGTGCCTAAGACAAGCACGAGAAACAATCGGCAATAAAGGCTTAAGCAGCAGCCTTGTGAAAGCCGAGGAAAGCGTCGTCTTCGGCAAGTCGTTATCGGCGGCTTTGAGCGGAATTCTGCCGCCCTTAGCTCTGGGCATTCTTCGAACGGGCGAAAAAAGCGGCGATCTCGGCAAAAGCCTCGACGACATCGCCGCAACCTATGATCGGGAAGCGTTGGAGGCTATAGACAACTTCATCGGCCTCCTTGAACCCTGCCTGACGTTGATCATCGGCGCTATCCTTGCGTGGACGGTCATAGCCGTACTGGGCCCGCTTTACGGAAGCCTTTCAGTTTTGGGCGGGCGCATGTGATGTTTCTTTTTTCAAAACCTCGCATAATCCTGATGATCGGCGATGACGGCGTCGTCGTCGTGCCCCATGGAATTCCCGATGCGCCTTTTTTCATGCCAGCCGATAACAAGCGCGGCCTTAAGGAGCTAACGTCCTTCCTGAAACGCTATCCCGACGCGCGCGTTACGCTTGTCGCCGACAACCTTGCTCAGGATTACCGCACCGACGATCTGCCGCGATTGAATTTTCTCGATCGCGCGAAGCTGGCGAAGCGTCGCCTCAAACAGGCTTTTCCTTCCGCAAGGCTGTCATCCGTCCTGCCTTTTAAAAACACGCCGAACAGGATTCTTATGGCGGGAGTGCACGACAGCAACCCCGTTTTCGTCTGGGCCGAGCGTCTGCAGGCGCGTCTGCCGGATATCGCTCTGCTGCCGGTCGAAGGCGCCCGCGCCGCGGCCCTCCTGATGCCTGAAAGCCGGGACGGATGGTCGATGATGATAAGCCGGCAAAGAACCGGCGGTTTCAGGCAGATCGTTACGTATAAAAACGACCTTGTTTTTACGCGGCTTACCCCCCTGCCCCCGGCCGGCGCAGACGATGAAGCCGATATAATCGCGCGCGATATCAAGGCAAGCCTTGATTATCTATCGCGCTATGGGATGAAAAACGCGGAAGAATTATCGCTGCTCCTTTTGATGCCCCACGACCTTCACCTTGCGCCGGCCATCAAAAACCTGCCGCTGAAGTCCGTTCGTTCGATCACGCCCTTCGGCGCGGCGAAAATTCTGGGGCTTTCTTCGGCGCCGAAGCCGGATGAACCCTCGTCCGATATACTGTTCGGCGCGCTCCTCGCCTCCAGAATGAAAGCCAGGCTTTCTTTAATGCTTCCCGATGTCAAAGGTATCTGGCTTGCGCAGCGGCTTCGCGAATGGGGCTTGCGCGCCAGCGTCGCGAGCCTTCTTCTAGCCTTAGGCGCTGTTCTATGGAGCGCTGGGGATCTCGCCTCCACGCTTTATGAGACGCGAAAAATGGCCGCCTTGTTGCAGAAAACCAGGGAAACCTTCGAAAGCGCGAAAACCAGCGCCGCGCCGCTTACCGGCCCTTCAGCGCAAATCCGGCAGGCTTTGGAAAAGCGCCGCATATTTGAACAAAAAGGCCTTTTGCCGTGGAGCGGCTTGAAAGCTTTGGCCCAAGGGCTCGATGCGGACTCGCGCATCGTCAAGCTAAGATGGAAAAATGACCTATCGCCAGCCGTAGAAACCTTCATTGTATCGCTTAGGGTCACAAGCGATAGCGACGCAAACGACAGAGCCTCGATCGTTGCGGCCTTCGACAAAACGGCCCAGAACATCGCAAGGGCCATGCCTGATTACGATGTCGCCGTCGTCAAGCCGCCATACCCCTCTTTGCCCGGGGAAGCGGTAACGGCATCGGCCGGCGACATGTCATCCGATCCCATCGGGGAACTATCCATACAAAGGAAAGCGCCATGATCGATTGGCGACCGCATCGATTATGGATCGGCCTTCTGGCGCTTGCGCTGACTATCGGAGCCAGCCATGCGACGATCCTCGCGCTCGCGCAGAGTAAAGCCGAAAAAAAGCTTTCCTCTCTTAAACTTGATTATCAAAAGACCTCTCGGGCCTTGCAGCAACTTGAGGAAGACATAGCCGAAGCCGAGCGCATGAGAACGGAAATGGATCTTTCCGATGCCGAAAAATTTCTCGCGCCCTCGGATCGTCTTCGCACGGCGCAGCTTTTAGAGCGCATGGCCGCCGAATCCCGCTTGACCCGATTCAATTATGCCCTCTCCCCCGAGCAAAAAACCACCATCGAAACCCTCACCGGCAGCATGCAGGAATTTGCGACAAGCAAATGGAACCTGTCGGCGGACGCGCCTACGGATGTCGATGCTTTTGTGTTTCTCGATGAAATGGCGGCCCAAATACAAGGGTCGGTTACCATCCGCGAAGTGTCTTTGGATCGCCTTGGAAGCAAAGACTCCCCCATTGCGAGCGCCAATGTGCGCCTCATGGCCAACGGCGACTGGCTCTCCAACGGCGCGGTCAAAAATCCGGCGAGGGAGCGGCCATGACTTGCAAAAGACTAACCCTCGTTATGGCAAGCATGCTCTTTTCCGGGGCGCATGCCGAAGGCTATGTCCCGCCGCCGCAAAGCTCCTTGTTCTTCACGCCGCAGGAGGCTCGCGAGGCCGACAGGCTGGCAAGGCAAAGCGCGCCCGCAGGCACCGGCGAAATTCAGTTGGGGGCCGTGATTTATTACGGGCCGAACGATTGGACCTTCTGGCTGCAAAACGAGAAATGGACTCCCAGCACCTTGCGGGACGATCTTCAGGTGCTCGACGTAACGGCGGATCAGGTCCGCCTTCTTTGGCGCGGCGACGACGGAACGCAGGAAGTCACCTTGCGCCCCTACCAATCTTTTAAAACGTCATCGAAAAAATATTCTACTCGTTAGAAATGTAGTCGAGCCGGCTGCGGACATCCTCGACGTTGATTTTTGGCAAGCTTTTATCGTTGTTCTCATAAGCGTCGATCACCTGCTGGTACAAAGTCGCGGCCCCCGCTTTGTCGGCGACGCGATCGTGCATGACGCCCAGATTCAGCCGGTAAAGCATGTTGTTCGGGTTTAGTTCGACGGCCCGGTGCTGATAAACCATCGCCTGTTTAACATCCCCGCTTACCATCGACTCGCGCGCCAGCTCCGCCTGCTGCTCGGCCTCGGAAATCCGATTGGACGTTTTCGAGCCGCCCTCTACGCCGTTCGCCTTGCCTTCCTGAGGCTTCGTCTCAGGCTTTTTACCCGCAACTTCTTTTACTTTTTTCTTTGCCTCTATTTTAGAGGCGGCGACCGGGGCCTTTTTTTGCGTGGTTTTTAAAGTCGCTTCCTTATTGTCATTAACGGGTTTCCCGGCCTCTTTCTTTTCCAGGACGGCTTTCTCCGTTTCCGGCTTCTTCATGACGGCCTTTACCGGCTCGATCTTTTCAACGGTCGGTTTGTCCGGCGCCGGTTTAATCGCGGCTTTTTCCGCTGGCGCCTTTTGAGGCTTTACGGAAGCTGTTGAAGCTTTGATCGGAACAACGGGCGATTCAGCGGCTTCGGCATCGCTGGACAACGTAATATCAAAAGGCTCGGGCGGGGCTTGCGGCTCCGGCTGTGGTCTGGATTCCTGAGGGGCCGCCACGACGATATTCTCGGCCTGCGGCTGTTTATGGTTAAGAACCGTAAGAGCGACAATAACAACGGCAAACAAAACCCATGCCGAGGCGACAGCGAGCTTCCTCTCCAGCCAGAACGACGGCGAGAGAGAAAAGAATGGATTTTTACTTTCCGACTTGGAAGTCGTTGCGGGAAAGGATCGATTGTTTGGGTCGGTCATGCGCAACCCCCTAGCATAGGGTTAAAAAAAACGCCATACCCCCTAGAGTGACTCCGGCTTAAAGGTCATGATAAGTTTGGAGTCCGAAAGCACTGCTTTGTATAGGCCTTCGGCCTTCGGCAAGATTCGATGAAAGTAAAAAGCGGCAGTATTTAATTTGGTTTCATAAAAAAGTGAAGATTTTCCGGCATTTGCAAGCCCATCTAGTGCGGCCTTCGCCATTTTCAACCACATAAAGCCGACAGCAACGAGACCAAACAGACGCAGATAATCACTTGCCGCCGCAGCATTATCGGTCGGATCGATGCGGGTATATATATGTAACGAGGCAAGCTGGAGCTTCGAAAAGGCATTTTTATAAGCGGAAATAAAGGATTTCAGCTTTTCGTTCCCTTGCTCTTCCTCAAGAAAATCCGTAACGGCCTGAAAGAAGGGCCTCAAAAGAAGGCCGTTGTCCTGAGTCGCCTTCCGCAGGGCAAGCTCCATGGCCATAATGCCGTTCGTTCCCTCATATATTTGAGTCACGCGGACATCGCGAACAAATTGTTCGATGCCGTTATCGCGAACATACCCATGTCCGCCGAAAATCTGCATGGCTCTGTTCGCGACATCGAAACCCATATCCGTCGTGAACGCCTTAACAACAGGGATCATAACGGCGGCAAATCTCTCAGCCTTTTTGCGCCTCCAGTCCACGGGATGTTTTGCGGCGATATCCATCATAAAGGCCGTCCACAAGGCCAGCGCGCGGCAGCCCTCGATATAGGCCTTCATGGTCAGCAAATGCAGCCTCACATCCGGTTGCGCCATAATCGGATCGGCAGGTTTATCGGGGTGCCTTGGGCCCTTTGGGGAACGCATTTGCAAGCGCTTTTTAGCGTAATCCCGCGCGTTCTGATAAGCTATCTCCGCGACGCCAAGCCCTTGCAGGCCGACGGCAAGCCTTCCTTCGTTCACCATCGTAAAGATCTGGCTTGCGCCCTTGCCCGGCTTGCCGATCAGCCATCCTTTTGCGCCGCTGAATTTCAGACGGCATACCGGAAGCGCGTGAAGCCCCATATTCCGTTCCAGCCGGGTGCAAACAACATCATTGCGCGCGCCTGTCTTTGGCAAATATTTCGGCACAAGAAAAAGGCTAAGGCCCCGAATGCCCGGCATGGCGTCGGGCAACCGGGCCAGCACCAGATGCACAATATTTTCCGACATATCCTGATCGCCGCCGGAAACGAAAATCTTCATGCCGTCGATCCTGTACGCCCCGCTCTGCTGCGGTTCGGCCATGGTTTCGATAAGCCCGATATCGGTGCCTCCCCGAGGCTCGGTCATGCATATTGTTCCCGTCCACCTACCTTCGATAAGCGGCGGCAGAAAAATATTTTTCAAGTCTTCGTCCGCATGCTTTTCAATGACGTTATACGCGGCATGGGAAAGCATCGGATAAATGGAAAAAGCCATGTTCGATGCGCTCGCCATTTCTTCGAAAACGCAATCGAACAGAAGGGGAAGGCCCAACCCCCCATGTTCTTTTTTACAAGAAAGCCCCGGCCAGCGCTCTTTCCGAAACAAGTCATAAGCTTCCCGGAAGCCTTTCGGGGTTAGAACCCTCCCGGACTGCAAAGCGCATCCTTCGTCGTCGCCCGCCTGATTGAGGGGAAGCAAAACGTGTTCGCAAAAAGAAGCCGCAGCCCCTAACATAATATCGATTTCTTCCTTCGACGTTCCCACATAATCCGGCAGGTCGTCGAGAGAATAGGCGTCGATCACGTCCTCAAGGACAAACCGGATATCGTCAAGCGGCGCTTTATAGGTTGGCATTTTTGGCCTCTCCAATTAAGCCCTCCCCCTTGATGGGGGAGGGTTTGGGTGGGGGTGATCCTGCAACGACAATAAACCTTTGTTATGCGGTAACGGCATCCCCGACTTTCCCCATCACAAGGAGGAAAGAAATTTTTGTCAATTCCGAAGCGGTTTTCCCGTTTTCAGCATATGCGCGATGCGCGCCGCAGTAGCGGGAGAATGTTCCAGTTTCAAAAACTCGCGATGTTCCAGCTCCATAAGCTTCGTTTCGCTGACAGGAGAGGTAAAATCGTTTTCGCCGCCGCACAAGACAGCGGCCAAGGCTTTGGAAACCTTAACGTCGTGCGCCGTAATCTTGCCGGCAACATGCAGGCCTTCGATCACCACATTCAAAGCCGCGCGCCCCGCAGGCCCCGGCAAATCAAGCTGGCGTTCCTTGGGCGGCGTGTAGTTCTTGGCCATTTCCATCGCGCGCTTTTTTGCATCGTATAAAAGACGAGAGCGATTCATGGTAAGTGCGTCGGTTTCACGCAAAAAGAGAAGCTCGCTCGCATCGAAAGCCGATGTCGATTGCTTTGCATGGCTTATAATATCGAAAACACGGAAAACGGGCGGAATCGGGCCGCCATAACCTTTATCATTTGCCGTAAAGGCGCGCCCGATCATTTGCGTGCATCCGCCCCAGCATGGAATGAGGCCGACGCCGAATTCGACCAGTCCCATGTAGGTTTCCGCGTGCGCCTGCACGGCCGAGCAATGCAAGGCGATTTCGCAGCCTCCGCCAAGCGCAAGCCCGGAAGGAGCCGCCACGCTTGGGAACGGCGCAAAGCGCAAGGCGTGATAGGCTTGCTGCCCGTGCTTGATCAACTGGCTCAGAACGTCGAAAAGCGAAACGTTCATCTCAAAAAGCATCAGGCCTAAATTCGCGCCCGCCGAAAAAGCATCGGCTTCGTTGTAAATAACAAGCCCTTTATATGCGCCGTTACTTTCAGGAATGAACTTGATGGTGTCTTGCAAAAGATTAAAAATACTATCGTCAATGGCATTCATTTTCGTGTGGAATTCAAAACATAAAATGCCGTCGCCAATATCCCACACGCTTGCTGAGTTGTTTTCAAGAACCGGCTTCGATGCCAGCTTGATGTCGGAAAGAAGCAAAACGCCCTCAGGCCGGACAACCGGCGCATAAGCGCCCTCAACCGTAAGGAATTCCAGTTTTCCTTCCTGAACGCGGTAAAAAGAACGCCCCGCCGCGCTTTTCAGAAACGAAGGCACAGCTCTTCCTTCCGCCTGAAGCCTGTCGGCAAACCACCCTGCCCCCAATCGGTCGATAAGCTCAAACGGCCCGTACTTCCAGTTGAAGCCCAGCCGCATCGCCTCGTCCACGGCCACGCAATCGTCGGCAATCGCGGGCACAAGCGACGCCGCATAAACAAGGGTCTGCGAAAGAACGATCCACGCATATGTGCCGATATGATCCGGCATTTCACAAAGCGCGCGAAGATTTTTGCCCGCTTCCTCGACGGATTCAGGGCGAACCTTTTTCGAGGGCCGGTAGTCGCCGGTCTTCAGATCGACGGATTCCATGACCTTTCCTTCATCCGTCTTTCTCATGCGATAAAAGCCGCCCTTGCCCTTTCGGCCCGTGTAGCCTTCGGCGATCATTTTCTCGATCAACGGATGCGACATATTGACTTTCCGGAAGGCGTCGTTTGAAGGCAACGTCGCCATAAAACTTTTGGCAATCAGCGGAATAAGATCGAGGCCGATTAAATCCATCAAGCCGAAAACGCCCGTCTTGGGCATGCCGGCCGGCTTACTGAAAACGGCATCGGCCTCCTCCACCGTCAGGCCGCCATCGAAAGCGGCGTTCACGGCGCACTGAAGAAAGAAAATACCAAGCCGGTTCGCAATAAAGCCGGGGGAATCCTTGCAGTGAACGATGCCTTTGCCCAGATGGCAGTCGCAAAAGCGCGACAGGCTTTCGACGATGCGCGGCGACGTTTTTTCACCCGCAACAATCTCAAGAAGCCGCATAAAACGCGGCGGATTGAAAAAATGCGTCACAAGAAAATCTTGCGCGAATTGTTCGGATTGCCCCTCTATTAAATGGGCGACGGGAATGGTCGACGTATTCGATGAAACGATGGATCCGGGCCTGCGCGCCGCATCGACTTTTTTGAACAAATCGGACTTGACCAGAGGATCTTCCAGAACGGCTTCCAAAATCCAGTCGGCGTCGGCGATATTTGCAAGATCGTCCTCGATATTTCCCGGCGTAATCAACTTGGCGTTATTCGGATGCATGAAGGGCGACGGGGACATTTTCTCCATGCGCTCCACGGCGCTTTTGGCCAGAAAATCGCGATCCTCTTTGTCCTCTGGCACGATGTCGAGCAAAAGAACCGGCACGCCGGCATTGGCGATTTGCGCGGCGACCTGGCTGCCCATAACGCCGGAGCCAATAACGGCAACTTTTTTGAACGGAGAATTTTGCATTGCGCCTCTGAAATCGCCGATATTTACTTCCCGCCACTCTAACGAGCCGCCTTCAGCATAAAGCATCCCCTCCAAGTTTAGCAATGCTGGAACAAACAGGCTGCCCGAGACTTGCGTTTTCTCAAAACGGGGGTTTCTCTGCATGCAAGGCTGTGCTAGATATTATGCACTTAAATTTACCCGTCACCCCTGCGCAGGCGGGGGTCCCATCTTCTTTTTTCCAAAAGAAAAACAAAATGGGATGCCCGCTGATCCGGGAATGACGTTGATTCTCATAAGGACCCTGAAGGAACGGAATACGGAAAATGAGGACATATAAAGTTGCGGTCGTAGGCGCGACAGGCGCCGTCGGACGGGAAATGCTGCAAATCCTGGCCGAGAGAAAATTTCCTGTCTCCGACGTTATCGCCCTGGCTTCGGGCCGCTCGGCGGGCGGCGAAGTGAGCTTCGGCGAGGATGACGTTCTAACCGTACAGGAATTATCAGGGTACGACTTCAAGGGCACGGATATTTGCTTGTCTTCGGCAGGCGGTAAAATATCGGCTGAGTTCGCGCCCCGCGCGGGCAAGGCCGGGTGCGTCGTTATCGATAACACGTCGCATTTTCGCATGGATCCCGACGTGCCGCTCGTCGTCCCCGAAGTGAACCCGGAAGCCATCGCCGGCTACAAGAAGCGCAATATTATCGCCAATCCGAATTGCTCGACCATTCAAATGCTGGTCGCGCTCAAGCCCTTGCACGATGCGGCCACGATAAAGCGCATCGTCGTCTCCACCTACCAGTCGGTTTCGGGCGCGGGCAAGGAAGCGATGGACGAACTTTTTACGCAAACGCGCGCCATTTTCGTGAACGACGATATCAAAAGCGAAATTTTTACAAAGCAAATCGCTTTTAACGCCATTCCGCAGATCGACGTGTTCATGGACGACGGATCGACGAAAGAAGAATGGAAAATGGTCGTTGAGACCAAAAAAATTCTCGACCCCAAAATCAAGATTAGCGCAACGTGCGTGCGCGTTCCGGTCTTTATCTGTCACGCCGAAGCCGTCAACGTCGAATTCGAAAAAGCGCTTAGCGCAAGCGAAGCGCGCGCGCTTCTTAAAAACTCGAAAGGCATTACCGTTATCGACAACCCCAAAGACGAAAGATTCGTCACGCAGGTCGATTGCGCGGGAGAAGACAACGTCTACGTCAGCCGCATACGCGAGGACATCTCGGTCGAAAACGGCCTGAATATGTGGATTGTCGCCGACAACCTGCGCAAGGGCGCGGCCCTGAACGCCGTACAGATCGCCGAGATACTGGCGAAGAAGTATCTGGCCTAGACGGTTGTCTATAAAAACGATCAGAGTGAACCATGTCTCAAGAAGAAAAAGCTTATCAGTCATCCTCTGCCTCCGTCCTTAACGATGGCGCGCCCGATACGGGCGACGGCCTTTGGGTCGGCAAAGTCACGGACAAGGTGTTGGCCGAGTTCCCCGATGTCGAGCTTTATACCTGCGCCGCGGGCATCAGCCCTTCGGGCATCGTTCACTTCGGCAATTTTCGCGATGTCATGACATCGCTCGCCGTTATGTATGAATTGATTAATCGCGGCAAAAAGGCCCGTTTGCTTTTTTCGTGGGACGATTACGACCGCTTCCGCAAAGTCCCGGTGGGGGTCGATCCCTCCTTCGCGAAATATCTCGGCATGCCGCTGACGGAAGTCCCCGATCCTGAAGGCAAGCATCCTTCCTACGCGCGCCGGTTTGAAGCCGAGTTCGAGGAGTCGATGAAGGAGCTGGAAATACGGCTGGACTACCGCTACCAGACGAAAGAGTACAAATCAGGCCGCTATGCCGAGCAAATCGCCTTCGTTCTTCAGAACAGGGAAAAAGCAGCCGATATCCAGCTTCAGTTCAAAACGGACAAGGGCAATCAGGCCAAGGGCATCGATCCGGAAGAATACCGCCGCAGCTATTATCCCGTGACTGTTTATTCGCGCTTTTCCGGCACCGACAAGGTTGAAGTTCTTTCCTACGATGGCGGGACGAAACTGACCTACCGCTGCGTCATGACGAATAAGGTCGAGCAGATCGACTTCAAAGAGACCCCCATCGTCAAGTTGCCCTGGAAGCTCGATTGGCCGATGCGCTGGGGCGAAGAAAACGTGCATTTCGAACCGGGCGGCAAGGATCACGCGACGCCCGGCGGAAGCTACGACGTTTCTTCCACAGTGGCGCGGGAGTTATTCGGCCGCAAGCCTCCGGTTTTCCAAGGCTATCAGTTCGTCGGCATTCAGGGGGTCAAGGGCGGCAAGATGTCCGGCTCCAAAGGCGGTTCGGTCTCCCCGGCGATGCTTCTTGAAATCTATGAACCGTCGCTTCTTAAATGGCTTTATATGCGCCGCACGCCGATGCAAAGCTTCAATCTGGCGTTCGACACGGAAGTTTACCGCCAGTATGACGAATTCGACCGCGAATGCGCCGCCTATAAAGCCGGAACAGCTTCGCCTTCACGGCAGAAGATCTTGCAGTTCAGCGGCGTAAAAAAAGATTCCGGCGAGCCCATCGCCTTCAAGCAAGCCGTGGCGCTCGGGCAAATCACGCAATGGCACGCGGATAAGGTATGCGAACTGGCCGAGAAATCCGGCATCCCTTGCAGCCTTGAATCCATACGCCTGCGCCTGTCAAAAGCCATAGCCTGGCTTAACACCTACAATCCTGAAGAAATCATCGCCCTGCGCGGAGCGCCGAATACGGAATACGCGGCGACCATGGATGAAAAGCGTCGCGCGCAAATCGCCAAGCTTAACGATTTTCTAAAAGGCGACGTTGCCTCCATCAAGCTTCTTGAGGAAATGGTCTACAGCATTCCCAAAGATCCCGCTTTGACTGACAAAGAAACCAAACTCGCCCAGCGTTCCTTTTTCAAGGACGTTTACAATCTTCTGATCGGCAAGGATGCCGGCCCCCGGCTCTCAACCTTTCTCTGGGCCATCGACCGACAGCAGGTGTTGAAGCTGCTGGAGATTTAAATCCCGGTCTTTGAATCTAATCTACTTCTTCACCGGCGCTGGCGGCGGCGGAACGCCGTCCAGATTAATGCTCGGTGCGGGTTCTATCGTGGAGCCAGCCGCTTTTGGGGCGCTTGGTTTCGCCGCCGGGTCAACAGCGCTTAGGGGCACGGATTCAGTCGTCGGAATATAGCTGTTCTTCGGACTCGTCTCCTTTGGCATTGATTTCTTTTTCTTTGGCGTCTTCGGCTTAACTGTCGTCGCCTTCTTCGGCGCGCCGGCCTTCGGCGCTTTTGCGAAAGCTGCGCCTTCGCGCTTTGCCTCAAAGCTTGTGCAACCGGTAACGCCTTCAAAATAAGCGCTAAAGGAATTTGTGGCAGCATCAAACGTGCCGACCATAACCGTATTTAAATAACCGGCTGGACGCTTGATCCAGCGCACAGGGTTAATCAAAATCTTTTTCGTCTCCCGGTCGTACTGCCCTTTGACTTCATAAGAGCCTTCGGGAGCATGGGGGTTTTTGGGCGTCGGGTAAAAGTCGAAAACGCCGTCAAAATCCCTTCCGCGCAGGTTTTTTAGCTTGAATGTCGCGCCTGTATAAGCGCCGTTGCATATGTAGTTGCCTTCCCAGGTTCCGGCAGGCGAGAAATTGTCGGTGTTGCTGCTTTTGACCAGCTTCATCGTGGTTTTGGCGCTTTTTGACGGCGCGGATTCCATGGGCGCCGAAAAAACTCCGACGGATCTTGGGCCGGGAGCCGCGTCAGCCGAGGCCGCGGCTCCGGATGTTTCGCACAAGTTCAAAACCAGCCCCACATCTCCCGCAGACCACAAAAAAACGAAACGCTTATCCTGCCTGTCGGCGGTAAAAAGCGTTATATCCTTGGATACCGTTTTCAACGTGTGCGGCGTGATGCTAAAGCCCAGCAGACGCAAGCGATCGACGGTATTATTAAAAATCTGATTGACGCGGGCCTGCTCGGTCTGGCTCATGCGCCATCCGTAGGTTTCCATCTTGCCGCAGCTCCGCTTCAACTCGCTGCTGGCCGAGATCATCGCGATCTTGAAATCCCGCTGTTCCGGCATAACCATGGGCCGATCGTCGAAAGCCACGCCCGTTAAAGGGGATGAAGACGCCAAAGGCAAATCCGCAGCGCGAACGCTAACGGCAAATCCCAAAGACACAACGGCAAATAATGCGGCCAGAATTGGCCTGACCCGGCAAACGATCTGTTTCATCTTTTTCTCACGAGAAGGGCCCGAGAATCATCCATGCGTATATAGTCATCGGGACTCGATAATTAGCAAGCTGTTTTGCTGGAAGATGTGTATTCATACGTTTTTAAGAACTTTTCCTGTTGCCGGGCGGGGTTGATGTTTTTGAATATGTACAAAAAATCGGCGAAAACGGTTTTTTTACCTTTTTAGCTTATTTTTCAAGACCGATACTGGTAAGAATTAAACTTTAATGTTAAATATTGCGCATGAAACCCAAAAGCATGAACACTTCCCCCAAGTCATCGCAGAAGCCAAGGCGCGGCCTCATTGCCTTGTCGCTTTGCGTTTTGGCAATCTGCCTTTGGGTTAATCTGGGAACCAACGGATTTCTTGCAGATCTCCGCCTGCCCCGCGAAGGTTTGACGAGTGACTCTGCGGAATCGCGATTGGTGCTGACATCCAAGCCAATCCTGACGGAAAACAAACTTCTTCGCTTATCCTACGAAGCCTCCGACGAGCATGGCATTACCGAAATCGCCTTGCGCGTATTCCCCGACGATCCCCTGCCCGGCGCAAACAACGCGCCGGTCGATATTCAACTGCCTGCCCCCGTGTCGAAGCGGCTTTTGCGAACCGACTTTCAGGACTTAAGCTACTATCCGTGGGCGGGGCAAACCGTCACGGCGCAAATCGTTGTGACAAACGGAAAAGGCAAGAAAACGCTTAGCGACCGCGTCGAGTTAACCTTGCCGGAACGGCGTTTCCTTAACCCTGTTGCGCAAGCTTTGGTGGCGGAGCGCAAAAAACTGATGCAAAACCCCGACAGCGACGCCCTGCGCGAAGAAGCGGCCAACATCATGGCGGGCTTTGCCCAGCAAACGGCAAGCTATTATGGCGATCAGGTTGTCTTCATGGCTCTGCGCAGCGGCGCGGTTCGCCTTGTCCTTGGGCATGATAAGGATGCGGCCATATCCGTGAATAATTTGCTTTGGCAAATTGCAACGCGCCTTGAAGAAGGCAATCCCAAGGCTGTCCAAAGAAGCGCCCGCAACTCGAACGGTAGTTAGATTATTTTTGGGGCTAGGGGCTAGGGGCTTGGGGCGCATTAGAACAAATCCCAAAAATAACTTGTCGCTTTCCCGCCGTACTTTCGGGCGGGACTTCGTGAACGGCGATATTTTATTTTTTGCGTCCGTGCTAGATCATTATCCACTTAAGTGTACCCGTCACCCCCGCGAAGGCGGGGGTCCCATTTACTTTTTATGAAAGAAAACAAATGGGATGCCCGCCTCCGCGGGCATGACGAGAGTCCGTATGATCGGATTATGATCTAATAAATCGTTCTTGCAAAGGATTGGACAGCGCCGCTATTTCTGTTATCCCTATCTTTTGTTGGGCCTGTAGTTCAGCGGTTAGAACGCACCGCTCATAACGGTGTTGTCGCAGGTT
>CAYVNS010000003.1:0-132222 GCA_964453225.1 uncultured Rhodospirillaceae bacterium
GGCGACGAGCCGTACAATCACATCCTATACTCAGGATGCGGGAATACTCTTACTATAAGTGTGGGATTAGTGCAAGATGTTTTTTTGAAAATGTGGGATTTTCATTTCGACATCACCCCCACCCAACCCTCCCCCATCAAGGGGGAGGGCTTTAACACCCGCCTTCCTCCTACGCCAAGGCTTCGGAGGACAAGTCGCGGAGGATGACGGGATAGATTGGCGTGCTGCTCCTAATTCTGATCCGGCATATCGCGTGTCGCTGCCATCTGGATTCCGGGCCCTGCCGCTTTGCGGCAGTCCCGGAATGACATTCTTTTTCTTTCTCTAAATGCCGGATGCCGATTATTTCCTGAGCACGGCGCCGGTGGCTTTGGCGACGGAGTCCGTGATTTTGGCGGCAAGCGCTTCGATCTCGGCGTCGGTCAGGCTTTTATCGCTCGGCTGGATCGTCACGCTTACGGCCAACGATTTTTTCTCGGGCGCAATTTTATCGCCTTCGTAAACATCGAATACGCTCGCCTCGCGGATCAAGGCTTTGTCCGCCGCCTTGACGGCCTGAAGAACCTTGGCCGCCGGGACGCTTCGTTCCACCAGAAACGCGAAATCGCGCGCGATGGGCTGCAACACGTCCAGCTTCAGCAAAGTTTTTGCCGTACCCGACGCCCTTTGGGCGGGAATGTTGGCAAGGAAAACTTCGCACGCCGCCATCGGCCCCACAATGTCGTACGCCTTCAGAACAGACGGATGCACTTCCCCGAAGAAGGCCAGCGTATTCGGCCCCAAACGCAAAGCGCCCGAGCGCCCCGGATGATACCACGCGGGCGCATCGGTTGTTATTTGAAGCGAGGCCACCGGCGCACCAGCCGCCGCCAAGGCCGCAAACGCATCCGCCTTGGCATCGAAAGCATCGACGGGACGCGACGCTTCCGCCCAATGGCGCGGAGTCGCGCCCGCGCGCAAAGCCCCCGCGACGAGGCTTTGCCCTTCGGGCGACGCGTTTTTGAAAACGGGGCCGACTTCGAAGAGCTTGGCATCCGAAAAACCCTTGTCGGCGTTGCGTTTCGCCGCCGCCATGAGGTTGGCCAAAAGCGAGGGCCGCATGACATCCAGATCGCTGCTGATCGGATTGGCAACGCGCACGTCGTCGCTGACGCCGCCGAACAAAGCCGCCCACGACGACGCCGTGAACGACCAGGTAACCGCCTCCATCAACCCTTGCTCCGCCAACGCGCGGCGCGCGGCATGGAGGCGCGCATCCCCGGCGCTGACGGCTCTTTCCGTAACGGCCTTGGGATTGGGCGACGACTGCGCCGGCAGATGATCATAGCCCTTGATGCGCACGATTTCTTCCACGAGATCGGCCGCGCCTTCCACATCGGGACGCCAGCTTGGGGGAAGAACCTGCAAGGCCTTGCCTTTGCCGGCGACCTCGAAGCCAAGCTTTTTCAGGATATCCGTTTGCTCGGACTCGGAAACGTCGATGCCTGTGTGTTTTTTGCATTTGCCGATGTCGAGCGCGATCACATCCTTGCGCGGCGTGAGCCCGCCGGCGATTTCCAGATGGCTGACAACCGTCTCGGGCGTGCCGCACAATTCCAAAATAAGTTTTGTCGCCAGCTCGGCGCCCGGCATGGTCGACTGCGGATCGATGCCGCGTTCGAACCGGTAACGCGCGTCGGATGAAAGCTGCAAGGCGCGGCCCGTCATCGCCGTGCGCACGGGATCGAAATAGGCGGATTCTAAAAAGACTTCCGTTGTCTTTTCGTCGCATGCACTGCTGACGCCGCCGACGATGCCCGCAAGGCTCAGCAGGCCCGTATCGTCGCCGATGGCCGTCATGCCTTGTTCCAAAACGTAAGCTTTGCCGTTCAAGGCTTCCAGCTTTTCGCCGCCCTTGGCGGGGCGCACCCAAAGATCGCCCTTGATCTTGCCGGCGTCAAACACATGCAAAGGCCGCGCGTAATCGAACGTGAAGTAATTGGTGATATCGACCAGCGCCGAAATAGGCCGAAGGCCAATGGACAGCAAACGCCGCTGCAACCATTCAGGGCTAGGCCTGTTTTGGATATGGCGAATAAGGCGGCCCACAAACAGCGGGCAGGCTTTGTCGCCCGTCGGAAAGTCGAGCTTGACCTTGATGCGGCTCGGCTCCTTTCCGGGTACGGACTTGGTGTCCAGGGCTTTCAACTTGCCCATGCCTGCCGCGGCGAGGTCGCGCGCGATCCCAAAGACGCCCGCGCAATCGGGGCGGTTGGGCGTCAGGTTGATATCGATCACCGGATCGTCATACCCGCCATAGACCGCGAAGCTTCCGCCGAGCGGCGCGTCGGCAGCGAGTTCGATGATGCCTTCGTGATCCGTGCCGATGCCAAGCTCGTCCACCGCGCACATCATGCCGCAGGACTCGATGCCGCGGATCGCGCCTTTCTTAAGCGGCTTTCCCGTTTCGGGAATGACATCGCCCGGGCGCGCCAGAACGACTTTCAGCCCGGCGCGCGCGTTCGCCGCGCCGCAGACGACTTGGATCTTCTCTTTCCCCGTATCGACGAGGCAGACTTGCAGGCGATCGGCGTTCGGGTGAGGCCCCGCCTCGACAATCTGCGCGACGATAAAGGGCGCCAAGGCCTTGCCGAGGTCTTCGACGTTTTCGACTTCCAGCCCAATGGCCGTCAGCTTGTCGCAAATTTCCTTCAGCGAAGCCGTGGTTTCAAGGTGCTGCTTCAGCCATGAGAGGGGAAATTTCATTTTTGCCTTCCTTACCGCGTTATAAGCAAAACAGACACGATGCCGAAAACGATGCCTGTCACCTTGGTCCACGTCATGGACTCGCCCATGAACAGAGCCGCAATGATCGCGAGCGCGACCATGCCGCCAATCGTCCAGAACACTTGCGTCGGGATCATCGCGCCGGTCCTTAGGGCGAGAAAATAGCCGATGTCGATCAGCGCGGCCGCCCCGCCGCACAGCGCCGCATATTTAACGGCGTGCCCGTTCATGCCCTGCATCACCGGCACCTTAAAGCCGAATTGCGCAATGAGGCAGCAAACCCCCAAAACGGCCAAAATGACGGACGTCATGACAAACGTGAAGCCGAACGGATTGACGCCCGGCCCGCCGAGCTTCATGCCGATGTTATAGGCGACGCTGCCCACCACCGTCATGCTTGCGAAGAGAAGCCAGAGATACGACATGCGTTATTCTCCGAAAGCCGGATTGGGGATATCGAGCGGCACGAAGCCGTAATGCTTCAGCCAGCGCATGTCGGCATCGAAGAAGGTGCGCAAATCGGGAATGCCGTATTTCAGCATCGCGAGGCGCTCGATCCCCATGCCGAAGGCGAAGCCCTGGTATTTTTCGGGATCGATGCCGCAGTTCGCCAACACATTCGGGTGCACCATGCCCGCGCCAAGTATTTCGAGCCAGTCGCCGTGATTGCCCAGCTTCAGCTCGCCGCACGCGCGCGAGCAGCCGATATCGACTTCGGCCGACGGCTCGGTGAACGGAAAATAAGACGGGCGAAAGCGCACCGGCAAGTCGTCGATGCCGAAAAAGGCGCGCAGAAAATCCATCACGCAGCCCTTAAGATGCCCCATGTGCGTCGACTCGTCGATGACCAGCCCTTCGACCTGATGAAACATGGGCGTGTGCGTTTGGTCGTAGTCGCAGCGGTACGTGCGGCCCGGCGCGATGATGCGAATGGGCGGCTTTTGCTTGAGCATCGTGCGTATCTGAACCGGCGAAGTTTGCGTGCGCAAAACCGTTTTATAGGTTTTGCCTTCACGCGTGTTTTCGCCGGGGAGGAAGAACGTCGCCTGCATATCGCGCGCGGGGTGCGAGGCCGGAATGTTCAAAGCTTCGAAATTGTAATACTCGCTTTCGATGTCGGGCCCTTCGGCGACGGCGAATCCCATGCTGGCGAAAATCGCGATGATCTCCTCGATGGTTTGCATGGTCGGATGGATGCGGCCTTCGGGACGGGGCCGCGCCGGCAACGTCACATCGATACTCTCATTCGACAGGCGCTCTTTCAACGCGGCTTCGGAAAGGGTTTTCTGGCGCGCGTCAATCGCGGCGGCGATGTCGTCTTTCAACACATTAAGCGCCGCCCCGCGCGCCTTGCGCTCGTCCGGCGGAAGGGCGCCGAGCGTTTTCATCAGATCGGTTATGCGCCCCTTTTTGCCCAAGGCGCTGATGCGTATTTCCTCGAGCGCGGCGGGATCGGATGCGGCGGAAATGGCCGCGATGATTTGGGCCTTGAGCGCCCCGGCGTCATCCGGGCTTTGAGCGGCGGGTTCGGACATGAAAGCTTCCTGAACAAAATCAAAAAAGGCAAGTAAAACGAAGGTTTTTTATATACCCCTTGGGACAGGAGGCCAAGAGGGTATGAAAAGAAGTTCCTGTCTCTTAATTTTGCTTTGCCTAACTCGCTTGGACGAGGGGAATGCGAGAAGCAACGGAGCGCAGGACCGCAGCGTACTTAGACGTACGTGAGGATCCGAGCATCCGTTGCGACGATGCAGTATCCCGTCCAAGTCGTGTTATTTTTCTGAGAGAGCCGCTTGAGCCTTGTCCACCAGCGCTTTGAACGCTTCGGGCTGAGTCGCGGCAAGCTCGGACAGCGATTTGCGGTCCAACTCGATCCCCGCGCGCTTCAAACCGTTGATGAAGCGGGCGTAGGTCATGCCGTGTTCGCGGACTCCGGCGTTGATGCGCTGAATCCAAAGCGCGCGGAATTCGCCTTTGCGCGCGCGGCGGTCGCGGTACGCATAGCGCAGCGCCTTTTCGACTTTTTCGATGGCGATGCGGAAGTTCGTGCTGGCGCGGCCGCGATAGCCTTTGCCGAGCTTGACGATTTCTTTGTGACGGGAATGGGACGTCACGCCCCGTTTAACGCGAGCCATGAGTGCCTCCCTTAGCTATTCGGCAAAAAGAACTTGATGATGTTGTCGCCGTCCGTCTTGAACAGGATCAGGCCCTGACGCGACGTGCGCTTCATATTCTGGGAGCGACGGCGCATAAAGTGGCGGCGGTGGGAGGCCCCGCATTTGACGCGGCCTGAGCCGGTCACGCGAAAGCGTTTTTTGGTCCCGCTATGGGTCTTCATTTTGGGCATTTTTATTTCCTTATTCTGGGCCGACTGCTCTGTGGTTCGCGTGCTTCGCAAGCTTCCCACAACCGTGACTGGCCCTGTTCCTTTCGAGCCTCACCACCGTGATGAGACTAATGCGGCCGGGCATGTCCAAAAGCCACGGCGCGCGAAGTGGGGTTGATAGCGTTTAAATACTGGAAACGCAAGGACTTTATGGGAAGAGAAAATTAAATGGGCTGCTCCGCATTCGCGGAGCATGACAAGTTTCTTCAATGCGTAAAGGTTAACATGTTTTCTTGGCCAGTTTATCGAACGCGATCAAGGTTTCGATAAGCGTGGGCAAATCCTTCAATTTTACCATATTCGGGCCGTCGGAAGGGGCGTTGTCGGGGTCTTCGTGCACCTCCATGAAAACCGCCGCGACGCCGACCGCCACCGCCGCGCGCGCCAGAGGGGGCACGAATTCCCTTTGGCCCCCGCTGCGCTCGCCCTGCCCGCCCGGCTGTTGCACCGAGTGCGTGGCGTCGTACACGACCGGATACCCCGTTTGAGCCATGATCGGCAGGCTGCGCATGTCGGAAACGAGCGTGTTGTAGCCGAAGCTGACCCCGCGCTCGCAAAGCATGATTTTTTTATTGCCCGTGGATTCGATTTTCGCCGCGACGTTTTTCATGTCCCACGGTGCGAGGAATTGCCCTTTTTTAATATTCACGGGGCGGTTCGTTTTTCCAGCCGCCAACAGCAAATCCGTTTGGCGGCACAAAAAGGCCGGGATTTGCAGGATATCGACGACTTCGGCGACGCGCGCGCACTGGTCGATTTCATGCACGTCCGTAATCACCGCAAGCCCCGTTTCTTCTTTAACGTCGGCAAAGATGGGCAGGGCTTTATCCATGCCGATGCCGCGCGTCGTTTTAAGCGAGGAGCGGTTGGCTTTGTCGAAGGACGATTTATAGACGATGCCGATGCCGAACTTTTCGCCCATTTCCTTAAGCGCATGGGCGATTTCCAGCGCGTGCGCGCGCGATTCCATCTGGCAGGGGCCCAGAAAGAAAACAAGCGGCAGATCGTTGCCGATGTTAAGCGGCCCACCCTTGGGCAAGTGAATGGAGATGTGCTTTGTCATTTAGGCTTTGGTTTCCTTCTGGGCCCGCGCGTGATAGCTGTACCAGCCGACCGGCAGAGAGAGCATGTAAATGGAGCCCACGATGGATAAGGTGATCCACGTGTCCGTGATCAGGCCCGCGACGGAAGCGACGGCCGCGACGAACAAGGGAACGACCCATATGGGTCGGATGCGCCAGCCCTTGAGGGCAAGCGTGGGCAAGCGGCTGACCATCAGGCCGCCCACGACGATCATCCAAAACGCGTAGAAGTATTCCGGCAGGCGCACGCCCGGGCCGAATTCAAGCACGAAGATAAGCGGCAAAATGCCCAGCCCCGCGCCGCCGGGCGCGGGCACGCCGGTAAAATAACGCTTGGCCCACTGCGGAACCTCGGTGTTTTCCAAAAGCGTATTGAAGCGCGCCAACCTTAAGGCGCAGCACACGGCGAAAACCAGAACGGCGACCCAGCCGATGCCGCCCGCGTCTTTCAGCGCCCATTCGTACATGATAAAGCCCGGCGCGACGCCGAAGCTGATAGCGTCGGACAGGCTGTCGAGCTCGGCGCCGAATTTGCTGGCGATGTTCAGCATGCGGGCCACGCGCCCGTCCAGCATATCGAAGATGCCCGCCACGACGACCGCCAAGGCGGCGTATTCCCATTGCTCGTGCATCGCGAACTTGATGCCCGTCAACCCCGAACAAAGCGAGAGGAGGGTGAGCATATTGGGCAAAAGGCGCGTGACGGGGAGGTCTTTCACCGTGCGGCGTTGCGATTCTTCTGTCATGAGGCGTTCCCCTCGATTGTGGCGGGCGCGGCGAGATCCGCAAGAACCGTTTCGCCGCCGATCATAGACTGGCCGACGGAAACGAGCGGCACGACGCCCTCGGGCAGATAGATGTCGGCGCGGCTGCCGAAACGGATGATGCCGTACCGATCCCCCGCCTTAAAAGCTTGCTGTTCCTGCGCGTCGCAAACGATGCGGCGGGCCACAAGCCCCGCGATTTGGACGACGCCCAGAAGTTCGCCCTTGTGCGGATGATCGCCTTCGAGCCGGATTGCAAGCGCCATGCGTTCGTTGTCCTCGCTGGCCTTATCGAGCGACGCGTTGACGAATTTGCCCTTGCGGTAGCGGCGCGAGACGACCACCCCGTCGGCGGGGATTCGATTCACATGCACATCGAATACATTCAGGAATATGCTGATCCTTGTGCGCGGTTCCGCGCCAAGGCCGAGATCGAGATCCGGCACGACGCGCTGGACGGCAATAACCTTGCCATCGGCCGGGCTGACGACGACGCCCTTGCGGGCGGGCGGCACGCGTTCGGGATTGCGGAAAAAATAGACGCACCAGAGCGTGAGGAAAAGCCCGGCGAAAAAAAGCGCGCCGCTAATAAACCCTAAAAGGCAGGTGACCGCCCCAAAAAGCAGGACGAAGGGCCAACCTGCGGGATGGACGGTAAGCGAGGGATAGGCGTTATTCATGAAAGGCCTTTTTGTCTTCCAGTTTGTTTTCCGTACCACGCCCCTTGACTTCCGGACGGATTAACGGTGTCATAGAGGCCCTTCTATGTGTAAGCCATCTTTCGGGCGAAGCCAACCCATTTCAATCGACGATCAATGAATTCCGATACGGATTTCGACTTCACTCTCTCTGCGCTTCGCCTGTCGCTTGCCGCGCCTTACGGATTGTTTATTATGGTATCCGCGGTTCGGCGAGCGACGGGCTTCGCGCAACCGCCCGTGCCCCCTATCGGTTCACGGGACTGCCTGTATCACTTCCTCTGAGGTTCTCCGGATGCTAAGCGCCGCGCTTAAAGCCAGACTTTCCCCCGCGCTCGACGCGGGCATTAACTTCGAGGAATTGCTGCGTAAAATCGACACGGAATTCCCGAGCCTTCCGTCGACGATGCTGGAGACTTTTTGTTTCAACCTCGACGGAATCGTTTTCGACATTCGCCATATCGTGACGCAGGAAGGGCATCGTTTCGTCTTCAATGCGACAATCGGCTATCTGCCCTTCAGCATCGAATCAAAAAACCGCCGCGAGGCTATCAAGACGATCATTATGGCCACGCGGTCCTTGATTTCCGTTCATTTCTCGATCGATTCGTCGAGCCGCATCGCGGCGGGCGCTTTCTACGATGTCGATAAAATCGTGCCGCCCGATGTGATTTTTTACCCCCTTATGTCGTTCCTTCAGGAATCGCGGCCTTTTATGAACCTGATCGGTCAGTATTTATTCGAACCGGCTCCGGCGCCGAAACCCGACAAAAATGCCATAAAAAAAGGTTTTTGATAACGACAAGCTTGTTTCTTTCAATTTCACCGAAGCGGGTGTTTTTTTGTCTTCCTTATCCATCTGCGTATACTGCGGCGCGTCCAACAGGGTCGCTGAAAAATACAAGAGGATGGCCGAAACCGTCGCCACCCAGCTGGCGAGGCGCGGCTTTTGCGTGGTTTATGGCGGCGGACAGGTAGGCTTGATGGGCATCGTCGCCGATGCCGCCCTGGCTGTGGGCGGATGCGTCGTCGGCATTATTCCGGAACACATTCGCGTGCAAGAGGTGGAGCATAAGGGCATTACCGAATTGCACGTCGTTCCCGACATGCACACGCGCAAGCGCATGATGGTGGAGAAATCGGACGCCTTTCTTATCCTTCCCGGGGGGCTTGGAACGCTGGACGAGGCGTTCGAGGTTTGGACGTGGAAAAAGCTGGGCCTGCACAAGAAGCCGATCCTTCTTTTCAATCAGGACGGCTATTGGGACGATATGCTTGCGCTGATCGACCGGCAGGTTCGCGAAGGATTTACGGGCAACAAGGATCGCGATTTGATCGAGGTGGTTAAAACCCTCGACGAGCTTTTGGCGCGCATCGATGCTTTGTATGAGCCTTCAAACGGGCCGCTTACGGGGCGGATGTAAACCTTTGGTGCGGAACGCTATAAAACAGCGCTTGGCGAATTTTGCGGAATGACGGCTTCTGTTCCGTTAAACACGGATCGTTATTAGAGCACGCGCAACATGCAGGCCACGAGCGGGTGGCGCACGACATCCTGATCCGTCATACGGACGACCGCAATGCCCCGGACTTCCTCAAGCTTGTCGGCAAGCTCGGCCATGCCCGACAGGCCGTCGAGAAGATCGCTTTGATCCGGGTCGCCCGTGAGCACCATCGTCGAATGCCAGCCAAGGCGCGTGACCAGCATCTTGAGCTGCCCGTACGTGCAGTTCTGAGCTTCGTCGATGACGATAAACGCGTTGTTCAGCGTGCGCCCGCGCATGAAGCCAATCGGCGCGATTTCGATGGATCCTTCCGCCAGATATTGCTTGAGCCTTTTGCCGCCGAGGCGGTCGCTTAAGGCATCGTAAAGCGGGCGAAGGAACGGCGACATTTTTTCCTGCAAATCCCCCGGCAGGAAGCCCAGCGTTTCCCCCGCTTCGACCGCCGGGCGCGAGAGGAGAATGCGATCGACGCGCCCGGCCTCGAGAGCTTCGACAGCCGCCGCGATCGCCAGGTACGTTTTGCCCGTGCCGGCCGGCCCTGCGGCGACGATCAGATTGTTTTCGGCCATGGCCGATATGAGTTTTTCCTGATTGGAATTTTGGGGTTTGACTTTGCGGATATAGCTTTGATCCCGGCGATCAAACGCCGGATTGTTGAGCGGATCCCACGGAGAGCCTTTGACATAAAGCGGCTCGACATTGTTGTCGTTGTATTTTTCTTTGCGGTTAAGACGTTCGGAACGCCGTTTGGCCATGTAAACCTCTTGGTTTTTGTGAAAATTGCGATTCGCCGAATCGCGCCAAAACCGCGTTTTCGATGCCGAAGCCGATAAACGCGGAATGCCGGAAATTGTCAAAAAGCGCAAAGGAAGGAAGTGAGCCAAAAGAGGGCTTGAAGGCCGGTATGACGACGCGGGTCCTTCTAATGCTCCTTCCTCCTATTCTTTCCGCCGGATGGGCGGGGAAGCTTTATTGTCATGCGCCAAGGTGGCTTTTTTATGATAAATTAATTATATAACACCCTAGGCATTTCGGGTTAAGAAACTATTTACATGTGGTTCTTTTCCTTTCTGCATCAAGGGCAAAAGGTTTCGTTTTAGCGCGCAAAAAGCCGCCAAATATAACTTCTTTTCTGATTTCCTTGACAGGGAGGAGCGTTGTCCTTACTTTGCCGCCTCTGTCGCCTAAAAGCGCCACGCATAGGAAGCATATTATGAAAGTCGCCAATTCTTTAAAGTCGCTGAAAAAGCGCCACGCCGGATGCAAGGTCGTACGCCGCAAGGGCCGCACCTATGTCATCAACAAGACAAACCCTCGCTTTAAAGCGCGTCAGGGATAATACGGCCTTAAATTCTGACACATAGAGTCCGTTGGCATCCGCGCCGACTGGCGCGGTGGCGGAGAAAAATGGATTCCCGCATGCGCGGGAATGACGCAAACCCCTGAACGCCAATGCTTTTTATTTAACGGCAGCCGGATCGATGCCGGCTTCGGCCGCGACGGCTTCGTCAATCGACACTTCATCAAGCGCCGTGCGCCCCCCCGCTTTCACATAGCGCGCGCAGGCGTGATCCATCGTTAAAAGCGATTTATCGGGGTTATTGCGGTTGCGGATATAGCGATCCACCAAAAGGCAGAGCCGGGCGACGGAATCGGAGGGAATTTCGATATGGTAATGCTTTTCGAAATTGCCTTTCAAATTTTCAAGGATGCGGATGGTGAGCGCCACGTCCGGCTCGGTAAGCGTGATCTTTTGAAAGCGGCGGTCGATCGCCGGTTCGACGACGACGTAATCGAGGTATTCCTCGCGCGTCGTGGCGCCGATCACGTACATGTCGCCCGTCGTTAAATACGGCTTCATGAGGTCGGCGATGCCCGCGTAGGACGAGCCTTTGAAACAAACCATAAGCTGGTGGATTTCGTCGATGCAGAAAATGACCGGCGGGTAAAGCTTGGTCGCGTTGCGTTCGCACACGCCCTTCATGATGGGAATGAGGCGGCCTTCGAGGTCCGCGCGGTTTTGCGAGCCCGCGCCGATCATCGCCATTTCAAGCTCGATGATGCGCGCCCCCTTCATCATGTCGGGAACCCTGTTTTGCGCGATCCATTGCGCAAGACCGATAAAAAGCGCCGTTTTACCGACGCCCGCGCCGCCGAGAAGCATAATGTTTTTGCGCAGGCGCTGAAGCAGGATCAATGTCATCTGGTCAAGTTCGTCGTCGCGGCCTGTGATGGGATCGAAACGGCCCGCGCGTTCCTGCGCCGTGATGTCGTGCGTATAGCGCGAGATGAGGCCTTCGAGTTCGCTGTCGGAAATGACGAATTTGGGGGCTAGGGCCATTTAAAAACTTCCTCCCATAAGGCGCGGATCTCGCGCGGGTCGATATCGTTATGCGCCAGCGCGCTGCCGATGCCGTGAGGCAGAATCAGCGCGATGTTGCCAGCCAATGCTTTTTTATCCTTTGCCATCAAATCCATCAAGGCATCGATCGCATAACGGCGTTTCGGAGGCGAAACGGGAAGGCCGACCGCACTAAAATGGGCCTTGACGGAGTCGAAATCCTTTTCCGTGGCATAACCGAGGCGGACGGAAAGCCGGAAAGCCATGATCGTGCCGATGGCGACGGCTTCGCCATGGACGAGTTCAGGGCCGAAACCCGTTGCGGCTTCAAGCGCATGCCCGAACGTATGCCCCAAATTCAAAAGCGCGCGCGGGCCCGCTTCGCGGACATCGCTTTCGACAACACCAGCCTTGGCTTCGCAGCTAATGCCGACGGCATAGATTTGCGCCTCCGCATCGCCCTCGACAACCTTGCGGCCATTCGCTTCGCACCACCGGAAAAAGGCGGCGTCTTTGATGAGGCCGTACTTGACGACCTCGGCATAGCCCGCGGCGCGTTCGCGCATCGAAAGTGTTTGAAGCACATCCACATCGGCGATCACAAGCCGCGGCTGGAAAAAAACGCCGACGGTGTTCTTGCCGTGCGGCGTATCGATGCCCGTTTTGCCGCCGACGGAGCTATCGACCTGCGCCAAAAGCGACGTTGGCACCTGAACGCAATCGACGCCGCGCATAACAAGCGCCGCCGAAAGGCCCGCGATGTCGCCGACAACGCCCCCGCCGAGCGCGATGACGAGCGATTGGCGATCGACGCCCGCGCCCAGCATGCCGTTTAAAAGGCTTTGCAGCTGCGTGAAATTCTTGCTGGCTTCGCCAGCCGGAAAAACAAGCCCGGCCAAAACTTCATGCCCGCCGGCGCGAAGGGACGCTTCGAGCTTTTCCCGATACAAAGGCGCGACGTTGGAATCGGAGACAATGACGCAGCGGCGCGGCCCAAGGCGTTCGCAGATGAGCGCGGCCGCGTGCGCCAACAGGCCCCGCCCGATCACGATGTCGTAGGAGGCCATATCCGCGGCCCTATCGAAATTGATCCGGATGGTTTTCGGATGAAGGGCCGCGCTTTTCGTCATTTACCGATCATCTCCGTCGCCTTGGCGCGCGCAAGCTCGTCGGCCTGCCGGACAACGTCGAGATCGGTAAGCGCGACCGAGGGCATTTGCAGCACCTTGCCGACGATGCGTTCGATATCGAGGAAACCGATGCGCCCGTCGATATACGCCTGAACCGCGACTTCGTTGGCCGCGCTCATCATCGCGGGGGCCGTGCCGCCTTTCCTGAGCGCTTCCTGCGCGAAGCCGAGGGCCGGAAACTTTTCGGGATCGGGAGCTTCGAACGTCAGTTGCGCGATCTTGGCGAGATCCAGCTTCGGCACCGGCGTTTCCATGCGGTCCGGCCATGCCAGGCAATAACCGATGGGCGTGCGCATGTCGGGCGAGCCGAGCTGGGCCAGCACGGAGCCGTCGCGGTATTCGACCATGCTGTGGACGACGGATTGCGGGTGGACAAGGACGGCGATTTGCTCGCGCGGCATTTGGAAGAGGAAATGCGCTTCGATCACTTCGAGCGCCTTGTTCATTAGCGTCGCGCTGTCGATGGAGATTTTCGCGCCCATTGTCCAGACGGGATGCTTGACCGCCTGCGCCGCCGTCATTTTGGCCATCGCGTCGCGCGACAACGTGCGGAAAGGCCCGCCGGAGGCCGTCAAAATCAGGCGCGCGACGCCGTCTTTGTGATCGAAGTCGAAAACCTGGTAAATCGCGTTATGCTCGCTGTCGACGGGGAGCAAGGTCGCGCCGCACTCCTTGACCAGCTGCATCATAAGAGGCCCGGCGCAGACCAGCGTTTCCTTGTTGGCGAAGGCGATGGTCGCGCCGCGACGCGCCGCCGCCAATGTCCCCGGCAGGCCCGCCGCGCCGACGATGCCCGACATGACCCAATCGCTGTCGAGCATGGCGGCTTCCTCGACGGCCTTGGCGCCCGCCGCGATTTTGATGCCCGTGCCGTCCAAAGCCTCGCGCAAGGCTTTATATTGGCTTTCTTCCGCGATCACGGCCAGCTTTGCCCCGAGCTGCCGCGCCTGTTCGGCCAGGGTCTTGGCGTTCTTGTTCGCCGTCAAGGCCACGATGTCATAAGCTTCGGGATTGCGGGAAATAAGGTCGATGGTTTGGCGGCCTATGGAGCCCGTCGAGCCCAGGATCGCGACCTTGCGCCGCGGCGAGTCGGCGCGTTTTTTATGCGGTTTCACTTTGAATTATCCCCACCAATGAATGCGATCGCCGAGGGCGATCTGGAACAAGAACATGAACACGGCCGCGAAAACCAGGCCGTCGATGCGATCCAGGATGCCGCCGTGGCCGGGAATCAGGTCGCCGCTTTCCTTCACGCCGGAGCGCCTTTTGAAGTAGGATTCGAAGAGATCGCCCATTTGCGATACGCCGGCGATGAAGGCGGCAAGGATCGCCGCGATAAGCGGGGACGTCGCCTGAAACACCAACGCGGCAACGGAGCCGAGCAAAAGCGCGAGCAGCACGCCGCCGACGAGGCCCGCCCACGTTTTGCTGGGGCTGATCGACGGCGCAAGCTTCGGCCCGCCGATCACGCGGCCCGCCACATACGCGCCGACATCCGTGCCCCAGACGATGGCGAGGAGGAAAAAGATAAGGCTCATGCCTTGATCGGGCGTGGCGCGCAGGGACATGAGCGCAAAACCGCTGCCGCCCAGATAGGGAATGCCGAAGGCGATCCAGTGCGTGTTTTCCTCATGATTGCGCAGGGCAATAAGGAACAAAAGGACGGTGAAGAATATGCCCAGCCAAATGGCGACCATATCCGTCGAAAAAGAATTAATAATCATCAGGAGGACCAGCATGCTGCACGCCAGCCCGATGGTCTGCCCGTGCGCCTTCGGGGAGACGATGCGCACCCACTCATACAGGCCGAGCGTCAGGGCCGCCGCGACCATGGCGTCATAAACGACGTTCCCGATATAGACGCCGAGCAGGACAACCGGCGCCAATATGGCGGAAGACACCAGCCGGAGGCGCAAGTTAGGGTTGTTAAAACGCTGGAGGGCATTGAAAAGGCGCATGGAAAATCCGCGTCTGTGATTGGCAAATGAGACCCGAACCCGGGTTTAGCACAAAGAATGGGGGATGTAAGCATATAATCCCATAAAATCTTCATGGATTCAAATGGTAACCTCTGCCCGCCCCCCTTCCGCAAGGGGAGGGATTGAATCGCTTTGGTAGACAAAAGGCTTCGCGTTGGTTATCAAGGGGCGTTTATTATTGCAGCCTTTAGCAGGGGGATTGAGTCATGAAATTGTCGCGTCGCGTTCGTGAAATTTTAAGCTGGTATGAAGGCGAAACGCCGGGAACCAAGGCCAATCTTTCCCGCATTCTTATGGCCGGACGGCTGGGCGGCACCGGGCACGTCGTTATCCTGCCCGTCGATCAGGGATTTGAACATGGGCCCGCGCGCAGCTTTGCGATGAACCCGCCGGCTTACGACCCGCATTATCATTACCAACTCGCCATCGATGCGGGATTGAACGCTTATGCCGCCCCCTTAGGCCCGCTGGCTGCCGGCGCCGACACGTTCGCCGGCGCCATTCCGACCATTTTAAAAGCCAACAACGCCAACAGCCTTGCGCGAAACAAGGACGCCGCCGATCAGGCGGTCACCGCAAGCGTCGACGACGCCTTGCGCCTTGGCTGCGCGGCGATCGGCTTTACCGTTTATCCGGGATCGGATGCGGCGTATAATCAGTATGAGGAATTCCGCGATCTGGCCAAGGAAGCGAAAGCCAAGGGCTTGGCGGTCGTTCTGTGGGCGTACCCCCGCGGCGGCGCGATCACCAAGGAGGGCGAAACGGCTTTGGACGTTTGCGCCTACAGCGCGCACATGGCCTGCCTGCTGGGCGCGAACATCGTGAAGGTCAAGCTGCCTTCGGCTTTCCTTGAGCAGAAGGAAGCCAAGAAAGTTTACGAGGAAAAGAAAGTTCCGATGGCCACGCAAGCCGACCGCGTGCGGCATGTGATGCAGGCATGCTTCAACGGCAAGCGCATCGTCGTCTTTTCGGGCGGCGCGGCCAAGGGTCAGGACAGCGTTTTGGCCGATGCGCGCGCCATTTTCGAGGGCGGCGGCTGCGGTTCGATCATCGGGCGCAACTGCTTCCAAAGGCCGCGGGAAGACGCGTTGAAGCTGCTGGATCAGATTATCGAGATTTATAAGGGGAAGTAAGAAAGGGATTGGGGGCTTGGGTCTAGCGGGCTTGGGATGAAAAATTGTTCTTCCTGACCCCTTCCTAACTCCCTAGCCCCCCCCCTCAACCCCCAGCCCCTGAACCCTATGTTCATTCAAACCGAAGAGACCCCCAACCCCGCGACGATGAAGTTCCTTCCCGGACGCGCCGTTATGGCTGATGGAACGCTGGAAATGGCTTCCGCCGATGAGGCGGCCTCATCGCCGCTCGCGCAAAGCCTGTTCGGCATCGAGGGCGTGCGCGGCGTTTTTCTTGGCAAGGATTTCATCACCGTCACCAAAGAAGACGCGAAAAGTTGGGCGGTTTTGAAAACGCTCGTTCTTGCCGCCCTTATGGATCACTTCACGTCGGGAAAGCCCGTTCTCATCCAAACGGGCGAGCCTGCCGTTGCCGCGACCAGCGACGATCCGGTTGTCGCTAAAATCGTAGAGCTTCTGGATCAAAAAATCCGCCCCGCCGTGGCGCAGGATGGGGGTGATATCGCTTTTGTGAAGTTCGAGGACGGCATTGTGTATTTGCGCCTGAAGGGCGCTTGCGCGGGGTGCCCCAGCGCGACCATGACGTTGAAGGCGGGCGTCGAGGCGATGCTGCGCCGCATCGTGCCGGAAGTGCGCGAAGTCCGGCAGGTAAGATAAGACCCGGCGGCACGGAAAGTTTGGAATAACCTATGCGGATTCTTGCCCTTGATTGTTGCGGCGCTTCCTGCGGGGCGGGCCTTTGGCAGGACGGAAAGCTTTTGGCTTTCTCGATGGAACGCATGGGGCGCGGGCAGGATGCGCGGCTGATGCCCATGGTTTGCGCGGTCATGGCCGAGGCGCGTTGCGGCTTTGACGAACTGGATCGGATTGCCGTGGCGCGCGGCCCCGGCAGCTTTACCGGCATGCGCGTCGGCCTTGCGGCGGCAAGGGGCATGGGGCTGGCATCTTGCAAGCCCGTCATCGGCATCGACCGCTTTTCCATATACAGAAGGATGCACCCCGGCAAAAATGTGCTGGTCGTCATCGATTCCAGGCGCGCGGAATTGTTTTGCAAATTCTTCCCTGCGGAAGGACAATCGGGCGAGGCGGTTATGATGACGCGGGCGCAGATTGAGCGCTTTCGGGGTCTGCATCCCCAGACCGAGCTTGTCGGCGATGCGGAAAAACCAGAAGATGAGCGGGTTCTGGCGGTGTGCGCGGAACTGGCCGCGACGGCCGATCCGCAAGACCCTGCGTTCCAGCCGCGCCCGCTTTATATTCGAGCGCCGGACGTAACATTACCGGCCAAAAATCCAAATTCGGCGGGTGGATTCGGCCAAAGCCGATCAACCTGAGCTAAAGCCCTTCGCTTGCGCGGGATGACGGCGGAAGCATTGGCTCTAAAATTATAGCCGCCAGGCGTCGTGGATGACGGCGATGCCGCCCGAAAGGTTTTCCCATTTCGGCAGGGCAAGGCCCGCGCGTTCCATGCGCTTTGCCAACTTCTCTTGCGGTGGAAACTTAAGAATGCTTTCGGCCAGATACCGGTAAGCGTCGCGGTCTTTCGCGACGTGCGCGCCCAAAAAGGGAAGCGCCTTCATGCAGTAGGCTTCATAAAGAGGCCGCAAGGGTTTTGAAACGCCCGGACTGAATTCAAGGCAGAAAAAGCGCCCCCCTGGCTTGAGGACACGCGCGGCCTCGCGCAAGGCTTTATCGATATGCGTGACGTTGCGAAGGCCAAAAGCGATGGAATACATATCGACGCTGCGATCCGGCAAGGGAAGGCTTTCCGCGTTTCCCGTCGTCCATTGAATGCCGTTCAGGATTCCTTCGTTCGTTGCCTTGGCCTTGCCCTGGGCCAGCATGGCGGGGTTGATGTCGAGAACAATAATAGTTGCGCGAGGGTTATGCGCGAGGGCCTTTTTATAAAGGCGCAAAGCTATATCGCCGGTGCCTCCGGCAACGTCGAGCAGCGTCATGCCGGGCGTCACCTTCATGCGGCGAACGAGGGCGTCTTTCCACAGGCGGTGCAAGCCGCCGGACATCAAATCGTTCATAAGATCGTAGTTTTCCGCAACCGAGGAAAAGACGCGGCCAACGAGGCCGGTTTTTTCATCGGCCTTAACGCGACGAAAACCAAACCATTCGGATTCAGGGCTGGAGATGGGCATGGATAAACTGCTTTTCGGGGCAAGCCGAATGTTTAGGGTTTTACGAGAAGCCACATATACCAGAAAGGCTTGACCGGCGCGAGCCAGATAGCGGCGGCGAAGGCGGCGACAATAGCGGCGAACATGGCAATGCCCATGTTGCCGGTTTTTTGACGAAGCGCGAACGCGCTCTGCGGAAAGCGGCGCTGCAAGGCGAAGCGCGCCGAAAAGTTCAATATCCCCCAGCTGACCAGAAGCGCGGCGGCAAGGAACCCGATATCGACCAAGACGTTCGCAAAGGCGCTGAGTCCTTTGGTGAAGCGCGCCTCCCAGCCGTTGTGGAACAGGAAGAAGAAGAACGCGGCGCTGAGCGCTACGCTGAATACCGAGGCGAGCGCGCGCACGACGAGCGTGGAGCGTTGAATGGCAAGCTTCATGGTCGATAGAATGTCCGCCACCACGCCCGAGGACAGGCCAAACGGATAGAGGCGGCGCACCTCGCGTTCCGTTCCTTTTCCCGCCACGACAAGCGACAGGATCTCGTTAAGGGCGCGCGCTTGCAGCGCCTCCTGAAAAGAGCCCTTGCCGCGCGCCGCGCGCCGCAACCGGTCGATCCACGGCTTGAGCGTCCCGTCGAGGAAGGGCGGCACGCCTGTAATCACGCAGCGTTTTCCCACCGCGGAGACCACGGCTTTCTTGCCCCCGATGTTCATCTTCATTTCGGCATAAGGCACCATTGCCGTATAGTTCAGGACAGGCTTGTTCGCGAGCGGTTCGTCTGGCGTTTTTTCCTCTTCGTGGGGAGGGGCGGTTTCGATATCCGCATGGCCTGTGCCGAGGCGCTCCAGGCCGATGCGGTCCAGCCCCTTCCTGAGGCCGCTGGGCAGGTTATTGACGTCCATGGCAAAGCGCGTTTGAACGCCGCACGTCACTTTGACTTCCTGCGTAAATTTTCCCGTGCCGCCGCAACTGGTACACGGGATGCCCTTACCGCCGCATGAGGGACAGGGAACGTGGCCGCGCATCTGGCAGAAACGGCAAGGCACGTAAAGCGTGCCTTGGCACATATGGCAGCGTTGCCCCACGGTTTGCGGATCTTCGCCTTTACCCATGCAGTGATAGCATAGTTCGCGTCCCCGGCCCTCGCAATGAACGCAATGAAACATGCCGCGCCCCAAGCACCTTTGGCATATTTGGGTTCCGCGCCCGCTGCAGGCGGGGCATAGTTCCGTGGCGGCAAAAATAAGGGACCGTTCGGGAAGCGTCACCTTGGCGTTCTGAAGGCCCCAGCCCTTCGTTTCGTGGGTTTTGATCTGCTCCACGACGGAGTCGGCCCAGTCAGCCCTTTGCATGAATTCTTCCCTATGCCTTTCGACGGCTTTTTGAAGCTCGGCAAAAGAGCTCACCTTGCGGCGTTCCCGGCCCCGCGGATCACCCGGGTAGGAAAGGCTTTCCGTGTCGCAAAGGGGGGATACGAAAATCCTTCCCTTCAGCGTAACGCTTTGTTCTTGCACATCAAAAACAGCGATGGTTTTGGGATCAAGGCCGTTGCCTTTGGCCAGTTTCCGAAGGCGCTCCAGCGCCTGATCGGCAAGGGATTGAGATTGCTGCTTTTCGTTCACCGGCAAAGTTTATTAATTTTGCCTTCCAATGTCCATAGACAGTCCTTAAGCACAGGAACCCGGGTTTAAAATGGGCTCCTTACGGGAAGAATACCCTTATGTGTTTTCTTTCTTCTTTTTGCTTGTCGGCAAAACAGGAAATAGTGACAATAAATATTGTCGTCCGGCAGGAGGAGCAAATGTCTTCTAAAACCAAGCCCGACACTGAAAGCGCGTTACAAAAATTTGAGGAAAGAACCCTCCGTCTCTTAGACGACGCCATATTCAGCCGTGATCTTTTCTCTCTTGTTACTGCGGCAAGCCATATCATTGTGCTTTTACAAACGAGATACAGCTGCGGGAGGACTCTCTCGAACATGGCGCTTGTCGAACGCACGTTCACCGTTGCCTCCCTTCTTATAAAGCATGAGGAGTATCATCAATACGGGATATATCTGTTGGGGGCCATGATCCGCGTTTCGTCCGAAAAACCCTTTGCGCACGACTGCCGATCCGTACACCTGGCCGACACGCTTTTTAAACCGCCGTGCGATGAGCTTGATTTGATCGACAAAGGGCGCCTTGTTCCGCCCGGCAGCCTTCATGATGAACAAATTGCCAAGAGCTACACAAGTTCATTGAACAAAATATCCTCCTTGGATGGGTTTCTGATGAGTTGTTACGGATTCTATCATGCGCAGCCAAACAGCGCCCTTCAAGGCCGGTGCCTTGCCCGATGCGTTCAAGACGCAAATATGATGGACATTGACGTTGTCGAGACGGTTTCGAACCTGATGTCCTTTCATAAGAAGAAGGGCGACCATGCCGCAGCGCCAAGCGTGCCCGACTATAACGCCCGAACCATCCGCGAAAAGTTCGAGATCTCTTAAGCTTGCTTTCCTTTATATTCTATAGTCGAACCGGATAATTTCCGCATGCTCATCATGAAGAAAAAAAAGAAAATGGGATCCCCGCCGTCGCGGGGATGACGGTGTTTCCGGTTTACAATATGTTGCTGGCGGCGTCGATGCGACGTCGAGAATCCGTTTGTTCTAGGCGACGTTCTTTCTCTTTTTTAGATACGGCGCAAGGTACCGCGCGGTATAGCTGCTTTTGACGCGGGCAATTTCTTCGGGTGTGCCTGCCGCAACGATTTGACCGCCGGCCTCGCCGCCTTCGGGGCCGAGATCGACGATGTAATCGGCCGTCTTGATAACCTCGAGATTGTGCTCGATCACAAGCACGGTGTTGCCCTGATCGACAAGCGCATGAAGGACTTCGAGGAGCTTGCGCACGTCCTCGAAATGCAGGCCCGTCGTCGGCTCGTCGAGGATGTAGAGTGTTTTGCCCGTCGCGCGGCGCGCGAGTTCCTTGGAGAGCTTGACGCGCTGGGCCTCGCCGCCGGACAGAGTCGTCGCGGGCTGCCCGATCTTGATGTAGCCGAGGCCCACGCGCTTGAGCGTTTCCAGCTTGTCGCGGATAGACGGAACGGCCTTGAAGAATTCCGCGCCTTCCTCGACCGTCATGTCGAGGACGTCCGCGATGCTTTTGCCGCGATAGAGCACGTCGAGGGTTTCGCGGTTATAGCGCTTGCCGTGGCATTCGTCGCACGCCACAAAAACATCGGGCAAAAAGTGCATTTCGATTTTGATCGTGCCTTCGCCCTCGCAAGCTTCGCAGCGCCCGCCCTTGACGTTGAAGGAGAAGCGCCCTGCCCCGTAGCCGCGCGCCTTCGCTTCCGGCAGGCCCGCGAACCATTCGCGTATCGGCGTAAAGGCGCCGGTGTAGGTGGCGGGATTTGAGCGCGGCGTGCGCCCGATGGGCGATTGGTCGATATCGACGATCTTATCGATGAATTCGGCGCCGAGAATGGCTTTGTGCTTCAAGGATAAATCGCGCGCGCGGTTGATTTTGCGCGCCAGGGCTTTGTAAAGCGTGTCGATGACAAGGGTGGATTTGGCGCCGCCCGACACGCCCGTGACGCACGTAAAAGTGCCCAAGGGAAAGCGGGCCGTAATGTTCTTGAGATTGTTGCCTTCCGCGCCCGCAACTTCCAGCCACAGATCGTTGCGCGCCTGCCGGCGCCTGGCCGGGATGGGAATGACTTTTAGGCCCTTCAGATACTGAACCGTGATGCTGTCCGTTACCTTTTCGACTTCCTTCGGCGTTCCGGCGGCGATCACATGCCCCCCGTGCACGCCCGCGCCCGGGCCGATGTCGATCAGGTAATCGGCGTGGCGAATGGCGTCTTCATCGTGTTCCACGACAAGGACCGTGTTTCCCTGATCGCGGAGCTTTTTCAAGGCTTCGAGCAAGCGGCCGTTATCGCGCTGATGAAGGCCGATGCTCGGCTCGTCGAGCACATAAAGAACCCCCGTAAGCCCCGAGCCGATCTGCGAGGCCAGGCGAATGCGCTGGCTTTCGCCGCCCGAAAGCGTGCCCGAGGCGCGCGACAGGGTAAGGTATTCGAGGCCTACGTTATTCAAAAAGCCAAGGCGTTCGTTGATCTCTTTCAAAATGCGCGCCGCGATGTCGCGCTGTTTCTGCGTAAGGGATTTCGGCAGTTTTTGGAACCATTCCGAGGCCTCCTTAATCGAGAATGCCGCGATTTCGCTGATGTTCTTGCCCGCGATCTTTATGCACAACGCTTCGGGTTTCAAGCGGCGGCCTTCGCAAATGTCGCAAGGCTTGCGGATCTGGTATTTGCTGAGCTCGTCGCGCATCCAGTCGCTATCGGTGTTGCGCCACCGGCGTTCGATGTTCGGGATCACGCCTTCGAACGGCTTGTTGTGGTGGTAGGTGTGGTTGGCCTCGCGGTACGTGAATTTGATCGCTTTTTCGCCGGTGCCGTAAAGCAGCGCCTGCCGGAATTCCTCGGAAAGGTCTTTCCACGGCTTGACCATGCTTTCCTTGTAGGCGCGGCACATCGCTTCGAGGATTTGCATGTAATACGTTTTCCACGGCGCGATAGCCTCGTCGGCGAGGCAGGCGGTTTTATCCGGCACGACAAGATCGGGATCGAAGGTGAGTTTTTCGCCCAAGCCGTCGCAGGCGGGGCAGGCCCCATGCGGATTGTTGAACGAGAAGAGGCGCGGTTCAATTTCCTCGATCGTAAAACCGCTGACGGGACAGGCGAACTTCGAGGAAAGGATGATTTCTTTCACGCCTTCTTTGGCTGAGGCATAAACAAATGGGCCCCCCGCGGATCCGGGGGTGACGGGGGCTTTGCTGTCGCCAACGATCTCAATGATCAAAAGGCCGCTGGACAATTTAAGGGCTGTTTCAATCGAATCGGGCAGGCGGTTGTCGAGATCGGGCTTGACGACGATGCGATCCACGACGACGGCGATGTCGTGCTTCTTTTTTTTATCGAGCGCGGGGACGTCATCGATGTCGCAGACTTTGCCGTCGATTTTCACGCGCTGGAAGCCTTGCTTGCGCAGGCCGAGTATCTCTTTTCTGTATTCGCCCTTGCGCGCGCGGACAAGCGGGGCGAGCAGCATGAGTTTCGTTCCCTCTTTCATCCCGCGAATGCGATCCGCCATTTGCGTGACCGTTTGGCTTTCGATGGGCAGGCCTGTGGCCGGGGAATAAGGGATGCCGATGCGCGCGAAAAGCAGGCGCAAATAATCGTAAATTTCGGTGACCGTGCCGACGGTGGAACGGGGGTTGTGCGAGGTGGTTTTTTGCTCGATCGAAATGGCCGGCGACAAGCCTTCGATGGAATCGACGTCGGGCTTTTGCATCATCTCAAGAAACTGGCGCGCGTAGGCCGACAGGCTTTCGACATAGCGGCGCTGCCCTTCGGCGTAAATGGTATCGAAGGCGAGCGACGATTTCCCCGATCCCGAAAGGCCCGTGATGACCACAAGCTTGTCCCGCGGGATGGTGATATCGATGTTTTTAAGGTTGTGTTCGCGCGCCCCGCGCACGTGAATTTCTTTATGCATGATCCTTTATATGGGGTGACGGTTGCAATTTGCCAGAAGTATCCTTTTATACCAGCGATCAAGGAACGTATCGACGCCGTTTGACATACGCTCGCTCTGCGCCTCGCGTATTCGACATCACCCCCATCCCCTGCCCTTCCCCCATCAAGGGGGAAGGGGCAAGTTTGTACTTGTTTTGTTCTTGTCTTTGTTCTATTGTTTTTCCGGTTCCGGTGTCCAGTGCTTTCTTTTATGGCGCACACGGATTAGAGCCTTTTCCGACTTTATGGAATCAGTTCTGCGGGTCGGAAAAGGCTCTACCTAATCTGTAAGACCGATTCACCGTCCAGATGGAAGCAAAGGTGCTTCCATCTGAACGGATCGCGGTCTAATGTCGCCCTTCACCTTCTTTACCTTTGGGAGATCCTCATGGCTGGCAGCGTTAATAAAGTAATTCTTGTGGGCAATATCGGTCGCGACCCTGAAATCCGTTCGTTCCAGAACGGCGGGCGCGTTGCCTCGTTTTCGCTGGCCACATCGGAGAATTGGAAAGACAAAGCCACGGGCGAGCGCAAAGAAAGAACCGAATGGCACCGTATTTCGATACTTAACGACAAGCTGGTCGAGATTGTCGAACGCTATGTGAAAAAGGGGTCGAAGCTGTACATCGAAGGGCAGTTGGAAACCCGCAAGTGGACCGACAAGGACGGGCAGGAAAAATACACGACCGAAGTTGTGCTGCGCCCGTATCGCGGCGAACTGACGCTTCTGGACAGCGCTAACCGCGGCGGCGGCAATCTTCCTCCGCCACCGTCTGAGGAGCAGGCTTTTGGCTCGTCCTCCGGCGGCACAGGCGGCGGCACGTCGGATCTGGACGACAGCATCCCGTTCTAATAAGAAAAATCTCACGCTGATAGGCCCCGCCGCCATTATCTTTAGCAAATGGGATGCCCGCCTCCGCGGGCATGACGGTATTTCCAATCGATCTGCAATGCTCATATGAATGATCTTTTAAAACTGCTTCGACATGCGTTGCGACCCTTTGGGTATGATATTCGCCTGCGCGATTCGTATAATCTTTGCCCCTACAAAGGCATTCCCGCCGTGCCGGAGCTGGATGTTGCGCGGCGTCATTTTGATTATGACGGCGGGACGGAGCGGTCCGCGCAGGCGAATCTTGATGATTTAAAGATTGTGTATCGCACAGCCCTTACGCAAAAACGCGTGGCGAAAAGCGGCGTTCGCGTCGGCGATCAAACGCTGGTCGAAACGGTCACGCATTGCTTGGCGTCGACGATCGCCAGCGTGAATGCGGCTTTGAAGGAAAAGGATGCGCCGCGCATAGAGTTTTTGATTCTCGACGATCATTCGGATCCCGCTCTTCTGAAAAGGCTGACGGATTTAGCCGGGGGGCTGGCCTGCGCGTGGCAGGTCAAAACCACGGAAGGCACGGGGCAAGGAGCATCCCTTTACTTGTCCTTCGCCGATGCGCGCGGCGGTGACGCGCTTTATTATTTCTGCGAGGACGATTATTTGCATGAGCCTCGGGCCATTTATGAAATGACGGCTTTTTACCGCCAAATCTATCGCGCGACGCGGCGGCATCTTGTGATTCATCCGCAGGAGCATGAGGCGATTTATTCGCGCTTCTGCTATCCGTCGTACCTGATTCTAAGCCCCTGGCGGCATTGGCGGACGGCGTGCGACGCCACGCATCAGCTTTTCATGCATGCGCATGTGGTGCGCGACTACTGGAAATATTTCGAAAACACGCGGTTCGTGGGCGATAAAAAAAACCGGCACAAGGGGTCGGAGAAAAAAACAACCAACCGGCTTTTCAGGCATATTCCGTGCTTTTGCCCCCTTCCTTCGCTGGCGGGGCATATGCAATCTGTTGGCGACTTGCCGCCCTTCTTTGATTGGCGGCGGTTGTGGGAGCCGGGGAAAAGACAAGATACTTTTGATTTATCCGCCGGAAAACAAATGGAATGCCCGCCGCCGCAGGCATGACGAACATTTGTTGGAAATCATAGATATTCGACACGGAATAGCGTATCAATGGCGTATGAAAATCGGAATGAAAATCCTTACTTTGGGACTGGTTCTGGCGCTGGCGGCGCCGGATGTTGCGCTGGCGCGCGCGGGCGGCGGGCGTAGCAGTTATGGAAGCCGCGGCATGCGCACCTATCAATCGCCCCCTATGGCAAGGCCCATCCAGCGCAGCACAACGCCGCGCACCGGCACGCAGGCGAATCCGCAACCCTCTCCTTCGGTTGCGCCGCAAACCCCTTTCACACAGCCGGGGGGAAGTTTCTTCGGGCGGCATCCGTTTTTGAGCAGCCTTGCCGGCGGGTTTTTGGGCGCGGGGCTTTTCGGCATGCTGTTCGGCCATGGCGCTTTCGGGGCGGGCACGTCGACCGCCGGCGTGGGTCTTGGCGGCCTTTTGCAAATTCTTTTTCTTGGCGCTTTGGCCGTGATGGCCTTTCGCTGGATCCGGGGGCGCGGCGGCCTTGCCGGCATGGGCATGCGGGGCAACGGTTCGGCGGCAGGCGCCATGCCTTCGCTTCCGATGCCATCGGAAGCAGCGGCGCAAATTGCCCTAACGCCGGAGGACAAGCGCGCCTTCAAAAACACGTTGATCGAAATTCAGTTGAGCTGGGGCGAGGAGGATTTGGCGCGCCTTCAGCAATATGTGACGCCTGAAATGATGGGCTATTTCAAGGAAGAGCTGGCGGCAAACCAAAGCCGCGGGCTTATCAACCGCGTTACCGATGTCGTCGTTCTGGCCAGCGATGTTGTTGAATCGTGGGCGGAGGGAAGCCTCGATTACGCGACGATGCACATGAAGTGGCGCGCCGTTGATTTCATGGCGCGGCGCGGCAAGCAGCCTTTCGATCCTGATTATGTCGCCGAAGGCGATGCGCAGACGCCCGCCGAGCCGGAGGAAGTTTGGACTTTCGTGCGCGCGCGCGAGGGCGGCCAATGGCTTCTTTCGGCCATCCAGCAGGTCGTATAATTTGCGTCCGACACGCGGGGTCAAACGGGTCGCGAGCGATTGCTGGGAGCGAGGCAAGGAGTGAAAGCTATAACATCCGCTTTCATTGGTTATTTTAAAATAGGTTTTTGATGGCCGATCCTTCTTTCATCCATTTGCGCGTGCATTCGGCCTATTCGCTGGCCGAGGGCGCGATCAAGGTCGTGGAGGAAAAAGGCAAGGAAGGCCTTGTTCCGCGCAAGGATTTGATCAAGCTTTGCCTTGAGCACGATATGCCCGCCGTCGCCCTGACGGACAAGGGCAACCTGTTCGGCGCTTTGGAATTCGGGCAAGCCGCGGCCGCCGCCGGCATTCAGCCCATTATCGGCTGCCAGATCGCCGTGCTGCGGCCCGAGCAGGCCTCGCTGAAGACCATGGGGCGCCAGGATTACGACCAGCTTGTTCTTCTTGTGCAAAGCGAGACCGGCTATCGCAACCTGTCGGCGCTGGTTACGCTGTCGTACGTCGAGCAAAACCGCGCCGATCCTTACGTGACGGCGGAAGAATTAGCGCGGCATGCGGACGGGTTGATCGCTTTGTCGTGCGGGATCGAGGGCGAGATCGGGCGCTTGCTGGCCGCATCGCAGTTCGACGCCGCCGACGCCGCTGTGAAAAAATATGCGTCTCTTTTTCCCGGCCGGTTTTATATCGAAATCAACCGACACTGGGGCGGCTCGCTGGGCTCGAACGAATTGCGGATCGAGCAGAAGACGATCGATCTGGCGTATCAATACGATCTGCCCCTGGTTGCGACCAACGACGTGTATTTCGGCGAGCCGGGCATGTACGATGCGCACGACGCTTTGCTGTGCATCGCCGACAAGAGGGTGGTTTCGGAAACCGAGCGCCGCCATTTGACGCGCGAGCATTATTTTAAATCCGCGGCGGAAATGCGCACGCTGTTCGCCGATTTGCCGGAGGCTTGCGACAACACGCTTGTGATCGCACGGCGCTGCGCCTACATGCCGCCCAGCCGCAAGCCCATTCTTCCCGCTTTTTCGACCACCAAGGGGCGCGACGAGGCTCAGGAGCTTCGCGTTCAGGCGCGGGAAGGGCTGAAGCATCGCCTGAAAGCCGCAAACATCCAGGATCCGAAGCCCTACAAGGAACGGCTGGAGTTCGAGCTGGACACCATCATCAACATGGGCTTTGCCGGTTACTTTTTGATCGTTTCCGATTTCATTAAATGGTCCAAGCAAAACGGCGTGGCCGTGGGGCCGGGCCGCGGGTCGGGCGCGGGATCGCTTGTGGCGTGGACCGTGCTGATCACCGATCTGGACCCCTTGCGCTTCGGCTTGCTGTTCGAGCGTTTCCTGAACCCCGAACGCGTCTCGATGCCCGACTTCGATATCGATTTCTGCCAGGAGCGGCGCGACGAAACCATTCGCTATGTGCAGCAGAGATACGGCGCCGAGCGGGTCGCGCAAATCATCACCTTCGGCAAATTGCAGGCGCGCGCGGCCTTGCGCGACGTGGGGCGCGTGCTGGGCATGCCTTACGGCTACGTCGATAAAATATGCAAGCTGGTGCCCAACAATCCCGCGAATCCCGTGACGTTGGCGCAGGCGCTGGCGAGCGAGCCTTTGTTGCGGCAAATGCGCGATGAGGATCCGACCGTCGCGCAACTGATGGATATTGCGCAGAAGCTGGAAGGCTTGTTCCGCAACGCGTCGACGCATGCGGCGGGCGTCGTGATCGGCGACCGGCCCTTGGTCGAATTGGTGCCGCTGTACCGCGACCCGGATTCCCCCCTGCCCGCGACGCAGTTCAACATGAAAACCGTGGAGGCCGCGGGGCTTGTGAAGTTCGACTTCCTTGGCTTGAAGACATTGGACGTTCTTCAGATGGCCGTGGAGCTTTTAAGGGCGCGGGATGTCCCCCTCGACTTGAGCCATTTGCCGCTTGACGACGCCAAGACCTATCAGATGCTGGCCAAGGGCGATACGACGGGCGTGTTCCAGCTTGAAAGTTCGGGCATGCGCGACGTCTTGCGCAAAATGAAGCCGAACCGTTTTGAGGACATCATCGCCCTTGTCGCGCTTTACCGCCCCGGGCCGATGGACAACATCCCCACCTACATCAAATGCAAGGCCGGCGAGGAGGACGTTCATTATCTGCACGAGGCGCTGAAGCCCATTTTAGAAGATACCTTCGGCATTTTGATTTATCAGGAACAGGTTATGCAGGCCGCGCAAATTCTGGCCGGCTACAGCCTGGGCGCCGCCGATTTGTTGCGCCGCGCGATGGGCAAGAAAAAAGCGTCGGAGATGGCCGCGCAACGGGCCAATTTCATCAAGGGCGCGGGCGAAAAGCATCGCGTGTCGACCGAACAGGCGGGCGCGATTTTCGATCAGATCGACAAGTTCGCGGGCTATGGGTTCAACAAAAGCCATGCGGCGGCGTACGCGCTGGTCGCCTATCAGACCGCGTATTTGAAGGCGAATTATCCGGTTGAATTTTTCGCAGCCGCGATGAATTTCGAGCTGGGCGACACGGATAAGCTGAATCTTTTCCGGCAGGAATTGACTCGGAACCGGATCGTTCTGCTGCCGCCGGACGTGAACCGATCCTTCCCAACCTTTGCCGTCGAAGCGACGAAGGGCGGCGCGGCGATCCGCTATGCCCTGGCCGCCATCAAGGGCGTGGGCCAGGCCGCCATGCACAGCCTTGTCGAGGCGCGCAGGAAAGGCGCCTTTGAAAACCTGTTCGATTTCGCCGAACGGGTCGATCCGCATATCATCAATCGCAAGCAGCTGGAGAATCTTGCGTCCGCCGGGGCTTTTGACAGCTTGAACAAGCATCGCGCGCAGGTCGTGGCCGCCATCGATGTCATGCTTCGCTACGGGCAGGAAAAGCAGGCCGAGAGGATCAGCGGCCAGGGCAGCATGTTTGCCGCCGAGACGGCGGAGGCGCGGCCCGCGTTGCCGAAGGTCAAGAGCTGGGATGATTTAACGCGCTTGCAGCACGAGTTTTCGGCGCTGGGCTTTTACCTGTCCGCGCATCCTTTGGACAATTATCGCGGCGTCCTTGAAAAAATGGGCGTGGAAGCCGTTCATAAGATCGGCGCGAAAATGCGCGGCGCGGCAACGGCGCGTTTCAAGATCGCCGGGGTCGTCGTTTCGAAGCAGGAGCGCACGTCAAAACAGGGCAACAAGTTCGCTTTTGTTTCGATGTCGGACGGCAGCGGCGCCTTCGAGGTGACCGTATTTTCGGAATTGCTGGCGGCAAGGCGCGATCTTCTTGAAGCCGGGCAAGCGGTTTTGCTGGACGTCGAGGCGCAAGCCAATGCGCAAAATCGGACCAATGACGGGGTCGCCTCCGATTTGCGCTTTATCGCGCGCAGCATCGAACCCTTGGCGGAAGCCGCCGCCAAGGCCGCGCGGGGCATTCGGATAAGGCTTTACGAGCCTTCGCCTGTGGCGGAGATTCAGAAACTTTTAGCCGCAGCGCCTAAGGGCCGCGCGCAAGTTGTTCTGGCGCTCTCGCTGGACGACGGCGAAGAAGCGGAAGTCGAGTTGCCGGGCCACTGGGCGCTGTCCGAGGGGACGAAATCGGCCTTGCGCCAGATCGGCGTCGGGCTGGAGGTGGAGGAGTATTAGGGGGGGATTTTTTGACATTGAATCATGGATTATGAAATATCCCGCTCTAGCCATTTATAAAGACAGCGATTCACGTTTCGCGGTCAAAAATGGCATTAAACAATGAACTACCTGCACAGTGACCGGACACGCTTCTCGCCTTGTTCTATCGATGCTGGAATATCACTCTTTGTTACCGCTTCTAAAGCTCCCAAGGCTGAAGCTAAACTCCAACCAGATTCAGTAGGACGCATACTTTTGGCCAGCGCAAGCTCTTCATAAGTATAAAGATGATTTTCCCACTTTGCTCCACAGCATGGGAGAGGGTTTCCGCTTAGAATCGTGTTTAGCATTTCGTTCAAAAGGCCAAGAGAATGAATGGCGGCCCTATGCCTAAGGCTTTCTACAGTTTCTTCAGGCCAGATGGGAAAAGTTTTAGTGGTAATGATTGGGCCGTCGTCGATGCGTTCATTCATGTGGTGACACGTCACCCCGAAAACGTCGTCGCCGTTATGAAGGGCCCACCAATAACCGCCGACGCCCCGATATTTAGTCGGACTGGGATGAAAATTGATGGCACCATTTTTCGCACGTCTCAGCAGGGCGCGCGAAAGAATGAGATCGGATTTGAATGAGATGATCCAATCGCCATGCCAATCACTGAGATCCGGTTTGGGCATGCCTGGGGACCAGTATATAGGTAGAACAGAAGAAAAAGCGGTCGCGACCGTTTCATAACCGAGCTTTCCCCAAGGCGAGTATTCACTGACATAGAGAACCTTGGAAGCAACGGCTTTGCACTTAGTGCTCAATGGGGGGGCTGGGTCGAGAGCATAGCTCATGCTTTGCCCCCTTTTTTTGATGACGGGGCATAAGCCATTTTCCAAAAGGTCTGGAATTGCTTGCGATAGGCATTCGTTACTGCGCGAGACCTGAACAACATAATTGTGGGTCCGGGCGTGGTGTCGAAATCCATGATCGCGAGAGTGTCGCCATAAATGTAGAACGGAACAGCCTGGAATACATCCTTCGATATCCAGCGGTACTCGTTATAGGCGGATGCGCAGAAATTCGTATCGCCTTCGCAGATAATGGCAAGAACTTCGAGATCGCCGCGCGCATGAAAAACATCGGTCATGCGTTTGAGATAATACTGCGAAAATTCGTTACCAATAGTCGCTATGAAGGTAGTCTCATCGATTCCGAACATCATAATCGTGCCGCCATTTTTGCTGGCATATTCATGAACACCGTTAAAGAACTGCTGCAAGCCTTCGCGGCCAGTAAGAATATCGACAGTCGCCGGCCTGAGGCGGACGCCCTGACTATCGGTAAATTCGATTCCGCGTGTTTCCAAAATATTGCGGATCTTCCGCATTGTTTCATCGCGGTACACCGCCGTCTGATTAATAATCTTGTTCAGCGTATTGCGCCCGATCCCGGCTTCTGTTGCTAAGCTTTCTTGGGTTAGGCCCGAGAGAGCTATAGCTGCGGCGATTTGTGGGCCAGTGAGTCTCATGGTAAAAGATTCCTTACTGAAATGCCGTTGTACCATACAATACTTTATGCACCGTTAAAAGGTACAAAATGATCAATTATGTTATTCAGGCTTTTCAATAGGTTGTATCCGAAGTGTGCAGGATGCACCGCCAGAAGGTGCATATTGTATTGCTTTCATGGCAAAAATACGTACACTATCAATATAGGCGATGAAGAATATTTGGTTTTGTTGATATTACAAAGAGTTAGGGGATTTCGATGCCGACATTCAATTTTGAGCAATTAGTTTCACGATATGGCGATGTTTTGGCCTGGGAGTATTTGGCTGAAATTGAAAGGGCCGCATCGCTTCCTCCGCAGCAGCACATCGATGATCCTGAAATCCGCCTTGCTTATGCTCTTCAAGTTCAAGACCAATTTGCCCAAGCAGCTTAGGGGCGCGCGATGCAAAGGAATATCACCTACAGGGAACTGGTCGAGCGTTATGGGGATAAAATGGCCTACGGCCTTCTGTTGACGCTGGAAAAGTCGGCCCAAATCCGGAACAATGTTGTTTATTTCGATGAAGAAATTCGCCTTGCCCGCATACTGGATGAAATGAACAAGCCTTTGACACGGCACATGCGCGCGGCAAAGAACATGAACACGATGAGAAGAGACCTTCCCCCTGACGAATTAGACAGCTCCGACTTGATTTCCGTACGCGCGCTTATTTCTTATGTGGCGCACACCAAAGGGCTTGACGAGGATGACGTTCGTTCGCTTGTTGAAAACTATTTTGGAACAAACGACATTAAGAACATTCATCAGGCGGAATACAACAAAGCCGTTGCCTATCTTGTGGATATCGAAACGCGCGAAGCGTAAATATCCCCTTCCGTAATACCGCAACTTCAGACCCAGCCATTTGCATTCGCATTGTTTCAGTATGACGTTGATGTGAAAAAGTAGACGTCATTTATTACAGCCAAGAAAAACAAATCGGATTCCGGATAAAAGCCTCGCTACGCTTGGATTTTTCCGGAATGACGTACTTTCTAATTGAGTCTGCTCCCTATACCTCTCCCGCGAGCGCCTGGCCGCGCTGGATATGAGAAAAATTTTTAGTCCCTATTCTAAAAGGCTTTGGGTGGACAAGCGGCGCGAATGTCGTAGGATAGCAAGCTGTCGCTTTCCCGCATTCCTTTCTGTTGGCTGTTCATGCTTGCTTATTTCATCCGGCGCCTTTTGCTGATCATCCCGACCTTGGTGGGCATCATGGCGCTGAATTTTTTGATCGTGCAGGCCGCGCCGGGCGGGCCGATCGAACAGATTGTCGCGAAGTTGCACGGCACCGATGTGGCCGCGACCGCGCGCATCGGCGGATCGACCGGGGGGGATGTTTCGATGCCGCTTTCGCAAGCGACGAAAGGCAACGAGGCGTCGGACGTGACGGCGCGTTATCCCGGCGCGCAGGGGATCGACCCCGAACTGATTAAGGAGCTGGAAAAGCAATTCGGCTTCGACCAGCCTTTGCACAAGCGCTTTTTGACGATGATGGGGCGCTACCTGCAATTCGACTTCGGCAAATCCTATTTCCGGGATGAAAGCGTCGTTCAGCTGGTGCTGAACAAGATGCCAGTCTCGGTCTCGCTGGGGCTTTGGACGACGCTGATCGTTTACCTGATTTCCATTCCTCTTGGCATTCGCAAAGCCGTGAAAGACGGCACCGCTTTCGATATGTGGAGCAGCGCCGCCATCATTGCGGGCTATGCCATTCCGAGCTTTTTGTTTGCCGTCTTGCTGATTGTCGTCTTTGCGGGCGGGCGTTATCTGGATTGGTTTCCCTTGCGCGGCCTGACCTCCGATAACTGGGGCGATATGGACTGGCCGCATCGCGTTCTTGATTACTTCTGGCATATCGCGCTGCCGGTGACGGCGCTTGTGATCGGCGGCTTTGCAAGCCTGACCATGCTGACCAAAAATTCTTTTTTAGACGAGATCAACAAGCAATATGTCTTAACGGCGCGCGCGAAGGGATTGACCGAAAACCGCGTTCTTTACGGCCATGTTTTTCGCAACGCGATGCTGATCGTCATTGCCGGGTTTCCGACCGCGTTTCTTTCCGTTTTGTTTACCGGGTCTTTGTTGATCGAGGTGATTTTTTCGCTGGACGGGATGGGCCTTTTGGGGTTCGAGTCCGCCATTAACCGCGATTATCCTGTCATGTTCGGGACACTGTATTTCTTTACCCTATTGGGACTGATAATGAATGTTCTGGGCGATATGGCGTACGTGCTGACCGATCCCAGGATCGATTTCGAAACGCGCGAGGGCTAAAAGGATTGTAATTTAATATTACTTTTTCCATATGAGCGGGTCGAAAAATAAACCATGTTTCTTTGCCCCATCGCCAAATCCGGCTCTTTTCAGAGCTTAAATCCATGCTTAACTTTCTGAAATTGTTATATTTAATACAGTTATCCCGCCTGGTGTGCTTTTTGTTAATAAATCCTACCATTTGTTAAAATTTGTGCTAAAGTATGCTTAACGAAGTACCCTTAAACACATGGGGCACCGATTATGCGCGTTCTGCTTGTCGAAGACGATACCTCCGTTGCAAAAAGCATCGAATTGATGCTGCAGGCCGATGGTTTCATCGTTGATACGACCGATTTGGGCGAAGATGGCCTCGAGATCGGTAAGATTTATGATTATGATATCATCATTCTGGATTTGATGTTGCCCGATATTGACGGCTACGAAGTCTTGCGCCGACTGCGCGCCGCGCGCGTGACGACGCCTATTCTGATCCTTTCGGGCCTTTCCGAGCTTGATAACAAAATCAAGGGCCTTGGGTTTGGCGCGGACGATTATTTAACCAAGCCTTTCGATCGCCGCGAACTTGTGGCGCGCATCCACGCGATCATTCGCCGCAGCAAAGGCCATTCGGACAGCGTCATTCGCACCGGCAAGCTGGTTGTCAATCTTGACACGCGCACCGTCGAAGTGGATGGATCGCCCTTGCATCTGACGGGCAAGGAATACGGCATTCTGGAACTCTTGTCGTTGCGCAAAGGCACGACCTTGACGAAGGAAATGTTCCTGAACCATCTGTATGGCGGCATGGATGAGCCGGAGCTGAAGATTATCGACGTCTTCGTTTGTAAGCTCCGCAAGAAGCTTGCGACGGCAGCCGGCGGCGAAAATTACATCGAAACCGTGTGGGGCCGCGGGTATGTTTTGCGCGATCCGCCGGGAACCGAAGCCGCACGCGCATCGGCGGCGAAGATGGCCTGAAGGGCGCGTTATCTTTTAAAAAAGCCGATGCAAACGCATCGGCTTTTTTTGTTGTCCAAAGTATCTTTAATCGTAACTGATTTTTATTTTGGCGCGGCCATCTGGATTCCGGGCTCTCAGCAGTGCGTCGCATTGCTTTCGCCCCGGAATGACATGCTTCCCTGAATGCTGAATCCCGAATCCTGAATGCTTATTTTCAGGCGACTTCTTGGATTTCTTCTTGCGTCGCCGCCAAATTCTGGGCGACGTCCTTCATGGACGGCTGGGGTTGCGCCATCGTCGGCATGGCGGGTTGGCCCTGCGGCGCATCGGTGCGTGCACGCGCGATGTGCGGCATGATGTCCTGCAATTCGATGAAATTGTCGGCCTGGCGGCGGAGTTCGTCCGCAACCATCGGCGGCGACGAGCGCATCGTGCTGACAACGCTGACGCGTACGCCCTTGCGCTGCACGGCTTCGACCAAGCGGCGGAAATCGCCGTCGCCCGAGAAGATGATGATATGCTCGACATGATCGCACATTTCCATGACGTCGATCGCGAGCTCGATATCCATATTGCCCTTGATTTTGCGGCGGCCAAAGGCGTCCGTGAATTCCTTGGTCGGCTTGGTCACCATCGAATAGCCGTTGTAGTCGAGCCAGTCGACAAGCGGGCGAATCGGCGAATATTCTTCGTTTTCAATCAGCGCGGTATAATAAAAAGCGCGCACAAGACGCCCGCGGCCCGCAAACACTTCCAGCAGCTTCTTGTAATCGATATCAAACCCAAGTCCGCGAGCGGCGGCATAAAGATTGGCTCCATCGATAAACATTGCCGAACGCTCTTCTTTGTAAAAAATCATTCTTTCCTCTTATGCTGAACTTGTCATAAATGCGCCCGCCCTAAGGCTGGTTCTATAACATTACCCAAAAAAGGCAATGGCTTAGAATATTTTTCCGAGACCTTAAGGCATGCTTGTTCGGGAATCAATCGGCTTTAATATATCTTAATTTGATAGAGTTAACAAGCATGACATTCATTTGTATGATCTCATCATAAACATGATGCTTTACAAAGGATTGCAGAAAATTGTAGGTTCCCGCTCTGGCGTATGTTTTGTGATCCTTTCGGTTTCGTAAGGTTTCATTGATTTTGTTCGCGTTAAAATTGAGGTTTTCATGGCCCGTATTACCGTTGAAGATTGTGTTCTTGCCGTTCCTAACCGTTTCGAGCTTGTGATGCTCGCGGCGCATCGCGCCCGCAGCCTGAGCTCCGGCGCGGAACTGAAGGTGAGCCGCGATCGCGATAAAAACCCCGTTGTCGCCTTGCGCGAGATTGCCGAGGCGAAAGTCGATCTTTCGGGCCTTGAAGGCGCGCTGATCAAGAGCCTTCAAAAGCGCATCGAGCCGGATCAGCCCGAAGAAGAAGTGGCCGAGCTTTTGGCGAGCGAACAGCAACCCTGGATCAACGACATCGGCGCGGCCGAGGGCGACGATGCCGACGAGGCGCTGGACGAAGAAAGCGACGATTTAGCGGAAGAAGGCGCCAATGAGGCGGAACTCGGCGGCTCGTTTGAGGACGCCGGCGCCGACGAAATTAAGGACTAGTTAGAACTTTTTTACAAAGGGCGTTCTTTCGCCGAAAGGCGCCGCTTTTACGTGAGTTTTAGGCGACGCGCACACGACCTGCGCGTCGCTCAATCTTCGGTTAAAGCGCCTTTGTCGGGCAAATAACTGCCTTTTGTAAACAAGTTCTTAGGAGGAAGCTGCTATGTGTTTCCTTCGAAGGAACGCCGAATGCAGACCCCCGATCTTCCCGTCAAAGAGCCAGACGCCACAGCCGCGCCCGAAAAAAAAGCGCGCGGGCAACTGATGCGGCAATATGACCTTGTGGAGCGCGTGCGCGCTTACGATCCCAATTTAAACGAAGACTTGCTGAATCGCGCCTATGTCTTTTCCATGCAGGCGCACGGCAAACAGGTCCGCGCTTCCGGCGATCCTTATTTTTCGCATCCCCTTGAGGTTGCGGGCATCCTGACGAACATGAAGATGGACTGCACGACGATCGCAGCCGCTTTGCTGCACGACGCGGTCGAGGATACGCTGGCGTCTTTGGACGATATTCAAAAACAGTTCGGGCCGAACGTGGCGCGCCTTGTGGACGGAGTCACCAAGCTGTCGCGCATCGAGCTGCAAACCGACCAAGCCAAGCAGGCCGAAAATTTCCGCAAGCTGGTCGTCGCCATGTCGGAAGACATCCGCGTGCTTCTGATAAAGCTGGCCGACCGTCTGCATAACATGCGAACCCTGCATTACCTGAAAGATGCCAACAAGCGCCGCCGCATTGCGCGCGAGACGATCGAGATTTACGCGCCTCTGGCGCAGCGCATCGGCATCGAGAAGATGGAAGACGAGCTGGAGGACCTGGCGTTCGGCGAACTGAACGCCGACGCGCGAGGCAGCGTTATCGCCCGCCTCAACTTCCTGCGCCGCGAGGGCGGAACCATTGCCCAGCGCGTGTTAAAGGAATTGCGGACGGTCTTGACCGAGGGCGGGATCAAGGGCGCCACCGTGGAAGGCCGCGAAAAGACGCCCTATTCCATCTGGCGCAAGATGAAGCGCAAAAATGTGGGCTTCGAACAGCTTTCCGACATCATGGCCTTTCGCATCCGTGTCGATTCCGTAGACCATTGCTATCAGGCACTGGGCATCATTCACAGCCATTACCATGTCATTCCCGGGCGGTTTAAGGATTACATCTCGACGCCGAAGCCGAACCAGTATCAAAGCCTGCACACCGGCATTTTGGGGCCGGAGCAACAGCGCATCGAAATTCAGATACGCACAAACGATATGCATGAAGTGGCCGAGCTGGGCGTTGCCGCGCACTGGGCCTACAAAGAAGGCGGCGCCGCCCCGCGCACGGACGGGTTGCAATACCGGTGGCTGCGCGAGCTTTTGGATATTGTGGAGCATGCGCAAAAGCCCGAAGAGTTCCTGGAAAACACGAAGCTGGAATTGTTTCAGGAGCAGGTTTTTTGTTTCACGCCCAAAGGCGATTTGATCGCTTTGCCCCGCGGCTCTTCGCCCGTTGATTTCGCCTATGCCATTCATAGCCGCGTCGGCGACGCCTGCGTCGGCGCGAAAGTCAACGGACGCATGGTGCCTTTGAGAACGGCGTTGCATAACGGCGACCAGGTCGAAGTCGTGACGCAAAAAGGCAGCACGCCCTCGCCCGCGTGGGAACGCTTTGTCGTTAGCGGCAAGGCGAAATCGTGCATCCGGCGTTTCGTGCGCTTGCAACAGCGGGCGGAATACATTCTTCTGGGCAAATCGATTCTGGAGAAACTTTGCAAGCAGGAGACGGTGGCGTACTCGGAAAAGGCTTTCGAGGCGGTCGCCAAAAACTTCCAGAGCGCGACGATTGACGATCTTTTGGCTAACGTGGGCGCGTCGTTGCAGCCCGCACGCGAAGTTTTTAACGCCGCCTATCCTTCCCATCGGCTGAAAACGCCCGACAAGGGCGAAAAACCGGCTGCGCCGAGAAAAATCGCCAAAGGAACGGTTCCTCTGACCTTGAAGGGCTTGATCCCCGGCATGGCGGTGCATTACGCGCGCTGTTGCCATCCGTTGCCCGGCGATTCCATCGTGGGGATCGTGACGACCGGCAAGGGCGTGACCATTCATACGACCGATTGCGAAACGCTGGAAAGCTTTACGCGCGCGCCGGAGCGGTGGATCGACGTGGGATGGAGCGGCGAGAAGGAAAGAGCCGCCGATCCTATGGTGGGTCGCTTGAGTTTGGTTTTGACCAATCAGCCGAACAGCTTTGCCGCCGTGACGACCGCCATCGGCAAAAACAGCGGCAATATTTTCAACATGAAGATCACGAACCGCACGCCGGACTTTTTCGATATTCTGATCGACGTGGAAGTCAAGGACGTCAACCATCTGACGACGATCATCGCCGCCCTGCGGGCCATCTCGGCCGTGAATTCCGTGGAGCGCACCAAGGGCAGATAACTTTGTAGGCCTAAATATTTTTTTAATATGGCGGTCGGCGCGGTGGTATTACCCTATTTTGCGCGCCTCTTCGACGAGCATGATGGGGATGCCTTCGCGGATCGGGTACGCAAGGCCCGCTTTGTCGCTGATGAGCTCTTGGGCCGCCGCATCGTAGCGCAGCGGCGCTTTGGTGAGCGGGCACACGAGAATTTCAAGCAGTTTCGGATCGGCTTTGCGCGGGGAAGGGAGCGAGTCAGTCATAAAACCCATCCATGATAAAGGTGAAGAAAACTCAATGGGATGCCCGCCTTCCGCCTACGCCATGGCTACGGCGGACTTGGTTACTAGACCACCGAAGCTTTAGCGTAGGTGGTCGCGGGCATGACGATTTTACGAAACCGAATCCATATCTACGCTGCCGTGCAGCATTTTTGGGGGGTCGCGTCGATGCCGGGCACGGGAAAGCGTTGGCAGAGATGGCGGACCTCGACATGCAATTTGTCCAAAAGCGCCTCGTCACCCGGAGCGCGCAAGACCTGAAGCATGACATTGGCCAGTTGTTCCATCTCATGCTCCTTCATGCCGCGCGACGTCGCGGCCGGCGTGCCGAAGCGGATGCCGCTGGGCTTCATCGGCGGATTGGGATCGTCGGGAATGACGTTCTTGTTCAGCGTAATGCCCACGCGATCAAGCGCGCGTTCGGCGATATCGCCCGTGATCCCGAAGCCAGTAGCCGTGTTAATGACGATCAGGTGGTTTTCGGTGCCCCCCGTGACAAGATGCGCGCCGCCCTTCAAAAGGGCTCCGGCGAACGCTTGCGCATTGGCAAGGATTTGCCTGGCATACGCTTTGTAAGCGTCGGTCTGGACAAGCTTAAGCGTGGAGGCAAGAGCCGCGATCTGGTGCATGTGCGGGCCGCCTTGCATGCCCGGAAACACGGCTTTATCAACCGCGGCCGCGTATTGTTTTTTACACAGGATCATGCCGCCCCGCGGGCCGCGCAGGGATTTGTGCGTCGTCGTCGTCACGACATCGAAGCCGTAATCAAGCGGATTCTTGAGCGCGCCGCCCGCGATGATGCCGCCCAAGTGGCTGACGTCCGCCATGAGAAGGCATCCCGCTTCGTCCGCAATCTTTCTGAAGCCTTCGTAATCGTATTCGCGCGGATAGGAGGAATGGCCGCAAATGATGAGCTTGGGCTTTTCCTCCAGCGCGAGCTGGCGCACTTTTGCAAGATCGATGACACCGTTTTCGGGTTCGGTCTGATAGCGGACGAATTTGAAAATCTTGGCCATGTTCGTTACGGGATGGCCATGCGAGAGATGGCCGCCATGCGTCAGCGCCATGCCCATGATTTTATCGCCGGGCTGAAGCAGCGCGAAATACACCGCTTCGTTCATCGGGCAGCCCGATAGCGGCTGGACGTTCGCGTGCTCGGCGCGAAAAACCGCTTTGGCGCGTTCGCGCGCCAGTGTTTCGATTTTATCGGTATTTTCTTGCCCGCCGTAATAGCGGCGGCCAGGATAGCCTTCGGAATATTTATTGTTAAAGACTGAGCCGAGCAGCATGTAGACTTCGGGGAAGCAGTAATTTTCGGAAGGAATCAGTTCGATGCCGTCGCTTTGGCGCACCTCTTCCTGCATCAGGGCGTTATAAACCTCGTTGTCGGATTTTTGCAGGCGATCAAGGGCCGCCGCCGAATAGGTAAAATTGGTCATGCTTTCCCCTATATATTCCATAAAGTTATTGCTGCATTGCGGGATTGTAACGCGCTTTTCGGCTTTCAATCAAGGGTCGCCAAAAGGCGCGAATCTCGCGGATTGATCGCCACGATATGTTTGTCTATAGTGAGTCGAACTTATCCACAGGATTTCACCATGCGCTGCCCCTTTTGCGGAGCCGACGATACGCAAGTCAAAGACAGCCGCCCCACAGAGGACAACGCGGCGATCCGGCGTCGCCGTTTTTGCGTGAAATGCGATGCGCGCTTTACCACGTTCGAGCGCGTTCAGTTGCGCGAGATGATGGTGCTTAAACGCAACGGCGAAAAAGAACTTTTCGACCGCGACAAGCTTTTGCGTTCGCTGAAGATCGCCTTGCGCAAGCGCCCCGTTGACGACGAACGCATCGAGCAGGCGACAAACAGCGTCGTGCGGCAACTGGAATCTTTGGGCGAAGGCGAGGTTAGCGCCGCCCGGATCGGCGAAGCCATCATGGAGGCTTTACGAAAGCTGGATCATGTGGCTTATGTGCGCTACGCCTCGGTGTACAAGGACTTCCGCTCGCCGGGCGATTTCGAGGAATTTGTGGATACGCTGAAAAAAGAAACCATCTTCTGATTCCCGCCTGCACGCCGCGTGCGTTGCAAAGCCGGAAGAGACGACAAGAAAAGGACGTTGATGTTTACGGGCATTGTTCAGGACATGGGAACCATCGTCGATATCGCCAAGGACGGCGATTGGCTGATTAAGATCAAGACGGAAAAGCTTTCCCTTCTTCGCACGCCCATCGGCGCGTCAATCGCCTGCGCGGGCATTTGCCTGACGGTGATTTCCAAGACCTATAATACTTTCCAGGTACAGGTTTCGCCCGAAACCATGAGCAAAACCACCGTCATGAAGTGGACGCCCGGCACGCGCGTTAATCTGGAGCCGGCTTTGCGCGTCGGCGACGAGCTTGGCGGGCATTTTGTGACGGGGCATGTGGACGGCATTGCCTTTGTGACGGCAAAGACGCGCGAGAATAATTGCCTGCGCCTGCAAATCGGCGCTCCCGCGGAACTGGCCCGCTTTCTGGCGCCCAAGGGATCGGCCACGATTGACGGCGTGGCGCTGACGGTGAACGAGATCGATCATGCGTTTTTTAACGTGACGCTGATTCCCCATACGCAGGATGTCACGACGCTGGGAGGCCTTGCCGTCGACGATGCCGTGAATTTCGAGGCGGACATGATTGCGCGGTATGCGGAGCGGCTGCTTCATCCGCAGCAATGATTTCCCTCTATATCCACTGGCCTTTTTGCGTTTCGAAATGCCCGTACTGCGACTTTAATTCGTATAGAGCGGGAACCCTCGATCAGGAATTATGGCGGCAGGCTTACCGGCGCGAGATGGAGCGCTATGCCGCGCTTTTGCCGCAGCGGCGCGTGCGCTCGATTTACTTCGGCGGCGGCACGCCGTCCTTAATGGAGGCGCGCACAGTCGAGTCCGTTCTAACGGACATTTCGAGGCTTTGGGCGATTGAAGAAAACGTCGAAATCACCCTTGAGGCCAATCCGTCGTCGGCGGAGGCCGGAAAATTCGCCGCTTTTAGGGACGCGGGGGTCAATCGGCTTTCGCTGGGGGTGCAATCGCTGCGCGACGAGGTACTGAAATTCCTTGGGCGGGCGCATGACGCAAAAGAAGCGCGGAAAGCTTTGGCTTTGGCGGCACGCTATTTCCCGCGGTATTCCTTCGATCTTATTTATGCCTACCGAGGGCATACCTTGGAACAGTGGCGGCAAGAATTGGATGAGGCTTTAGCTTTAGCGGCGGGACATCTTTCGCTTTATCAGCTGACCGTGGAGCCCAAGACCGCGTTTGGCGCGAAGGCGCGGCGCGGCGAAGCATTAGCGGCTACCGATGATGAAGCGGCGGGTTTGTTCGAAGCGACGCAAGAGAGAACCGCCGCCGCGGGATTGCCGGCGTACGAAATTTCAAATCATGCGCGCAAGGGCCAGGAGAGCCGGCATAATCTGGCCTATTGGCATTACGATGATTATATCGGCATCGGCCCCGGCGCGCATGGGCGCTACCGAGCGGGGAGCGCGCGGCATGCCGTTGAAAATACCGCAAAGCCCGATGCGTGGCTTTCCCGCGTAAAAGAAAAAGGAACCGGCGTTCAGGGCGACCTTGTCCTTTGCCAGGAAGAGGCCATGCGCGAGGCGTTGTTGATGGGGCTGCGGCTGGCGCAAGGAATCGACTTTGACGCCTGGCGCGAAAAATTCGCTGTTCCCTTAATACCGTTCATCCCTGCCCTGCGGATCGAAAAGCTGGAGAAAGAAGGCTTGATGGCACGCGACGGGAAAAGCCTGCGTGCCACGAAAGCGGGATTGCAGAGATTGAACGCGGTTCTAAATTTTTTGCTTCTTTAATAGGCTTTGGGTTTCGGGCGGAACAGGCCGACGACCGGCTCGAATAGCGCGCCTTCCCATCTCATATACGCCTTCGCCAATCCCGACATGCCCGCCATTTTTTGAACCGGGCCCGCGGGAGTCATTTGCGAGCCTGTTTGAATGGCTTTATCGGCCATTTTTTTGAGCACCGGCTGCGGGAGATTCTGGGAATTCAGATTCACGGCGCGTGTTTGGTCTTTTCGCTCGGCTATTTTTTTGAAGCTTTCACGAACCTTTTTCAGTTGCCGGATGTGCCCTTGAAGAGGGCCTTTTGTCATCGTGAAGGAATCGCCAGAGGGAAAGGGAGCGGCCGTGGACGCCATTTCCATGCGGTAAGGGCGGTGCAAACCGGACGACTTGCGGGCAAACTTATCAAACGAACAAGCGTAGCGGTCATCGACATCGCTGTGCTTGCTGTTGGACGAAGCGATAATCCCTTCGGGGCGCGCGCTTGCGGACGAGGCGGGCTTGGAGGGCAGCCCGAGGCGCTTTTCCGTTCGTTTCAGGTCTTCCTCATTGAGCTTGTAGGAAACCGAGGCCGTTCCTTCGCCGTTGACGCTTGCGTTGCCGTCGGCGACATAGCTAATCCCATGGCCTGCCAAGTTTCCGTCGACAGAAAGAGTTTGTTTGTCGCCGAGAATTTGTCTGAGATCGTCGGACGATAAATCGGACATTTCAATATTCCTGCACGAAATACACCTATTCTAACCCATACAGCGTTAATGCCGGATAAATTTCAGAACACGGGCGCGAAATATTAACAAAACCAGTTGGTTATACCAACGGCCTTAAATTCTGACACCTAGAGTCCGTTGGTATCCGAGGCGACTGCCGAGGCGGCGGCTTATGCCGCCGAAGGCCCTAAATTTTCTTCAAAAACGATTATGTGTCAAAATTTAGGGCCACTGGTATTATTGATAAGCATTTATAAAGCTGGTCGGCGAGGGATCTACGGCTATTGTGCCCGCCGCCGTTATTTCAAGAACCGCCATGGCGCGTTCGACAGCGCCCGACGCGCGCAAGCGGAAAATGCCGTCGAGGCCCGCAAAGCCGTTTGGATTCGTGAGCGCCGCCTCGTCGTAACGAAGCCCGCGCTTGGCGAGAATGGCCGCAAGCGCTGTCGCGTCATAAGCAAGCGTGGCAAGGCGAGGCGGTTCCGCGCCGTAGGCCGCCTGATAGCCCGCGATGAAAGTGCGTCGCTGGGCCGGATCGGGGGCTGCGTACCAGCCGCCGATGAGAAACGGGACTTGGCGGCCAAGGGCGGGCGTGTCCCATAAACCTGTGCCGAGCAAGCGCGTGCGGGACGAATTGAAGCCTGCGGCGGCAAGCTGATCGGCAACCTTTTTAAGATCGTTGCCGCTTGCCGGCAAAAAGAGAGCGTCGATCATGTTCTGCTGCAAGGCGAGGGCTTGGACTTTTTCGGCTAGGTCGGCGCCTTTCGGATCGTAGGTTTGCACGTCGATCAGCGTTTGGCCTTGCTCGCCCAGCGTGCGGCGGAAGACATCGTCCACCAGCGTTCCGTAAGGCGTTGCGGGAATAAGGGCTGCGAAACGATGCGCCCCGCGCGATGCCGCATAGGCAACGACGCGCTGGACCTGCGCGGCCGGCGCGAGGCCCATCACGAAAACGCCGCGTTCGGCAAGCGACGTGTCGGTGGATAGGGGAAGCACCAGAAGGCCGTTGGCTTGCGCCGTGCGCTTGACGGGGGGGACATCGGCGGCGAATAGAGGGCCGATGATAAGGCTGGCGCCGTCGCCGATGGCTTTGCGCGCCGCCGTTTCCGCGCCTTCCGGCCCGGCCGTGTCGCGCGGTTGCAGCTCGAAATTATTGCCCGCCGAGTCAAAAACCGCTTGTTGCGCGGCGTTCAGCATCGCCTGCCCAAGGGCCGCGTTAGGCCCCGAGAGGGGCAGAAGGATAGCGGCCTTTTGCTTGAGGAGGGCTGCGGCCGGGGCCGGGGCAAGCGGCTTTGACGCGATGGCCGGCTGGGGCATAGCTTTCTCGGCAGGGGAACGATAAGCCGGATGGTCTGTTGCGGTTTTCTGGGGTAGGATGCCGGACTCGCGCAGCGTGCTTGTGCACCCGCTTATCATTAAGAAGAAGGCGCATGCCAGGAAAAGATAAGTCTTCATCGCTTGATTATCCCTCGTTGGGCCGAATGCTGGTTGAGGCTAGCGGGAACGGCGCTTTATGTAAACCTCCCGCCGGGCTTTATTTGGTCGCGACGCCCATCGGGCATTTGGGGGATATGACGTTGCGCGCGCTGGTGACTTTGGCCTCGGCGGATATCATCGCGTGCGAGGATACGCGCAAGAGCGGGCTTATGCTGCGCGCTTTCGGCATAAAAAGTCCTACGCTGTCGTATCACGATCACAATGCGGACAACAGAAGGCCTGACATTTTAAAGCGGCTTGGCCGCGGCGAGGTTGTGGCGCTGATCTCGGACGCGGGCATGCCGGCTATCGCCGATCCGGGTTTCAAGCTGGTGCGCGCCTGCCGCGACGCCGGTTTCCTGGTAACCGTTCTTCCGGGCGCCAATGCGGCTTTGGCGGCGCTGGCTTCTTCGAGCTTGCCGACGGATCAGTTTCTCTTTGGCGGTTTTTTACCTCCCAAAAGCGCGGCGCGAAAGAAAACCGCTGCCATTTACAAAGCGCTTGCCGCGACCTTGGTTTTTTATGAATCCCCCGCGCGCCTTGCGGAAAGCCTTGGCGATTTGGCCGATGTTTTCGGGGCGATGAGACCGGCGGCCGTGGCGCGTGAACTTACAAAAATTTATGAAGAAGTGCGCAAGGGTACTTTGGGCGAATTGGCTGCCTATTATAGTGAGCATGAGGCTAGAGGAGAGATTGTGATTCTCGTCGGCAAGGACGCGCGCGAGGGATCCGACGTCCTGGATATCGACTCGCTGTTGGCGGAGCGGCTAAAAATTCTGAGCGTGCGCGATGCGACGGCGGAAGTGGCCGAAATGACAGGCCTGCCGAAGAAAGATGTTTATCTGCGCGCGCTTTCGCTAAAGGCGGCCAAATGACGCGCACGTCGTATCAAACGGGGATTCTGGCCGAAAAATTGTGCTGTTTGGCCTTGCGCTTGAAATTATACCGTATCTTAGCGGTGCGTTACAAAACCGCTTTCGGGGAGATTGACGTTATCGCCGCGCGCGGCCAAACCGTTGCCGCGGTGGAAGTGAAGGCGCGCGCGACAAAGGAAGCCGCGCTTGAAGCCATTTCCTTGAAACAGCGGACACGCATTGCCCGCGCTTTGCAAAATTTCGTACTGCGCGAGCCGCGGTATGCCGGCGCCGATCTGCGTTTCGATGTGATGCTGGCCGTCCCGCGAAAATGGCCGGTGCATATAAAGAACGCGTGGCGCATCTAGACCGCGATCCGTCCAGATGGAAAGCATCTCTTGCTTCCATCTGGACGGTGAATCGCCGGTCTTATATAATATATAGGTAGAGCCTTTTCCGCCCTTCAGAAACAATTCCATGAATTCGGAAAAGGCTCTAAAAAACGGCGGCAGGGGCGCGTTTGCCCTTGCCGCCGCCGTTCGATATCAATGCCTTAGGCTTAGCCCTTGGCGCCAAGCGGCAGAACCGCTTTGCCATACGTCTCGTTCAGGACTTGAGCAACCGCCGTGTAAATCGCCGACAAGCCGCAGACGATGCCTTCGACGCCCGCGAGGTGCGTGATCCTTTCGGATTGCGTCCAGTCACCGATCGCAAGCAGAAAGAACAGTACCGCGAGCGAGCCGAAGACGAATTGCAGCGCCTTGCTTGCGCGCAAGGTGCCGATGAACATGAAAAGCGTAAAGACGCCCCACAAGGCAAGGAAAGTGCCCATCGTCGCTTTTTCCGGCCCGACGACGCCAAGCGACGTTTTCGGAAGGATGATCAGCCCGACCAGCGTGAGCCAGAAGATGCCGTAGCTTGTGAAAGCTGTGGTGCCGAAGGTGTTGCCTTTTTTCCATTCCATGATGCCGGCGATGATCTGCGCCAAACCGCCGTAAAAAAAGCCCATCGCCAGGATCATCGAGTCCATCGGGTAGTAGCCTGCGTTATGGAAATTAAGCAAGACGGTCGTCATGCCAAACCCCAGTAGCCCAAGCGGCGCTGGATTTGCCGTCATATCATTTGTGTGTGCGGTCATCGATCACTCCTGTTCAAAGTTAATCAGTTCATGCGACCGTTCCGGTAATAAACTTCCGAAACTTTCCTAAGGAGAAGATCAAAATATGATTAATAATTATGAACAAATAGTTATGGGAGTGTGTGGCATACATAAATATGTGGAAAATGCCTATTAAAGCGAAAATCATCGCCCTCCCTGCCTTTTTCCGTCAAAAGGAAAAGCAGGAAGGGGAATGGAAGCGGATCTAACGCTTTGGTTTAGCTTATTTTCTTGGCGCCGGCGGTTGCCTGTGCTTCGAGCGTGCGGCTGACGGCGTCCGTTAAGCCATCCCCTGTCGCTTCGAGCTGCATCAGGATTTGGCCCAAGCTTCGCATCAGGTCTTCGCCTTGCGTTTTTAAGGCCGTTCTCATGCGGTCCGTGCGCTGCTGCATTTCATCGATGCTTTTGTTCATGCCGACGACCTGGTTGTGCGCGTCGCTGACGCCCTTGTTCAACGCGGTCGTTTGATCGTTGTAGATCTGGCCGATGCCGCGCATGATGCCCGCCGCCGTGTTGGCGCCGGCCGCCATGTTGCTCATTTGCGACTGAACGGCGGTGACGACTTCATCCAGCTTTTCGATGGCATGGACGCTGAGGTCGCCCGACAGGGCGCGCGTGTTTTCAACCTTTTCGGCGATGGTGGACAGATGCGACAGGAGCTGTTGCAGATGTTCGAGCGCGCTGCCTTCTTGCGATTTGATGTCGGCGCCGGCCTGAGCCATGTGGTCGATCATTTGGTCGAACTTGCCGCTGAACGACGCCAGCAAGCGGCTGACCTCTTCCATCGACTGGCGCATTCTGTTCGTGCCCGCATCGACTTGCGCGACCGCCGTTGCGCCCGTTTCCTCAAACCGCTTGCTAACGCGTTCGACATCGGAGACCGCGCCGACCGTCGTGGAGCGCAGGCTTGTGCTTGTGCGTTCCAGTTGCGCCGTGATTTTCATCAGGCCGTTGCTGATTTCGTCGATCTGGCCTTGCAGCGCGCCACGGATGCTTTCCATGTGGTCGCGCAACGTATCGCCCGTCGTGACGATGCGGTTTTCGGCCCGCGTCGTCGCTTCGGAAATCGCCTCGATCTGCTTGACGATGCCTTCGCCGGCCTGCGCCAGGCGTCCGCCTGTCGTCGCCGCGCGCTGGTCGAGCTGGTCGAAATCGCGGACGAGGCGTTCCGCCGTCACCGTGGCTTCGTTTCTTAGGGTCAACAGGCGCTGGCCCGCTTCGGCAAGCGAATCGACGCCGACGCTGGCCTTTTCGATCAGATCGCGCTGTTCGCCCGAAAGCTTGGCCGTGCTTTGCTGCATGGCGGCCACTTGCTCGGCCAACAGCTGGTTGAAGCCGTTGAGGATGCGCCCGGCGTCTTCCGCAACGCCGCCGACGCGTTTCATCTCTTCGACCATATTGCTTCGCGTCGACGCGGTGACGGAGATGAAGCGATCCGCCGTGTCGATCATCGCCTTGTTGGCGTCCATCGACTGGGCTTTCAGCGCTCGCGCGGCCGTTTCAATATCGATGAGGCCTTCCTTCAACGTGGCGGGCAACTGCTTCGCCTCGTTCTTCAGGCTTTCCGAAACCTTCGCAAAGGCTTGTTCGGACTTGGCCAGGTTCGTGCGCAAGGTATCGTTCTGCATCGCCAGCGCCTTGGACGCGCCCAGCACATGCTCGGCCGCCTTATGCGACAGATCGGAGAGATGTTGCAGCTGGCCTTGCATCGCGCCTTTGACTTCTTCGATGCGCGACGCGGCCCGTTCGACGACTTCGTGGCCCGCTTTTTCCGTGGCGGTGATCGTATCGCGCAAGACAGCCAGGCGCGTTGTGGCGTATTCCGCCGCGTTGGCCAAGGCTTCCGTCTGCGTTTCGGCCTTGTCGCCCATCTCCCCCACCACGCGCAGGTGGGCGTGCATTTTTTCGCCGATGCTTGTCAGGCGGCCTTCGGATTGATCCAGCGTTTGCGACAAGGCTTCGGTTTGGCTGCGAATAAGCTCGGCGCCGTCTTTCGTGACTTCGGTGAAGCGCTTGGTCGTTTGATCGAGCGACTGCACGGAATCGCGCAAATGGACGGCTTGTTCCCCGATGCCGGAAGCAGCGGAGACAATGCCGCGCAATTGTTGCTCGGCCTTCTGGCCTTCGTGATTCAGGGCCACCGCCTGCTGGGCGAAACCGCCGACCGACGCGGCGACATTGGCGAGCGTTTCCTGCGCCTTCGTTCCGATGGCGTCCATGCTGTGGGTGATGCTCGTCGCGCTTTCTTGCAGGCGCTCGGCCGTACGTTCCGCCGTGGCCGCCGTTTCGTTTTGCACGCCCATAAAGCGCGTGATGAGCCCGCCGATGGTATCGCGCTGCGAGTCCAACGCGATGGCAAGCGTTTTCTGCCGGTCGTCGATTTGCTGCAAGGCCTTGGCCAAAAGCCCCGCCTTTTCGCCGATGGATTGCTGAACCGAGGACAGCGTTTTTTCGGCCGAATATCCCGCTTCGTGCATATCATGCGCGCCGGCGGAGAGGCGGCCCAAAAGCGCGTCCAGGGTTTCGTTGGTTCGCTCGCCGTCGGCTTGCATGGACAGGCGCAGATCGTAGATCTGGCCGTGCAGGCTTGTCGTCGTCGAGAAGATGGTCTGCGCCTGTTCTTCGATGCGCTTGGCTTCGATATCGATGGCTTCGGCTTCCTTGGCGAAGGATTCCGTGGCCGTGCGGACGCTGCTAAGCGCGCTTTGCGCCCGCGTGTCGATAACGTCGGCGCTGATGGCGATTTTCTGCGCGTCTTGCGTCAGGCGCGTGGTGAGGCGATCCGACGATTGGATCGTTTCCGCCTGCGCGTCGGCAAGCCGTTCGAACAGGGACTTGATGATCTCGCGCTGGGAATCGAGCGAGGTGCCGAGCTGTTGCTGGCGATCGTTGATCTGCTGAACCAGGGCGGCGAGCGCGGCGCATTGCTGCGTCGCGTTGTTGCCGAGAGTCATCAGGGACATTTCCGTCGAGGAGCTGATGTCCCGCAGTTCAGCCGAACCCGCCGTAATCTTGCTGAGCAGCGAGCCGTAGACCGAGTTCGTGAGATCGCCCTCTTCGCGCAGCGTGGCGCACAACGCGCCCAGCTTTTCGTTGGCGCCGGAGGCGGACGTGACAATGACGCGCGCATCCTCTTCCGTTTGGCGCGCTTTCTTTTCGATGGATTCGGCCTCATAGGCGAACCCGGCCGTGGCTTTTTGCAGGCTGTTGAGGGCGTCGTGCGCGCGCCTGTCGATGGTGCCGACGCTGGTCGTGATTTGCGTCACGCTTTCGGTTAGACGATTGGCGGCGCGTTCGGCTACCGACGCCGTTTCCTCCTGAACGCCGGTAAGGCGCGACATCAAGCCGTCGATCACGTCGCGCTGGGCGTTAAGCGCCGTCGTCAGCGTGCGCTGGCGGTCGCCGATCTGATTCATGGAGACGTTCAATTCGCCCGCCTGCTGTTCGAGCGCGTGATGCAGCGTGGTGAGCGCGGCGTTTGTGCTGGCGCCGATGTCGCGCACGTCGCCGCCGCCTTTTGTCAGGCGTTCGAGCAGCATTTGCAGGCTTTCGCCCGCGCGTTCGCTTTCGTTTTGCAGGCTGAGGCGCAACTGGTGCGCCTGTTCCTGCAAGGCCGAGGTCGCCGTAAGGACGGTGCGCGCCTGCTGTTCCGCCGCCTGCGCGTTTTGAAGAAGGAGCGAGGCCTGATCGGTAAAGCCCATGCTGGCGATCTTGACGTTGCCGATGGCGGCCTGGGATTTGTCGCCGACGTCGCCGACCTGGCGCTCGATATCCTTCAGCGCGCTGGACAGATAGGCGATGGTGCGCTCGGCAATGCCGGACGCTTCCGCGTGCGCGGCGCTGAGTTTGTCGAACAATTCGAACATCTGGACGCGTTGTTTCTCGGTGGATTCCGCCAAGACGCGTTGCTGCTCGCCGATTTGATCGCCCACGACGGCCAACGTCGCCGCCTGCTGCGTAACGTGCGCGCCGAGCGTGGAGAGCGTTTTTTCCGCCCGTTCGGCCATGGCGTGCAGTTCCTGCGTGGATTTGTCGATCGTCTTCGTGCTGCCGGAGGCCATATCGTTAAAGCGCTGCGTCGCCTGATCGGCCCCGCGCGTCGCCGTGTCGGCCACCTGGCGCAGCTTGCCTTCCGCCCCCGTAAGACGCGCGACGGAATCTTCCAGGTGCGACAAAAGCAGGCTGTTTTCCTGTTCCATATTGACGCGGATGGACGAGGCTTGATCGGTAAGCGTGCCCGTGGCTTTCGACAGCTGGTCGAGCAGACCCGCGATCTCTTGCCCGCCGTCGACGAGCTTGACCGTATGCTCGCCGAAGGTGCCGGCCGCGCCGACAATCGCGTCCGCCGCGGTTTGCGCCGCGTGGGTCATCGTGTTCGTGCGATCCTGGAACGCCGTGATGGTGTCGTCGAGCTTGGAGAGAGCCTTCTGGCTGTACATGAGCGAGGTTTCATGCGCCGCCGCCATTTTGGCGTTGAGCGTTGAGAGCGTTTCCGCCGCACGGTCGCTGCTGACGGAAATTTTGCCCGCGTGCATTTCGATTTTGGCCGCATCGGTGGCGATTTGATCGGCCTCGCGCTGCAGGGCGCTGTGCAGCGTGTCGACCTTAATCTGCGCCGCGTTGACCGTTTGATCCATCTTATCGGTAACCTCGCTGTAACGCGTCGCGGCGCGATCCAAAAGGACATGCGCGGCGGAGGCGCGTTCGCGCACAATCTCGCCGAGCATCGTGAATTTTTGTTCAGCGCCGGTAAGATCGCTCGAAATGGCTTCGGTCTGCTGGCGCAGGAGCGTTTCGATACGCGACGCTTCCGCCGTAAGGGAAGAGGCGACATCCTTGACATGCGTTGCGGACGTCTTGGCCTTTTCCAGCATCTGGTAAGACTCTTCGCCCACGCTGCGCGCGGCCTGCTGTAAGCATTCGAGCGCATGCGCGGCCTGCCCGTCGAGACCTTGGGTTTCGCGTTTCAGGCTGTCGGACAAATCCGTGAACTGCGCCAGGGTCTGGCGCGCGGCGTCTTCCTGCGTCGCGCGGGCGGCGCCAAATCTTTCCTCGAGCGTTTCCAGCGCGAGCACGGTATCGGCGGTCGCGCGGCTCATTTGATGGCTCATGCCCTGAACGCGGGAATGGAAATCCTGCAGGCGGCCAACCTGGGTTGACAGGCCTTCGCCGTAAACGCCCAGCGATTGCAGCCCCTGCTCGGCGCTGGCACCAATGGCGTCCACCGCCTTTTGCACCGGCGTAACGGCCTGCGCGGCGAAGCTTTGCATCTTTTGATCCGTCGTCGCCAACTGATTCTGCGTTTCGGACAAAAGGGTCAACAGGCCCGCTGAATGATCGCGCAAATTCTTGCTGGCGACTTCCGCCTGCGCTTGCAGTTTCTGCACCGCTTCGAGCAGAATCGCTTCGCTGGCGCGGGTTTTGCCCGAGAGATCGCTTTGCTGGCGGCCAAAATTCTCGGTGGCGGCGGAAATGGCGCGCGTGCTGAGCTGGACGGTCTCGCCAAGGCGCTGAACCATCTTTTCGTTCTGGGCCATGGCGTCGTTGATATCCTTGGCCAGCTTCTCGCCGACGCTTTGGGTCGCATCGCGCACGGAGAGGACGCGTTCGAGCACTTGCTGAAGGTTTTGCAAAGCGACGCTGGCGCGGGTTTCGACTTCCTTGCCGGCCTTGTTGGACGCGACGTTCAGTTCTTCGAACTGCGCCACATGGCGCGCTATTTCATCGGCCATATTCTTCATATGGTCGTTGCTGTCGCTGGACAGGGTGCGCAAGCGCGTGAGCGCTCCTTCGTACTTGCCCGTCGTTTCATCCAGATGGGCGGCGATGGCTTCGGCATTCGCGCGCGCATCGTCATTAACGGCGGAGAAGCGCGCCATGGTGCCGTCGGTGCGCATATTAAGATCCGAGACCGATTTCTCGAAGGAATTGATGAACTCCGAGGTCGTGGAACCGACGCGGTCGATCAGATGGTTCAAATCGCTTTGGCGGCGGTCGAGGCTGGCGTCCACGTCCACAAGACGGCCCATAAAGCGCTCCATAAGCGTTTGGAGCCCATCTGCCTGATGCGCGAGATGGTCGCTGAGCTTATTGGCTTGCTCGTGCGCAAGCTGTTCGCTGGCGTAAAGGCGGTCGGCCACGCCGCGAAGGATGGATTCGGCTTCGCCGACACGCACGGGAAGCGTCGTGCTGAGATCTTCCAGCGTGCGGGTTTGAGCGTCGAGCGCGTGGGTCATGCGTTCGGACTCTTCGCGGGCGGCCGAGGCACGCTCTAAAAAGCGCGCGACGCTAAGATCGATTTTGCTCGAGAGGCCGCTGAGCGTTTCGCTGGCGGCTTCGGCGGCCGTCGAAAGGCTGGATTCTTGTAAACGGGACGTATCGGCAAGCCTTTGGGTATCGAGTTGGGCGCGTTCCAGCGATTGCGAGATTTGAACCGTTGCCTGCTCGACTTCCTCCAGCATTTTGGAGACCTGCTCCCCGATGCCTTCGACTTGACGCGCAACGCCGTCGCCGTTTTTCTGCAATTTCCCGTCGAGAACGCGCAGCATCGTGAATTTATCGTCCATCATCTGTTCGATCTGGAACATGCTGCGGCGCACGACGTCCTGGATTTCCTTGACTTGCTGCGCGCTGACGTTTTCGAAGCGCTCCAGATCCGCCCGGTGCTGCTGCACGCGGTCCATGATGGCTTCCAGATCTTCCTGGCTGACGGATTGCGCGCTGCGCAAAAGGTCGATCTGCTCACGGATCGCCTGATTAAAACGGCGGATGCGCGCATCGGCCGCGCCGGACTCGCCCGTAATAAGCGTGAGCTGGCGGCGCAAGGGGTCGGCGACGGATTCAACGTCGGACGCGCGCTGCAAGTAAGCCGTGATCATCCAGATCATGGCGACGGGAGAAACGGATGCGGAAATGCCAATGGCCCAGTCGACCAGAGAAACGCCGCCCAGGGTACGCTCGGGGCCGGACGTGCCGATGATCGCGATAACGCCGGACACCCACGCAAGAGAAATGCCCAAGCCAATCCAGAAAGGCAAAGACGATGCCTTGGATATTTTCGGAATCGATATCTTTTTTCCGGTCGGCGGCTTGATTGCTAGTGGTGCGGGCGTATGAGCAGGAGAAGAAGTTAGGGGAGTCTTCTGCAGGGCCATTTTGATCCTCGACATTCCGGTATTAATCCCGCAAAAAGCACATACGTTTCCCCGCTCGTTTCGAGAAGGGAACGACATTGCCTTTTAGGGGCTAGATACTAAGGTTTATAACATAACAGTTTTTTGGGTCAGAATGGAAGCGTTAACAGAGATTAAGTGAAAAAATCTGTTAGCAACTTCAAAGGCGATACCCCTCGCAGCATTGATACGAATCCGGAATAATTGTGCACTCTCACCAATTTTTTGTGCGCAGCAAAGGTGCAGCATTTTTTAAGCAGGGCACTAAGACTGGCTGTTGGGGGTGGGACGCGGCTGACAGACTAGGGATAGGGCTTGGCCTTTGTTTTCGACGACAGTTGCGCCGGCCATTCAGGCGGGTTAACATTTGCCCGTGGACACCTTGCCTCCCCCTTCACGCCGGTTGCCGCTCATGCTGCGGTTCAAGCGTCTTTTGCCGCGCAGCCTGTTTGGCCGCATGCTTTTGATTTTCGTTTTGCCGACCTTTATCATGTTGGCGGCCGCGACCTATGTCTTTTTCGAAAGGCACTGGTACACCGTTACCAAGCGGATGACCTATGCGCTGGCCGGCGATGTCGCCTTTATCGTCGAGCTTCTGGAAAACAGCAAAAACATGGATACTTTCGAAGGCGTGAAGACCCTTGCCTACGAAAAGATGAATCTGACGGTCACCTTCATGCCGGGACAGACCTTGCCGCCGCGCACGTCACGGTATTTGGGACCTATCGGCGTCATTCTGAAACATGCCTTAAACGACAATCTGTCATACAGCTATGTCCTTGATATGTCTTATGCGCCGGAGACCATCAGCGTGAAAGTGGGGGTTCCCGAAGGCGTTTATTCGATCCTTTCGCCGGAGCGGCGCGTTTACACGCCAACCACGAAGGTATTCATTATCTGGTTGACGGGGAGCTCTTTGCTTCTTACGACCATCGCCTTGATCTTTATGCGAAATCAGATCCGCCCTGTACGAAGGCTGGCCGAGGCGGCCGAGGCCATCGGCAAGGGGCGCGAGGTGCCCTGGTTTAAGCTGGAGGGGTCTTCCGAAGTAAGACAGGCTGGCTCGGCCCTGATGGTTATGCGGGATCGGCTTAAACGGCAGATTACCCAGCGGACGGCCATGCTGGCGGGCGTTTCGCACGATTTGCGCACCCCCCTGACGCGCATGCGCCTTCAGATCGAACTTATGGGCGCAACCCCCGATACGGGCGAGCTTTTGTCTGACGTGGCCGAGATGGAGGATATGCTGAACGCCTATCTGGCTTTTGCGCGAAGCGAAGAAGCCGAAGTGGCCCAGCCCGTTGATTTGCAGGAATTTTTATCCGAAATGGTCGCAACCGCACGCCGGCAGAATCCGCATATCTCTTTGGCGGCCCCGGAAGGCATTAAGGTGATCATGCGCCGCAATGCCATGAAGCGGTGTTTAGGGAATTTGATCAATAACGCGCTTCGTTACGGGGCGCATGCGGAAGTTAAGGCCTCTGTGGCGGATCAGATCGCCACGATTACGCTGGACGACGACGGGCCCGGCATCGAAGCCGCGCGGCGCGAGGAAATGTTCCGGCCCTTTACGCGCATCGAGGAATCGCGCAATCCGGCAACGGGTGGCGTTGGGCTTGGCCTGACGATCGCCCGCGACATTGCCCGCTTTCACGGCGGGGATGTTATTTTAGAAGATAGTCCTTTGGGCGGACTAAGGGCCCGGGTTTGGATTCCCGTGTAGGAAAATTCATTAGGACATTAGTTTTGGGTCTATTAGACCGCGATCCCTCCAGATGGAGGCATCTCTTGCTTCCATCTGGAGGGTGAATCGCTGGTCTTTTATATAGGTAGAGCATTTTCCGCCCTTCAGAACCGATTCCATGAATTCGGAAAATGCTCTAATTCCGGTGGCAACGCAAAAAGCGCGCTACAAAGCGCAAATGCGTGGTTAATTGTTATTAGACAAAGCCTATTAAAGCTGGCGCGCGATTTCCTCGATCTCGAAGCATTCGATCACGTCGCCGGGCTGAATGTTATCGTAATTCTCGAACGCCATGCCGCACTCGAAGCCTTCGCGGACTTCCTTAACTTCATCTTTCAGGCGCTTAAGCGTTTTGAGCGCGCCTTCGTGGATCACGACGTTATCGCGGAGCAGGCGCACCTTGGCGCCGCGGCGAACAACGCCTTCGGTGATTTTGCAGCCCGCCACCTTACCGACCTTCGTGATGTTGAAGACCTGAAGGATCTGGGCGTTGCCCAAAAAGTTTTCGCGCAAGGTCGGCGAGAGAAGGCCGGAAAGCGCTTGCTTCACGTCGTCGATCACATTGTAGATAATCGAGTAATAGCGCAGTTCGACCGCGTCGCGCTTGGCCATTTCGCGGGCTTGCGCGTTCGCGCGAACATTGAAGCCGATGATCATGGCTCCCGAGGCTTTCGCCAGCGTCACGTCGGATTCCGTGATCGGCCCGACCGCCGAATCCAGCACGCGGACTTTGACTTCCGTGTTTTCGTCGGTCAGTTTCACGAGCGCGTTCTTGATCGCTTCGACGGAGCCGTGCACGTCGCCCTTGATAAGGACGGCAAGTTCCTTGGCCGCGCCCGTTTTGATGTTTTGCATCATTTGCTCGAACGTGCCGCGCGGCGTTGAGGCCGCCGCCGCGATGGCGCGCTTGCGGCGCGCGCGGTATTCGGCAATTTCGCGCGCCTTGGCTTCGTCCGCCACGACAAGCAGCTCGTCCCCCGCCATCGGCGTGCTGTTAAGCCCCAGGACTTCGACGGGCATCGCCGGAGTCGCTTCGGTGACGGTTTTGCCGCGGTCGTTGATAATCGCGCGCACTTTGCCCCATTCGCTGCCCGCAACAAATATGTCGCCGACGCGCAAGGTGCCGCGCCGTATGAGAATGGTCGCCACCGAGCCTCGGCCCTTTTCCATTTTAGCTTCGACAATTGCGCCTTCGGCGGCGCGGCTGGGGTTGGCCTTGAGATCGAGAATTTCGGCTTGCAGCAAAAGGGAATCCAGAAGCTTGTCGAGGCCCTTTTTGGTCTTGGCGGAAATTTCAACCGACAGGACTTCGCCGCCCATATCTTCGACCTGAATGTCGTGCTGCAATAATTCCTGCTTCACCCGCGCGGGGTTGGCCGCCGGCAGATCGCACTTGTTAATGGCAACGACGAGCGGCACCCCTGCCGCCTTCGCGTGGCGAATGGCCTCGATCGTTTGCGGCATGATGCCGTCATCCGCCGCGACGACCAGTACGACGATGTCGGTGATTTGCGCGCCGCGCGAACGCATTTCCGTAAAGGCCGCGTGGCCCGGCGTGTCGATGAACGTGACGCGGTCGAACCCGTGCGTTCTCTGGGGCAGGACCACTTGATAGGCGCCGATGTGCTGCGTGATGCCGCCCGCTTCGCCCGACACGACGTTTTCGTGGCGCAGGGCATCCAGAAGCGAGGTTTTGCCGTGGTCGACATGGCCCATCACCGTGACAACCGGCGGGCGGGGCAACAGGTTTTCGGGGGCGTCTTCGCCGCCGCCGAGATCAGATTCGATATCGGCCTCGGTCACGCGCTTGATACGGTGGCCGAATTCCGTTGCGATCAATTCCGCCGTATCGGCATCGATGGTTTGCGTAATCGTCGCCATGACGCCCAGCTTCATTAGCGCCTTGATGACGTCCACGCTGCGCTCGGCCATGCGGTTGGCGAGCTCCTGCACCGTGATGGCTTCGGGAAGCGTGACATCGCGCGTCACCTTGACTTGTTCCTGCGGCTGCACCATCGCTTCGCGGCGGTGGCGTTCCGCGCGACGGCGAATGGAGGCGATCGACCGGCGGCGGCCGCCGCTTTCTTCGTCGGAGAGAACCTGAACGACGTTGACTTTGTGACCGGTGCGGCGTTCGTCGCCGATGCGGCGCGTGCCGGGGGTCGCGCGGCCCGGACGGCGGCGGCTGGTGTCTTCTTCTTCCTCTTTCCCGGTTGTGCGACGGGACATCGGGGGACGCCCCGAGAGGCTTTCGCCGGGACGCGCCAGCATGCTGCGCCCGCGGTCGTCAGCCGTGCCGGAGGCGCGGCGGGAGGCTTGCAGGTCGCGTTGGCGCACCTCGTCTTCCTGTTTCTTGCGCGCGCTCTCGGTTTTTTCCTGTTCCTGAATACGGCGCATTTCCTCCAGCTCGCGCTGCCTCAAGGCATCGCGGGTCAAGGGCGCGGCGGGGACTTCGGGTTCCGGCGGGCGAACGACTTCCGCCCTGAAATATTCCGGCTCCGTCCTGTCGGATTCCGTGGCGGCGCCGCGCAACGCGCGGGCGCGGGCTTCGCGCTCATCCGCCGTAAGGCTATGCAAAACGGCGCTGGTGGAGCGGCCGCTTTTGCTGACCGTTGTTTTGCCGTCAGCCGCGCGCGCGCCCTTAACTTCGCTTTCGCCGCGCTTCGGCTTCTTGGCTTCGACGACAACGGCTTTCGAACGCCCATGTGAAAAACTTTGCCGCACGGTTTCGGCTCCGCCGGACGCCGGGGCTTTTTTCAGCTCCAGTTTCGGTCGCCCTCCAAGGCTTAGGACTTTCTTTTGCTTATCTTCCGTCATCTTATCCTTCGTTCTTTCCGCTTATCATAGACTGAAGACGTCGAATCTCCATCTGCATTTTTTGCGTTAATCCATGGGGGAGCAAACCCGCATGGACAATTTCATTCATGCCGAAAGCCGCGCCCAGCTCGTCGCGCGTAAAAAGTCCGCATCGGGGCGTTTCCGGCCTGTTTTCGAGAACATGCGCGGCGTCGCGCGCGTGCACGTAGAGCGCGAGTTTTCCGGCGTTCAGCGCTTCCCTTGTTTGCGTTTCGCCCAAAACGGCGATGCCCGCGCCTTTCGATAGGCCGAAAAGGTCGAGGCACCGTTTACGCAAGAGCTGCGTCACGTCGTCGGCCAAGGCGGCGGCCGGGTGCGCCGAAGACTTTGCCGCTTTGGCAAAAAGATTTTTGGCCGATGCCGCCCGGACGGACGGCTCGGTAGCCGTCACCCATAAGCCGCGGCCCGGCAGGTTTTCTTTCAAATCGGGAACGACGGCTTGTTCGGGCCCTATGACAAAACGAATGAGATCCGCGCGCTTTTTAAGCTCGCCCGTTACCAAGCAGCGGCGCAAAGCATCGCTTGCTTTGCCAAGCTTGCGCGCAGCGCCAGACGCAGGCCCCTGGCCTGTGCTTTCCGGTTTCGTGCGCGTTTTTTTGGTAACGGCTGTCATGTTCCCTTTCGGCTCTCATTTTACGCTTGCGGATCGTCTTGGAACCAATGCGCGCGCGCGGCCATAACGATCTCGTTCGCTTTTGATTCCGTCAGTTCGTCGACGCCCACAATCTCACGCAGCTCGTCGCCCGCAAGATCGGCCACGTCGTCGAGCGTTTTGACGCCCTTTTCGCCAAGCTTCACCGCCATATCGATGCTGAGGCCCGGCAGTTCGACCACGGCGTCTTCCACGCCGAATTCCTTGCGCTTGGCCTGCATCTTGGCCTCGTTTTCGGCAAGCCAGTTTTTCGCGCGCTCCTGAAGTTCGGACGCGACTTCGAGATCGAAGCCTTCGATGTCGGCCAGCTCGTCGACCGGCGTGTCGGCGATCTGCTCGACCTTCACGAACCCTTCCGTAACGAGCAGATGGGCGATGACATCGTCAACGGCCAACGCTTCGGTAAAGAGCGCCGTGCGGCTTGTGACCTCGTGCTGGCGTCGTTCGGCTTCTTCCTTTTCGGTGAGAATATCGATGTCCCAGCCGGTCAGCATCGACGCGAGGCGCACATTCTGGCCGCGGCGCCCGATGGCGAGCGACAGCTGTTCGTCGGGCACCACGACGTCCATGCGATGGTTTTCCTCGTCCAAAACGACCTTGGCGATTTCGGCAGGCGCAAGCGCATTGACGACGAAGGTCGCGGGGTCGGGCGACCAGGGAATAATATCGATTTTTTCGCCCTGCAATTCGCCGACGACCGCCTGAACGCGGCTGCCGCGCATGCCGACGCACGCACCGACCGGATCGATGCCGCTGTCGTTCGAGACGACGGCGATTTTGGCGCGGCTTCCCGGATCGCGCGCGACGGACTTGATTTCGATCACGCCGTCATAAATTTCGGGAACTTCCTGTGTAAACAGCTTGGCCATGAAAAGGGGATGCGTGCGCGACAGGAAAATCTGGGGGCCGCGCTGTTCTTCGCGCACATCGTAGATGTAGGCGCGGACGCGGTCGCCGTTTTTGAAATGTTCGCGCGGCAAGCTTTCGTCGCGGCGAAGCATCGCTTCGGTACGGCCGAGGTCGATCGTCACGTTGCCGTACTCCACGCGCTTGACGATGCCGCTGATCACATCGCCCACGCGATCCTTGTATTCCTCGAACTGACGATGGCGTTCGGCCTCGCGGACTTTCTGGACAATGACCTGCTTGGCCGTTTGCGCCGCGATGCGGCCCATTTCGATGGGCGGCAGATCGTCGACGATAAAATCGCCGACTTGCGCGTCGGCTTTGCTTTTCTTCGCGGCCTTGACGTTGATTTGCGTAAATTCGTTTTCAATGGGGTCGGCCACCTGAAGCCAGCGTTGCAGGCGGACTTCGCCCGTTTTACGGTCGATCTGGGCGCGAATGTCGTGCTCGTGGCCGTATTTCGCGCGGCCCGCTTTCTGGATGGCCTGCTCCATCGCGATCAAAACTTCTTCACGTTCGATTCCCTTCTCGCGGGAGACCACTTCGGCTACCTGTAACAACTCCATTTTACTTCTCCTGCTCCTTCTTTAACAAATCATCCGTCAGCACCAGCTTGGCGCGGTCGATCGTCTCAAACGGCAGGCGAACCAGCCCCTTTTCCGTTTGAAGCGCGACAATGCCGTCCGCCATGCCCATAAGCTTGCCCTGAAAGCGCTTTTGCCCGTCAACGGGGGCGCTCACCTCGATTTTTGCGTCGCGCCCCTGATAGCGATCGAAGTCCTTCGGCTTTACCAGCGGGCGGTCGATGCCCGGCGAACTCACTTCAAGCGCAAAGCGCGCGGCCAGATCTTGTTCGGCTTCAATCTTGCCGGAGACGATGCGGCTAAGCTTCGCACAATCGCCCACCGCCATGCCGCCGCCCGTTTTAGGCTCCGCCATGACTTGAAGCGTTGAATATTTGCCGCCGCCCATGATTTGAACGCGCACAAGCTCGTAGCCGGCATCGTTAACGGCGCCTTCGACAAGCTGGGCAATTCTGTTTTCCACGGACTTCGACATCGTTCCGATAGCAAAATAGTGTGCGACAAAAGGTAACAAAAAAGGCGGGCTTTCGGCCCACCTCCCTAATCCACCCATATGATGGTCTGGAAAAATAGCTATTTACGTTAAAAATGCAAGGGAAATCGTCGTCTGAGGAAAGCCTCTAAATGAAGCGACGGGCCTATTATTCCGCGGATTCGCAAGAGCTGCATCAAAAAAATTTCTTTAACTTCGTGCTTTTGGAGCCTTTTGACTTTCCTGCATGCAAAAAAAGTGCCAAATTAACTATACGGTAGTGATTCGTTAAGATTTTCAGCTTATCCTCTTGTTATGACCCTTTCCCAGCGCATTGAGCAAAGACAAGTCCAAACCCTTGTTATGACACCGCAATTGCAGCAGGCGATCCGTCTGTTGCAGATGTCTAACCTGGAGCTTGGGGATTATGTCGAACAGGAAATCGAGAAGAACCCCCTTCTGGAGCGCCTTGACGGAAATGCGGCCGACACTCGCCTCACGACCTCGAAAGGGGAAGATTTTGCCTCCTTTTCGGACAGCTCGTTTGAAAAGGTGGCGTCGCCTTCGGAAAACCTCGCCGGAAAAACAGAAGACCCGTGGATCAGCGATGGGTTCACGGCGCAGGACCGCTTTACCGGAACCGGCGGTTCTTTTGACGAAGACGATTACGCCGGCGCCCAAAATATCGCCGAAAAGCCAAGCTTGAGGAAGCATCTTCTTGAGCAAATCCATGTGGATTTCGCCCAGCCGGGGGATCGGATCATTGCCGCCGCGCTTGTCGAGATGCTGGACGAGGCCGGGTATTTGCCCGCCGATCTGGACCTGATGCGCGCGCAGCTTGGCGTGGCGCCGGATCACTTCGAGGCCATTATCGCGCGCTTGCAACGCTTTGACCCATGCGGCATTTTTGCCCGCTCGCTGCATGAATGCCTTGCCCTGCAGCTGCATGAAAGGGATCGGCTTGACCCGGCCATGGGACTTTTACTGCAACATCTGGATTTGCTGGCCAAGCGCGAGCATGCCGCCTTGATGCGGATTTGCAACGTGGATGCGGAAGATCTGGCGGATATGATCGCCGAAATCCGGCAGCTGAATCCCAAACCATCGACGGCCTTCACGTCGGACGTCGCGCCGCCCATCGTGCCCGACGTTATTTTGCGGCCCCAGCCCGGCGGCGGGTGGCATATCGAGCTGAACACGGACACCCTGCCCCGCGTTTTGGCGAACGAGCGCTATTACACGCAGATAAAAATTTCCACCTCGCGAAAAGAGGACAAGGACTACATCGCGGATCATTGGCAGCAGGCGAATTGGCTGGTTAAGGCCCTGCACCAGCGCGCGACGACGATTTTAAAAGTGGCCTCGGAAATTGTGCGGCAGCAGGACGCCTTTTTCATAAACGGCGTGCATCACTTAAAGCCGCTGATTCTGAAGGATATCGCGCTGGCCGTTGAGATGCACGAGTCCACCGTTAGCCGCGTTACGCAACACAAATACATCGCCACCCCGCGCGGCATGTTCGAGCTGAAATACTTCTTTACCACGGCTTTGGCCCGCAGCGACGGCGGCAACGACATGTCATCGGAAGCCGTTAGGGTGCGCATCCGCGCGCTGATCGACAAGGAGAAGCCGACCGCCATTTTATCGGACGACCATCTCTCGATGATCTTGCGCGGCGAGGGTATCGATATTGCGCGGCGCACCGTTGCCAAGTATCGCGAAGCGCTGCGCATCCCCACATCGGCGCAAAGACGCCGCGAGAAGCGAATTTAAGAACGGCCATGCGCGATCGGTCGCTTGGCGCGCAGAAAACTTAAGATCATCAGAGCGGTTACCACAAAGGGCGTTAACGGCGCGCCTTGCTCGCCTAGGCTTCGCGCAAACATGGGCAGGATCCAGAGCGCCCCATAAATGATTTTTTCACGCGTTTGAAAGCCTGCTTTGGAGGCCTCCCGCACCCAGAAGGCGATGGGAACCATGAGAATCGCCAAATCATAGTCATTAACATAAGGCGTCGTGAGCAAAAGAGCGGCGCCGAGCGCAGCAACGCGCACATCGAAAGCCGCTTTCTTTCGCCAAATCCATGTCGCGCAAACAAAAGCGGCAAGGCCGGCGACGGCTTGAAGGGCGTAGCCCTGTTCTTTGCTGCCGCCCCAAAGATGAACCATCGCGTTGACGCTTTGAATTTTATGCCACCCCGACCAGCCCTGATCGAGAACGACGAGCCGGGTTTTTTCGAAGCTGTCAAAAAAAGCGAGCCAGGTATCCGCCCCGAAAACGGCCAAGGATAACGCCGCGCTTGCGGCGGCAACCGCAAGGGAAATGAGCGCGACCTTTTTATGGCCGCCCAAAAAAAGGATAAAGGGAACGATCACGAAATACTGAGGCTTATAGGCCGTGAGGCCAAGCATCAGGCCTGCCCTCCAAGGCCGGCTTTCGAGAAAAAGCATGCCGGCGCCCAAAAGAGATGCCGTTAGAAAGCCGTTTTGTCCGTTGAGAATATTGATAAAAACACCCGGGAAAGCGACAAGCAGCCAAAAGCTTTCTTTTGTTCGCGGCAAAATGCAGCGCGTCACGATCCAATATAAAGAAAAGCCCACTGCCAGATAAAGCCCAAGAGCCCATTCATAAGGCGCACGCGCAAAAAGCGAGGCAACAGCCAGAAACATGGGCGGATAATGCCAGGCAAAATAAGCGGTTCCGGCCCCCATGACGGCTTCTTCGGCCTGCCGGTGGAGTATGTAATCATAAACGGCCGCGGGAATGCCGTTGTTTGTAAGCACGCCCGCCGCATAGACGTTGAGAAAATCGGCCCCCAAGGGAATGCCTTCGTTCCGCAGAAACGCGCCGAAAGGAATGGATACCAGGCTGATGACGATAAACTCGGCCAAAAGCACTTGCGCAAGGACGATGAAAAGCGGCACTTCGATCTTTTTGAGGCTGTCGATAAAATTCCTGGCCTCTTTTGGGATCCTGTTTTGCAAGCTCATGGCGCCTCTTTTTTCTGGTTTCGCCATTAGAAAAAGAGAGTCCTGAAGAAAGCCTTAAGACTTAACCCCAAACGACCAAGGGCCGTGCGGAGCAGCTAATCCCCTGTTATGCCTTACAAAACCCTTATTTCGGAGAAGATATATTCCGCGATTGACTTGCGCTTGCCGCTTGCCCTTTACTGCGGGCTTCGAATAGACGCGCCTCTCGCATTCAAAGGCATGAAATGGATAAGAAAGACAAAACCACGAATTCTTCCGCCCAATCTTCCGCCGTTCAAAGCGGTCTTGAGACTTTTCGCACGATCTTTTACGCGCTTCTCATCGCGCTGGTCATTCGTACCTTTGCGTTTGAGCCCTTTAACATTCCGTCCAGCTCCATGGTGCCGAATTTGCTCGTGGGTGATTTTTTATTCGTTTCCAAATTCTCGTACGGCTACGGATCGCGTGGGACTTTTCTCGGCCTTCTCCCCTTTTCGGGACGCCTTTTCGGGGCTGAGCCGAAACGCGGCGATGTGATCGTTTTTAAACTGCCGACCGATCCTTCCGTGGATTACATCAAACGCCTGATCGGCCTGCCGGGCGATACGGTGCAGATGCGCCATGGGCAGCTTTACCTTAACGGCGTGCCGGTGGAGCGCGACCGCATGCCCGACATGGCCAACCGCGAGGCGACCAAACCGCCGTCGACGGCCACGGATTACATGGAGCACTTGCCGGGCGCGCCGTCCCATATCATCCGCAAGTACGGCGACGAGATGCCGCTGGATAACACGGATGTTTATACGGTGCCGCCGCAACATTATTTCTTCATGGGCGACAACCGCGACAATTCACAGGATAGCCGGACCAGGCTGGTTGGCTTCGTTCCCGAAGAAAACCTTGTTGGAAAAGCGCAAGTTTTGTTCTTTTCAATCGATGAGGACACGCATTTCTGGGAAATCTGGACATGGCCGTGGACCGTTCGCTGGTCGCGGCTTTTCGAGAAGATCGTATAAGCAATGACGCATGCTCCCGCTTCAAAACCCGATTCCGCGGCGTTGGCCGAGAAACTGGGCCACACGTTTAAACAGCCGAAGCTACTTGAAGGAGCTTTGACGCATCCGTCTTTATCCGGCGCAAAGCGCAAGAAAGAGTCGGCTTACGAACGTCTGGAATTTCTTGGCGACCGGGTTTTAGGGTTGGCCATCGCTGAGTGGCTTTATGAAACTTTTCCGAACGCCGATGAAGGCGAGATGGCCAAGCGGCACGCCGCGCTTGTCAACCGCCATGCCTTGCGCGCCATTGCCCAGACCATCGGCCTTGGCAAATTTGTTCGACTGGCGCACGGCGAAAACGCCGAAGCGGGAAGAAAAAATCTGGCGACGCTGCCCGATGCGATGGAGGCCGTGATCGGGGCTTTGTATCTGGACGGGGGCTTTGAGGCGTCGCGCCAATTTATTCGCCAGTACTGGCAGCGCGACATTGCCGTTACCGAAGCGCCCGCCGACCCCAAGACGACCTTGCAGGAATGGGCGCAAGGGCAAGGCTTGCCCCTGCCCGTTTACCGCGTCGTGGAAAACTCGGGGCCCGCGCATGCGCCCAAATTCGTCGTCGAAGCAAGCGTCAAAGGCTTTGGCCCCGCGACCGCCGAGGGCAATTCCAAACGCGACGCGCAAAAAGCTGCGGCCTCAAAGCTGCTTGAAGTGGTTGGAAAGAAATGACCGCAAACGCAAAAACGGGCCTGCATTCCGGATATGTCGCTCTCATCGGCGCGCCGAACGCCGGAAAATCCACGCTCATGAACCGGATGATCGGGCAAAAGGTCTCGATCGTCAGCCCCAAGGCGCAGACAACGCGCATACGCATGCTGGGCATTTTGACGGAAGGCGACACTCAAATTTGTTTTATCGACACGCCGGGCATTTTTGCGCCGAAAAGACGCCTTGACCGCGCCATGGTGGCCGCCGCGTGGGCCAGCGTTGGGGACGCCGACGCGGTCGTTGTGCTGGTCGACGCCGCCGATCGCAAAGAGAATGAGAAGATCGGCTTTATCATCGAGGCGCTAAAACAGCGGTCGAAATCCGCGATCCTTGTTTTGAATAAGGTGGATGCCGTAACGCCCCTGAAGCTGTTGCCCTTAACCGAGACCTTGAACGCCGCGGGCGTTTTTTCGGATGTCTTTATGGTCTCGGCCTTAAAGGGCGACGGCGTCGACGATCTGAAAGCGGCTTTGAAAAAGAGGATGCCTGAAGGCCCGTGGTTTTTCGGAGAGGATCAGATTAGCGATCTGCCGACGCAAATTTTAGCCGCCGAAATGACGCGCGAGCAAATCTACCGCCAGTTGCAGCAGGAACTGCCCTATGCCGCCGCCGTCTTGCCCGAAAGCCTTGACGAGAAACGCGACGGCTCGGTGGTCATTCGGCAGATTATCGTCGTGGCCCGCGCCAATCATCGCGCGATCGTTCTGGGTAAGGGCGGCGCGCGCATCAAGTCCATCGGCGAAGCCGCCCGCAAAGACATGGCGCGTCTTTTGGATCGCGAGGTGCATCTTTTCCTGGACGTCAAGACGGATGAAAAGTGGCAGGATCGACCGGAATTTTACCGCACGTTCGGTTTGGATTTCGCCGCGAAGTAGAGGACATTGCCTATCGTTCCGAATAAGGACAAACTATTAAGCCGTTTCGCATTGCTTCTTGGGATTATGACAAAAAACACTTTTTTCTTTTTTCTCTTTCTGTTGGCTTCCGGCGTTGCGTCAGCCTCTGAATTCTCCTCCCGACTTCAGTACTGGGCTTCGCCGCGCGACGTCGCCCCTTTGGTTTTTGAAGACGGCGACGGCGTTCAACACGCTTTGTCGGAATTCAGGGGAAGGTTCGTTCTTCTGAATGTCTGGGCGACATGGTGCCCGCCGTGCGTTTATGAAATGCCGTCGTTCGAAAAACTTCAGCAGCGGTTCGACCCTTCCGTGCTTTTCGTTTTACCCCTTTCCGAAGATTATGAGCCGGAGAAAGCCGAGGCTTTTTACAGATCGCACCGCCTGTCGCATTTACCTCTAGCCAGCGACAGCACGGGGCGCGCCCTTTCCGTCTTTTCCTTAAAGGGCCTGCCGACGACGCTTCTCATTGACCCGCAGGGACGGGAGGTTGCGCGCCTGCACGGCATTTTTGACTGGAACAGCGAGGAAGCCGTGTCGTTTTTGAGGAGCCACATCGACAGGTACAAACGGTAAGCTTATCTTTCGGTTTTGAGCCGTATTTGCGGTAATTAAGCAAACCTTTAACCATTCGTCCTAGAATCGAGCCTGTATATAAGGGATTTGTATTTTAAGGCGCTGAAATATGGGCGTTTTTTTTCATAACGACTTTTTTGGTCTTTTACATTTTGCCCGCCAATCCTTTCACGTGGAAGAAAGGGATAGCCTTCCTGCGCGAAAGAGCCGCTTTGTTCTTGGCCCGGAAGCTGCGCCGAAAACGATTCTCCGCAACCGCGATTATCCGCCGGATTTTCATCTTTATACGTTCGCCGGCCCGATGATCGAGCAGGTGCGTTTCATGAACAATGATGCCCAAGAAGTGCGCTGTCCCGCGCTGGTAGCGCGCATGGTTCGGAAAAAGACATTCACGCAAGGCCTTATGATCGGCGCGGCGAGCATGGAAGAGATGACCTGCTCCTTAAGGGATTTGCGCACGTATAAAAACGACGACAAAGGAATCACCGGACATCCCCAGACGGAAAGCATCGCCCGTGAGTTAGAAGCGTACTATGAGACCAAGGTCGCTTCCAGAAAGCGGGAAAGCAAAATTGCGGAAATCGACTTCATGCATTTGGCCGCCCCGCCGACGGGCGAGCACAAGCGGCATTAAAGGCTTTGTTGCGCGCGCAGAGCCTTTATTTGCCCTTTTTGGCCTCATAGAGATGGACGCCGCGGATGAGATCCAGAGCGCGGGCGAGCTGGTAATCAAACGGCGGTTCGTCGGCCTTTGATTCCTTGGCCCCCTTGTTTTTGCCTTTTGATTTTTCGCTCTCCATGGGCGGCAAGGGCTCTTCCTCTTCGGCGGGCGCTGTGCTTTTCCCGTTCTTGTCCTTGGATTCGTTTTGCAAAGCGCCCTTCAGATCGGCTTCGTGCACGCCGGGGCCGGAGGCGACCTTTTCAAGCTTCGCTTGCTGCACGATGATATCGGGCTCGATGCCCAAGGCCTGGATCGAGCGGCCCGACGGCGTATAGTAACGGGCCGTCGTCAAGCGCATCGCGCCGCCGCCCGCCACCGGGATGATGGTTTGAACCGAGCCTTTGCCGAAACTCTTTGTACCGACAAGAATGGCGCGCTTGTGATCTTGCAAGGCGCCGGCCACGATTTCGGACGCCGACGCCGAACCGCCGTTGACCAGAACGGCGATGGGCTTGCCATGCGCTCTCTCGCCGCCTTTGGCGAACATTTTTTGCTCGTCCTCTTTGTGGCGACCGCGCGTGGCCACGACTTCCTTGCCCGATTCGAGGAACGTGCTGGAAACCGAGACCGCTTCGTCCAACAGCCCGCCGGGATTGTTTCGCAGATCGAGGACATAGCCGATAAGCTTGTCGCCGATCTTGTCGTCGATTTCCTTCAGGGCTTTATCGAGGCCCGTTTGCGTCTGCTCGTTAAACGCGCTGATGCGGATGTAAGCGATCTCGTCCTTCGGCTCCCATTTGACAGAGCGCACATGAATCACGGCGCGCGTGAGGGTGAGGTCAAAGGGCGTGCCCGACAAGCCGCCGCGGCGCAAGGTGAGAACGATCTTCGTTCCCGGAGTGCCGCGCATGTGATCGACCGCCTCGTTCAGGGTGTAATCCGTGACGGGCTTGGAATCGATATGCGTGATCAAATCGTTCGGCTGGATGCCCGCTTTGGCGGCGGGCGTATCGTCGATTGGGGATACGACTTTGACAATGCCGTTGTCCATCGTGACTTCGATGCCAAGGCCGCCGAATTCGCCCTTGGTTTGCGTTTGCATATCGGAGAAGTTTTTCTTGTTCATATAACCCGAATGCGGGTCGAGCGCGGAGAGCATGCCGTTAAGGGCGTTTTCAATCAGCTTGTCATCCGTCACCGGGTCGACATAATCGGCGCGCACACGCTCCAGCACATCGGAAAAAAGGGTGAGTTGCTTGAAAGTATCGGCGGCGCTGTCGGTCGGCTTGGGTTCGGCCGCGGGCGCAGGCGGCGTCGCCGGCGCGGGGGCGGTTTTCGCCCAAAGCGGCGCGGACACGAACCCAGCCAGAAGGAGAGAGAGAAGAAGAGACCGAAGCGGATTTTTAAGCATAAGGGATCCTGAGAAAAGCGGGGGCCAAACAGGGCGCCAGTTTAGGGGGTGCCTTTCTGAATCACAAGAGGAAGATAGGACTTCAGCGTGGAATAGAAGTCAAACAGGCCTAAAGCGAAAAGAGCAATTTTCGACCCGCCCGTCCGCCTGATTCAGCTTGCGGCGGCAATGACGGACAGAAATTGCCCCAACCTGTCTGTTTGCGGGCTTTTCAGGATAGCGGCTTGCCCGCTTTCGACAATCTCGCCCTTTTCCATAAAATAGACATGATCGGCCGCATGGCGCGCAAAGCCCAAAAGATGCGTGATAATGAAAATGCCGATGTCCTTGCCGCGCAAATTCTTCAGATAGGCGAGGATTTTGGCTATCTGCTCGACATCGAGCGCCGACGTGATTTCGTCCAAAAGAAGATAGCGGGGCTCCAGCATCAAGGCACGCGCCAAAGCAACCCGTTGGCGCTGGCCCAGCGAGGCTTCGTTTGGATACTGCGTGATAAAACCGCCCATGTCGAAGGCCTCGATCAGCGCCTCCAACTCGGCTTGGTTCTTCGCTCTGTTACGGCGGCGAACGGGGAGAAGGATATTTTCTTTTAAAGTCAGGTGCGGCCACAAAAACAGTTGCTGGAAAACAGCCGTTACGAACGGCCAGGGCGGACGAAAGGCTTTTTCCTGCGGCCATGGATATGTATAAATTTGATCGTCGATGCGTATTTCGCCGCTTTGCGGCGGCTCCAGCAGGGCAAGGCACCGCAGAAGGGTTGTTTTTCCGGCGCCGCTTGGCCCGATGAGAACCGTGATGCCGCCCATGTCGACCGTCAGGTTGACGTTTTTCAGGATCGGCCCGTTGGCGTAACCGAAGTTGAGATTGCGCGCCTCTAACATTTCACCGCTCCGACAGATCGCGCGTGTAGCGCTTTTTCAAGTAGGACGCCGCGACGTTCACCGGCAAGCAAATAACCAAAAAGAAAAAAGCCAGCGCCGTGTAGATTTCAACGGGCCGGTAGATCATGCTGTTGATGCGCTGGGAAACGCGGAAGATTTCCTCGACCGAAATAAGGCTGGCGAAAAGCGTCAGGTGCAGCATGATGACTTGCTGCGTCATTAGGCCCGGCAACAGCTGGCGGAAAAGGATCGGCAATTCGACGTAAAGCACCCTGTCGCGCCTTGAGAGCCCGCAAACCCGGCTGGCGGTGACATATTGCGCCGGAAAATTAGATACGGTTTCGCGCACCATTTCGCCAACGCCGAAGATATTCATAAGGGAAAGCGTCAGCGCGGCCGTGTAAAACGGATCGATCACGATATCGAACAAAGCCTGCGCCGGGTAATGCAGCCAGAACAAAACGACAAGCGAGGGAATGGCTGAAAAAGCGAACGCCATCGTGCGCGTGAACCAGCCCCAGCTTTCGGGGTAATGCGCGCCAACGACACCCAGCACAAGCCCAAGCACAACACCCGACGTCCATATGAGGAGGCAAAGCTGCATGGTCACGTAAAGGCCCTGAAGAAAGGCATCGTGATAAGTGATAAGGATTTCGAACGCGTTCATTGGGTGGCGGGCATAGGGAGTCTCTCCATTCCGAGACGGCAATTTTTGCATAGAATGAAATGACGGTACAGGAAGAATATTTCCTGAAAAACGGGCGGGCGGGAGTGGGGTTTTAACCCTGAGGACTTTTGCTGAAAGAAACCAAATCGGACGCATAAATTCGCTAAAGCGAATTTTGCGGAATGACGGAATCTTATTGTGTTATGACTTACCCTTAATTGAGTTTGCGCCCGATGATTGAGGTTTAGGCATTTCTTTAGAAGACGGGCTACATATCAAAGGTATGATACACTCTTGGAGCGGCTGTGCTCGTGGCTTTATTGGTTGTGGCCACGTTTGGTGTAGCCGAGTCGGGGCTCGCCGTGTTTGTATCCGCGCCCCCATCGCTTTCGGGAAGTGGGTCGATCGGATCGGCGGCGGGGGCTGTTGTAAGCGGCGTTGCGAGATCAGGCTCATCCTGTAGGAGGTCGTCTTCTGGCTTAGAATCCTTTTTCTCTGGCGTATCCTTTTCAGGCGTTTCATTTTCCGTGCTCTCGGAGTCAGCGGCATCTGGTTTCGTCGCGCGGCGATCCTCATGATCATCCCCGTGATGAAGCTCTGTGTCGTGACTATCGCCATAACGGCTGTCAATCGCTGGGGTTGGAGTATATTCAGAAAATTCAGCCCCCATGATTTTAAGCGCATTCCGGTCTGGAGAATGTGCGTCCGGAGGTAGGTCAACGCCACTTATAATATTATTATACTCCTGATTGCTTAGACCTTTTAAATTTCCGCCCGCCCTTGTTTCCGCCCTCAACTCTAAACAGTTTGATATTAAATCAGGGCGATCTGTTCGACTAGTTATAGCATCTATTACAGACATATTCTCCGTGGAGAAACCATGGGCTATCCCTTCTGCTGTAGTTACGCTTTCCGTTAAGGTGGGTTCGCGTCCCGGTTCATAAATTTGCTGAGCCGATTTTGGATAAGCTTCTTGATGATCATCTAATACGCTCATCATTTCCTCAAAAGGGTAAATTCCTTTAAAAAACGCATTATTTTAACATGAGAAAGCCTAATGTTTTGATAATTCTACAAGTCTTTGTTTTCGCGCTTTCTTCCTTATCTTCATGCTCCTCTTAATTATTAATATTCCGTGAAAAACGTATCTGGCGTCGACTCGGATTGCCGTGTAAATCATTGGCGTCCCGCCACTTCAAACTTACGGCCTTTCCATGACGCAGACTCACAAAATCGCCCGCGCTTTGATCTCGGTTTCCGACAAGACCGGCCTTGTCGACTTCGCCCGCAAGCTTGCGGATCACAACATAGAAATTCTTTCCACCGGCGGTTCGGCCTCCGCGTTGCGGGAGGCAGGGATCAACGTCGTCGAGGTGGGCGATTACACCGGCTTTCCCGAAATGCTGGGCGGGCGTGTTAAGACCCTGCATCCGCGCATTCACGGCGGCATTCTGCAACGCCGCGACTTGACCGCGCATCAGGAAGAAGCGACCAAGCACAACATTCCGCCGATCGACCTGGTCGTCGTCAATTTGTATCCCTTCCGCCAGACCGTCGCCAAGGGCGCGGATTTCGAAACGTGCATCGAGAATATCGATATCGGCGGGCCGGCCATGGTGCGCTCGGCCGCGAAGAACCATGCGTTCGTCGCCGTCGTAACGGACCCTGCGCAATACGAGGACATTGTTCTGGAATTGACGGAGCATGGCGGCGGCACGTCGCTTGATTTCCGCAAGAAGCTGGCCGCGGCGGCTTACGCGCATACGGCAAGCTATGACAGCGCCATCAGCGCGTGGTTCGCCGAGCAGCTTGGCGACGAGTATCCCGACACGTGGTCGATCGCGGCGCGCAAGCAACAGGCGTTGCGCTATGGCGAAAACCCTCATCAGACGGCTGGTTTCTATGTGTACGATTCCGACAGGCCCGGCGTTTCGAACGCTATTCAGGTGCAGGGTAAGGAGCTGAGCTATAACAACATAAACGATACCGATGCCGCGTTCGAACTGGTGAGCGAATTTACCGAGACTCCCGCCATCGCCATCATCAAGCACGCCAATCCCTGCGGCGTGGCGACCGGCCCCGATTTGCTTTCGGCCTACAAACGCGCGTTTGCCTGCGATACCGTGAGCGCTTTCGGCGGGATTATCGCGTGCAACCGCTTGCTGGACGGGCCGACCGCCAAGGCGATTACGGAAATCTTCTCGGAAGTGATCATTGCGCCGGATATGGACAACGAGGCTAAGGAGACTATCGCGAAGAAAAAGAACCTGCGCGTGCTGTTGACCAAGACGATGGCCGATCCTCATGCCGCCGGCAAAATATTCAAGTCCGTTTCCGGCGGCGTTTTAGTCCAGACGCGCGACGCTATCGTGCTGGACAAGGCCAATTTGAAATGTGTCACGAAGCGCCAGCCGACCGAGCAGGAAATGAAAGATATGGTTTTCGCTTTCACGGTCGCCAAGCACGTGAAGTCGAATACGATCATTTACGCCAAGTACGGCGCCACCGTCGGCATCGGCGCGGGGCAAATGAGCCGCGTGGACAGCGCGCGCATTGCCGCCCGCAAGGCCGAAGATGCCGCGAAGGTCGAGGGCGTCAAAGACAGCCTGACGAAGGGCAGCGTTGCCGCGTCCGACGCTTTCTTCCCGTTTGCCGACGGGCTGTTGGCGCTCGTCGAGGCAGGCGTAACGGCGGTCATTCAGCCGGGCGGCTCGTTGCGAGACGAGGAAGTTATCGAAGCAGCCGACAAAGCGGGGCTGGCCATGGTGTTTACCGGCATCCGGCATTTCAGGCATTAGTTAATTTAAACGGTCTTGGGCTGCAAAACGCTGTTTTCCAAAATTTTGATGCTCACGTACGCAGCTTGTTTAAATCAATCTAAAGATCAACATGCGGCGTTTCCGAGCGGATGGCTTCAGTCCAGCGGCGTTCGAACTGGCGCAAGGTTTGGTGGGTGATTTCGATTTCCGAGCCTTCGTTTTTGATAAAGCTTTCGGCCATCTGGAGATTCAAGGCCGCCAGCATGTCGAGAATGGCCTTGCCCTTCGTCGTGGGCTTTAGTTTCGCGGAGCGCCGGTCGCGTTCGGATATCTGCCGTTCGACGTAGCCGCCATCCACCATGTTTTTGAGATTATAGGAGGCGTTTGATCCGAGGTAATAGCCGCGTTCGATCAGGTCGCGCACCGTTATCTCGCCGCCGCCGCTGCCGATCGTTCCCAGCATCACGGCCTGAACGGGGCTGATGTCGTAATAGCCGTGTTTCGCGAGCTCAAGGCGAACGACATCCAGATAACGCCTGTGCATGCGTTCGATCAGGCGCGGCAGTTCCTGCGCAAGCTGGCCCTTGGAGTCGTTTTTCCCTTCCATGCTTTAAGGATTCCCATAATAAAAATAATAATTGGTAAATGCCGCGTTTTGGCTCAGAATATGAGGCACCATTCTTCTTTTCCCGCTTTCCCTGAGGCCTTCCCATGATCCGGCATTCCTTGACCCTTCTTTCCTTCCTTGCTCTTACCGCCTGCGCCTCCGCGCCTTCCTCCGAAGACGCGCAGATGGCCGATTCTTTGGCGACGCAGGGCAAGGCGCTTTTGGCCAAAGGCAAAATTGCCGAAGCCCGCGATATTTATCTGAGCGCCGCGTCGAGAAACGATCAGAGCCCCCGCGTGTGGAACGGGTTGGGCGTGGCCTATGAAATGCTGGGCAAGCGCGCACTTGCAAAGGACGCCTACGAGAAGGCCCTGGAGCTGGCGCCGGAAGACAAAGCGGCATCGAACAATATGGCGCACCTTCTGCTAACGGAGGGCGAGGCCGATGAGGCCATGCATATGCTAAAAACCCATAAGGACGACCATGCGGCGCCAAAAGCGTTGAAGCAAAATTTTGCCAAAGCCGTTAAGGAAGCAAAAACCGGCGAAGCGCCGGAAACCAAGGCGGTACAGCCGGCAAAGGCGACGGAGGCTTTGGAGGCCGAGGTGTATGCCGACCTTGGCGCCGCGCCTACGGAAAGCATGGCGAAAAACCGCATCAAGCAGATTAAATCGGCTTTGGGCCCTGGTTCAGCCCCCCTTTCTTTTCACATAGTGCCGGAAGTCAAAGTCTTTGGCGGAACGCCGGTCTTTAATATCCGGGCCACGGGGGTTAATCCCGAATCCTTGTGCGAGGAATTAAACAGCCTGGCTTTTCCGTGCTTTGCGCACGAAGATAAATAGGACATAACGCGATGCCGACTCCTTCCTTGCCGACCGGGCCGCAGGCCGTTGATTCCGTCGTCGATGTGACCTTGTCGTCGTTTAAAACCGACGTCGTTGAAGCGTCAAAAAAGGCTTTGGTTCTGATCTCGTTCTGGGCTTCCTGGGAAGCTTCGGGAAAGCAGATAAACGCAACGCTTGAGAAAATGGCGCGCACCACGGGCGCGTTCAAGCTTGCCAAGATCGACGTCGATAAAAATCGGCCTGTCGTTCAACAAATGGGCGTGCAGGAGATTCCTGCCGTCTATGCCATTCACAAGGGCCGGCCCATCGACGCGTTTTCGGGCGCGCTGCCTGAGGCCCAAATAAAGGCGTGGATTGACCGCCTTTTAAAAGCGACCGGCACGGAAAGCGAAGAGAAAACGGCGCAAGAAAACGCGCTTAAAAAGGCGCAGGACTTGCTGGCCGCGGGAGAAAGCGCATCGGCTGCGGCGCTTTATTCGACCATTCTAGAAAACCTACCGGACAACGCGGCGGCGTGGGCGGGGCTTGCCGCTTGCGCTATGAAGGAAGGCCACATTGAAAAAGCACGGCAGGTGCTGGAGTCCGTGCCGCCCGAAATTGTGAAAGACACGGTTTTTGATTCCGTTCGTACAAGCCTAGAACTGGCCGATCAGGCGAAAGACGCGCCGCAGACGGAAGAGCTTGAACAAAGACTGGCTAAAAATCCTTTGGATCATGCGGCGCGTTTTGATTTGGCGCTTGCCACCTATGCCCAAGGGCGCCGCGAGGAAGCGGTCGATCATTTGCTGGAGATCGTCCGGCGCGACCGCAAATGGAACGACGATGGCGCACGAAAGCAGCTCGTGAAATTTCTTGAAGCCTTTGGAGCCGATGATCCTTTGACCCTTTCGACCCGGCGCCGCCTCTCCTCTCTTTTGTTTTCATAAAAGACAAACAACCAATGAACGCATCGACGGCGGGTGACATGCTGTCGCGTCTCGCCCGTCATTTCATACGCCGGTTGGTCTTACCCCCTTAAAGAACGAAGCGGTCGTTTCTTTGCCGGAACAAACCAGAGGTTTTTCTGCAACTCTGGCGGGTAAATTTCCCGGCCTGCGTTGACCGCAATATTATTGCGTGATATGCAACCCCCGGTAGTTTACCGGTAGGTATAATTGACAACAACGCCGCTTTGGGTGGTGGCTTTACCCGCCCTTATTGCCTGCTTCGTTCTTTAATACCTAAAGGCGCCAACTTTACAGCCAATACGTGCGGAACCACTTGGGATTATGTTGATTCAACCGTTTACCAAAAAGAATTTGAGCAACAGGCTGGACAACATCAATGTCATGGTTGTCGACGGTCGATCTAAGACAGGAAACCTGATCAAGTGCATTTTAAATCGGCTTGGATTTAGAAATGTGTTTATCGCAAACGATGCCTCTTCGGGCGTGCAGATCATCCGCGACAAAAAAATCGGCTTAGTGTTTGCCAACTGGGATTTGTACGTCTTGTCCAAGCCGCCGGTCAACGACGCCGGAACCAAGCGCGAACCCGAAGTGCTTCCGTTAAACGGCGCCAAGTTCGTCGAGCGTTTGCGCGCCGCCCCTTCGTCCCCCAATCCTTTTTTGCCGGTGGTTATGCTTTTGCCTTTGGACGGCAGTTCCGAGGAAGTGGGTTTGGCGCGCGACTCCGGCGTCAACGAGGTCCTTCTGAAGCCTTTCTCGGCCGAGGACCTTTGCAAGAAGATTGTAACGATTATCGACGAGCCCCGGATTTTCATCAACTCGGGCCCCTATAAAGGCCCATGCCGCCGCATCGCCAACATTCCGATCCCCAGCAAAATGGAGCGGCGCGTGCGCGAAATTCGCTTTCTGCAACCCCTTCCACCCAAACGCTGACGGAGGGCCTATTGGACACGAAACCCCCGCCCGACCCAGGCTATCAAACGGAAATCTCCAAGGAAACAAGCTACGTCATGGCCTACAAGCCGGATTATTCACTGAAAAGAACCATCGGCGTCGAGGTTGCGCTGAACGATATTTTCACGCGCGAAAAAATTGACGCGAGCAACAAGATTTTGGAAATCGGCCGAAACTGCTTCTTTATGGACGCCGAGGAAGAAGTCAATACCATCGCGGAATTGATCGCGAAGCCGGACGAATCGGGCAAGAGCCTGCAAACCGCCGCTTCGCTTGCCGCCGCGCTGAAAGGCGAAGCGGAGATGTATGGTTTTTCGCACATTTATAAAGTGTGCGCTTTTCTGATGGACGCCTGCGAGAGCCGCGAAAAGCCCGACATCAGAACGCCGCTTATTCTCGATCTGGTGAACGCCCTCACATCGTCCATAAAGAAGAAAATTTCCGACGACGGCGGCAAGGAAGAAAAAGCCATTATGGCCAATCTTGCCTGCCTTGAAGCGCTCGCGAAGCCCAAAAGCAAAGAACCATCCCCACCGAAAAGCGAAAGAACCGCCGTATGTACGAAAACGTAGCTCGCTTTTCCCACGCCTGCATACTGGTCGTTGACGACAGCGTTTTCGAGCGCCGGCTTATTTCGACGGCCTTGAAGAAAGCGGGGTTCAACAAAATCGAGGGTGCAAACGACGGGGTGGAGGCCTTGAAGAAAACGTACGAGCTTCGCCCGGATCTTGTTCTGCTTGACCTGTGCATGCCGAATCTGGACGGGTTCGGCTATTGCGAAAAAGTGCGCGCCGACCGGCAACTGCTTCAGATGCCGATCATTGTGCAAACCGCCCTTGAGGACAGGAATTCCCGCTTGCGCGCGCTTTCAAGCGGGGCGAACGATTTCCTTCTCAAGCCGCTCGATATGGATGAAGTGTCTTTGCGAATCTGCGTTCATATCGAAAACTATTTTATGCTTCATCAGCTAAAGGCCTTGCGGGACTATCTTGATTTTATTCCACGCAAGGAATGCGATTTGTCGGGCCGAGGCTAAGAGCCAATCCCACTGGCCGGCAAAAAAGCCCAAGGGTCACCCCTTGGGCTTTACTTTTTGCCGGAATGAAGCCGGTTTTACTGTTTTTGGGCCGGCGCCTTCGAGGGAGGCGGCAGAGGCGATCCGTCGATGTTAAACTTTTCGACCTTAGCCTTCGCTTCCAGGGCCTTGACCTCATCGTTCGTCATTTCCTGGCCGAGCTGATTGGCGATTTGATCCTTCACTTCGGCCATCGGCGGCGGTGCGGATTTACGCTTGTCTTCAACCTTGATGACATGAAAGCCGAATTCCGTCTTGACCGGCTTGTCGCTGACCTGGCCGGTCTTCATGGCGAAGGCGGCTTCGGAGAAAGGCTTGACCATGGCGTCACGAACAAAATAGCCCAAATCGCCGCCCTGCTTGGCGGAACCCGTGTCCTTGGACTTTTCTTCGGCCAGCTTGGCAAAATCGGCGCCGCCCTTAAGCTGCTTGATGACGTCATTGGCTTCCGCCTCGGTCTTGAGAAGGATATGACGCGCGCGCACTTCGTCCTGCGGCTTGAACTTGGACGAAAGCTGGTCATAGCGTTCCTTGATCTTGGCGTCGGTGATCTTCGGCTCCACCTGCTTGTGGACGTAGGCCTCGGCAATAACCTGCGCTTCGAGAGCCTTCATGCGCTTTTGGATTTCGGGGTCATTTTGCATGCCGGCGGCATAGGCCTTTTGCGCGACGACCTTGGTTGCGATCATTTTATGAAGAATCTGGGGATAAAGGGCTTGCGGCGGCAACTGCTGGAGCTGCGGGCCGGCCATTTGCAGTTCGCGCAGGACATCGGAGCGGCGAAGCTCTTCGCCATTGACACGCGCAACGACGGGGTCGGACTTGGCTGCATCGTCGGCGGCCCAGACTGGCATTGCCAAAGCCCCCAAAAGGGCAACTGTGGCGAGGAGGACTTTTTTGGACATTTTGCGAATCCTTTTGGTTTTCAAAGATCGTATAGTTAAGAGCTAACGCCTCTTACGTCAAAGATCAAGCCCTACAAATGGGGCGGGATTAGGGCGAGTCGTCGATCGTTCGCGGCCGTAGACAGCGTTCGGTTCGCGGGCTGTTTCAAGAGCGGCGACTCCCTGTCGGAAATGCCGCTCTCCTGATTCGTTAAAGCGATTTTAACCTATGCGTGCAAACTGTTCGTTGAGTCTCTTTTTCCTCGCGGATCCTCTTTATGAATCTGATTATCGGCTTTTTTACCGTCGTCCTTTGTACGCTGGTCACGTATGCGCTCGAAGGCGGCAACATGAAGGTGTTGGTGGAAGCCGCGCCCGCCGAAGTCGTGATCATGGGCGGCACCGCCCTTGGCGGCTTTATCATCTCGAACCCGGTTATCGTTATCCGGCGCGTGGGGCGCGCTTTCGGCATGATCCTGCGAAAGCCCAAATTCAACAAGGAATCCTATATCGAGCTTTTGTGCCTGCTTTACCAGGTGTTTAAGCTCGCCAAGACCAAGGGGCTGTTGGTGCTTGAGCAACACATCGAAAATCCGCAAGACAGCTCGCTCTTTCAAAAATTCCCCGGTTTTTTGCGCGAGCACCACGCCGTTAGCTTTCTTTGCGACTACCTTCGGCTTGTTACCTTAGGGTCGGACAAACCTTACGAGCTGGAAGCCCTCATGGAAGAGGAGCTGGACGTGCATCACAACGAAGCGGGTGGCGCCGTTAAGGCCGTTACGAATATCGCCGACAGCATGCCGGCCATCGGCATCGTTGCTGCCGTGCTCGGCGTTATCAAAACCATGGGCGCCATTTCCGAACCGCCGGAAGTATTGGGCGCCATGATCGGCGGCGCCCTTGTCGGAACTTTCTTGGGCGTGTGGACCGCCTACGGCATGTTTGGGCCTTTTGCCAATTCAATGGAAACCTTTTTCGCCGCCGAGGCAAAATACCTTCAGTGCATCAAAGTCGGGCTTTTGGCCCACTTGCAGGGTTTTGCGCCGTCCATCTCCGTTGAATATGCCCGCAAGACGCTTCTGAGCGAGATCCGGCCCACATTTATCGAACTTGAGGAAGCGACGTCGGCCTTGCCGCCGCCGGCTTAGAGGGGGACGCGCCTATGGCGGACCAGCCCGTCATCATCATCCGGAAAAAGAAGAAGGGGGGGCATCCTCCGCACCACGGCGGCGCTTGGAAAGTCGCCTATGCCGACTTCGTAACGGCCATGATGTCGTTCTTCTTGCTTCTTTGGCTTTTGAACGTAACGACCAGCGAGCAGCGCAAAGGCATCGCCGATTATTTCTCGCCTGCCGGCATTTCGAAATCCGAATCCGGCGCGGGCGGCGTATTTGGAGGCCTTTCGATCACGACGACCCGCGGGGGCGAAATGGCGGACCGCTCGCCGCCGTCGGCACAGGAAGCGACTATTCCGACCGTCGGGCAAGGCGAGGAAGGCGATGAGGATATCAGCGGCACCGGCGACGGCAGGCCGGGCAAGCTGGAGGAAGTCCCGAAGGACGTCGCGACCGTGGCCGCCGCCATGAAGCAGGAGGAAGACGCTTTCAAGGCCATGGAAGTCAGCCTGAAGCAGGCCATCATGGAAAACCCCGAATTCGCCGCTTTTGCCAATCAGATTGTCGTGGACCGGACATCGGAAGGCTTGCGCATTCAAATTCTGGATCGTGACAAATTTTCGATGTTTCCTTCGGCCAGCTCTATTCCCTTTCTGCGCGCGCGTGACTTGCTTTTGATGATCGGACGCGTCATCGCTCAGCTGCCGAACAAGATTTCGATCACGGGGCACACGGACGGCTTGCCGTTCATGCCCGGATCCGGCCGCGACAACTGGACGCTTTCGACGGATCGGGCCAACACGACACGCGAGTATCTTGTGAGAGCCGGCGTCGGCGAAAAGAATATTGAGCGCGTTTCGGGCCGCGCGGATCGCGAGCCTTTTACCGACGATCCCAAAGATCCCCGCAACCGGCGCATCAGCATCGTTTTGCTGCGGCGCGCCCTGCCGCCGGCGGAGATGCAGACGCCCGGACAGGCGGAATCTCCAAAATAAGGTTATAACCCAGGCTTGATTTGCCGTGTCGGGGGCTCGCTTGGCGTCCGAGAGGGCTTGATGTTCTTATGCAAAGCCTTTGAATAAAATCGACAGGCCATGGCTGTAAAAAGAACAATACTGACAGCGACGGCTTGCTCTTTTGGCAGCACCTGATAGAGGCCGTAACAGGAAGCGACCAAGCCCGGCGCACCAATGCTTTCGGCAAGCGCGTTGGGGTTGTTTTTCAAATACTCCTTGCGATAGTTGGCGTCCGCTTTGATGCGCGCCAGAAAAGGGGCGTCTTTATCGAGCACGGGTTTCTCGACCTCTTCGCCTTGTTTTATGGTGCCGCGGATACATGCGGACGTAAAATATAAAGCCGAGGCAATGGCAAGAGGTATATTGTGAAGAGCAAGCCCGGCAATCAAATAGCTGATGGAGGCCACCGCATCTATGGCCGTGCCGCTTTTTATGATCGTATCCCTTTGGCGAATTTGTTTTTCTTCTTTTTCAGTATAGGCTTCTTTTGCGGGAACGGCATCGATCGGTATCGTATAGATAATTGAGGAAAGGAAAAACAGGGTTAGGGCCACCCCCATCGCCACTTCCCCCATCGTGGCCGTTCCGCTGGTAACGTGGTTTAACGTTTGCAGGATTGTCGATGCGGCAGCGCCCGAATTTCCAATAATCTTGAGAGCGCCGGACAGATAAAGACCTTTGCGGCCCAGCATGTCCTTTGCCTTCGACCGTCGTTGTGCAATTTCAAATTGAGCTAGCTTAAAAAGGCCTGAGACGAACGGTTCTTCAGAAAACCGGCTTTCGTCCAATGTTACTTCATTCGAAGGCACAGTAACTATCCTAATATACTATAAACTGGCGGTTAATGAGACATCCTACCAAATGAGCTTTTAAATTGCGAAGTCATTTCAAGAGATTCTCCCCGTAATTGCTAATCTATAGGCTTTCAAATGACCCAGCCGCCGATTGTATGCCAAATTACTCCTACCCCCCTTTATCCCCAAAAACTTCGGCTTAGTCCTTGCGCTGGTTAGATTCCTTTCCTATATAACCCAAAGACATGGCGCGTTCTTAAGAATGTAGCCCTTTGATTCGAAAGGAATATTATCCAATGGCAAAAGTTATCGGCATCGACCTTGGCACCACGAACTCCTGCGTTGCGGTCATGGAAGGCTCGGGCACGACTGTTATTCATAATGCCGAAGGCGCGAATACGACCCCTTCCATCGTCGCCGTCACAAACACGGGCGAACGCCTTGTCGGGCAAGCCGCCAAGCGCCAGGCTGTGACCAATCCTGCCAACACGCTTTACGCCATCAAACGCCTCATCGGACGCCGGTTCGACGATCCCATGGTGCAAAAAGACATCAATTTGATGCCCTACAAGATCGTGCGCAATTCAAACGGCGACGCTTGGGTCGAAGCGGCGGGCAAAGCCTATAGCCCTTCCGAAATTTCGGCCTTTATTTTGGGCAAAATGAAGGAAACAGCCGAAGCTTACTTAGGCGAAAAAGTTACGCAGGCGGTCATCACCGTTCCCGCCTATTTCAACGACAGCCAGCGCCAAGCCACCAAAGACGCGGGGAAAATCGCTGGCCTTGAAGTCTTGCGCATCATCAATGAGCCGACGGCCGCCGCTCTGGCCTATGGCATGGAGAAGAAGAAATCCGGCACCGTGGTCGTTTATGATCTTGGCGGCGGCACGTTCGACGTTTCGGTTCTTGAGATCGGCGACGGCGTTTTCGAGGTGAAATCCACCAACGGCGACACGTTCCTTGGCGGCGAAGATTTCGACACGCGCATTATGGACTACCTGTGCGACGAATTCAAAAAAGAACAGGGTATCGACCTGCGCAACGACAAGCTGGCCTTGCAGCGCCTGAAAGAGGCGGCCGAAAAGGCCAAGATTGAGCTGTCGTCTTCGATACAGACGGAAGTGAACCTGCCGTTCATCACAGCCGATCAGACCGGCCCGAAGCATCTGTCGATCAAACTGACTCGTTCCAAGCTGGAATCCCTGGTCGACGATTTGCTTCAAAGAACCATCGAGCCTTGCCGCCTGGCATTGAAAGACGCCGGCATCAAGCCTGCCGATATCAACGAAGTCATTCTGGTCGGCGGCATGACGCGCATGCCGAAGGTCATCGACTTGGTGAAAGACTTTTTCGGGCGGGAACCGCATCGCGGGGTCAATCCTGACGAGGTGGTTGCCGTGGGCGCGGCTATTCAGGGCGGCGTCTTGAAGGGCGATGTGAAGGACGTTCTTTTGCTGGACGTAACGCCGTTGTCGCTGGGCATCGAGACGCTTGGCGGCGTTTTCACGCGCTTGATCGACCGCAACACGACCATTCCAACCAAGAAGAGCCAGGTCTTTTCGACCGCCGAGGACAATCAAAACGCCGTGACAATCCGCGTGTTTCAGGGCGAACGCGAAATGGCGGCGGACAACAAGCTGCTTGGCCAGTTCGATCTGGTGGGCATTCCTCCCGCCCCGCGCGGCGTGCCGCAGATCGAGGTGACGTTCGACATCGACGCCAACGGCATCGTCAGCGTCACGGCGAAAGACAAGGCGACGAACAAGGAACAGCAAATCCGCATTCAGGCTTCGGGCGGATTGTCCGAAGCGGATATCCAGCGTATGGTTAAGGAAGCGGAATCCAATGCCGCGGACGACAAAAAGCGCCGCGAGGCCGTGGATGCCCGCAATCAGGCGGATGCGCTAATCCATCAAACCGAAAAGACCGTGGCCGAGCTAGGCGACAAGATCAGCCAAACGGACAAGACCGCGGTCGACAGCGCGGTTGCGGACCTAAAAGCCGTTCTGGATTCCGGCGACGCCGCCGCGATCAAGGCCAAGGCCGACGCCTTGACCCAAGTGGCGATGCGGATCGGCGAGCAGCTTTATAAGGCCAAGCAGGAAGGCGCAGCGCCAGGCGCGGCGCCCGAAGGCGCGCAAGCGCAGCCCGACGCCGGCGTGGTCGACGCCGAATTTAGCGAGGTCAAGGACGACAAGAAGAGCGCATAAAATCTTTAAGCGAAAATGAAAAAGGGGCTTTCCGACAAGGAAGGCCCTTTTTCTTGTGCCCAAGCCAAGCTATAACGGAAGCGTTTCCCGTTAATTTTAGGGCCTTTCATGCAGCGCATCGTCATTACCGGCCTAGGGGTCGTTTCGCCCATCGGCAAATCCGTACCCGAGTTCCGCTCGAACCTGTTCGAAGGTCGCGGAAGCATCGGCGCGCTTAAGCTTCTTTTCAGGAATCAGGAGATTTATTATCCGGCCGCAGACATCAAGGCTTTTAAGGCCGAGGATTATATCGATCCGAAGAAAGTTCCGATGCTGGATCGTTTTGCCCAGCTGGCCGTCGCGGCGGCGGTCGAGGCGTTTCGCGATTCCGGGCTTTCGCTGAACGATGAGATGGCGGAAAACATGGCCGTCATTACGGGAACAGGCGCCGGGGGCCAAAATACGCTCGACGAATCCTATCACAAGCTTTTGTTCAACGGCGGGTCGGGACGTGTGCATCCGTTTACCGTTCCGCGCCTGATGGTGAACGCAGGATCGAGCCAGATCAGCATGGCCCTTGGCATCAAGGGGCCGGGATTCTCCGTCGCCAGCGCGTGCGCGTCGGCCATTCATGCAATGGGCATTACGCTTTCCATGATGCGTTCGGGATTAATCGATAGGGCTATTACCGGAGGGGCGGAATCCTGCCTTACGATTGGGACGCTCAAAGGCTGGGAGGCTCTGCGGGTCATGTCGCCGGATCTTTGCCGCCCGTTCTCCGCCGGGCGCCTTGGCATGGTTTTGGGCGAAGGCGCCGCCATGCTTGTTCTTGAAACCGAGGAAAAAGCGAAACAGCGCGGCGCGAAGATATACGCGGAATTCGCGGGCTTCGGCATGAGCTCGGACGCCAAGGAACTGACCACGCCTGACGCGAGCGGCGCTTCGCGCGCCATCGTCAACTGCCTGCGCGACGCGCGCCTCGCGCCGCAGGATGTCGATTACATTAACGCGCACGGCACGGGCACGCGCGTTAACGATACGACGGAGACCATCGCCACGAAAATCGCTTTAGGCGACCATGCGCGAAACATTTGCCTGTCTTCGAGCAAATCCCTTTTCGGTCATGCGCTGGGCGCGGCAGGGGCTTTGGAAATGATCGCCACGGTTCTGGCGTTGCGCGAAAACGTGGCCCCGCCCACGATCAATTATCAGGAGCCCGATCCCGAATGCGATTTGGATTACGTGCCGAATACCGCGCGGCCGACAAACATCGACGTGGCGCTTAACAACTCGTTCGCCTTCGGAGGGCTGAACGCCTCGGTCGCTGTGAAGAAATACGCCGGTTAAGCGCGAGCGCACGCCAAGATGTGGGCTTTGACGCTGTTAAAGCTGGCCGGAAGTTTCGTGGTGCGCTGGGGCTTTTTCATAAGGGCCGTAACGCTTGGAGGCACGTCAATATTCTCGACTTCCGCCAGAGCCATGGCCTCGGGAAACTTGGCATAATGCGCGGTAGCAAGGCATACCACGGGAGCCTGCAAATTGAGCGCCGGATCGCGCGCGACGTGGAAACCTACCGCTGTGTGGGGATCGATCGCATAGCCGTATTGCTTGTATACGCCGCTTATGGTGGACAGGGTTTCCGCATCGGTGGCGCGGCCCGCTGCGAAAAGCTTTTGCGCGCGCGCGAGTTCCGGCGCCGTGACTTTAAAACTGCCTTTTTCCCTTAAAGCCCCCATAAGTTCACGTACGCGCGGCGAATCGCATTCGCAAATATGGTAAAGCAAGCGTTCAAAATTGCTGCTGATCTGGATGTCCATGCTGGGACTGAGAGTCGAGCGCACGCTGTCCGTTTTCATCTCGCCGGTAGCGAAAAAGCGAGGAAGAATGTCGTTGCTGTTGCTGGCGACAACAAGTTTACGCACCGGAAGCCCGCACATTGTCGCGGCATAGCCCGCAAAAACATCGCCAAAGTTCCCCGTCGGCACAACGAACGTCGGCACGCCTTCAAGCTTGCGCGCGGCGTCAAAGTAGTAGACGATTTGCGCCATGATGCGGAGCCAGTTGATGGAATTCACGGTATTGAGGTTCTGGCTCTTACGAAACGGCTCGTCGGCAAAAAGCCCTTTGACGATGGCCTGGCAATCGTCGAAGCTGCCGTCAATCTCCAGCGCATGCACGTTATTATCGGGCACGCATGTCATCTGCCGGCGCTGGATCTCCGTCGGGCCTTTCGCCGGGTAAAGAATAAACACCTCGATATTTTTGCGTCCCGCCAACGCCGCGATGGCCGCCGAGCCCGTATCGCCGGAAGTGGCGCCGACGATGGTCATTCGCCCGCCGGAATCTTGCATAAAGGTTTCGAACGTGTGGCCAAAAGCCTGCAGGGCGACGTCCTTGAAAGCCAAGGTGGGGCCGTGGAAAAGTTCCAGGGAATAAAGGCCTTTTTTAACTTGTATAAGCGGAGTCACTTCCGGCGAATCGAAAACGCTATAGGCTTTTCCGATGATCCTTTGCAGTTGCTGATCCGACAGCGCATCTGCCGTAAAGGGCCGCATGACGCTAAACGCGATGTCCTGATAGGACATATCGCGCATGGATGCGATATCTTCCGATGAGAACTGCGGCCAGCTTTCGGGCAGATAAAGGCCGCCATCGGGCGCGAGCCCCGTCAGCGCTGCGGTGCGAATATCGACTTGCGGCGACTGGCCGCGCGTGCTGCGAAAAGACAGAGCCATTAATCGATCATCCTTGTGGCGTTTTCCAGCCATTGCGCTGTTTCACTATCTATATAGGGAGCGAGCTCATGCCTCACGCGTTTATGATAGGCGTTGAGCCAGGCTAATTCGCCGGCGACCATAAGGGATGTATCGACCAGATGCAAATCTATTGGGGCTAAGGTTAAGGTCTCGAAGCCGAGGAGCTTGCGCTTGCCTATGACCATGCCCGGAACTTCGATGATCAACTGCAGGTTTTCAATGCGGATGCCGTAGGCGCCTTCTTCGTAATACCCCGGTTCGTTCGAGAGAACCATGCCTTCTTGCAGCGGCGTTTGGCTGCGCTTCGTGATGGACTGCGGGCCTTCGTGAACGCACAGATAAGTGCCGACGCCGTGGCCCGTGCCGTGATTGTAATCACGCCCTACGGCCCACAAGTATTGGCGCGCCAGCGCATCGATCTCGCACCCCATGGTTCCTTGCGGAAAGCGGATGGATGCAAGCGCGATGTGCCCCTTAAGAACCCGGGTGAAGTTTTCGCGCATGGCGACCGAAGGTTCGCCAAGGGCAACGGTGCGCGTGACATCGGTTGTACCCTCATAATACTGCCCGCCGCTGTCGAGAAGGTAAAGCTGACCGCGCCTAAGGCGGGCGTTGCAGGCTGGCGAAGACGTATAGTGGATAAGGGCGCTGTTCTCCCCCGCCGCAGAAATGGTTTCGAAACTGGGGCCCCGATAATTTGGATTCGTTTTGCGGAAGCTTTCAAGCTTTTCCTGCGCATCTCGTTCGGATAAATTCTCTTTTTCCCAATGCGTATCGAGCCATGCCAGAAAAGCCGTTAGCGCGGCGCCGTCAAAGATATGCGCCTTGCGCATGCCCGCCTGCTCGGTCTTGTTTTTGACAGCGCGCGGCAGGGCACTGGGATCCTGCCCTTTTTCCAGCTTTGCCCCCGCCATTTCGAGGATATCCACGATTCGTCCGGGCGTATGAATCGGATCCACGAGAATTCTTTTCTCTTCATACGCAAGTTTTTCCAAAAATTTCGGAAAAGCGTCGGGCGGATGAAAAGAAATTTCCGGCCCGAGGCGCGCACGTAGATCGTCGTTTTCAAGGATCGGGTCGATAAACCAGTCGACCGACGCGTCGTCATGCAGAATCGCACGGCTGAAAACCACGGGGGCATAAGGCGCGTTGGCGCCGCGCACATTCATGAGCCAGGCGATTGAGAATACGTCGGCAATAACGGCGGCATTGCACTTTTGTAGCTTCAACGAGGCTGCTATTTCATTTCTTTTCTCGGCGGAGCTTTTGCCTGCATATTTCATCTCGTAAACGCAGGCATGCGTTCGGGGCGTCGGCGGTCGATCCGGCCATACGGCATCCACAAGGTTTTGGTCGATGGGAACGGCAAAAGCGCTTTTTTCCGAAAGCGCTTTATGCAAATTTTCGGTTGCCGATGCCGTATGGAGCCACGGATCGTAAGCGAGGCGCAGGCCCGGCGACGTGTTTTCTTCCAGCCAGGCCAGAGCCGATTTGTCGGCAATATCAAAAAGGGCAAACACGTCTTTTGGCACTTGCCGCGCCGCCTGCAAGGTATAACGGCCATCAACAAAAAACAGGGCTTTGTCTTTCAACACGATAAGCGTCCCCGCCGAGCCGGTAAAACCCGTGAGGAATTCGATACGGCGCGACGAGGGCGCAACATAGTCGCTTTGATATTCGTCCCCGCTTGGCACGATATAGCCATCGCATCCGAAACGGGCGATTTCGGCGCGTAACCGGGCAAGGCGCTGTGAATACTCGGGTTTCGTCATGAAGATGCCATAAGACTATTTTTACCTATCATGCCCTCTTCGGGCGACGGAAGGCAAGCACCGTCCACTCGCCGATCTTCATGCGTTCGAAGAGAATCAGGCGCTGCTTTTTATGCGCGGCGATAACATCGGCCGCCTGCGTATTCAGCAAACCCGACAAAATGGCTATCCCGCCGGGCCGTAAATTTTTCTTTAAATCCTTCGCCATCTCGCACAACGGCTTGGCGAAGATGTTGGACATGATGAGGTCAAAAGGGGCGTGCCCGGCAATAAGACGCGCCGCATAGCCGTTTCCATGCGCAAACCGAACCTTGGATGCGAGATCGTTAGCGCATGCGTTTTTCTTGGCAATGTGCGCGGACGCCTTGTCGAGATCGACGCCAAACGCCTTACATCCCGTTTTTTGCGCGCAGGCCATCGCAAGGATGCCCGATCCGCAGCCTATGTCGGCCATCGTTTCGGGAAGAAAACCGTTTTTTAAAATTCTGTGAAGCATAAGAAGGCATCCCCGCGTTGTCGGATGCTCGCCGGTTCCGAAAGCGCTTGTCGCGTCGATCTGAAGCGCGTTTTTGCGGTCGGGAACTTTTTTTCTGTGCGCGGCGCCATGAACGGTCCATGGGCCAATTTTTAGCGGCGGAAAATCTGCCGCCACCTTTTTAAGCCAATCGAGAAAAGGGGCGGGACATATTGATAACGTCGGCGGCTTCATCCCCATCGCGGCCGAAAGAACGGCAAGTTTTGTTGCGACCAGCGCTTTATCGGGCTTGGAATCGGCAAGGATTTCGATACGCGCCTTCGCGCTTCGCGGCGGCGCAAGAACCGTAACGGCGACAGATTCTTTTTCAAAAGCAGCGCTTAAACGTTCGGCAAAGCGCGCGGAGACGGAAACTTTTATAAGCCAAAGGTTACTGCGGCGACGCATCTTATTTCTTTTTCTTCTTATCCTCGTAGGGGTTTTCGCTCTTTTTCAGTTGCCAGCGGATGGGCACGCCCTCCAGCTTGAATAGCTTTCGAAGGCCGTTGGTCAAAAAGCGCTGGTAGCTTTCCGGCAGGCGGACGTTATTGACCCACAAGGAGAACGTCGGCGGGCGGCTTTTGACCTGCGTGATATAGCGAAGCTTTATGCGGCGTCCAGACGTGATCGGCGGCGGGTGATTGGCCTCCATATCCTCAAGCCACCGATTAAGCTTGGAGGTGGACACGCGCATGTTCCAGATGTCGTAAAGGCGCATGGTCTCGCGCATAAGATCATCAAGCCCTTCGTTCTTCAAAGCACACATTGGCACAAGAGGAACGCCGCTGACCTGGGCGAGCGAGGCTTCCGCTTTTTCCCTTATTTGGCGCATGACGAGCTTTTTGTCTTTCACCAAATCCCACTTGTTGAGCGCAATAACCAGGGCGCGGCCTTCCTCGATGACATGATGCGCGATGACCAGATCCTGCTTGTCAAAAGGCTGCGTCGAATCCAGAACGAGGATAACCACCTGGGCCAGGCGAATAGTGCGCAAGGTTTCCGCCACGCTGAGTTTTTCAAGGCCTTCGGAAACGCGCGCGCGCCGCCTCATGCCGGCCGTGTCGACAAGACGTATGGGCTTGTCGTTATAAGTCCATGAGATGGGAATGGAATCGCGGGTCAGCCCGGGTTCGGGGCCGGTGAGCATGCGCTCCTCGCCCAGCAGGCGATTGACAAGCGTTGACTTCCCTGCGTTCGGCCTGCCGGTGACGGCGATAATGAGCTGCTTTTCCCCGTCCTCGGCCTTTTCTTTTTCCTTTACCGGCATCTGCTTTGAAAGGACCTCGTAAAGATCCATCAAGCCTTCGCCATGCGTGGCGGAAATGGGCAAGGGATCCCCGAAGCCCAAGGAGGTTATGTCGGAAAGTTTTTCCGGCAAAAAGGTTCCTTCGCATTTATTGGCGAGCAAAACGATGGGGCGACCGATTTTTCTTAATTCCCGCGCGATGGCGGCATCTTCGGATGTGATTCCCGCCCGCGCATCGACAACCAGCAAAATAATGTCGGTTTTTTGAAGGGCCTTTTTCGTTTGCTGGGACGCACGCGATTCGAGCCCGCCTTTGGCGCTCACAGCTTCAAGCCCCGCCGTATCCAGGATTCGAAACGTCAGATCGAAAAGATTCCCCTTGCCTTCCCGCCAGTCGCGTGTGACGCCCGGCGCATCGTGGACGATCGCCATCTGCTTGCCGACGAGGCGGTTAAAGAGCGTGGATTTGCCCACATTCGGGCGTCCGGCAATGGCGATGGTAATGGTCATATAAATTTCCGCCTATCGCAACGCGACAAGACTACCCTGATCGGTGACGACATAGTAGGTCCGATCCATAACAATGGGCGCGATATACATGGGCTGCCCGACATCGACGCTGTCGTAAGGCACCCCGGTTTCGGGCGCAAAAGCCTGCATCAGGCCGAGCGAATTGACCATCCATAGTTTCCCGCCGGCGAGGATGGGGCCGGTCCAGACGATACGGGAGGATTCCTTGTCCTCGGGATCTTCATGCTTCGCCAAAGGCTGGTCCCATAAAGCGCGCCCGTTTTCCCGCGACAAGGCAACAAGATTGCCCTCGTTGCCGTAAACGAAAACAGCTTCCCCTGCGACCACCGGCGTATTGACGCCGCCTATATCCGCCTCCCACAGCCGGTCGCCGGTTCTTTGATCGATGGCGGCCATGCGCCCGCTATTGCTGACGGCGTACACCCGGCCCCTGTCGATCACGGGCAACCCGCGAATATCGGCAATGGCCGGCATCGCCCCCATTTGAGCGACGGCCGAGAGCGAATAGCTCCATAAAACGCGGCCGTTTTGAACGCGAAGGCTATATAATTCGCCCGAATTATAAGCGGCGATAACCATATCGCCATCAACCGCCGGACTGGCGGCGCCCATCAGGGCCGCGTTTTCGGAAATGCCGGTTTGATGCCATAAAATCTCGCCCGTCGCGGCGCTGAGCGCGTGCAGTTCATTATCGATGCTGACAACATAAACACGGTCATCGGCGACGGTCGGCGCCGCGCGAAGAGGCTTGAGAAGGGCTTTTTTCCATTTAACAGCGCCGGTTTTTACATCGAGCGCATGCACTTCGCCAAAGCCTGTCGTCGCATACACCGTTGGCCCGTCGACGACGAGGCCTCCGCCAATAGACGGTTCATCGCTATCGGGCGGCGTTGTCTCGCTTTCCCAGAGCTTGTCGCCGGTCGCGGCCTCGAACGCGGCGACTTTTCCTTCGGCATCCATCGTAAAAAGAGTGCCGCGCGCGCCGACAGGACGGGCTAACAGCTTGAAATTGGAGCTTGATCCTTCGCCTATATCGCTTGTCCATATTATTTCCGGCTGCGACGACGCGTCGACATTCGGAATCGCATGCAAGGGATCGTAACCCGCATGCGGCCAAGAAAGATTGACGATTTTATCGGGCAAGGAAACGCTTGAGAATCCTTCCTTGTCGGCGCCAAGCGTTTTTCCCTGTTCCAGAATGGCGATACGCTGGCCTTTGATCGTGGAGCCGATTTCATTCCCGGATTCAGCGCACGCCGACAGCAGCGCCAAGGCTGAAAAGAGGAAAAGATACGTTGGCGCTGTTTTTTTCATCGAAATTCCTTAGTCCAGGATGCGCAAAAGATCCGTAGCCCGGGCGGCGATGCTTTTCGGCGCGCGCTCGTCCTGCGCGAGGGCGGCGAACGTTTGCCTGGCCTTCGCTTTATCTCCCGATCGCAGGGCTAGAAGCCCGTCTTTTTCGAAAGCCGAATAACGCCAGGGGGCGCCTTCTGCGGTTAGCGGCTGCAAACGCTTGCGTAAAACGACCGCATCGCCAGTGTCGATCTGCAACTGAACGGAAAGCAGGTCGGCCAGTTGCCTGAAAACCGCGTCGGCCTTCGCGTCGGCCGCGACCGCGTCGAAGGTGGCAATGGCCTTCGCCTTGTCGCCTTTGTCGGCCGAAGAAGCCCCGGCGCGCAAAAGCGCCAAGGTTCCCAGATCGGCGCCCTTATGGGCGTCAGCGAACTTTTGCAAGGCTTCGAGGCTTTTCGAGGCCTCGGCCGACGAGGCGTCAAGAAAAGCCGCCGTTGTTTGCTGCGCGCGATCCGCGCGCCATGAGCGATAGGCCGTGGCGCTGGCCGTCCAGATGACGATGCCAATGGCGAGCGTAATGACCCAGAAGCCGTATTTTTTCCATAAGGCTTCAAGCTTTTGGCGATCGAGGTCCTCTTCGACTTCCTGAAAAAGATTGTTATGTGTCATGAGACAGCTTTCTTAATTTTCGGCTTGAAGAACATAGGATTTTGCCGCTTTTAACACAAGCTTCGTGAGGCAGGATAGAATTAAAAAATAGGCCCCTTAGAATAGGCGCCACGCGCCCTTTTCCTGAAGCTTCGCCTACGATTTAATACAAGCCCCCCGTACCCGAGGTCGCATCGGGCGCAAAAGGAACGGGCGCCGGTGAAGACGGGGATTGGCCTTCTTGCGTATCTATTTCTTCGCCGTTCATCGTCGGCGCTTCGTACGGCTTATCCTCAAGCACTTGGCGCGGTTGGCCTTCCTGAGGCTCTGTGCCCGGAAGAAAAGCCTCCCAGATAGCGCTTTTATCCGATGGGGGGGCCGGTGTTTCGGTATGCGGGTTCACGCGAACCATGCGCACCCCGGGCGGCATACGGAAAGGCACGGGTGCTTTGCCTTTGATGGCTTCGGTAATAAAAGCCCTGAAAATAGGAACCGAAACGCTTGATCCCGTTTCACGGGAGCCCAAGGGAATGGGATTGTCGAAGCCGATGTAGACGCCGCAAACCAGATCGGGCGTGAAGCCGATGAACCAGGCGTCTTTGCTATCGTTTGTCGTGCCCGTCTTGCCCGCTAGGGGAAAGTCGATACTACGAAGGCTTGCCGCCGTGCCGCGCTGAACCACGCCCTGAAGAATATTGACCATCTGGTAGGCGGTGCGCGGGTCCTGGATCTGCGCGCGCGCATCGGGAATATCCGGCGGCGTAAGTTGCGCCGTCCAGCCCGCCGATTGGCAATTTTCGCAAGCGCGGCTGTCGGTGCGCCAGATGGTTTTTCCGTTGCGATCCTGAACGCGGTCAATGATGCTTGGCGCAATTTTCTTGCCGCCGTTTACGATCATGCCATAGGCGGTAACCAGCCGGAGCGGCGTTGTTTCCTTGGCGCCCAGCGCGAAGGAGAGAAGCTCGGGCATATCGTCGGCAATGCCGAATTTCTTGGCGTACGCCGATACGATTCCCATGCCAATGGCATTGGCGAGGCGCACCGTCATGACATTTTTCGATTTTTCGATTCCCATGCGCAAAGGAAGGGGAGGGCCGTAATCCTCGCCGCCGTAATTCTCGGGCCGCCACATCGGCAAGCCCGGCCCTTGGTAGTATTCCGCCGACGTATCCGAGATGATCGTTGCGGGCGTGTAACCGCTGTCGAGCGCCGCCATATAGACGAACGGCTTGAACGCCGATCCCGGCTGGCGCATCGCCTGCGTGGCGCGGTTGAACTGGCTGATTTTCGTGCTGAACCCCCCGTTCATCGCAAACACGCGTCCCGTATGCGGATCGAGAACGACGATGGCGCCCTGAACGACCGGCACCTGCCGCAACGCGAAGCTGCGTTCCGGATAGGCTTTGCCCTGCTCGTTCGCCTTAACGGGTTCGACCATAACGACGTCGCCGACGTTCAAGACATCCGAGGGCTGGCGGATGGGCGGGCCGAACTGGTTGTTCGCCAGCTCTTTGCGCGCCCAGCTCATTTCCTCCCAAGGGATTTGGCCGCGTGCGCCATCGGCAAAGGCGATTTGCGCGTCGGTATTTTTCAGCGCGGAAACGACGGCCATTTGCCAGCCTTCCGCCCCGGCGGGAATGGCGATCTTCTTGAGTTTCTTCTGCCACTCGTCGCCGCTATTCAGGCGCGCGACCGGGCCGCGCCAGCCGCGCTGCCGTCGATCGAAAGTCAACAGACCGTCACGCAGCGCCCTTGTCGCTGCGGCTTGCAATCTTGGATCCAGGCTTGTTTTGACGGCAAGGCCGCCCTCCAGAACTTGCTCCTCGCCGAATTTCTCGACGAGTTGGCGACGCACCTCCTCGGAAAAATAATCGGCATTCACGCTTTCGCTTTCGTCCCGCGCCCGGGTTTCAAGCGGTTCCTTTTGAGCGGCTTCGGACTCGTCACGCGTGAGGCGGTTGTTGTCAACCATGCGCTTGATGACCCAGTTGCGGCGCGCGACCGCGGCTTCGTGCTCGCGAACCGGGTTGTAATTATTTGGCGCCTTTGGCAGCGCGGCAAGAAACGCCGCTTCGGCGATCGTAAGCTCGTCGAGCGATTTGTTGAAATAATTAAGCGCGGCGGCGGCGACACCATACGAGCGGTTGCCAAGAAAAATCTGGTTCAGGTAGATTTCGAGAATGCGATCCTTGCTTAGGGCCTTTTCAAGACGAACGGCAAGAATGCTTTCGCGGATTTTGCGCGCTATGGATACCTCATTTGAGAGCAGCATATTCTTGGCGACTTGTTGCGTGATCGTCGAGGCGCCCATGGGATGCTTGTCCGTTCCCATGTTTTGGACATTGACAATCGCGGCGCGCACGATTCCGAAGTAATCCAGGCCCTTATGATTATAGAACTCGGCGTCTTCGGCCGACAGGAAGGCGTCGATCACACGCTTGGGGATGGCTTTCATCGGGACGAAGAGGCGCTGTTCGGCGGCGACGACCGCCATCATACGTCCGTCATCCGCATAGATCCGGCTGAGCGTCGGCGGCTGGTAATCTTTCAGATAGTCATACTTCGGAAGGTCTTTGCCGTAGTGGGAGAAAACGGCGGCGACGCCGACGGCGCAAAGCGCTACGGCGAGAAGGCCTAGAGAAAGAAGGGCGGAAATTAAGCGCATGGAAACTGTTTCATGAACACGTGGAACGCGAGTTTTGTCACAAAAACGCCTTCATGGAAAGATCGCATTCGTTTTTTTCATCGCGCGTGATTAGGCGTTATTGGACTCAAAAACCTTTCTTTCTGCACAACAAGCGTTGTCGAAAAAAGCCATCCCTTTGATTGGCAATCTTTTTATCGTTGCGTCGTCGGCTTGACAGATTGCCTAACTTGTCCTTATGTACGGAGCTTCTTTTTTGAAAGAAGCGCAAGGTCATAACCGAAGAAGAAAATGACCTTAATATCCGACCGCTTGAGCGGGTAGGCGCACTCTTGCCGGCATTGGCCGGTTCTTAGCAACTTTACTTGGGAAACCCTTCAATGAAACTGTCCGTTAAAGGCAAGCAAATAGATGTTGGCGACGCATTACGCACGCATGTGAACGAGCAATTACAAGAGGTTGTTGCAAAGTATTTTGGTGATTCGCAGCTTGAGGCGACCGTGACGTTTTCGCGCAGCGCGCATTTGTTCCGCGCGGATATCGACGTTCATGCGGCGCGCGGAATTGTGTTGCAAAGCACCGCTTCAGCCGACCAGGCTTATCCCGCTTTTGACGAAGCTTTGGCGCGCCTTTCAGGACGGCTGCGCCGGCATAAGACGAAGCTGACGCAGCATCACCACGACCTAAGGCGCGAAGAAGTCGAAACGCTGGTCGCGAGCTCGTTCGTTCTCCATGGCGGCGAACAGGAATCCGGCGAAGAAGTCGACGATAATCCCGCCGTCGTCGCGGAAATGACGACGAAGGTGGAATTCCTGACCGTGGGCGAAGCCGTCATGCGACTCGATCTTGGTGATTTGCCGGCCCTAATGTTCCGGAATCGGAGCCACGGCGGATTTAACATGATTTACCGCCGCCCGGACGGCAACATCGGCTGGATCGATCCGGCCGAGACAGCGATAAAGAAAGGGTAGCCGTAAGGTTTGGCCATGCCGCAGAAACTCATGATGCGCGATATCCTTCTGACCGAGGCCGTTCTGCCTTCGCTTGAGGTCGCGACGAAAAAAGACGTTCTGCAACAACTGGCCGATTCCGCCGCCGCTCTTTTAGGCAAGGACAAGTTTGCCATTTTTGACGTCCTTTGGGAAAGGGAACGGCTTGGAACCACGGGCGTTGGCCATGGCATTGCCATCCCGCATGGCCGCGTGCCCGGGCTTGAGAAGGTCGCGGGCTTTTTTGCCCGCCTTTCGACCCCCATCAATTTCGATTCCATTGATGAAAAACCCGTTGATCTGGTTTTTTTGCTTCTGGCGCCGGGTTCTGCGGGCGCCGACCATTTGCATGCGCTCGCAACCGTATCGCGCCTGCTTCGCAACCCGCTTTTGTGCGATCAGTTGCGCAACGCCAAGAACGCGACCGCCCTTTATCGGCTTTTGACCGATGCGGAAGTGGCGAAAGCAGCATAAACAACAGCCGTCTGACAAGAATCCCGCTCTAAAGCAAAGACGCTGAGGCTTTGCTTAGTCGCAGCTTAGTCGCCGAAATTCTTATCGATTCCATTTGCCGGAACACGCACCATTTGACCGAGACTGGCGCGGCTACTGAGGCGCATGCCGACAAGAGAGGGTTCATTCTTGTCCAGGGCAAAGACATTTACGGCCGTGATATAAGGCGTTGCATCTACGCCCGTTAATTTGTCGAACTTTGCACCACCGCCCCTTGGATCGTTTACTTGCGTCGCAAAAACAACCGCCTGTCCCTGCTCGCCGTTTCCGCATTGATAGCAAGCGGCAGGAAGGAGGTCTTTTATTTCGTTATAATCCTGTGCGCTGATGGGGACGATATTAATCCACTTCCTGAATTTCCCCATCACCGAGCCTGCGTCGGGAATGACGTTTTCGGATTCGTTTTCAACCTGAGGGCGTTCGGTCTTCACCACAAAAACAGTCACGGGAACGCCCTCAATGACAAGCGCTGATGCCGTTAGGGCGCGGCCGAGAACGGTGGAAAGCTGTTGGGGGTCTTCGGCCTTTGCTTTCGGCATCAAGCCTTTCGGAAGATCGGCGCCAGCAACAAGTTTATAAAGATTGTCTGTCTCGTCATACCGAACATGAGACGGATCGATGTAGAAAGGCGTCAACGGCGTCGGGACTAAAAAAATAGCCGCGGCTGTCGCTCCCTCTCGCCAAGCGGCTAATACTTCGGCTTCGATATCTCGTTGAGATCCAACGACGGAAATTCTGGCTTGTGCTTCGGTGCTCATAAAAGATCCTTTTTATGCAGTAAAAATTGTCGTGAAGAGATAGCGCTATTATGTGAAACCAAAAAGCTTTTTTCTAAACTCCTTTTGTTAACCAAACGACTCTTTGTTTTCCAACGGCCAGCGCGGCCTTGCGGCAGTATCGAGCGGATCGGTCAGACCCAGGCGAAAACGCTCCAGCCCGGCCCAGGCGACCATGACGCCGTTGTCGGTGCATAAAGAAGGCGGCGGGGCGGCGAAAGGAACGCCGTTTTCCGCAGCGGTTTCTTTAAGCCTCGCGCGAAGGACGCTGTTCGCCGCAACGCCGCCGGAAGTTACAAAAGAGGTAACGGCCACTTTTTCCTTTTCCAAGGCTTTGAAGGCATGCCCGACGCGATCCACCACACTTTCGGCAATCGCATATTGAAGGCTGGCCGCCATATCCGCAACAAGCCGGGGCGTTAGCTCGCGGCCTTGCAACTGAGTACGAACCGCTGTTTTAAGCCCCGAAAAGGAAAAGTCGCAGCCGCTTCGCCCCAGCATCGGTCGCGGGAGATCGAAGGCGCACGGATTGCCTTTAAGCGCCGCTTTCTCGATCAACGGCCCGCCCGGATAACCAAGCCCCAGCATTTTGGCGCCTTTATCGAAGCATTCGCCAACAGCATCGTCGATGGTACGGCCAAGCAGACGGTACTTGCCGACGCCCTGAACCAGCAAGAGCTGGCAGTGCCCGCCCGACGCAAGCCAGAGCAGATAGGGAAAGTCGATTTTATCCGTCATCCGCGCCATGAGCGCATGCGCCTCGAGGTGGTTCACGGCGATAAAAGGAAGCTGACATACGGCAGCAATCGCTTTGCTTGTCATGGCACCGACCATCACGCCGCCGATCAGCCCCGGACCGGTTGTCGCCGCGATGGCGGAGATATCTTTTAAATCCGCGCCCGCGTCCTTTAAGGCTTTCATAATCACGGCATCGAGCACATCGAGGTGGGCGCGCGCGGCAATTTCAGGAACAACGCCCCCATATGGCTTATGCGCCTCGATCTGCGATGCGACGACATTGGCGCGAAGGATCCCTTCGGCATCGACAATGCCGACGCCTGTATCATCGCAACTTGTTTCTATGCCTAAAACGAGCATGAAAATCCAAAAAGATAGAAGTTTAAGCCTGTTCTTTTCGCATGCGCGAAAGATATGGTTTTATCATAGGTTAAATAAAATACTTGTTCTTGCTTTTCCAAATGTTCTTTTGCGCTGTCTGCCGCCTATGCTAAACTAACTCCATGCTTTCACGCAATCTGGAAAAGACCTTGCACCGCGCGTTGGCCTTGGCCAATCAGCGGCGTCATGAGTTTGCAACCCTGGAACATCTTCTTTTGGCTCTTGCGGACGACGGCGACGCCGCCGCCGTTCTTGAGGCGTGCAATGTCGACGGCGCGCAGCTCCGGACCGACCTGATTCATTATCTGGATCAGGACCTTTCCGAGCTGGTCGTCGAAGCGCTTAACGGTGACGCCAAGCCAACGGCCGGATTCCAGCGCGTTTTGCAACGCGCGGTTATTCATGTGCAATCCGCGGGGCGGGACGAGGTTACCGGGGCAAACGTGCTGGTCTCTCTTTTTTCGGAGCGCGAAAGCCATGCCGTTTTCTTTTTGCAGTCGCAGAACATGTCGCGCTTCGATGCGGTGAATTTCATTTCGCACGGCATCGCCAAATCGGAAAGCGGCGACATGGATATCGAGGAGGATGCTGACTCCGGCGAAGTGCGGGCGAACCTGAAATCGCGCGCGCTTGAAAGTTACTGCGTCAATCTGAATGCCAAGGCGCAGGAAGGGAACATCGACCCCCTAATCGGACGCGCCGATGAAGTGGCTCGCACGATTCAGGTTCTCTGCCGCCGGCAGAAGAACAATCCTCTTTTCGTCGGCGATCCCGGGGTCGGTAAAACGGCCATTGCCGAAGGTCTGGCACGACGCATTGTCCGCGGCGAGGTGCCGGAAGCCCTGAAACCGGCGGTGATCTACGCGCTGGACATGGGCCTTCTTCTTGCCGGAACGCGCTATCGCGGCGATTTCGAAGAGCGCGTCAAAAATGTTTTAAAGGAATTGAAGGCCATTCCCCACGCCATTCTTTTCATCGACGAAATTCATACGATCATCGGCGCCGGCGCGACCTCTTCCGGCTCAATGGATGCGTCGAATTTGCTGAAGCCCGCCCTCGCCGATGGAAGTTTGCGCTGCATCGGATCGACGACGTACAAGGAATATCGGGCTCATTTCGAAAAAGATCATGCGCTGGCGCGGCGATTCCAGAAGATCGACATCAACGAGCCATCGGTCGAAGACGCCGTCAAAATACTGGCAGGGCTGAAATCCGTTTATGAGGCTCATCACCATTTGCGGTTTACGGACGATGCGATCAAGGCCGCCGTGCAGCTTTCATCGCGCTACATCAACGATCGCAAATTGCCCGACAAGGCGATCGACGTTATCGACGAAGCCGGCGCTTCGCAAATGCTTCTGCCGGCCGACAAACGCAAAGAGATTCTGGACGTTGGCGAGATCGAGGCGATCGTGGCGAAAATCGCCCGCGTGCCGCCGAAGTCCGTCGGCGCCGATGATCGCGAAGCTTTGCGCAATCTGGGGCGCGACCTGAAAACGCTGGTTTTCGGGCAAGATGAGGCAATAGCCGCGCTTGTCGCTGCGATCAAGCTGGCGCGCGCGGGCTTGCGCGAACCTGAAAAGCCCATTGGGTGCTATCTTTTTTCCGGCCCTACGGGCGTGGGCAAAACAGAAGTCGCGCGGCAACTGGCAGCAAGCATGGGCGTGCCCTTGAAGCGTTTCGATATGTCCGAATACATGGAAAAGCACAGCCTGTCGCGACTGATCGGCGCACCGCCCGGCTATGTCGGGTTCGATCAGGGCGGGCTCTTAACCGATGCCGTGGACCAACAGCCGCACTGCGTTCTTTTGCTTGATGAAATTGAAAAGTCGCATCCGGATTTATTCGCGCTCCTTCTCCAAGTGATGGACCATGGCCATTTGACGGATCACAACGGCAAAGTCGTGAGCTTTCGGAACGTCATCCTCATTATGACAACGAACGCCGGCTCGGCCGATCTGGCAAAGCCCGCCATGGGTTTTTTGCGCAGCCAGCGCACGGGCGAAGATACCGAGGCGATTACTAAGCTTTTCACGCCGGAATTCCGCAACAGGCTGGACGCTATCATTCCCTTTAGCGTCTTGACGAAGGAAACGGTCGAACGGGTCGTGGAGAAATTCATTCTTCAACTTGAAGGACAGCTGTCGGAGCGCGGCGTGTCGATTGAGCTGAAACCGCCCGCGCGCGCGTGGCTGGCCGAGAAAGGGTACAGCCCGCAGTTCGGCGCGCGGCCTCTCAGCCGCCTGATTCAGGAAAACCTGAAGAAGCCATTGGCCGAGGAGTTGCTGTTTGGCGCCTTGCAGGGCGGCGGCTCCGTCGTTGTCGGCCTGGACAAGGAAGCGGATAAGTTGACGCTCGCGTATCGCGCCCTTCCGGCGGCAAAGAAAGCCGGCGGGAAAAAAGAAGAGAAGGTACGGGGATAACGAAAAACCGCGCGGTATGATTAAAGAAGAAAAAGCGCTTACACCAGCATATCGATCAGCGCATCCTTCATCTTTTGATCGATTTTTATGACGGCGGCGTTCACGTCGACTTGCGTGCTGGCGACCTTGACGGCGATCAGGTCGGCGTCGATATTTTGGCCTCTTGACGAAGCGTTAACTATATTGTCGACGGACTGTGTCGCACGTACCACGCTCTCGTTGATGCCCTGAACGGCGGTCGTTAATGCGTCTGACATAGCGATTTTCCTATGGTTTCTTGCCGGTTTCGAGAGCCAAGAATAGCAGGAGGCGATTAACGAACTGTCAACAAACCCCAATAAAATATGAATAATTTAGCGCATCTTTTATCGAAAAAAAGAGCGCGAATTAACTTCGGATTCAAGATTAACGCGTACAGTGGGTTTTATCGAAAGCAGAAATTGTGCGAGGGATTATGTTTCATAGTTACGATATCAACGAGGCCTCCGGTTCAGTGGACGAGACGCTTGAGCGTTTGGTCGCCATGACCAACCAGACAAATCTGGTGGCGCTGGACAAAACAATTTCAGCCATTCGCCGTTCGCAATCAAGCTATGCCGCTGCCGCCGCGCGCGTCGGCAGCATCGGCGAGCGCATCGTGCGCGCCGCCTACGAAGTCGGCATGACCTTGCCCGCCGATATGCGCGCGGGATCGACATTGCCCAATGCGGTTTATAGATAACCTTTCCGCCTCTCCTCCATAAGGCGAAAAAGCCCGGGTTTCCCGGGCTTTTTTTCAATATTAAGAATCGATTGCCTCGCCATAATTAAGCATTCAGAAGTTATATAGTCATAAAATAAGCGCTTAAGGTCGTGTTGGTTTTTTCATGAGCGATTACATCCAAAGCAATGATATCTATTGTGTCGGCGAACGCGCCGGCACACTCATTTATCTTGGCAAAGAAAGATATAGGTTTTGCTACGCCGAGGACTACAGGGGGCCTTCTATTCCGGGAATGCCTAAAGAAGGTTCTCCTTTTGAAACGGACGGACTTCCGCCGTTTTTCTGCAATAAGCTATCGGAAGAGATCGAAGCCGCTATTGCTCCCAATAACATCATAACCCGACTGGATCTGCTGAACTATTTTGATATTCTTGGCTCATGGTGGATTAAGCAGAAAAAATTATCCCCGGAAAAATTAGAGATTCTGAAAAAGCTTCCGTCAAAAATCAACGCCTCGATTCCGGGAGGGCAAAGGAAATACATTGTCAGTAGGGATTCCGAAGGAAATTTAATATTCCCTCTTTCCGGAAGTGGCGATCCTGACAAGCCGATGGGCGGATGGCTGGCCAAATGCGAATATCCGCCGGTAACCGTAGAACAGCGCCTTCGGGGCGAGAGAGTTTTTGAAAACGTCATTGAATACGAGATTGTGGCGACGGAATTTTTGCGTTTTCTTCTCCCCGATGACAGAACCCATGAAATCGAGATAAGGAGGGAAAAAGGCATAGACGGACACATTTCTTTAATTAAGCGCTTTGACATCGACGAAGACGGAAACCTTATTCTTTTTTACGAATTCGGGCCACTCCTTGGCAAGGGAACCGACCATAAAATGAACGGTTCTTATAAGGAAATGGCCGATTACATTCGCGCTCATGCGGTCGAAAACCCTCCGGACGGCATCAAGACCAATATTGAAGACATCGACATTCTATTTAAGCGCGTACTTGCAAATATGCTCGTGGATAATCGCGACGCGCACTTGAAAAATTTCGGCCTGCTTTGGGCCGGCCATGAGTATCGTTTAGCCCCAAATTATGATGTCGTATCCTATGTCACTTTTAAAACCAAATGGGCTATGGCGCTGGAGATCGGCGGCGCTCATATTAATGACATTCGCCCCGTTCATATTGTACGCCTTGCACAAGATTTCGGCATCCTTTCGGAATCTCCCTCTCCCGATCAGCGCGAAAAAGAAGAGGCCCATCTTTTGGAAATGGTCGCCGATCTGAGCCAACGCGCCGAGATTATTCATACGGCAGTTAAAGACCGTAATTTCAGCCGTTGCCCGGAACTTGGGGCACTTTGTTTGAATCCAGATCTACGGAATGCCGTAAAAAATATTTCGAAATGCATGGACGGAAGAAGCCGCGGAATTTTCGATAATGTTCGCGGTTACCTCAATAAACAGCATAAACACGAAACGGCTAAACTGGAAACCGGGGGGCATAAAAATCGACGTCGTATTTCCCCTCCACCGCGGTCTTCCCGCGCAACGAGCCCTTTAAAGCCAAGCTCGACTGCGCCAACACCGTAATTTATGTTTTCCCCCGAAAGAAACTATGCCTAAATAAGGGCATGAAACTCGCTTCATCACGCGTCGCTTTCTTTTTAAGCAAGCCCGATCCTGCCGTTCGCGTCGTTCTTATCTACGGGCCGGATGACGGGCTTGTGCGCGAACGCGCGAACCGTTTGGCGAAGACAATTTCACCTGATTTGCAGGATCCTTTTCGAGTCGCGACACTCGATGCTTCGGCCATCAAAGGCGATCCGCCGCGGCTTTTCGATGAGATGGCCTCGCTTTCCATGACCGGCGGCAAACGACTCGTGCGTGTTTTAAACGCCGACGAGGATATGGCGGAACCGGTTATAAAACTTTTGGAGTCCTTGCCGCAAACCGAGAGCGTTCTTGTAATCGAAGCGGGCGAATTGAAAAAGAAATCCCGTCTTCGCCATGCCTGCGAAGAAGCGTCTTCGGCCTGCGCCATTGCCTGCTATGTGGAAGAAGGCTCGGCGCTGGAAAGGACGGTGGCGGAAACTTTGGGACGTGAAAACATCCGCGCCGCAAGCGATGTGATTGCCGTTTTGGCGGAAAGCTTGCCGCCAGATACGATGGCCATGCGCAATGAATTGGAAAAGTTTTCTCTTTATGTCGGCAAAGACCGTGTCGCGACGATCGCCGACGTGCGCGCTGCGATCGGCGACTCGGGCGCGGCGGAGCTGGATGAGCTGGTTCTTGCGGTTGGCGCGGGAGAGTCGAAGCGCGCCATGCAGCTTATCGACCGGCTTTATGCCGAGCAAACGTCGCCGGTTGCGCTTTTGCGAGTCGCGCAGCGGCATTTTATGCGCCTTCAGTGGGCGCGGGCGGAAGTCGACAAGGGCGTGAACGCCTCCGACGCCGTGAAGCGACTGAAGCCGCCCGTTTTCTGGAAATACGAAAGCGCCATGATTGCGCAACTGCGTCGGTGGTCATGCGCAAAAGCCGAGCAGGCATTGAAGCGCCTCTACGCCGCCGAAGCCGACGTTAAGCGCACGGGTACGCCCGATTTCGCTTATTGCGCTCAGGTGCTGCTCGGCTTGACAGGCCTCAAAGGACCATCATGAAAAGAGTAGCCGTTTTCGACTTCGACGACACGCTGGCTTATGGCGACAGCTTTATGCCGTTCCTTGTATATGCCGTCGGGTTTAAGGCTTACGCCGTTTTGGCTTTGGCTGTTGTATCTTACCCTTTGCATCGGCTTCGCGTTCGCCCTTGCGACAGTTTGCGCACACATGTGAAAGGCTTTTTGCTTCAGCGGCTTTTGAAAGGCAAAAGAAAAGTTGATCTGGCTTGTGCGACCGAAAAAATTTGCGCGTGGCGGAAACCGAACACGTCGATGATGACGGCTTTGCACGAGCACAAGGAAAAGGGTGATATCATTATCGTCGCTTCGGGCAGCCTTGACCTATATTTGCCGGAAATGCTGCACGATGTCCCGCATGACGTCCTTATTTGCACGGAAATCGGAATCGAAAACGGAATCTGCACCGGGGAGATGATACAAGGGAACTGCGTTCGCGCGCGCAAAGCCGAGCGCATCAAACAGTGGCTTGAAACCCATGGGCCTTTCGACGAAAGCTTTGGCTACGGCAATTACCCGCACGATGTTCCGATGCTTAGCCTGGTGACGCATCGGGTAATTGTTTCATAAAAATCACAACTCAATAGCTGTCACGCGCACGCCGGCTTCCTTCAACTTGACAAGGCCAACGTCGATGCTTTCCCTCCACTTCGGCTTAAGGCTGCCGTAGCGTTCTTTCGAACCGGCAGAATAATAAACGGAGGCAATTTTCAATTCGCTGATCATGCCGGCGCACGTCGCGCAGGGTTCAAGCGTCACGTAGAGCCTGGCGCCGCGAACGCTTTTGCCCAAGCGAAGAGCCTGCATAAGCGCAAGCTGCTCGGCGCAATTAAACCAAAGGGATTTCGCGCCATCCTTTACACGAAGGGGATGGCAGGCAACGCCTTTCGGCAAGCGATTGGTGGCGGCAGCGATTTTTCTTCCTTGAGAATCGACCAGAAGCGCGCCCACCCGCACGGAAGGATGAGGGCTGCCGCCTTTTTCCGGGGGGCGCGCGGCCATCATGGCCGCTTGATGAAGCCAAAAGCGATGTTCCTCCCATTTGTCGCGGGGCGTTTTTTTCAAAACGTGTTTCTTTGTCATGGCGTTGAAGGCAAAGGTTAATCGGTCCGGGCGGGCGTTATTTTCGCTGAATTTGCTTATTTTTCCCTTAAAATTCAGGCTTTAGTGCGCCTCTTTCCTGTGATAAAAGCTCAAAGCATGAATAAAACGGCCCCCCAAAATATTGTTTCTTCCGACGTTCTTCAAACCGCCATGAAGGTATTTGAGGCGGAAAGCGACGCCTTAAAAACCTTGGCAAAAGGCCTGAACGGCGATTTTATTAAAGCCGTCGATCTACTGACTTCCTGCAAGGGGCGCGTCATCGTAACCGGCATGGGCAAGAGCGGCCATGTGGCTCAAAAAATTGCCGCCACTTTTGCTTCGACGGGAATGCCTTCGTATTTCGTGCATCCGGGCGAGGCCAGCCATGGCGATTTGGGCATGATCGTCAACGACGATGTCGTGCTGGCTCTTTCGAACTCCGGGGAAGTTTCCGAACTTGTGGATCTTATCCATTACACGCGCCGATTTTCCATTCCGCTTATTGCCGTCACAAAGAATGCGGAAAGCACCTTAGGCAGCGCGGCCGATATCGTTCTGCTGCTGCCTCCGGTTCCGGAAGTATGCCCCATGGGTCTGGCCCCGACAACATCGACCACCATGATGATCGCGCTGGGCGATGCCTTGGCGGTCGCGGCTATGAAAATCAAAGGCTTCACGGCCGAAGATTTCCGTAATTTTCATCCCGGCGGCAAATTGGGCAAAGCCTTGCTGCGCGTTTGCGATATCATGCACGGCGACAAGGCCTTGCCGCTTGCGAATGAGGACGATCCGATGTCGCAGGTTTTGCTGGTCATGACGCAAAAAAGCTTTGGGTGCGCCGGCATCGTCGACGCACGGGGCGATTTGGTCGGTCTCATCACCGACGGCGATCTGCGGCGCCATATGCACAACGGCTTAACCTCGCGCCTGGCGCATGAAGTCATGACGCGCGGCCCCATGACGGTCGCGCCCACTCTCCTGGCGGCCGAGGCGCTTAAGATCCTTAACGATAGCAAAAGAACGCAATTATTTATTGTCGAAGGCGGCAAGCCCGTCGGTATTTTGCACATCCATGATTTGCTGCGTACGGGTGTGGCATGAGGCTTTGCCGGGATAAGACGATGGCCGCGTTTGCTTTATCCTTTTGTCTTTGGCCGTGCGCGGAATCGGCCATGGCCGCGCAAAGCTTCTCCTCCTCCCCCGGGTTCGGTAAAGCGCCTTATATAACCGCGGACAAGGATCCCGCACTTGACGACGCGGCAGACACCCTCAGCGACGCCCTTTTAAAGGCATTGCCCTTTATCGAGATGCGTTATCGCTATGAATTTGTCCATCAGGGCAATTTGGCGAACGAGGCGCAGGCCCACACCCTTCGCACCATCGGCGGCTTTCAGACCGCGCCCTATGAAAATTTCAGGTTCGCCTTTGCCTTCGGCAACACGATGCCCATCGGATCGAACAGGCACTATAACGATGGCGTTAATAATCTTTCGGCCTTCCCGCGCATCGGCGACCGGCGCGACACGCAGGCTCAGCTGGCGCAGGTGCAGTGGTTCGGCTTGCCGCAGACATCCGCCACCTTGGGGCGGCAGTATCTTGTCATCGACAACCAGCGGTGGGTCGGCACCAGCAACTGGCGGCAAAACCGGCACAGCTTCGATGGGCTGACGCTAAAGAACAGCTCACTTTCCGACCTGACCTTTCTTTACAGTTATCTTTTCAACGTCAACCGCTCGCCGGGAACGAATACCTTTTTGGGCAGTTACGAAATGGATACCCATTTGTTTCATGCGGCCTATGCGGGGCTTCCCTTCGCCAAGGCTAGCGCCTATGCCTATTTAATGGATTTTGGCGATCATCCTGCTTTATCGAATGCGACTTTTGGCGCGCGCCTCGAATCCAAATATAGTATAAGCGATGATTTTGCGCTGACCGGCGTCGGGGAATACGCGCACCAAACAGCCTACGCAAACAGCCCTTCATCTTTTTCCTATGGCTATTACACCGTGGAGCCCGGCGCCGTGGTCGGCACGGATAAAGGCGCGTTTGGTTCCCTGACTTTAAAAATGGGGTATGAAGCCTTTGGCGGCGACGACGCACAAGGCATGCGCACGCCCATCGCTTCGCAGCACAGCCAGAATGGGTGGGCGGAAATCTTCAGCACGGTTCCTGCCAACGGCCTTTGCGATTTTTATCTTTCCGGCTCCTATAGATACCAGTTGCCCGTCGATGAACTGGCGCCGACACGGGCCCAAATCGCCTGGCATCGTTTCTCCGCCGACGAGAATGCGGCCCATTACGGCGATGAACTGGATATCGGCGTGTCTCAACTTTTCTTCGATCATTATTCTTTCGAGCTGCAATATGCCGCCTACAACAGAGACCAGTTGGGCGCAAATACGCACAAACTTATGCTGATCGGCATGCTTCAGTACTGAAAAGGTCTTGCGGCTATAGTCAAGAATGCCGGATGTGTCGCGGCCGCCTTTGTTCTGGACAAAACCCGATCTTTTCATCACATTGATCGCGCGTTTTCGGTCTTTTGAATCCAAAAAGGGGAAAACAGGTTGTGGTTCCGCCTCTTGAAAACTGTCCCGCTCTTGTTCTAAATGCGGATTATCGTCCGCTAAGTTATTTTCCGCTTTCTCTTTGGTCTTGGCAGGATGCCGTCAAGGCTGTCTTTTTGGAGCGCGTCACGATCCTGTCGGAGTACGACCGCGCCATTCATTCCCCTTCTTTCCGTATGAACCTTCCATCGGTTATCGCGCTGAAAGACTACGTGCTGCCGTCAAAGTACCCTGCCTTTACAAGATTCAATGTTTTCCTGCGGGATAAATTCCGGTGCCAGTATTGCGATGGCCACAAGCCGACGCCTGAATTAACGTTCGATCATGTGATTCCAAGATGCAAGGGCGGGTCTACGGTTTGGGATAATGTCGTCACTTCCTGCGGCGCGTGCAATATGCGCAAGGGCGGTTTTTTGCCCAAGCAATGCGGCATGTATCCGAAGCGCATGCCCTGGCGGCCGAGAAGCTCGGAGCTACAGGAAAACGGCCGCGCTTTTCCGCCAAACTATCTACACGATAGCTGGCGCGACTTCCTTTACTGGGATACAGAGCTGGAACAGGGGTAATATTGCCGCCTTTTGCTTTCGTCTGCCCCCTAGCTTTATAAAATATTCAGCAGCATCAGCGGCTTAACTTCTTGCTGCCTATCAAAGGACTGGATATTAATTGGCACGCCCTTTGCTTCCCCTAACCGAGGGGGACTCATGGTCACAGTTGGCACTATTGCGTCGAACAGCACGAATTTGACGATAAAAAGCGAGCCTTTAGCCGCCAACCGCACCTATGCGCAAATGGGTATAAATCAGGCGGAAGATGTCGCGACTCAAACGATCAGCTTTGATGACTTTCTGGATGCGATTAATCCGTTTCAGCACATTCCCGTTCTAAGCTCCGTCTATCGGGCCATTTCCGGGGAAAGCATCAACCCTGTATCCCGCATCGCCGGGGACGCGCTTTACGGCGGCATCTTTGGCTTAGCTTCCGCGGCGATGAGCGGGGTCGGCGCTTTGGCCGACGAGGTTGTGGCTGCCGGCAACGAGGGGGAATCCGCCTCCGAATTCCTGGTCGCTTCGCTTTTCGGTAGCGACGGCGCGTCGACGCAAATCGCCGACGCGGCCGCGTCGCCGGCGGTACAGAACAGTATGCAAGCCACATCGAACGTCGCTTTGCTCCAAACGCCGGCAACGCAATCCCCCATTTTGCACATGCCGGATCTGAAAAGCGTTGCCCAGACAACGGAAGGGGCGGAGCCAAAGCCTTCCGAGGCCCTGCTTGCCGATGGCGCGGCGCAGCGCACGCTGCCCCTTGATAGATCAAAACTCGCTTATGGCGGCGTTATGGATTCGTCTATGATGGCAAGTGCGCAGCAAAATCAGGCGCTGGCCTTGGCCTTGGCAGGGAACAGGAACGTTATGCAAGAACAGCGCGCGCTTCGGAGCAATCGCTTTGAAACAGAGGGCCCCTCGCCTGAAAATGAGGCCTCAAGGTCCGAAGCAAACGCTTCGGCTCTTCAGGCTCTGCTGAAGGATTTACAGCTCATCAAAAGCACCGATCATTACAAAAACGCCGCCCAGAATGCGCCCACAGCCGGCAGTACGGTTAATATTGTGAACTAGACATAAAATTGCTTCGCTTTGATTTGACAGCGGCGATTTGCGCGTTCTACTCTTTGTTCAATTAATTTGATCTGGCTTCCATTTTAAGGATGTATCTATGAAAAATTCGACTGATATGCCTCAAAAACAAACACGGCCTCCAAGAACGTATTATGGCCGGAGTCTTGAGGTAATAAAGGCAACGTGCAGGCCGGATATATACGAGATTGTCAGGAAACATGTTGAAAGCGGCAAGGAACAGCCTGAGTTCGACCCGCCTAACTTTCCTGTTGGGCTCCGCTTAAGAGATCGTCGTCCGCCAAGTCCTTAACGCACGTCGATATACCAGCGCAGCAACTTACGGCATGTTGTTTTAGCGGCTTCTACGCGCTAACATGCGCTTTCTTTTCGAATCCAGAAGAAACTCATGCCCAAAACCTATACCCTTCAGGAAATTGCCGATGCTGTCGGCGGACGGCTGGTCGGCGACGGCAAAAAGCGTATCTTTCGGCTTGCGCACCCACTGGAAATTCAGGGGGAGAGCGATTTGGCGCTGGCCATGGACAACAGACTGTTGCCCTTGCTGAAAGACTCGAAAGCCAAGGCCGCCGTTGTTTCGGAAAAAAGCGACGCCCCATACCCGGAATCGCGTATTCTCGTGGGACGGCCCCGCGTTGCGCTTGCAAAGCTAACCGCCCTTTTTGAGGAGCCGGTTAAGGTCAAGCCCGGCATTCATAATAGCGCCGTTGTGGAAAAGGGCGCAAAAATCGGCAAAGGCTCCGCGATCGGCGCGTATGTATTTATCGGCGCTAAAGCCGTCATTGGCAGAGGCACGGTAATCCACCCGCACAGCTATGTGGGCGAAGGAGCCGTGGTGGGCGAATACTCCCTTATTCATTCGGGCGCACGCATAGGCGCCGGAACCAAAATCGGCGCGCGCGCGATCATTCACTTCAACGCGTGCATCGGCGCCGATGGGTTTAGCTTCGTTACTCCAATGGAGGGGAGCGTAGAGGCGGCAAAGGCGAAAGGAGGAAGCAGCGTCACCGCCTCCAATAATCTTTTGATTCGCATCGCTTCCCTAGCGCCGGTGATCATAGGCGATGACGTGGAAATCGGCGCCAACACCTGTATCGACCGCGGCACGATTGCCTCGACGCGCATCGGCAGCGGCACAAAAATCGATAATCAGGTTCAAATTGGCCATAATGTGCAGGTCGGCGAAAACTGCATGTTCTGCGGCCGGGTCGGCATTGCGGGAAGCGTAACCATCGGCAATCGCGTTGTCTTGGGCGGGGCTGTGGGCGTGGCCGACCATGTGAACATCGGCGACGACGCCATCGCCATGGCGATGAGCGGCATCGGCGGCAATATACCCCCGCGCAGCATCGTGGGTGGTTGTCCGGCCGTTCCGCGTGAAAAAATGGTGGAAAATCTATTAAGCGTGTCGCGGCTTAAACATTTCTTCAATAAAATCGATAACTTAACCGAGAGGCTCGATAAGCTTGAGAAATACAAAGAAAACGGTTAGCAGTAATTGTGACTATAGATGCTTTCTGTTTAAAATAATCGGACTTAGGAATCGTCAACTCGTACAGGCAAAAACATGTCTTCAACACACACAGATGAAATTTTGGATGTCATAGCCCAGAAGGCCTTGATTGACCGCAGCAAATTGTCGCCGGCCGTCAAGCTGGCCGATTTGAACGTCAGCTCTCTGGATATGGTAGAAGTTATCTTTGCCTTGGAAGACAAATTCGCCATACAACTGCCCTTTAACGCAAACACATCCGATCAGGACATACAAACCGTGGGCGATGTACTGGCCCTCGTCGAAAAGCAACTAGAGGGCAAATAGCCCTTGTTAATTGCTTTTCCTTTCGAAGAAGCTTATAAATATTACTTCTTTTCAGGGGGTAAAAATGAACGGATTAAACGAAGAAGATCTGAAGAAGAACGTCAAGGATAAGGATACGTGGCTGCGTTTCGTCTATCTGGTTGTTTTTGGCTTCGCCTTTTACTTGTCTATTTTGCTGACTTTTGCAGCTTCCGTTTTCCAATTCCTCGCCAAGCTGTTCAGCGGGGCCGCGTTTGGGGGGCTGGCCGAGTTCGGCGAAAATCTGGCAACGTATCAAGGGCAAGTAACGCGGTATCTGACCTTTACCTCGGATGAAAAACCCTTTCCGTTTGCGCCTTTCCCCTCAAGGAAAGAATAAGTAGGCGCGCTTTTTTTTGGCACCGATGGCTGTTCTTTTAGGGAACGGTTATGCCGGGAATAGTTTAAGGATTTTCAGTGAAGACCTATTACGTCACGACTCCCATATATTACGTTAACGATGTGCCGCATATCGGGCATGCTTATTGTTCCATAGCCTGCGATGTTCTGGCGCGCTTCAAACGCCTGGACGGCTATGAGGTTCGATTCCTGACCGGAACCGACGAGCATGGGCAAAAAGTCGCCAAATCGGCTTTGCTGGCCGGCATGGATCCGCAAACCTTTACCGATCAGGTCTCGCAGAATTTTCGGGATCTGACGACGGCGCTCAACTTTTCAAACGACGATTTTATTCGCACGACGGAATCGCGTCATATTCAGGCTTGCCAAGCCCTATGGAACGCCTTGCTTGAGCGCGGCGAACTGTATTTGGGAAAGTATGCGGGCTGGTATGCCATGCGCGATGAGGCTTATTACGGCCCGGACGAACTGACGGATGGGCCTAACGGCAAGAAAATAGCGCCTTCGGGGGCCGAATGCGAATGGGTTGAAGAGCCCAGCTATTTCTTCAAGCTTTCGGCCTGGGGCGAGCGCCTTCTGGATTTTTACGACAAGCACCCGGACTTCATTTTACCGCATAATCGCCGCAACGAAGTGATAAGTTTCGTCAAGTCCGGCATGCATGATTTATCGGTTTCGCGCACAGCCATCACGTGGGGCGTTCCCGTTCCGAACGATCCCAAACACGTTATGTACGTGTGGCTGGATGCTTTGACGAATTACATTACCGCCTTGGGATACCCCGATGCTGAAGCGCCTCTCTACAAGAAATTCTGGCCCGCCGACGCGCATATCGTTGGCAAGGATATATTGCGTTTTCATGCCGTGTATTGGCCTGCTTTTCTAATGGCGGCAGGGCTGGAACCGCCCAAGCGCGTTTTTGCCCATGGCTGGTGGACGAACGAGGGGCAAAAGATTTCAAAATCCCTTGGCAACGTCATTGATCCTTACGCCCTCATCAAGACCTACGGGCTTGATCAGACCCGTTATTTTGTTTTGCGCGAAGTCCCTTTCGGCAATGATTGCGATTTCTCGCGCGAAGCCGTTATACGCCGCATCAATAGCGACCTAGCGAACGGCCTTGGAAACCTTGCGCAGCGGACTCTTTCCCAGGTTGCTAAAAATTGCGGCGGCGCCGTGCCCAAGCAAGGGGACTTCACCGAGGCCGACAACGCCTTGATCGCGGCGGCGCGGGAGGCCATTAACGCCGTAAGGCGCGAATTTGAGATTCAGGCTTTCCATAAGGCCTTGGATCATATCTGGGGCCTTGTCGCCAAAGCGGATCGCTATGTCGATGAACAAGCCCCGTGGGCCTTAAAGAAAACGAATCCGCCAAGAATGGAGACCGTTCTGTATGCTTTGTCGGAAACGCTTCGGTGCCTCGGCATTCTGATCCAGCCTTTTATGCCCCAGTCCGCAGCCGCCTTGCTGGCGCAACTCGCCGTTCCGGAATCGGCGCGTACGTTTGCCCATTTAACCGCTGCTTTTGCGCTGAAAAGCGGGACGCCCCTGCCCGTTCCGACCGGGATTTTCCCGCGTTTTATCGAGACCGAATAACTTACTTCGGCCCACGGGTCATTCATAGGGCCGTTGGTATTATTCTTTCTTTTCGTCGGCCGCGACGATGAGGCGCGTGATTTTCGTCGGATTCGCGACAACACCGTTGTTATAGGAGGCTCCCGGCTTGATTTTATCCACGACGTCCATGCCGGAGACGACCTTTCCCCAAACCGTGTACTGCCCGTCCAGCGACGGCGCGGGCTCAAAGCAGATGAAGAACTGGCTATCGGCGCTATCCGGGCTTGATGCGCGTGCCATAGAGACTGTGCCGCGCACATGGGGTTCTTTTGAAAATTCGGCTTTCAGCTTTTGGCCGGAACCTCCCGTGCCGTTGCCCGTAGGATCGCCGCCTTGCGCCATAAATCCGGGAATAACGCGGTGGAAAGCAAGCCCGTTATAAAAACCCTGCCGCACCAGTTCCTTGATGCGCGCAACGTGGCCGGGCGCCAAATCCGGACGCAGTTGGATGACAACGCGGCCATCCGGCAGATCGAGATATAGCGTGTTTTCAAGATCAAGGGCCGGCGCAGCATCAGCAGACATGGGAAAAACTCCGGGCAAGAGGGAAAGACAAAGGGCAAGAAGGCGCAGAAGGCGAGAGGACATGAAGAATCCTACGAAAAGTTTGGGTTCAATGAAGACTTGCACTATAAGCAGGGACGGAAGGATAGACAATGGGCAAAAATCGCGCACTGCTTCTGGACAGGGACGGCGTTATCAATAGCGACACCGGCTATGTCGGCTTTGCCGAGCAGTTTGCTTTCCTGCCGGGCTTATTTCCTTTCTTGCGCCAGGCGCGCGCGCTTGGGTTTCGGCTGGCGATTCTGACAAATCAAGCAGGGGTAGCCAAGGGCTACTATACGGAGAAGGATTTTGCCGCGCTAACGGCGCACATGCTGAACGGCCTTCGGCAAGAAGGCATCGACATTGACCTCAGCCTTGCGAGCTTTGCCCACCCCAAAGGCGTGAGGGAAGGCTATATCTACCAAAGTTTCTGGCGCAAACCCAATCCCGGCATGGTGCTTGAAGCCGCGCGTCGATTAAACATAGAGCCGGCGCGTTCGGCTTTCCTGGGCGATGCGTTGACGGACATGCAAGCGGCTATCAGCGGCGGCATAGGCCTTCCGATGTGGCTGACTCAAGCGCCTTCCAGTGCGCCGGAAGGAGTCGATATCGTCAAAGACTATGACGAAGCTTTGGCCCTTCTTAAGGATCGGTCTGCCTGAATTCCGCCGGGAAATTGATGCCGCTGATCGAATCGGTATGCAGGCCGCCAAGATTCTTCAGATAGAAATGGAAAGCAATGGACGTTCCCGAACTGATATCGGGCCGGCTCGTAAAATCCTGAGACATCTTCACGCCAAAGGCGAAGCATTCGTCGAGGTACGACAGCGCAACCCCTGTGCTGCGCGTGCCGGGTTGCGGGTCGAACGCGTGAACAACGGAACCGCTGATCGCCCAGTATTTCGTGAAGGCCGAGGAAAGCGCCAAGGTGATCTGCCGCACGGGGGTGTCTTCCGAATAAGCCTGTATATATCGCACGGACGGATTGAAAATAGGCACGCCCGCCGCGACAAGGGCATCTTGCCTTTGAGGCGCAAAATCGACCGTCGACAAACGAAAGCCATAGTTCGCGTTAAACCAGGAAACAGGCGAGAAATCTATGCGTCCCACATAATCGGATTTATGCCCGCGCAGTCCGGACTTCGAGGAGAAATCGCCATTTGCCGTAAAGCTATAGCTTTGCCCGCCGAAAATATCGATTCGCGCGCCGTTGTCGGCCGTTATCGCATTGCGAATGCCGTAGGTCAGGCGGCTGCCGCCCTCTATTAGATCGCTGCCCGGATAGCGGTTTGGCGAAAACAGGTTCGTTTCGTCGAACTCGACATTGAGGCTATCTTCGTTCGGCTGCTTGGATATGCGGCGCACGTCGGGCGCCAAGGTAGCAGCGACAATGGGTTCGAGAAGGTGCTGGTAACCTGTGCCGCTGCGACCCAACGGGTAGCGCATGACGACGTTCGCCTGTTCGAACTGTCGTGTAAACATGGATTTATCATACACAATCCCTCTTTCGGGCCGAACGACGTTATCCGCCCAATAGCTGTCCGTGCGAAGGAGACCGGAAACCGTCGCTTCGAGGCCTGTGTTCGAAATGAACTGTCGCTCCCACCCCAGATTCAGGGAAAGGCGGCGCGTGTTAGGCCCCTGTTCGGCTAGGGTTTTCCCCTGATTGTTGCGTTGTGTCACAAGCGTATTGGCGTTTAACGACCAGCGCCCGCCCCAGGTTTGCCCCGGATTGCCAAACGCGCTGAAATTGACGGACGGCAAAACGACAGGCTCCGCCACATAGGATCCCGCGCGCAGATCCTGGAAATAGTACGACCGGAGGGACGTATAATTTCGGCCGTTAAATCCTTCGATATAGGCGCGGCTTGTCGTTTGGTCGGTTTGCGAAATGTCATAGCGCGTCATATAGCTTTTGTCGGACGCGTACTGGATATCCGTGCCCGCGCGCCAGATGTTGTCAATGTCGTAAAGAAACTTCCCGAAGACATGCCCGCGCCACTGCTTTCCTTTATCGGAGCCTCTGTCGTCGACGAGATCGGCATGCGTTACGGAACCGTCAAAAAAGAGGTTTCCTCTGTCAAAGCGCTCGCGGTATTGGACGGCGAGCTGCATTTTGTCCGTCTGGCTGAATGTTGGCGCGATCGTGGCGTCTTTATCCGGCGCAATATCGAAATAATAGGGGATTCTGGCAAAGGCGCCCAAGGCAGGCGTCGTTCCCGGAACGAGAGACAGAAAACCCTGCCGCCGTTTGACCGTGGGATCCGGCCCCGACATATAAGGGGTATAGAGAATGGGCACGCCGGCAAAATCCACCGTCGCATTGTGGTAGTAGACGTTGTGTTCGACGTTGTCGTGCGTGATCGTTTCGGCCTTCAGTTGCCATAAAGGCTCATTATCCGGATTCGAGGCGCATACGTTGCAGGCCGTGTACATGCCCTTGTCAGCCACGACATAGCGTTCGTCGTAACGCTGTAAATATCTTGCCGCCATGCGAGAATTGTCGGTAAACAAAACGCCGATATTGCGCGCAAACGCCTGTTTCATGTCGCCGGTTATTTCCTGATGGTCGGCAAACTCAATCTCACCGCCCGGCAACTGCAGAACAACGTGCCCATCGGCGGTTAGAACATTCGTTTTCTGGTTGAAGGTGATTTTGTCGGCGTGCAAAACATAGCCTGCGTGTACGACTTCGGCCTTACCCTTGGCGGTCACGATTCCCGTTTCGCTGTCGGAGCTCATTTGTTCCGCCGTGATCAAGGTCTCATTGCCATCGCCGGAGCTTTCCGCGAGAACCGGCGAAGGAACGGCAGGAACAGGCGGGGCAAGGACAGAAGGAGCGACAGGGGGGGCTGGCAGCGGCTTGGCGGCCAGGGCCGGGGATTTTGCAGGCGCACTGGGAACGGGGCCAACGTAACCAATAGGCATGATAAGCCCGGCTTGGGGCATATCCGGCATTGAAGAAACGGTTTCCACGCCTTTCGTGAACGCCTGACTTACCGGTGCCGCGCGGGGAGCCGGGCCGACATAGCCTATCGGCGGCATGGCAAGACACGGCGAAGCCAAGCCCAACGCTAAAAGGCTTGCGGCCGAACACGCGAATCGCTCTGGACGTTTACCGAATTTCATAAAGCTTAGGATTGCCAGAGGCGATCCCGTTGGGCAAGAAGTATTACCCAAAATTTTACCCCGTAGCTCTATGAATTGACACTTTATGAGGTTTTCGAATAATTCTTGTCCCTTCCGCCGCATAGGCGGGGGCCTTTGCCGTCGCCTATGTCATTGGACTTGATTTTATGCGCTTAACGCCACCCCCATATAATCGGCTCTTTGCGAGAAACAATCGGCGCTTGGACGGCAGGAACGCCGAGAATGATTGGCGCGAACACCGTGGTATCTTCGGGTATTTTCAGTTCGGCCCGCCATGGGGACGCGTTCAACGTCGCAACAGCAAGCCCAATGACGCAGGAACCGAGCCCCATCGCCGTGGCGGCAAGCATCAAATTTTCGGCGGCAAGCCAGCAATCGGCTTCGACGAAAGGACTGTTCGTTTTTCCACAAATCAGCACGAGCGTGCCGGCATTATAAAAAATATTGAATTCGGAACTATTAAGGCGGCTCAGATCGCGCTTATCGCCTGTCGTGGCGGCTTCGCGCTTGAGGTGTTCCTTGATATCTTCCGACAAACGATTCATCAGCGCTTTGTCTTGCAGCACGGCGAAAGACCACGGCTGCAAACCTCTTGCTGTCGGCGCCTGAATAGCCGCATCGATAAGCGTATGTACGGCCTCTTTTTCAAGCACCTGCGGCGTGTAGTCCCGTACCGCGCGGCGCTGATAAAGTAAACGAATAAAATCGCGGCAGATTTCGGGCCGGTTTCTTTCTTGCATTAAAATCTCCCGGGCTTGCTACGCTTGGTTAGGTTATCATTGATAAGCTCGGCGCGCCAGAAACAGCGCCACAGGCGAATACGTTTATATGTGTTATTCCCTTGCGGATTTTAGGAAATCGCCGACGGCCTTTGCGCCTTTTTCTTCATGAAGCGTCAGGATTTTCGTGCCAATGACCGCAATATCGACATCGTCCCTTATGGCGTCGATATCCTCTTTTTCCTGAATTCCAAAACCCAGGGCAATAGGAAGGGACGTGGCCATGCGGTATCTTTGCACCAGTTCTTTCAGGGATCTGTCGAAACGCGTCTTGATGCCTGTGACGCCCTTTCTTCCAACGCAATATGCTATGCCCCCGCCGTGTTTCGAGACGATTTTTAGCCGTTCCGGCGTGCTTGTCGGCGTGAAAAGAAAAATAGGATCGACGCCGGTCGTCTTGCAGGCCTTCAGGTAATCCGCGCCCTCTTCGGGGGGCAAATCCGGTATAATCAGCCCCTTGACCCCGATAGCAGCTGTTTTTTCCACAAACTTTTCCATCCCATAAACGAAGGGAATGTTGGCGTAAGTCATAAAGACAAAAAGCGTCTCGGGAAACGCGGCGCAAACCTCCGCCGCAAAGGCCAGGCTTTTCGTGGTATTAGCCCCGCCCTTCAGCGCCTCGTCGTTTGCCTTGACGATGACCGGCCCGTCCGCCATCGGTTCGGAAAACGGGATTTGCATTTCGATGATATCCGCGCCCGCCTCGACCATCGTTTGGATCAATTTCCTGTTTGCTTCGTAAGAAGGGAACCCCAGCACAAGATGCGGCATCAACAGCAGGCCTTTTCGCTGGCGCAAAACCTTGATTTTATCTTCCAGCACGATAAGCCTCCGCTTTTTCAATGATGAATTTCTCCCATTCGGGATCTTTGATCGCATCCGCGATGATGAAGATATCCTTGTCGCCGCGCCCCGATTGATTGACGAGCACCACTTCATCCTTTTTCATTTTCCGCGCCTCTTTAAACGCCTGCGCGAAAGCATGCGCGGATTCGAGCGCGGGAACGATGCCCTCTTTTCGGATGGTAAGTTTAACGGCTTCGACGACTTCGTCGTCCGTCGCCGCCTCGAAACGCGCTTTTTTCTCGGCCTGCATTTGGGCAAGGATGGGCGAAACCCCGATATAATCGAGGCCCGCCGAGATGGAGTGCGTGTCGTTCATCTTTCCTTCGGAATCCTGAACGAAAATCGTTTTCATGCCTTGCGCGATGCCAATATGACCTTCCTTGGCGCAAAGACGCGCCGCATGTCGGCCCGAATCGAGGCCGAGGCCGCCCGCTTCGACGCCGACAAGCTCGACCCCTTCGTCGTTCGTAAAACCCGAAAAGATGCCAAGCGAGTTCGAGCCGCCGCCGACGCAGGCATAAACGCGCGACGGCAGTTTTCCCGCGCTTTTCAGAATTTGCTCCCGCGCTTCCTGCCCGACAATCGATTGGAACCAAGCCACCATTTCAGGAAACGGATGGGGACCGCATGCCGTGCCGAGAACATAATGCGTCGTTTCCATGCTGCCCGCCCAATCGCGAAAGGCAGCGTTAATGGCGTCTTTCAATGTTTTTGTGCCGTTCTGGACGACGTTCACCGTTGCGCCGAGTTTTTCCATCCAGAAGACGTTGGGGCGTTGCCTTTTGACATCGACCTCGCCCATGTAGATTTCGCACGCGAATCCGAATTTGGCAGCCATGGTCGCGGTGGCGACCCCATGCTGGCCGGCGCCCGTTTCGGCGATGACGCGCTTTTTGCCCATGCGCCGCGTCAGGAGGCCCTGCCCCATCACGTTATTTACCTTGTGCGCGCCGGTATGATTTAGGTCTTCGCGTTTGATGTAAATCTGCGCCCCGCCGAAATGGTTCGACAAATTCTGCGCATAGGTGATCGGCGTCGGCCGGCAGGAGTATGAGCTCATAAGGCCTTTATACTCTTCCCAAAAAAGAGGATCGCGCCTGGCTTCCTCGTAATACCGGATCAGTTCGTCGAAGTTATTGTTCAAAATTTCGGGGATAAACATGCCGCCGAACGAACCATAATAGCCGTGCTTCGCGCTTTCCATCGGATCGCCTTTTGTTGAGGGGCGCATACTCTAACATTTAGAAAGCGAGGGATGCAAATGCCGTCATTTTCTATATAATCCGTTTTTTAACCGTTTCAGAAGGTGCTTTTATGGCTAAGAAGAAACCTTTCCCTTTAGCACAAGTGAGCCGTTTGATCGGCCCGGGCCCTATCGTTTTGGTGACGACAAAGGACGGAAACAAACCCAACATTATGACGATGGCTTGGCACATGATGCTGGATTTCGATCCGCCGCTTATGGCCTGCGTTATTGGCGAGCAAAACCATACCTTCAAAATTTTGAAAAAGACGAAGGAATGCGTCCTCAATATCCCAACGGCCAAGCTGGCCAAGGCTGTGCTGGCCTGCGGCAGCGCCTCCGGCCGCAAAACGGATAAATTCCAAAAAGCAGGCTTGACCGTTTCTCCGGGCGCACTTGTCAAAGCGCCGCTTGTGGATCAATGCTATGCGAACATCGAATGCAAGGTCGTCGATACGAAAATGGTCGCCAAATACAACCTCTTTATTTTAAAGGGCGTGAAGGCGTGGATCGATCCCGCGATAAAGAATCCGCAAACGCTTCATCATGCCGGCGGCGGCCAATTCATCGTGGACGGCAAAAAAATCAAGGTGATGGGCTAAGTCCCGGCCCCTGCGTTTTCTAGGAGATAGCATGCCCCAAAAGCCTCGTTTGCCGCACGCGATCTGGGTGCTTGGCTTTGTCAGCCTTTTGATGGATGTGTCCTCGGAACTCGTGCATAGCCTGCTTCCGGTTTTTGTGGTCACGACGCTTGGGGCGTCGACGGTATCTCTGGGATTGCTGGAAGGGTTTGCCGAAGGAACGGCGGCCTTCTCCAAGATGTTTTCAGGCGTGGTCAGTGATTGGCTGCATAAACGCAAATGGATTGCCGTTATCGGTTACGGCTTATCGGCGTTGACGAAACCTTTGTTCCCGCTTGCGCACTCGATGGAAATGGTCTTTACGGCGCGCATCATCGACCGGATTGGCAAAGGCATCCGCGGCGCGCCTCGCGATGCGCTGATCGGCGAGATAGCCCCGCCCGAACTGCGCGGCGCAGCTTATGGGCTGCGGCAGTCCTTGGATGTCGCGGGAGCCTTTGTCGGCCCAGGCCTTGCCATTGGGCTGATGCTTCTCTTCGCAAATAATATTCGGGCTGTTTACTGGTTTGCCGTCTTGCCCGCTTTTCTTTGCGTGGCGCTTCTCGTGTTCGGCGTGCAGGAGCCGGAAAGGCAAAACAATGGGAAAAACGCCAAATATAAGATCAACCGGCATGAACTTGCCTTATTGGGACGGACTTATTGGAGCGTTGTCCTTGTCGGGAGCGTCTTGACCCTTGCGCGTTTCAGCCAGGCTTTTTTGATTTTGCGCGCACAAAGCATCGGGCTTGGCGAGGCATGGCTGCCTTTGGTTCTGGTTGTCATGAGCCTTGTGTATTCGTTGTCGGCTTATCCGGTGGGTTTTTTGTCGGATCGCATGGACCGACGCCTGCTGCTGTTGATCGGCATCGGCCTCTTGATCGTTGCTGATATCGTGCTGGCGCTGGCCTCTACGATTTGGATTGTGATGCTCGGTATCGGCCTCTGGGGATTGCACATGGGCTTTTCGCAAGGGCTATTAGCAACCCTGATCGCCGACACAACGCCCGAAGAACGACGCGGCACCGCCTTTGGCCTGTTCAATTTTATCAGCGGTTTTGTCTTGCTGGCCGCAAGCGCGATCGCCGGCTACCTGTGGGCCATCGGGGGGCCGAAAGCGACCTTTCTTACCGGCGCCGGGTTTACGCTTGTCGCCTTCCTTGGCCTCTTGGCGTATATCAAGCGCAAACAAAATGCGTGAATCTAGTGCGCGCCCAATTAAACAAGATCATTTAATTGTTTACTTATGGACAAAGGGTTTATCGGTAAACAGCCAATCCTGAAGCTCTTTCGCAAATCCCTTATCCCGGCGGCGGAGCCATTCAAGCAGCATCGCGGCGTGTTCTTTTTCTTCGTCGCGATTATGCGCGAGCAGCGCCTTGAGCTCTTCATCATGGCAGCCTTCGATGCGCTGGGCATAAAAATTAACAGCTTCCAGCTCTTCTCTTATGGAATCGACGGCGCGGTTCATATCGCGCATTTCGTCGGAGATTTCGTCAGGCGGTTCGATAAGGGGCATACAGGAATCCTTTGTGAGGCGGTTGTTTGATTTTCGCTTCTCGCGAAGCGCAAAATATATCATTCTCAGTAGCGGTTGTCTTGTGGAGAGTGTGGGTGCATTCAAAAATATGCTTGTCCAAACGGATAAATATGTGACACTATTAACGGCGGCGCGGGTTCCGAATGCAATGGCCGAGGTTGCGCGCATCGTCGATCTTGTGCGCGGCACGAAAGGCGGCGAATTTTCTCTGCCTCTTGCCGTTGAGCTGGACGACACGCAAAGCGCCTTGCTTGAAACTTATATCGAAAAACGCGCGCAGCGGGTTCCCATATCCCGCCTTTCGGAGCGGACATGCTTCGCCGACATAGAGATCGAGACAGGGATTGGCGTATTTGCGCCGAAACCCGAAGGCGAGGCTTTAATCGATCACGCCATAATGCTTTTCAAGGATCGGGGTGCTTTCCGGATTTTGGATCTTGGCGCGGGATCGGGATGCTTTTTACTCGCCCTGCTTCACGCGCTTCCTGAGACGAGCGGGCTAGGCGTTGACATTTCCGAGGCCGCGATTGCGCTCTCCATTCAAAATGCGGCGGCCATGGGATTGCAAGGGCGCGCGGAGTTTCGGCTGGGCGACTGGTCTACAGGCATTGACGAGGCTTTCGATCTCGTTATCTCTAACCCGCCGCGCGTCGCGACCGAAGACCTGGCCAACCTGATGCCGGAGCTGCGCGAGCACGACCCCGTGCAAAGCCTGGACGGAGGGCCGGACGGCCTGAAATATTACCGGCTGCTGGCGGAAGATTTTTCAAGGATTACAAAACCCGGCGGCTATGGCCTTTTTCAGGTGGGGCCGAAGTACGTCGCCGCGGCGGAAAAAATTTTCCACAGCCATGGCTTCGCGCAAACGGAAGTCAAAAAAGATTTCTTCGGCTGGCCGGCGGGGATTTTGGTGAGGAATGAGTCCGATACTGAGCATCTCACACATTGACCTTAAAGCCGAGGTCGGCTTCGCAGGCCGGCGTTCCGCCGCGGATGCCCCAGTTTTCGAGCGGTATTTCATGGAGCACGATCAATATATCCGCGGGCGCAATTCCCAAAAGGCCGAGATTCTTCACGATGGCTTTATAAAGGCTGCGTTTGGCCTCCAGCGAACGTCCGGAGAAAAGGTTGATTTCAACGAGCGTATAGTTTTCCGTTTTGTCCGGCGGAACATGAAATAATTCCGGCGAGTGTTCGAAGAGGCGGATTTGGCGATCGGCCTCGGGGATTTTTAGGGCTTCTCTTTGGGCGTTGTAGACCGCCTCAATAATCGCCTGAATTTGCTCCGGCGGCCATTTCTTTCGGACTTCGATAAGAACTGTGGGCATATTCGATATCCTCCCTATTAAACAGTTAATAGTGTGGCCAATGAAGGAAAGACACACCCGTTTTTTATAACATATCATGCACTTTCAAAGTGCCTTGAGCTGTAGGGGACTTGGAAGTCAGCGATTGCAAAAAGGTCAGTCGTAAATTTTTGTCCCCTTAGGTCTTGAAAAATCCAGAAGCATATCTATATACAATTTTGCATAACGAAATAGTCGAAGCGTGTTGGGGGAACCACAAGACGACTAAAAACTAAAAAACACCCCCACTGTTGGCCTATGTGCGATGTCGACTACTACAAGGGACCCCGCACGCGAGATAGGGGCTATGCATGTTTGCATTTTTCTTTCTCGAAGCCAGCCAGTCGACCGGTCTTCGGTTTTGTATGGGCTTTGGATGGAAATTCCATCCTAAACGGCTTCAGCTGCCTGATTATAGGTAGATTGTTCTGAAAGCGGGGGGATGTTCCAGTAACGGAATATCCCCTTTAGCTTATGAGGGAGAGGGTATTTAGCGCTTATATCACCCGCTCATCCTACGCCGCCCACGTGCGTGCCAACAGCATTAATTAATTCATGTTGAAAAAGAAAGGGTACCATCTGGATCAGATGGTGGGTGCGACAGGGATTGAACCTGTGACCCCTACCGTGTGAAGGTAATGCTCTCCCGCTGAGCTACGCACCCGCTATGTAAGCGTCTACAAGAATTCTAAGTTTTATAAAACCTCAATCCTTTTTGTTACGAGTAAAGGCAAGGCGCTCCTGCTGGACGACGCACCCGCTTTTGAGCCTTGGCACATAGCTTTTTTGCGCGGCAAGGTCAAGGGAAAGGGCCATTATCGGCGAAACCCTTTGGAAGCGAAGATATCCCGCGCGCGCTTGATGCCTTCTTGCGTCGGGATCGGCGTTTTGGAAAGCGCATAGTCGAACCCCAGTTCCTTCCATTTATAGGCGCCCATCTGGTGAAAGGGCAGCACGTCCACACGTTCGACCGAGGGGCCTAGGCCAACCAAAAAATCCGCCAGGCGCGCCATATCGGCGTCGCCATCCGTCAAGCCGGGAACGAGGACATAGCGTATCCACATTTTCTTTTTAAGGCGCGCCAAGCGCTGCGCAAAAGCGAGGGTGGGCTGAAGGGGCTTGCCTGTTATTTCTTCGTGCTTTTGGGGATCGATATGCTTGATATCGAGAAGCACCAGATCGACGGGGTCGAACCAGGCGTCCTCAACGCTTTCATGAAGAAAGCCCTGCGTGTCGAGCGCCGTGTGCAGGCCAAAATCTTTTTTTATTCTTTTTAAAAGCTCGCCCGCAAAGCGGGCCTGAACCAATGGCTCGCCGCCCGAAAGGGTGACGCCGCCCGCAAATTTCAAAAACGACGCATAGCTTTTGACCTCCGCCAGCGCTTCCTCCAGCGAGACTTTCTGCCCGCTGGAAAGCTTCCATGTATCGGGGTTATGGCAGTATAGGCAGCGAAAGGGGCAACCGCTGAGGAAATAAACGAAGCGAACGCCAGGGCCATCGACCGCCGCGCCCGTTTCAACGGAATGAAGATAGCCGAAAAGCTCCCCTTCCCTCGGGAGCAAAGGGCTTTCGGAATCGGTGGGCTTGACTTCCTTATCCATTCCTTTTCATCAATGTCGAAAATGGGTGGCCAATAGAACCGCGCCTTTTACATGGTCTGGTGAAAGGTGCGGCTAATCACGTCCATCTGCTGTTCGCGCGTCAGTTTCGTGAAATTGACCGCATAGCCCGAAACGCGGATCGTCAGCTGCGGATAAAGTTCGGGATGCTCCATCGCTTCCAGCAGCGTCTCGCGTTTTAGAACATTCACATTTACGTGAAACCCGCCCGCGTCGCCAAAGCCATCGAGGCAGTTGGCGAGATTGCGCTTGCGCTCGTCCAGCGTCGGGCCAAGGGAATCCGGCGTGGATGAGGCCGTCCAGCTGATGCCGTCAAGCGCGCAGGCATAGGGGATTTTAGCGACCGAGGCCCCCGCCGCAACGAAACCCTTAACATCGCGCCCGTACATAGGGTTTGCGCCCGGCGCGAACGGGGTCCCCGCCGCGCGCCCATCGGGCGTGCTGCCCGTTTTTTTGCCGTACACGACGTTGGACGTGATGGTGAGAATGGACTGAGTCGGCACGGCGTCGCGATAGAAATAGGGCTGCGCCTTGATCTTGTCCATGAAGCGCGACGCCAGATCGACCGCGATGTCATCGACGCGATCGTCATTGTTGCCGAAGGCCGGGTACTTGCCTTCGATCACATAATCGACCGCCAGCCCTTGCGCATTGCGCACAACCGAAACCTTGGCGTTTTTAATGGCGGACAAAGAATCCGCAGCAACGGAAAGCCCGGCGATGCCGCAAGCCATGGTGCGTAAAATGTCGCGGTCGTGCAGGGCCATTTCCAGCCGTTCGTAGGCATATTTGTCGTGCATGTAATGGATGCAGTTGAGCGCCTTCACATAAGTGTGCGCCAGCCAGTCCAGCGTTTTGTCCAGCTTTGCCGCAACCTCGGCATACACCAGAATATCCGTGGTTATCGGCTCCAGCCCGTGCGCAACCTTAACGCCGGATTTTTCGTCCACGCCGCCGTTAATGGCGTAAAGAAGGGCTTTGGCTATGTTGGCGCGCGCGCCGAAAAACTGCATCTGCTTGCCGATGCGCATGGCCGAAACGCAGCAGGCAATTCCGTAATCGTCGCCCCAAAGGGGCCGCATCAGATCGTCGCTTTCGTACTGGATCGCGGACGTCTCGATCGAAACTTTCGCCGCATAATCCTTAAACGCGCGCGGCAGCTGCGTGCTCCACAAAACGGTGAGATTCGGTTCAGGCGCTGGGCCGAGGTTGTAAAGCGTGTGCAGGAACCGATAGCTGCTTTTGGTCACGAGCGGCCGGCCATCCAGCCCTATGCCGCCTATCGCTTCCGTGACCCATGTTGGATCGCCCGAGAAAAGCGCGTCGTACTCCGGCGTTCTTAAGAAGCGGACAATGCGCAGCTTGATGACCAGATCGTCAATCATTTCCTGCGCGCGTTCTTCGGTTAAGGCTCCTTCGCGCATGTCGCGCTCGATATAGATATCGAGAAAGGTTGAAATGCGGCCCAGCGACATGGCCGCGCCGTTTTGTTCCTTAACGGCGCCCAGATAGGCGAAGTAGGTCCACTGGATCGCTTCCTGCGCGGTTTTCGCGGGATACCTGATGTCGAAGCCATAGGAGGCCGCCATTTGCCTTAACTCGTCGAGGGCGCGGTACTGTTCGTAAAGCTCCTCGCGTATGCGGATGACCTTGTCATCGAACACGGCATTATCGAGTTCGCGGAATTCGCGTTGCTTATCAGCGCGAAGAATATCGGTTCCGTAAAGCGCCACGCGCCGATAGTCGCCGATGATGCGCCCGCGCCCATAGGCGTCCGGCAAGCCGGTTATGATCCCGGCTTTGCGCGCGCTGAGCACATCGGTGCTATAGACATCGAAAACACCCTGATTATGGGACTTGCGGTGCTTTGTCCAAATCTCGTCAACTGCAGGGTCGATCTTGTAGCCGTAGGCTTCGAGCCCCTGTTCGACCATGCGTAGGCCGCCGTTCGGCATAATGGCGCGTTTTAAGGGCGCATCCGTTTGCAGGCCGACAATGATTTCGCTTTCCTTGTCGATATAGCCGGGATCATGCGCAAGGATTGCGGCAGGTTTGTCCACGGAAATGTCCAGAACACCTTTTTCGTGTTCTTTTTTTAAAAGGACGGACAACGTATCCCAGATTTTTTTCGTGCGTGGGGTCGCAGAGGTCAAAAATTTTTCGTCGCCTTCGTAGGGCGAAAAATTCGCGCTGATAAACTCGCGCACGTCGATACGAGTCTTCCAATCCTGGCCTTCGAATCCCCGCCAGGCATTGTCGAGCGCCGTACTCTGGGTCACGATCGACATCGGTGCCTCCTCTTGTCCCAGCCACTGGGACCCGCTTTTTTCTTTTGTTTTCCCGACCCCTTGATCTAACGAAATACCCAGAAAAGTACAGCCTTTTCGTCCTTGCGGTGCGGTATGGTAAACAAGGCCGCGCCTTGTTTTAAAAGGCTTAAATGCTTTGTATTGCGCGGAGAAATTGAAAACGCAGCCGGAACGAAGGGGCTACGGCGCAGCGTCGACATTCTTAGCCTGTTCGGCGGCCAAGCGACTTGCTTTTTCCGTAGCGGCGCGCCGCGAAAAAAGACAGCCGCAGTATGTCTGGCGATAAAAGTTTTCGCGCCTTGCGATTTCGACCCCGCGCAGAGCGCCGCCCGCTTTTCGCCAGTTGTAGTCCCAATAGCGCACATCCTTGTAGCGCGCGGCGGCTTTGTGGCCGCAGAGGTTCACCTGCTCCATATTCTTCCACCTTGAAATGCCAAAGCAGGAAGTAAGAACAGGAAAGCTGTTTTCATGCGCGTAGCGAGCGGAATTGTCAAAGCGCAGCTCGAAGCACTGCGCGCATCTGAGGCCGCGCTCCGGCTCCTTTTCAAGCCCCTTGATGCGGGAAAGCCAATGCTCCGGGTCGTAGTCCGCATCGATAAAGGGGATGCGCAATTTGTCGGCAAAGCGTTTGTTTTCGGCTTTGCGGCGTGTGTATTCGTCGCGCGGGTGAATGTTCGGATTATAAAAATAAACCGCGAAGTCTACGCCCGCGTGGCACAATGCTTCCATAACCTCGCCCGAACAGGGCGCGCAGCAGCTATGGAGAAGGACTTTTCCAAATCCTTCCGGAAGGTCGAGTCTTTTACGCTTCTCCGCCAATCGCTTTCCTTTTTCCGGCATGCGATGATCTTCCGGTTTTTAGAATACTCAAAAACATCCTTTAAAACCGGCGCATAGTGAGCCACCTTTTGCATCATACGGCAAACGAGAGGCTCATGGGGTGAAAAAACGCGCCGTTATAGAGATCTTTTATTTCGACGCGGGCAGCGGCCACCGCAGCGCCATGCGCGCCATAAAAGAAATTTTGATTGCGCGCCATCCGGGATGGATCGTTTCGCCCGTCGATCTGCAAAAAGTGCTTGAGCCGGTCGACCCCTTTCATAAAATAAGCGCGAAGCTTTCGCCGTCGCTGAACAAGCTGCTTGGAAAGAATGAGCGCGGGCAAGCGCTGCCGCCCTTAAGAGCGCAAGAATTCTATAACTTCGTCATGAATAACGGCGCGGCGCGTAGCTTTACAAAAGTGCTGCCCCTTGTGCAGGAGGGCATAAGGAAAAGATTTCCCCAAATGGAGCTGCTTTTGAAACGGCGCTGGCAGGCATCGGCTGTGAAGCCCGATCTGGTTCTTTCCGTCATACCGAATTTTAACGGCGTTCTTTTCCGCGCGCTGCATGCAGTCCATGGGGGCGTTCCGTTCATCACCGTCATGACGGACTGGATGGATCGCGCGCCGAATTTTTGGATGGAAAATCAGGATCAGATATTGATTTGCGGCTCTGAACTGGCCGCCGCCCAGGCGCGAGCTTCGGGTTATTATGCGCCGACGAATATTTACTCGGTGTCAGGAATGGTTCTAAACCCGGCTTTCTATAAACCCCGGTCGAACCGACTTACCCTCGATCAGTTGGGGCTTTCAAGGGGGCGACCAACCGCCCTTGTTTTTTTCGGCGGGAACGGATCGATGGCCGCTAAAATGATCGTCGACAGACTCGAACGATCGGGAATCAACCTTCAATGTATCGTTCTATGCGGCCATAACGCGCGGCTATTGGAAAAACTCGGGAAAAGAAATAGATGCCATGCAGTCGGCTTCGTCTCGAATGTAATCGATTACATGGCGCTTGCGGATTTTATGATCGGCAAGCCGGGGCCGGGATGCCTCAGTGAGGCTTTGCACATGGGCCTGCCGGTCATTGTCGAACGCAACGCCTCCACCATTCCCCAGGAAAAGCCGAACGCCGATTGGTTGCAGGAAAAAGGCGTCGGCATTGTCCTTGCGAAATTCGGGCCGCACATTGCCTCGGCGGCAGCGCATATGATTATGCATTTGGATCTCTATAAACAGAACATCCGTCTAAATATCCGGCCCAATCGTGCTTTATTCGAGGTCGCGGATATTATAGACGGCGTTCTTCTGGCGGCAGCACAGGTAGAGCCAAATTCAGACCTCCTGCCGGCACTGCCGCAACCTCAGTCCGCTTCCTGTTCGGACTCGAATGGCTTGGCCGGCACGCGATAGACGATGTCGATCTGCACTTTGCGATCCGGCTGCAAGCACTGGATGAGCTGTTCGCGCGTTAAATTAGTCGGGCACTTCGCTGACGGTTCTTTCTCGCCGTACCAGCGGGTTTTTACAACATTCGCGTTCACGACCTTGCGCGAAACCAGATATTTTCGAACGGCGGCGGCGCGTTTTTTGGAAAGCGCCTCATTGTAGGAAACGCTGCCCATGCGATCCGCGAAACCGGCGATGTTCACGCCTTCGATGTCGTGCGCGACCCTGACTTTTTCGGCAAGGGCGTCCAGCTTCGCTTTGGCTTCGGGCCGCAGCACGGCCTTGTTGAAATCGAAATAAACGGTACGCTCTTCCTTCGCGATGATGGTTCGCACCACAATTTCGGCGGCCGGCTGAGGCGCGCAGGGATCCTGAACGTGCGAATTCTGTCTCACGCATGTGCCTGAGCTTCTCACACGCACAACCGTCCCGGTCGTCGTTCGCCACACCTGCCTGTCGTCCGCCTGCGCCGTTACAGAAGCAAGCGCGAAAAGGGCGAAAAGAAAGAAATTTATCTGCCTTAATGTCATGATGATCTCTCCCTGAAGCGTAAGCGGTTAAAGTTCACTGGCCGGAAAACGAAAAACGAGCGTGGACGTGCGGCTTTGGCTGATATGGACGCGCTGTTCAACGACGGAACCGTTGGGACCTTTGGCCTCGACCCTATAGCGGCCGGGCGGCAGATTAATAAGAAGCATTGGCCCCTTGGAGACAGAATCCAAGACCGTGTTGCCCCCGTGATCCGTAATACGAATGCTTACGGCGGCCAAATAAGCGCCTTCAGAAATAAAAAGTGCCTTCAGGCTGTAGGCCGAGGCCTGCGCCTCCATGCTCTGCCTTTCGTCCTCCCCGATGCCCCCCCGACAGGCACCTTATGTCGGATCGCGGAACTGGTGTTCGGGCAACAGGCGGTTGAGGCGCCGAAGAAGGAACCGGCGGTTCTTCCGCGGCATCGGCGTTCGGCGGAGCTATGTCGAACGGCGCTTCCGCACAAACTTCTCCAATCACGCAGAAGCCTGCAAAAAGCGCAACGGCTGGCAAAAGAATGCGGGCTTTCATTTTTCCTCACAAGAAAAGTTGCTTGATGAAATGATATTCGTGTCAGTTGTTTCGTTTAGCCGCAATTTCATGTCGCTGTTTTGACTTTTGTCATGTCTTTTCGAAACCCGCATGAAGGCCGGGTGACGCGTCGTCTTTCACGTTCTTTACTCAGCATATGGTAATCAGTTCAACGGCTTATTTATTATTTGAAAGCAACAAATTGATGACTTTTATGTTTTAATTTATTTAATTCGAAGTGCCGCAGCTAATGAACTTTTTTCACGCGCCGCACAAGGACTCGGCGGGTGCAGCTTTCCCCGCCGCACCTGTTGCTTGTCAAATATAGAGAAAATCGTTTGGAAGTGGTGGGCGAAGTAGGGCCCGCGCGCGACTGCGCGCAAAACTTTATTCAATCCGGGATTAAGGCTTTGGAAGTGGTGGGCGAAGTAGGGCCCGCGCGCGACTGCGCGCAAAACTTTATTCAATCCGGGATTAAGGCTTTGGAAGTGGTGGGCGAAGTAGGGCCCGCGCGCGACTGCGCGCAAAACTTTATTCAATCCGGGATTAAGGCTTTGGAAGTGGTGGGCGAAGTAGGGCCCGCGCGCGACTGCGCGCAAAACTTTATT
>CAYVNS010000004.1:0-128218 GCA_964453225.1 uncultured Rhodospirillaceae bacterium
TCCTTGGGTTGAGGACTCTACATCATTTTGGTCTATCTGGCGGGGGGAAGGTCACTTGAAAAGTTAACCCTACTGCGCGCCTCTATTCGTTTTCTTGCCAAAACCGTTCAAATTTCATATTTCTAACGGGCACTTCATATTTTACGTTCTTAATTTTTAAGGGAATTATCAAAATGGAATCGCCCGACGTTCTTGCCCTAAGGTTCGATAGCTGGATGAAGAAGAACGAGATTTCGAAGGGGCCTAATAACATTCTCAATCTTTTCGAATGGTTTCTTTCTCCCAATATTCGCGCGCGCATTAAATATGACGACTCCTTCCGCGCCGTTGTGGACGTCCTGAACAAAAAATACGGCTACAAGATCGATCGCTCAATTTCGAAAACCGATTTCGAATGCGGCGCGACGATCTTCGTTCTCGCCAAGACTTTCGATGTCTGGCTAAGGGAAGACGACTTGCATCCCGAAAACATATCCGCAAGCGAAAACGGCGCCGCTATTTTAAGCCGTTGGCTGGACAACGCGGAAACCAGAAAGCGCGTGGGGACATACCCCCGCCTAAAAGACATGGTTGCCTATCTTGAAACGAATCTGGGGCATCAGTTCAGCCGTATCACGCCTCAAGCCAAGTTTGAAAAACTGATGGCTGCGGATCTTGAAGAAAGAAACGCCTCGAAAGAGACACATCCCCATAAGGGTACGTATTCGGAAGAGGCGTTGGACATGGATGATTCATCCATAATTCCACCTGCGGCCAAGGGAAGACACGCTTCGGGGTGGAGACAAATTCTGGAAAAAACGCCTGACATTCCTGAAGCCTATGCAAGATTTATGGAAAATATGGAACAGCCCGCGACACAAGCGACGAAAGACAAAAAGCTGTCTGAAAAGCCTGCTGAGCAAGCGACGAAAGACAAAGAGCTGCCCGAAAAGCCTGCTGAGCAAGCGACGAAAGACAAAGAGCTGGCAGAAAAGCTGGCCGGGGAAGCGGCGAGAGACAGAGAGTTAGCAGAAAAGCTGGCCGAACAAGCGGCAAAGGATAAGCATGACGCCATAGAAGCCGCGCGCATCGCGTCCGCCGACCGGAATGCTGCCCAAAAGGCCGCCTCGCAAGCAGCTGCCCATCGGCTGGCCGCTCAGAAAGCGGCGCAACAAAAGGCCGCAGACAAAAATGAAATCGCTCAAATAGCACGGAAAATTGAAGCCGACAGAAAAGCTACAGATGAAACGGAAAGAAAGGCTGAACAATTCAAAGAAAAAGCAACGCAGTTGTGCAAAGAAACAAGAAAGTTAGCCGAGGAAGCGGCGACTGAAAGATTTCTCGCCGAAGAAGTAGCATGCCTCGCAATAGTCGATCGCTTAGCCGCTGAAAAAGCGGGTCGCCAGGCTGCAGCCGACATGGCGGCAATGAAAGAAACAGCCGTAAAGATTGAAGCCGACAGGAAGGCTTCAGAAATAGCCATAAGAAAGGCCGAAGAGTTGAGAGCAGAAGCACTCTTGATCTCCCAGAAAGCCAATATTTCAGCCCAGCCGGAGGCTACCGACAGCGCGGCATCCAAGTCTCACCGGAGAAAGACCCGCAAGGCTGAAAAGGTGATAACAGCAATGCCTTCTTCTTCCATTTCCGATGCTTCCCCTTTTATAGGCGAGGAAGCCTCTGAACGGGCCGCTCGTTCATTTCTGGATTGGCGTAAAGACAGGATGCTCAAAAAAAGTATGGGCGACGATCTGCTGTGCTGGCTAGCCGATGAGGATTCACGGGCGCATATTTCGACCTATCCGGAAGTTTTGGACATGTGCGCGCGTACAAGAAATATTTCGGTTCCGCCAAGATTTTTATTCAACGCGGCCATCGAAAAGAGGAAACGGCCCATAACAGGACATTCCCCACGATATACAAGTGCGGCACCGGTTTGAGACCCCCGCCGGAGCCTGGAAACCAAATCGGATTCCGCATCTCCGCGCTCGGCTTCGCCTCGCGCGGAGCCTGCCCCTGCGAAAGCAGGGGTGCGAAATGACGTTATTTTTTAAAGAGGGCCGCGAGTATCACATTTTAATTTCTTCGGGCCTGCAACGCACCTCTTTTCCGGGGCGTTCAGGTTGGGGCTGTTCAAATGCGTCTGAAATAAGGTTTAAGCCTACAAAGAAAAGCCCGGCGCTAACGACAACGCCGGCAACGCCCGCAAAAAACGAAAGCGGCGACATCCATCCGGCGATTGTCGCGACGCCTGCCGCTGCTGATTGCGCCGCCCCGGCAATCGCTTCGGGAGAATTTTGCGGCATGCCAATGCCCCATCTATTGGCAAACACAAGGCTGGCGCTGAATCTCACCAGGGGAACGCTCATCACGACCATGGCGGCTCCCGTGAGACCTGTTACAAGCTTGTCCAAGATGCTGCCAAAAGGGTTTGAAGAGGAGGGTTTCGGTTCAGACATATAATCCTCTTAAATAATGGCCTTTGATGATTTTGGAATAGGCAGGATTATAGCAGGCGCTGCCGCTTGCGGCGGTTGCTTTTTTAGTTTCATGCGCAAATCATGATCTTCACTATGCAATAGCAGGCATTAACCATAACGATATATTGCTTTCAAAAGCGCCTTTTCATATCAATCTTTAACGGAATTTTTTATTTGAATTTTCTTGGCGGATACTATGGAAGCGGCCGCGCATTTAGAAGAAAGCAAATCGGGCTTTTCTTCCAGCATGAAAGAATTGTTCTCGGAACTGCGCGCGCCGATGAAAAGGCCGCCCGACCTTAAAAGGCCGGTGCATTTCGATAGAAAAGACCCCCGTTTTTCGGAACCGCTCGTCGCCGGCGCGGGCATGCTTCCCGATAAGGAAGCTTATAGAAATATTTTCTCCTTCCCTGTCTATACCGGGGTTCCAAACGCCCCCTACGCTCCGGACGGCATTCCGGGAGCCCTTTATTCCTGCTTTATGCGCGAAGGCGTTGCCGATGCGCTTGTGCCCATCAGCGCCAATTTGCGCAAACTGGGTTGCGCGATTTACGCATGGGACGGCTTTAGGCCGTATGAAGTTCAAGACCATTTGCACAAACAATATTGCACCGTTCTTGTGGATCAATATGGTTTAGATTTCAAAGAGGCTTCAAAAATCGCTTCCACTCATGTTCTTCCTCCCGGCAGAAAAGCGCGCCATAGCTACGGCGGGACAATCGATCTGACAGTCGTGTCGCTTTCGCAGGGGCTGTGGAATGCGCTGGATTGTTTAGCCGACCTGATCCGAAAGGAATCGAATCCGGAAACGCGGCTTGTTTATGACTGGTACCGGCAGGAGCTGGCTTCCCAACACGGTGATTTCCTTCCCACCGGCCATGTTTACGACAATGTCATCTGCGATCCCAAGGGCCGCGACACGACCAACGCTTATTACTACGAAGACATTCTCGCTCAGGAAGGACGCCTTTCCGAATCCGGGACGCTGGGGCTTCTGAGCAGACGTTTCATCGCTGCGCATATGGCTGCGGGCGGTTTTCATGTTTATGAAGATGAGGTCGAGCAGTTTACCCGCGATTGTAAGACGACGTTTAACGACGTCACCTTTTTTTACGGCCCCGCCGAATTGTCGGAGGCGAACCGTGCACATGAACGGCTTCTAAGTGAGTTCAACGAAAATTTAGCGATGATCAGAAAAAATCCGGCTGAGTGGAACGGCGTTCTTTCCGGCCTTGTTTTCCTTGGCGAAGAAAGGCCTTCAGACCGCGGCTCTTTAAGAAAACTGATAATCATCGCGCAGCATTTCCCCATCGAACCTTAACTCTGGACGGACAGATGTATAGAAACATATTAAATCGCATTCTCCTCGATCTTACGGAGCAAATTCCTGCTTTAAAGGAAAGAAGCCGTTCGTGGAAACTGAAGGTTCAAATCGATAAAAATCATCCGCTGCACAATGAGCGGATGGTTCCCCTTGGGCTTTTAGCCCATAGAAAATACAAGCGCATCTTTGCCGATCCGGTTTACGCCGGCCTTCGGCGCAATTCGCCTTATAAACCCGGCGAAATCAGCGAACTATATACCTGCTATGCCCGCGAAACCGTTGCGGACATGCTGGCAAAGGCCGCCGATTTGCTGCCCGAAGGATATGCGTTGGTGGTTTATGACGCTTATCGCTCCAAGGAAACGCAGAAAAGGCTTTACGACTATTATTACAATCAGGTTTGGGCCGATCATCCCGAAAAAATAAAAGATAAAGTCACCGGGGAATGCAGGCTATATACCGAGGAGGATGCCAGCGAGGAAACGCAGCAGTTTGTAAGCCTCCCCGATATCGAAAATATGCCGCATGGCACCGGAGGCGCCGTCGACGCCGCCATTGTGCGTTTTGCCGATGATAAATGGCGCGAGCTTCAGGCGCTTGGCGCACTCGAAGAGTCAATCGGGGACGATCCGACGCGTGAAGAGGAGATTTTTGCGATTCACTTGCGCCGTCATGAAATTTTCCGCGACCATGCCATAATGGCCAATATGGGGCCGGCTTATGACGTCGTGGCGCTGGACAAAGACCGGGAAGACATCACCGCTTTTGAGTATTTCGAAAAACTGAAAAAGAAAGACCGCGACACGTTCCCCGAAAGATACAGTCCGTGGTTGATGAACCTCGCGGTAAAAACCAAGGAAGAACAGAATAAATTCATCAAGCGCTTCAGGGACGAGGACCTGCTCCAATGGTGTAACGAGACCATCAAGGAACAGGAAAAACTGGCGAAAAATCCGCCGGATTATTTACGCGCGGCTTTCAGCTTCACCTCGCCTTTGAAAACAGATGTGGTTTTCAGCATCCGGCTGTCGCCGGAGATGCATGATAAATTCATGGCCCTTAGCGAGGAGGATCAGAGAGTTCAGCTTAATGCGCTGGGCATGAGCGTTGCACGTAAGCACTTATTCGAAAAACTGCGCCAATCCGACGTGATGGAAAACCTGAAGGTTTTTTCGGGCGAATTCGATTTTCATGCCGCCGGCGCCGATGCGGAAGCCGCCGCCTTTTTCAAGGCAAGGATGGAAAAGATCAGGCAACGGCCGGATTCGGATACAAAAGCCGCGTCCATCTATAAATGCTATGATGAATGGCTGCGCCTTTGCGAAAACAAGATGATCGGAAGGGAAATGCCCCTTGCCGTGGATTGGACGAAGGACGCCGGATATGAAGCTTCCATCGTTTTCAGCGACACCAAGCATTCGGTAGAGGCTCATCAGAACGGATTCACGCCCTTGAACAAAGCGGATACAGAGGCTTTGTGGATGCGCCGCATGCTGTATCATGTCATGACGGCTGTCGGCTTTAAAATTTATGCCGCGGAGTCCTGGCATGGCGATTTCGGCAATAAATTTGCCGGGGATGTCAAAGACGAGCCGCGTTCCTGCTATGGCTATGCGGAACTTTCGGAAGAAAACTGTGCGCATAACCTAAGAGTTAAGAACATATACAAGCAAAGCGTAAAGCTCGCCAAGAAGGCAGGCTGGGTAAGAGAGCTTTATGAAATCGTGAAAAACGGACCTCATAATTCCGGCAGATCACCGGCGGATCAACCAAAAGCGGGCCGTATTAGCCCTCCGAAAAAACCGAAAGAGCCTCAACCAATTAAAGCGCCTGAGCCGGTTGTGCGCTAAATAGATTGGGTACACACTTCGCGGAGACTGCATGTGCTTTCAGTCAATGGTTGCTTCTGGACTGAATACTTTCATTAACGATTCATTTACTTCAATGTCTTGGAAGGCGTTTTTCATGCTTGAAAGTATTGTTGCGCTTGCGCCGTTACACCCTCTGCGTGTATAAATGGAGGTATATTATTTTATGCATTGAAGGGGGGTAATTTTATGACGACGGCTACTTTTTATGCAGAAAATAGGAACAACAAAGAACTCACTTTATTTGAAAATGTTTCTTTGGATCAGATTCAGACCGGCATCACGAATGATGGGCAAAGCCCCTATTTGCTTATTACCGCGCTTGACCATGGGCGTGAAGTCCTGTGTCTCGTGCCGGGCGTAAAATACGATCAATTCGTGCGGGACTATATTATGGCGCCCGAAGGGACCTTGCAGGAGCACATCGACTTCCGCAATGTCCAAAGAGAAAAGCGCAAGCTTCCCATGTATTTTATTTTCCGTCGTCCGACCAAGCAAAAGATGACAAGCGCATAAAGAAAAGCGCCTTGCTTGGCGGCAAGGCGCTTTTTTTAATTCAAAAAGATGGATCCCCGCTTTTGCGGGGATGACGCATCCCCTTATTCTCCAATCGTGGTCAGATCGACTTTCACGCCCGGGCCCATGGTCGAAGACAGGCTGACGCGCGTCATGTACGTTCCCTTGACGCCCGCCGGACGAGCCTTGACGATGGCGTGGATGAACGTTTTGACGTTGGACAGAAGATCGGCTTCGGTAAAGTTCACCTTGCCTACTCCCGCCTGAACGATGCCCGCTTTTTCGGCGCGGAATTCGATCGATCCGGCCTTGGCCGCCTTGACGGCATCGGCCACGTTCGGAGTCACCGTTCCAAGCTTGGGGTTCGGCATCAGGCCGCGCGGGCCCAAAATCTTGCCAAGCTGGCCGACGACGCCCATCATATCGGGGCTTGCGATCACGCGGTCGAAGTCGCTTTTGCCCGCAAGAATGGCTTCCTTAAGGTCGTCGGCGCCGACGATATCGGCCCCTGCCGCCTTCGCGGCATCGGCCTTTTCGCCCTTCGCGAACACGGCGACGCGGATCGTTTTGCCCGTGCCGTGCGGCAACTGGACGACGCCGCGGACAGCCTGATCGGACTGCTTTGTATCGATATTCAGGTTAATGGCCACTTCGACGGATTCCGCGAACTTGCGCGCGGACTGCGAGGCGTTTGCCAGAACCAGGCGGATCGCCTCTGGCAGCGGATAGGCCTTGTTGCGATCCACGTTCTTGTAGGCGTTGCGAATTTTTTTGCCGTTCATGATTATTCCTCCACCACATTCAGGCCCATCGAGCGGGCGGAACCGACGAGCATCTTGGCCGCGGCTTCAATGTCGTTGGCGTTGAGGTCCACCATCTTCTTGGCGGCGATCTCGCGGATCTGGGCCATTGTGATCGTGCCGACCGTTTCCGTACCCGGCGTTTTTGCGCCTTTTTCCAGCTTGGCGGCCTTCTTAAGGAAGAAGGTGTTCGGCGGCTGCTTCGTAATGAAGGTGAAGCTGCGATCCGAATACGCCGTGATAATCACCGGAATGGGCGTGCCTTTTTCCATGCCTTGCGTCTTGGCGTTAAACTGTTTGCAGAACTCCATGATGTTAAGGCCGCGCTGGCCGAGCGCCGGGCCGATCGGCGGCGACGGATTCGCCGCGCCTGCGGGAACCTGAAGCTTGATAAGGCCAATGACTTCTTTTGCCATATTTATCTCCTGTTCGTTCGCGCGGTTTTTGACCGCGCATCAGTGCTTTTCACGCCTTAAAGGCGTAAAAGCGGACAAAAATGTGAAGGAAAAAAGGATAAGTTTTTCCCCGACTGCCCTATTCAGGACAGCGGCGTGGTACGGTTTCTTCGGGGGTATTTTTGAACGAAGAACGCCTGCCACACCGATTTCACGGGCGTTTATGTAGCCTAAACAGGGGAAAACGTCCATTGTTTTCTTGGGCGCCAGATATACAATAAATGCCTACGGCAGGAAGTTAAATATTTGATAGCATGCGTTAATCATGATTCTTCGCAAAGCCATCGACGCCCTGAAAAGGAAAGATTTCGCCGCCGCGCAAGGCCTTCTGTCGCGCGAGGGGTGGGCTTCGTATACCTTTCAGCATTATCTAGCCAGAGGCTTGGCCGAGGAAGCTTTGGGAGAATGGGCGGCGGCCCTGGAAACTTTCTTGAAAGCGACGGAAAAATTTCCCGAACAGGCCCTTCTTTGGATGAATCGCGGCATCGCCGAAGAAAACCTGAAGCTTTACGATGCCGCCATAGAAAGCCACGAGCGCTGCCTTTCCCTTGCGCCGATGCAGGCCGAGGCTTGCGGCAATCTGTCAAATCTCTATCGCCGGAAGAACAGGCCCGCCGAAGCTGAAGCCATGGCGCGAAAAGCCCTGTCGCTGGGCGCCGCCAAGGGCGATTCCTTGAATTCGCTGGGGCTTGCTTTGGCAAAGCAGGGAAAGTTCGACGAGGCGAGGCGCGCTTTTGAGGAAGCTTACGAAGCCGCGCCTGATCATGCGGACATCCTTTTTAATCAGGCCAATTTGGAAGTCGAGGTCTTTGATTCCGAGAAAGCCTTCCGGCTGTTTGCCGCTGCGCGAGCGATTGACGACAAGCCCGTGTACCGGCGGGACGAAGGCTTGGCGCGGCTGCTGGCCGGGGATTATGCGCAAGGGTTCGCGTTGTTCGACGCACGGCTGGCGGCGGTGGACGCTTTGCGGCTGCTTCCCGCATGCCCGCGATGGCAGGGCGAGAATTTAAAGGGCAAGAAGCTTTTGATTATCGCGGAGCAAGGCTTTGGCGATGTCATTCATTTTTGCCGCTATCAGGCCTTTATTCCCGAAGGCGATTTGGTTTGGGCTGTGCCGAAAAGCCTTGTGCGGTTGCTGGCCCCTTCGCTTCGCGGAGAGGTTTTAGATGAAAAAGGCCCCCTGCCCGCGTGCGCCTATTACGCGCCGATCATGTCGCTGGCCCTGTTGCATCCTATGCCTATTGAGATGAGCGCGGCGTATTTAGCGGCTCCCGCTGCGCCGCGTTTGCCGCGCGGGGCGCATCAAAGAAAAATCGGGCTTGTGTGGGCCGGGTCACATACGCATTTGCGCGATGCGGAACGCTCGGTGCCTTTGAAGATTCTTGAGCCGCTTTTAAAGAGCGTGGAGGCGGATTTTTATGCGCCTTTCATCGGCGATGCTTTGAATGAGATCGGGGATATGCCGATCGCGCGTCTTGACGGGATGATCGGGGATTTCGCGGATACCGCCGCGCTCATAAAACAGATGGATTGCCTTGTTACCGTCGATACCGCCGCCGCGCATGTAGCCGGGGCCCTGGGCGTCAAAACATTCCTTATGCTGCCGCTATGCCCCGATTGGCGGTGGGGAACGGCGGGTGAGACGACGCCTTTGTATCCTTCCGTAAGTTTGATAAGGCAGGAGAGATTTGGAGATTGGGAAGGCGCGGTAAAGGAGATTGGGAAGAGGCTTTAGTTCTGAGAGGATTTTTCAGCATCACCCCCGCCCTACCCTCCCCCATCAAGGGGGAGGGCTTTTAATCCCGCACTATGGGCATGACTTTGCGGCGGCTTTTTTCATGGCGGAAACAGCGTTCCAAATCTTCCGCAATGGCCTCGCTCACAAACGGACGGACGTCGCCGCCGAGCTTGCAGATTTCCTTGACGAAGCTGGACGCGACGAATTGCGTGCCTTCCGTTGCGGAAAGGAAAATCGTTTCGATTTCGGGGCACATGCGGTAGTTCATCGCCGCCATCTGGATTTCGTATTCGTAGTCCGATACCGCGCGCAGGCCGCGCACGATAACCGAGGCGCCGATTTTCTGCGCAACATGGATCAATAAATTGTCGAAGGGCATGACGTCAATGCGGTCGCTTTCCGGCAATGCCTTCACCTCGCGCTTGACCATGCGCACCCGTTCGGCGGTGTCGAACAGCGGGCCCTTGCCCGAGCTTTTCGCGACGGCGATGACGAGCCTGTCGACGATCGTCGCCGCGCGAAAGATGATGTCGGTATGGCCGTGCGTTATGGGATCGAACGTTCCCGGATAAATGCCGATGCGCGGTTTTGTTTTCATAAAAAACCCTATCGTTACGTATACGCAAATAAACAAAAATTATTACGCATTTCTCACGCGGCGACTTTAATGCGGGAATCACGAAGAAGTCATGGACTTTTTCGCCCGCGTTTGCATCGGCGTAATAAATCCTTATTCGCATTAACTATAGGCACCGAGTAATTTTTAAAGCGTCTTATTCAATCTACGGAGGTTTTATATGACGTCACCCTCTATAAATTGCGCCTTCACGCATGAATGCCTATCCCTTCTTTCGCGCCGTGAAGTTGTGCCTTTGAAGCCGGATCATCTAGGCAAAACTGAGGCCCCTCCAAACCAGCCTAAAGTTCTTCACGTGGTTACGCGGGGATGGGAAGAATGTCTTCTTCCCAGACTTGACAGGGTTATGTCGCCGGATCGCCCCGATATATTATTCAGCTCCGGCGCATCGAACAACAAAAGTTATTCGTTCAAAGGTTCTACGATTTCAGCATCGCCTGCGTCGCCATTATCTCCATTCTCACCGGACTGATCGTCGACCGGCGCGACGGAGACCACTTTTTCAGCGTCATCGACGCGGAAGATGGTCACGCCCTGCGTGCGACGGCCCGCAATGCGGATGTCCTTAAGCGGCATGCGTATGATCTGGCCGCCGTCGGAGACGAGCATGATTTCCTGCGACTCCTTGACCGGGAACGTGGCCACAATGGGGCCGTTGCGATCCGACATGAACATATTCCATATCCCCTGCCCGCCGCGGCCGGAGATGCGGTATTCATAAGCCGACGAGCGCTTGCCGAAGCCGCGCTCGGACACCGTGAGAAGGAATTCCTCCTGCGCGGCGAGCTCGGCAAATCTTTCGGGCGACAGCGTGAGAGTCGTCGTCGCTTCTTCGTCGTCGCCGTTCGCGGCTGGCGTTTCCTCGTCTTCGCCGTTCGCGCGGCGCGTGGCGTTCGCCTGCCGCAGGTAGGCCGCGCGCTCGTCCGCCGTCGCCTCGACATGGCGCAGGACGGACATCGAGATCAGCACGTCGTCATCGGCCAGCCTTACGCCGCGCACGCCCACGGAATTGCGGCCCGAAAAGACCCGCACATCGGTAACGGCAAAGCGGATCGCCTTGCCCATTTTTGTCGCCAGAAGGATGTTGTCGTCTTCCGTGCAGGTGTTGACGGAGATCAGGCGGTCGCCCTCCTCCAGCTTCATCGCAATGATGCCGCTTTGACGCACTTTGCTGAAATCGGAAAGAAGATTGCGGCGAACCGTGCCGCTGCTTGTGGCGAACATGACGTAAAGCTTGTCCCACGTCGTTTCGTCTTCGGGCAAGTGGAGGACGGTCGTGATCGTTTCGCCCTGCGAAAGGGGCAAAAGGTTGACGAGCGCCTTGCCGCGCGATTGCGGGTTGCCCAAGGGAAGCTTGTAGACCTTGAGCTTGTACACACGGCCAAGCGACGAGAAGAAGAGCATCGGCACGTGCGTGTTGGCGATGAAGATGTCGCTGACAAAATCCTCGTCCTTCGTCGCCATGCCCGCGCGGCCCTTGCCCCCGCGGCGCTGCGCGCGGTAGGTCGACAGCGGCACGCGCTTGACGTATCCCGCGTGGCTGACGGTGACCACCATGTCTTCGCGCTGGATGAGGTCTTCGATGTCGGCTTCGAATTCCACCGGCTCGATCGTCGTTCGGCGCGGCGTTGCGAATTTCAGCTTTATCGCGTTCATTTCGTCGGACATGATCTGGAACACGCGCGCCCGCTTGGCGAGGATATCGAGATAGTCCGCGATCTGATCGACGACGGTTTTAAGATCGTTGCCGATTTTGTCGCGCTCCAGCCCCGTCAGGCGGTGCAGGCGGAGGTCGAGGATGGCTTTGGCCTGCGTTTCGCTGAGCTTGTAGGTCGCGCCGGCGCTGATGTCGAACGCTTCGTCCACAAGCGCAATGAGCGGCCCCACATCGCCGACCGGCCAGTTGCGGGCGATCAATTCCTGCTTGGCGACGGCGGGATCGTTCGCCTTGCGGATAAGAGCTATAATCTCGTCGATATTGGCGACGGCCACGGCAAGGCCGAGCAGGATGTGCGCGCGTTCGCGCGATTGCCGCAGTTCGAATTCCGTGCGGCGGGTGATGACTTTTTCGCGAAAATCGATGAAGGCGCGGAGGATATCCTTGAGGTTCAAAAGCTCCGGCTTGCCGTTGTTCAGCGCCAGCATGTTGACGGGGAAGTTCGATTGCAGCGGCGTATGCGCGAAAAGCTGGTTTAAAACGACTTCCGCCATCGCGTCGCGCCGCAGTTCGACGACGACGCGCACGCCGTCGCGGTCGGATTCATCGCGCAGTTCCGAGATGCCTTCGATGATCTTTTCCTGCACGCACTCGGCGATGCGCTTGATAAGGGTTTCCTTGTTCAACTGGAAGGGAATTTCGGTGAATACGATGGCTTGGCGATCCTTGCGGATATCCTCGATCACATGCTTGGCGCGCATGACAACGCTGCCGCGCCCGGTGTGCATGGCCGAGCGGCATCCCGACACGCCAAGGATGATCGCGCCCGTCGGAAAATCGGGGCCTGGAATGATTTCCAGCAATTCCTCAATCGACATATCGGGGTTCTGGATAAGCGCCAAAGCCGCGTCGATCACTTCGCCGAGATTGTGCGGCGGGATGTTGGTGGCCATGCCGACGGCGATGCCGCCGCCGCCGTTGACCAGAAGGTTCGGAAAGCGGGAGGGAAGGACGTCCGGCTCTTGCAGGGATTCGTCGTAATTCGGGTGAAAGTCGACCGTTTGCTTGTCGATATCCTCAAGCAGCGTTTCGGCGGCCTTGTCGAGGCGGGCTTCGGTGTAACGCATGGCTGCGGCGCTGTCGCCGTCCATGGAGCCGAAGTTGCCCTGCCCGTCGATAAGCGGCAGGCGCATGGAGAAATCCTGCGCCATGCGAACCATGGCGTCATAGATCGCGGCGTCGCCGTGCGGGTGATATTTACCCATAACGTCGCCGACGATGCGCGCCGATTTGCGATAGGGATGCGTGCTGTCGTAGCCGCCTTCTTTCATCGCGAAAAGGATGCGGCGGTGAACCGGCTTCAGTCCGTCGCGCACATCGGGCAAGGCGCGCGATACGATGACGCTCATCGCATACGCGAGGTAGGATTGCCGCATTTCGTCTTCGATCGTAACGTGCATGGTGCCGGAGGGAGGCGAAACTGTATTATCAGTCACAATAAAAACCTGTTTTCGTTAGATACGCCCCGAAAGGGCAAAGATCGGCCTTGAATCAAAGGGGCGAATTCGATGGCTGTTTGTAGCATTTTTCATTGTTCTTAACCAAGGAAAAAAGCGCCTTCTTTTACTGTAATTTCAGTATCTTATGAGTTGTTTTTGGGCCTGCCCGCTAAAAGCAATTTTGGCCTTTGATTTGCGCCCTTTTTCCTTCACTTTAGGGCCTTAAGAAATGGGGTTTTTATGAGCGACGTCGTTACGGATATTTTAAGATCGATCGCGACGCATTTCGTCATGCCGATTTTCAACGACGACACGCTTCGGTCTTATGTGGCCATGAAAGACCCCGACGGCGCGGGCAAGTCGCCTTTTGCGATTGCCGATATCGGCGTTCAAATTCTGTTGGCGCGCGAGCTTGCGGGGCCTTTTCCGGGAGAGACTGTGATCGGCGAGGAAAACGTGCCGCGCTTGACGAAAGCCCAAGCGAAAATCGTTCGCGATTACGATTTGACGAAGCCTCTATCGCTCGATCGTTGCGACGCGCGCGCGTTCATTGAGTTTCTAAGCGCCGAAGTTCAAAAAAATACGGTGGCTCCTAAAAAAGGAATTGAGCTTTATTTGTCGGGAAAAGGCTTTCTGGCCGACCCCATCGACGGCACGATTCCTTTCCTGAAAAAAGATCCGCGGTTTTCGATGCAGGTCGCGCGGTTCGAGGCCGGACGCGTCACCGCCGGATGGATTTTGCGCCCCGCCGAAGGGGTTTTGTTCCGGCGCATCGGGGATGAATACCCCATCGGCCTGCGCTTTGAAAACGGGAATGAGCAATCGATTGATTTATTTCCGCCGTCGCTGAAGCCTTTTTCGGAAATGAAGATCGCTTACCCTCATGCGCATTCGGGCGTCCTTCTCGACGAGGCGACGCGCCCTGTTTATACGAGCGATGGCCGCCGACTTTCCTTCGAGGAAGTAAAAACGCGATTGGAAAATTCCTTTAAGGAAGTGGTTTCGACCGACGGCTATTCCTATCATATCGGCGAAGTTCTTCTGGGCCGGTTGGACGCTTTCGGTGGGCCGGGGACGTTTCCGTGGGATCATTTCGCGGAAGTTTTTATCGCGCAGGGACTTGGCTATCGGATCGGCTTTTTCGACGGGCAGGATTATCTGGGCCCCAAGGGCGAAATTCCTTTCGTTCTTGATCCCAAAGGGGCTATGCGCGTTCCGCATAGCGGCGGCGTGCTTTATGCGCATCCGGAAATTTGGGACGACCTTAACCAGCGTTTGAACGGCGATTTTATGTCAACGACGCATACGCAAAGATGCGTTTTTCGCTTGGGTTAACGGCCTGTCTTTGATAGTAAAAAAAGGCTGAAACGACAAACTCGAGCATTTTGCGTTCAGGTGCATTCGTCGCGTCTCTCCGCATTCGCAGGGACAGCTCCGGAAGAAAGAAAAACAAATGGGATGCCCGCCTCCGCGGGCATGACGGTGTTTCCATCTGAAGGGATAGCGCTCTACGAATTGGCGAGCAGCATGCCGTCTTTGATTTCCACAACCTTGCTCATTTTGCGGGCGAGGTCGATATTATGCGTCGCCATAAGTAGCGCGAGTTTTTGCGACTTCACAAGGTTTTGCAACATCTCGAACACGTGATCGGCCGTGGCGGGATCGAGGTTTCCGGTCGGTTCGTCGGCGATCAGAAGCTGGGGCTTGTTCGCCAAGGCGCGCGCGATGGCGACGCGCTGCTGCTCGCCGCCCGATAATTTACCGGGCCTGTTGTTGGCGCGGTTTGAAAGGCCGATCATCTCGATCAGCTCGGACGCGCGGCGCTCGGCCTCCTTTCGCGGCTTGCCCGCGATCATTTGCGGCAGGACGATATTTTCAAGCGCGGAAAATTCAGGAAGCAGGTGGTGAAACTGATAAACAAAACCTATCGCGCTGCGCCGCAGCGCCGTTCGGCCTTTATCGTCGAGGCGCATCGCATCGCGCCCCGCTATGATTACGTCGCCGCTGTCGGGCTTTTCAAGCAGCCCCGCGCTGTGCAAAAGGGTGGATTTTCCCGACCCCGACGGGCCGATAAGCGCGACCGTCTCCCCTGCCCTTATGGTCAGCGAGCACCCGCGCAAAACCTCCAGAGCCGAGCCGGCTTGCTCGAAAGTTCGCCTTATATCCCGAAGCTCCAGCACGGGGATTTTGATGTCCTGAAGATTGATCGCCGACGGTTCATTCATAGCGCAACGCCTCCACCGGATCGAGTTTCGCGGCACGCCACGACGGATAGAGGGTCGCGAGGAACGACAGCCCCAAAGCCATAAGGACAATGCGCGTGATGTCGTACCAATCGATCACCGAAGGCATGCGCGTAAGGAAATAGACTTCCGGCGAGAACGGATCCGTTTTCGTCAAGGCCTGCACGATCTGCCGGATGCCCTCGATATTGCTGGCGACAAGAAGGCCCAAAGCAAGCCCGATCAGCGTTCCGACAAGGCCAATCGACGCGCCGTTCATGAAAAAGATGCGCATAACCATGCCTTTGGTCGCGCCCATCGTTCTGAGGATGGCGATGTCGCGGCCCTTGTCTTTTACCAGCATGATAAGGCTGGAGATGATATTGAACGCGGCCACCAGTATGATCAGCGTCAGAATCAGGAACATCACGTTGCGCTCGACCTCCAAAGCGGTGAAGAAGCTTGAATTGTTCTGCTGCCAGTCCAGAAGGCGTACGGGCTGTTGCTGCGCGGGGCCGACGGCCTCCACGACATCTTTTCGAACCTGCCTTAAATCCTGTGGATTTTGAACGAACATCTCCAGTGAGGTGACGCTTTGGCCGGTGCTTAGAAAAACTTGCGCCGCTTCGAGAGGCATAAAGACAAAGTGGCTGTCGTATTCGAACATGCCGACTTTGAAAATCGCCGCTATTTTATAGCCACGGAGGCGCGGCGCGGACCCGAAAACCGTGCTTTTGCTGACGGGCGATATGAGCGTGAGGGTATCGCCAACGCGCAGATCGAGCTTCATGGCCATACGTTCGCCGATGGCGATGTTGTTGTCGCCATAATCGCTGAGCGAGCCCTCGACGATATGTTTCGCGATGGTCGGCCTGTTGCGGATGGTTTCCGGCTTGAGCCCGCGTATATAAACGCCCGAAGCCACGCCGTCCTTTGTCACGAGCGCTTGCGCTTCGACGGTCGGCGCGACGGCAAGAATGCCCTGAACCTTGGCGATGCGGTCGAGCAGCGGTTCGTAGTTATCGATCGGCCCCTGCATGGCGTAAAGGTTCATGTGGCCGTTAAGGCCGAGCACGCGCTGGAACAATTCCTGACGGAAGCCGTTCATCACCGACATGACGACGATCAGCGTTGCGACGCCAAGCGCGATGCCGATGAGCGAGAACCAGCTTATGACGGAAATAAAGCCTTCCTGCCTTTTGGAGCGCAGGTACCGGATGGCCACAAGCCTTTCGAAGGGAGAGAAGAGCATAAGCGGTTAGGGGGTTAGGGGTTGGAGTTAGGGGCTTGGAAGAGTTATAGTACATGGAACGGACATGACGTGTATTCTAATTGAACAGATGGTCACAATTCAATCCCTAGCCCCCAGCCCCTTTCTTCTTAGAGGTTTCTTTTCGACAAGAAAACAAATCGGATTCCGGATAAATTCCTCGCAACGCTCGGAATTTTCCGGAATGACGAACTTTTAATTGAGTAGTCCCGACCCTAATACGCTCTGGCGAAAAGGACATCCTGTTTTGCGGGTTTGCCCGTTAAAACGCATTTTCCCTCTTTGCCGTCCTGATCGAAGGGTATGCAACGGATCGTAACGCCAAGCGCATCGAGCCTTGCCAGCGATTCCGGATCGCCCGACCATTTGGCGCGCACAAAGCCCTGCCCGCTGACAAAGCCGTTTTCGTCGTGCTTTTTGAAATACGCCTCAAAATCGGCCCACGATGAGATGTTTGTTACCATGCGCGATTGCATGAACTGCTTTGCTTCATCAAAAAGATTCTTCTGGATCGCCGACAGCTCGCCCTCGACGCCGGTAATAAAGTCATCGCGCAGAACGATGCGTTTGCCTTTGTCCAGCTGATCGCGGCGCATCACGCAGACTTTGCCGCCGTCCACGTCGCGCGGGCCGATTTCGAGGATAAGGGGCGCGCCTTTCTTGATCCAATCCCATTTTTTATCGACGCTTGGAATGTCGCGCATATCAAGCTTCACCCTGAGGGAAGAGCCCGCGAAAGATTTACGGTTCAGCGCTTCTTTCAGCGCCTCGGCATAGGCCAGCACCGCCGCTTTGTCGCTGTCGCCGCGCAGGACGGGGATAATGACGACTTGCCACGGCGCTATGCGCGGCGGCGTGCGCATGCCGTTGTCGTCGCCGTGCGTCATGACCAAAGCGCCGAGGAGGCGCGTCGATACGCCCCATGAGGTCGTATGCGCGTGTTCCAGGGCGCCGTCGCGATTCTGAAACTGGATGCCGATGGAACGCGAAAAATTCCGCCCCAGATAATGCGACGTGCCGGATTGCAGCGCGCGGCCGTCCTGCATCATCGCTTCGATGGTGAAGGTGTTCACGGCGCCCGGAAAACGCTCGTTCGCGGTCTTTTCGCCCATGATGACGGGCAGCGCGAGGACTTCTTCCGCAAAGGTGCGGTAGACGTCGTGCATCTTTTTCGCTTCGGCCATGGCGTCGTCGAACGTCTCGTGCGCGGTGTGGCCTTCCTGCCAGAGAAATTCCGTCGTGCGCAGAAGCAGGCGCGGGCGCATTTCCCAGCGCACGACATTCGCCCACTGGTTCACGAGCAAAGGCAAATCGCGGTAAGACTTGATCCATTTCGCCATGGCCTCGCCGATAACGGTTTCCGACGTCGGACGGACGACGAGAGGTTCTTCAAGCTCGCCGTCGGGCACAAGCGCGCCGTTTTTCGCCGTAAGGCGGTGATGCGTGACGACCGCCATTTCCTTGGCGAAGCCTTCGACATGCTCGGCCTCTCTCTGGAAATAGCTGAGCGGGATGAAAAGCGGGAAGTAGCAGTTTTCGTGCCCTGTTTCCTTGAAGCGGCGGTCGAGGTCGCGCTGCATCAGCTCCCACATGCCGTAGCCGTTCGGCTTGATGATCATGCAGCCGCGGATTCCCGAATTTTCGGCCATGTCGGAGGCGCGGACGACTTGCTGGTACCATTCGGGGTAGTTTTCCGCGCGCGTCGGCTTGATGGCGGTTTTGGGAGATGAATGGGCGTTCATAATGTGGAATGCTTTCGTTTGTCGGAACGATTCCTAGGGGATATAAAATCTTTAGCGTCATTTTTCGCAAGATGGATCCCCGCTTGCGCGGGGATGACGCTTATCTTTTCATCGCGATCATACATAACAAAATCCGGCAGGAAATCCAATTAAATAGGGTTAAATCGCGCGCAAGGCCCTTTTGCCCAAGGTTACGCGCGAGGGCATCACGGGCGGTTGCAGAAGGGAATAGATATCCTTTGGATCCGCGAGCGAGGGAACGAGGTTTATAGAGGAGCCCGCCTCGTTCCCGGTCGCGAGATCGTGAAGGTAGCGCAAGGCCGAAAAGTCCTCCAGCGCAAAGCCGACGGAATCGAAAATCGTGACATCGGCGTCGTTTTTGCGAACCCCATTCGACTTGGAAACGATTTCCCAAAGCTCGGTGACGGGGAAATCCGCAGGCATTTGCTGGATATCGCCTTCGATGCGCGTCTGGGGTTCGTATTCGACGACAACGGGCCCCATTGTCAAAACGTCGCGGTGCAGCTCCGTTTTGCCGGGACAGTCGCCGCCCACGGCGTTGATGTGCATGCCGGGCGCGATCATATCGGGCGTGAGGATCGTCGCTTTGGTTTTGTCGGCGGTGATGGTCGTGACGATATCCGCGTCTTTCACCGCCATTTTCGAAGAAACGCAGGGCGTGATAGCAAGGCCTTCGATGCCCGACAAATTACGGCAGAGTTTTTCCGTCGCGCGGGGATCGACGTCGAAGACGGACACGTCCGCGATGCCTAAAAGCGCCTTGAAGCCGAGGATTTGGAACTCGCTCTGCGCGCCGCAGCCGATGACGGCCATGCTTTTTGCGTTTTTGCGCGCGCAAAGCGAGGCGACGAGCGCGGACGTGGCCGCCGTGCGAAGTGCCGTGAGCACCGTCATTTCGCTGAGCAGAATGGGATAGCCGGTATCCACATCCGCCAGAACGCCGAAGGCCATGACCGTGCAGAGGTCTTTCTGGAAATTCTGGGGGTGGCCGTTGACGTACTTGAACCCATAAAGCACGTTATCGCTGGCGGGCATGAGTTCGATCACGCCGCGCCGCGAATGGCTGGCGAGACGGGGGGTGAGCTGAAAGTCTTTCCACCTTGCGTAGTCATCGCGAATATACGCCGCCATGGACTGAATGACTTTTTCCGCGCCTATAAGCCGCACCCATGCGCTTAAGGCGTCGACATCAAAAAAACGGGTCATGAAAACCACTCCCTGAAGGGGTTGCATTACGGGCGAAAATGTATGGTGAGAATCGGAAAATGCGCGCTAGGCGCGCGGTTGCAGCGGGGCTGGGGCGTTGAGCAAAACGATGGGCTGCACGGTTTTCATGAAACAAGCTTATAAGAAAGGACGGAGGGTCGTCAAGAATTATCCGCAAGGGCGAAACCGGTTTCGTTTTTTAGATAATAAAAAAAACAAATCGGATTCCGGATAAATTCGCCGCTACGCGTCGCATTTTCCGGAATGACGAGCCTGAATTGAGCCTTTATTTTATTTTTATGCGGTTGCCCGCGTTCCGATTGTGGGGCGCTTGAATTCAGGCACAAGAACCGAAAGCTTCGTCAACGATATTATTTCATCCAAGCCGTTATGCAAATGAACGGCGTAATCGTCCAGCTCACGGCGCAGGTAGGGCAAATCAACCGTGGTCGCTTTACCCAGTTTTACCCCGTCCGCCGCCGAGGGGATGAGTTCTTCCGCGTCGGCAAAAAGTTCTTCGTGCAGCTTTTCGCCCTTGCGCAGGCCGGTATAGACGATTTTCACATCCTCTTCGGGGCGCAGGCCCGCCAGGCGGATCATTTGGCGCGCAAGATCGGCGATTTTAACCGGCTCGCCCATATCGAGAACCAGCACTTTCCCGCGCTGATCCCCCGGATGCGCGCCCAAGGCCGAGGCCTGAAGAACGAGTTCGACGGCTTCGCGCACCGTCATGAAATAGCGCGTGATATCGGGATGCGTCACCGTCAGGGGGCCGCCCTTGGCCAGTTGCTCCTGAAAGCGGGGAACGACGGAACCCGTGGAGCCGAGCACGTTGCCGAAGCGAACCGTGATGAAGCGCGTGTCGTTCGAGGACAGATCGAGCGCTTGGCAATACATTTCGGCAAGGCGCTTTGTCGCGCCCATGACGCTGCTTGGGTGAACGGCTTTATCGGTCGAGATCAGCACCATCGCGGCGCAGCCGGATTCGAGGCAGCAGTCGGCGACGAGGCGCGTGCCGATGACGTTCGTCATGATGGCTTCGCGGATATTCTCTTCGGCGATGGGAACGTGCTTGATGGCGGCGGCATGGAAAACGAGATCGGGCGTTTCCTCGGCGAAGATTTGCTTCATGCGCGCGCCGTCGCGCACGTTGCCGATCATCAGGCGTATATCCCCGTGTGGAAAAGCCTCGCGCATTTCGAGGTCGATGCGATAGAGATTAAACTCGCTGAAATCCACAAGGGTCAGGTGTTGCGGCTCCAGCGCTGCGATTTGCCGCGAAAGTTCGCCGCCGATCGTCCCCCCTGCCCCTGTGACGAGCACGCGCTTGCCGCGAATGAGGGCGCAGATATCGCTGCGGTTCAGCTTGGTTTCGGGACGGCCAAGCAGATCCTCCAGCGCCAACGGCTGATCCCGCACGGTCAACGGCCCCACGTCGTCCCGCAGTTCGGTAAGCGCGGGGAGCCTTGAGAGCGTAAGGCCCAAGGCGGTAGATTGTTCAAGAAGCTGGCTGACAAGGCCTTTGTTGAAGCGCGACATGGAGCGGGTCAGGATAAGGCGCGAGGGCGCTTTCATTTGCTCGCGTAGCTCGGCGACAACGTCCGCCAGATCGTCGACCGTGCCGATGACTTTGACGCCGTGGATCGTGGCGCCGACGCGCTTGCCGTTCTCGCCAAGGATGCCCGTGACGTGATAAGCCGATTGCGGATCGGCGGTTACCGCGCGCATGAAGATGTCGGCCTCGTCGCCAGCGCCAACGAGGAGGACGTTGACGCGGCCTCCTCCCGAACGCTCCCAAAGAACGCTAAGCCGCCTTTCGCGCAGCATGCGAAACAGCATGCGCGAACCGCCAAGGCCCGCGACCATGATGAACCACGCCATGAAAGGCACCGTACGCGGAACGCCTTCGAGGCGCTGGGCAAGGAAGGTAATCGCAAGGAAGACGGCGACGGCCAAGGTGGAGGCGCGCAAAATAACCATCAAATCGCGCAGCGAGGTGAATATCCAGATGCTTTGATGAAGGCCGTAGGCCAGGAAAACCACGACGCATGTAACGACGAACAAAACGGAAGCGCCAAAAACGGAGCCCAAAGGCAAAATCGAGAAGTCCCCGCCCACGCGCAGGTAAAGCGCGAGCCAGAAGGCAAAGGCCGCGATAAGCGTGTCGTGCGCGAAAGACAGAATGCGGCGATTGGAAGAGAGGAATTTCATTTCAGCCTAACAAAACAGATGGATGCCCGCGTACGCGGGCATGACGCTATTTTTTTTGAACGCTCATTCTATGCAACTTTCCGAGCAGAGTCGCAACAATCACAATGCCGGCGCCAAGGCCGATGAGCGGGTGCGGAACGGAAAGCGCCGCCGCGCCTATAAGCCCGATATCCGCAACGAGGATCAGGATAACCACCGGCGTGTGCGCTTTCGCGCCTTGCGCGGCTTGTTGGTAAAAATGCTCGCGGTGCGCTTGCCAGACCGGCTGGAGGCGCGCGGCGCGTTTCGCAATCGTGATGCCGCTGTCGGCAAGGTAGTACAAAGGAAGGATCAGCGCCGCGACCCATGCGCCCTTCATCGCCAAAACAAGAAGGCAAAAGCCGACGAGAAAACCAAGCGGCACGCTTCCCACATCGCCGAGAAAAATTTTCGCCGGATGCCAGTTATGGGCCAAAAAGCCAAGACCTGCGCCCGTAAGAATGAGGGTTAGAAAATCGGTAAAGGGATCATGAACGCCGGCTATGGCGGCGACGACTCCCCAGCCTGTGGCGATAAAGACGGTTTCGGTTCCCGTGATGCCGTCGATTCCGTCCATGAAGTTATAGAGGTTCATGAACCATGCCCACGCAAGGATCATGGCGGCGCGGTCTAACCAGAAAGGCAGTACATTTCCGAAAAGCGTTTGATAACGCGCGAACGCGAGGCTGCCCAGAAAGGCGGCAACGATGTGAACGCCAAGGCGCAGGGCCGGATTGATGGATTTGCGGTCGTCGAGGCCGGAAAATACGGCAAGCAGAATCACGGCCCCGATCAGGCCCGCGTAACGAAAGCCCGTATCGACATAACAGACCGCGCCGATCATGGCGGGAACGAAAACAGCCAGCAAGGCCCACCCTGCCCCGCGCGGAACCGGCGCGGCGTGCGAGCTGCGTTCGTTCGGAATGTCCAAAACGGCCCTCTTTTGCAGATAGCCGCGGATAAGGGCCGTGAAGATCAGGGAGAGAAGGAAACTTGCGAAGATGATCGCGGCGGAAAGGGTGAAATTATTTTGCATGTTTTGCATGGGGAACAGGCGCAAATAAAAGATGTGGAAAACGCACTTTACGGGACGCCGAAATGAATGCCTAATCTTTTGTAAAGATAAGCAATTTCAAAGGCGTAAGCGGTCGTTTTTCATGCGCTTTCGCAAAAGAGAATGAGTAAACCTTTTTTTATCTACTTTGGGGTAGGTTTCGAAGGTTAAGGGGCCCGTAATTACGCCCGAATCAAAAACGCCTTCCAAACCAAGCGCTTTGCACCGTGACTGAGAAGATCGACGAAATTCGCCAGAAGGTGGCCGGCACCAACATCGACCCACGGTCTTTGCTGTCCACCGACTATTTCAATACATTCAATTCCGTGGTGATGGTTTTGGATATGGTTGCCGATATGCCGGAGCTTATGGATGAGATTGAGCAGTGGCAATACCTGGATTATTGCACGCACTTCAGCGTAAGCGGCCTTGATTTTGCCGACCTTGCCATCGAAGCTTATGCGTACGCGCCGCAGGAATTGCGGCAAGCGCTGGAACAAAAAAGCATCATCATGAAAAACATGGTGGAGAATTACGGGAAAGCTTTGCGCCAGCATCTGGACGCCGGAGAGATGGATATCTTCGCGGGCAAAGCGCATAGCGCGGCAGAACAGCTTCGAGGCATGATGGAAGAAGGAAACGGCATCGTTCACGGCGACGCCAGTTCGACGCAGACGCAGATCGATACCATGTTCGACGATGGGGCGGCGGCGGCGGCTTTCGGCCATTCAGCGGCAGAGACGGGCGGCGCACCGGCTTCGGCGCCCATGAAAGGCTTGGCCGATCAGGCCTTTGCCGATATCGACAAGATGTTCGGCAGCAATTCGACGCCCATCGAAACAGGGTTTAAGAAGAAAAACGCGGAGGTATAGATTCTTCCCTGCTCTCCGGAAAGAGCAGGGAAGGTTTCTTATAAGAGCTGCACTTACCGCAAATGCAGCACGCCAAGAAGACGGAAGGCTTTGGGGCTTTGCACAGCGTTACGAACTGCTTCCGTAATAGTCGTTGTGATTGTCGGCACCACACCCGGACGCGTCATATCGTTCGTCACATCGCCTTGGTTCGGGGCACCGTTTGTATTCGCACCGCCAGTATTGCTGCTTGTCGATGTACTTGTCGATGTGCCGGTACTTGCAGAGTGCCCCCCACCCTGATTGTTACCGGAACCCTGAGGGTCGATAACAATCGGGTTATTTGAGCCCGGATTGACGTGCACGGGTCCGGCGTCAGCTTTAGCGCCTGCGCCAGCCCCTGTTTTGATATTCCCATCTTCATCTATTTCAACGCCAGCGGTAGCGGTAGCCTCAGCTCCTACTGTCACCACCGGCTGCGGCGATGGGGATTGGGATGGCCAACAGTGGGTATGCGTCGGCTTAGGTGTCGTCTCCGTTGGCGTCGGCGTTTCCGGCGGCGTTGTAGGCGGAGTTGTCGGCAGAGTCGTCGGCGTCGGCGTTTCCGGTGGCGTTGTTGGCGGAGTCGTTGGCGGAGTCGTCGGCGTCGGCGTTTCCGGTGGCGTTGTTGGCGGAGTCGTCGGCGGAGTCGTCGGCGGAGTCGTCGGCGGAGTCGTCGGCGGCGTTGTTGGCCGAGTCGTCGGCTTCTCCGGCGTTTCTGATGGCACAACCGTCGGCTTCTCCGGCGTTTCTGATGGCACGACCGTGGGCTTCTCCGGCGTTTCTGATGGCACAACCGTGGGCTTCTCCGGCGTTTCTGATGGCACGACCGTCGGTTTTTCGGAAGGCGGCGGCGGTTCCGGCGTTTGTGACTCTACAGGCGTTGGTGTCTCGGTCGGCTCTACCGTTGCCGGCGGTTCAGGTGGAGGGCAAATGCCATCAGGGCAGCAGCCAAAGAAAGATTGATTGATTAAAACTGTATTTTCGCAATTACCTCCACCACAGCGGCAGTCCTGCGTGGGGACCACTTTATCCCCTCCCGTATATTGATCTGACGTATTATTTGCCCAACCCGGCCTGTTCCCATCGGAATCAGTGACGGGGAGTATTTGATCCGGGGTTACAGTTTGGCTGGCGTTCGCAGTCACATTAGCCAGTTGAGTAGCGGTCGCTGTTACTGTTCCAGTTTTAGATGAATTATTGAAGCCGTTATCCCCCGGCGCAGAGGCCCCATCGTGAAGCAGCAAGGCGTCTATGGGACTGAGATGGGCTGCGGCAAGCCCTCTGCCGCCAAGCGCGCCGATGAAGCTGCCAGTTAAACCCCCGAACAAACCCACCACCAATGCTTTCCAGGATACTTCGGGATTTTCGATTAAGAGTTCATTCTTTTGATAGTAATACTCTCTAACAGCACCCGCAAAGGCTCCCACGGCACCGGCAACAACGAAAGCTGCGAAAGGCGCCACATTCATTGCAGCTATTGTGAAGGCTCCTAAAGCACCCGCAACAAAGGCGGCTCCGCCATCTTTAATATAAGCCACGCCCCGCGACGTTACATGGCGGCCAGCGTCGACGAATTTCTCGCCAACGGATCTATCATCCGGTTGTTCTTCATCCGGGTTCGCTTCCTCTCCGGGGGTTCCTTGGTCTTCGGGCTCCTGCGCACCGCCTTCAGGGGCAGCCGGAGGAACAACGATGGCGGCGGCTGAAGCGCCGGGTTTCTGGTCGCCATCGTTTTCATTTGCGGCAACCGGGGCTGCCGTAGCCGCTTCAGGCCTGGCCGCGTTATCGTTCGCTTCGGCGGCATCGGTGGAAGGGGCATTGTTGAAGGCGGAAGAGTTGATGCGATCTTCCTCGTCGCGGAGCGCAAGGCCCGCGCCGGTGAGCAGGCTAACGGCTTCCCAACGCGAACGCGGGCCGCCCGGCTGGCGCATAAGCGCCGCCACTTGCGCGGATTCGATTTCATCGGCTTCGTTGTAAAGCGTGTAGCCGCGATTCATATCCCGTTTGAGATTTTTCACCCCTGTCGCATGTTTACCGGCAAGGCCTGTTGACGCAAGATTGCGGGGCTGAGCCTTCTCGGCAGGCTGGTTGTTTTCAGGGGCGATCGGCGCTTCTTGCGGCGCTGCGACTGCGGCGCCCGCATCCACGGTTGCCTGAGAATCCAGATACGTATCAACAGCTTTGGTGGCGCGGGGGCCAAGTTGCTCGGCTGCGTGCTTCATGCTTTCGATGGCGAGATCCTTAATTTTGGGATCCAAGGGTTCATCCGGGTTCATATTCTCTAACTCTCTTTGTAGCGTGTATAGTTCCGCAGGAACGACTTTAGGATTCCGGGGTGATGGCGCTTGCGGAGCGATGTTCGACAACACGCGGCCAGCCGCCTGCACGATAAGAAGGTTATTGATTTCATCCGGCGTTAAAATCCCCGACACGTCGCTCGCGAGGATTTTTTCTACCGACGGGACGCTGCTGTTTTTGACTAAAGCAAGGTCGAAAGATTGAAGCGCTTCATCCCGTTTCTCTTTAGTCTTGTAAAGTTTCCTGGTTTCTTGCATCAGTCGTGGAAGGGAATACAAAAGTCCTTGCTTATCAGAAACGCCTCGAGCCTTTGCTTTCTCTAGCATTGGATGTTCTAACATAAGAACGCAGAGTTTCCGGTATAGGATGGCCTTTTCGCGCAAGTCCGGGCCTGAATCGGTCAATCCGATGGCGAGTTGGCTGAACGATGTCTTGGGTTGCAAAAGCTTTTCCAGCGTTACCGACATGATTTACTCCAAAATAAAAATATAAAAAATTTATGCTCGCGCTCGTGTAACGGCACAACTTGTTTTGAGTCCAAAAAGATAAATAACAGAGAAAATTTATTTCAGGAACAGTTATTTATGGTTAACTTCCCACATTTCGCGAAAAAGTTGTCGGATCGCTTTTCGTAGGCGGGGATGGACGACGGGAATCTGGATCACCCTCCTGTCAAATTGACTCGTAACCCTTGCGGAGGAAGGTGCTCTTTCGCAGGAGCGAGATTAATCATGAAGGCGTCAGCTTGAGGGCCTTGGATACTTTCTTCACAATTCCTGATCTTTCCGCTTTCAGATTTACGTAGTAGGTTGCCAGGCAGCCACCGACCGCTCCCAAACCTGACGCAGCAGTGCCCTGAGCTGCACTGGCTCCGGCTGTCATTATATGCCCTACAGCGAACCCTGATCCCAGGCCGGCACCAATAAATCCATTTATTGCGCCGTTGATAAATGATTGCCGAAGCAGAGGCCTATTATCTTCCTTTATTTTTGAATCCCGATAGACCTGCACCAGACCGCCTGCGACAGCGCCCACACCAAGGCCAATCAAAGCGCCGCCCACCGGAAAGGCGATATTGAAGGCAAACGGTATGGCCAGTATGGAAGTCGATACAAGATGAGTGGCGACAGCCGATGTAAGTACACCGGCACCAGTCGTGAGGATAAAATCCGTTGCTCCGCCTAAGCGAGTGCGCCCTGTTACTTCTTTTTTCGCAGCGGATTCATAGGATTTTGTAACTTCTTGTTTAGGCGTGGCGGCTGCATTTTCTCTGGCCGCGGCTGCGTTTTCCGCTCTTGCCTTTTTGTCGGCTGCCCTAATTCTTTTATTCAACTCCCTTTCTTGCCGAAAACGGTTAACGCCTTCAGATAGCGTGTGCACAACCGTTTGAGCACGTGAAGGAAGTTTCTGATGGAGCCCATCATATCGCCCACGGCCTTTATCCCTTAATTTCTGTACTAAAGATGGTTTTGCCGCCGGGGGATCTGGCACAACGAACTCATCAGCGGAGTCAAGATCAAGAAGAAGATCATCCTCCTCATTACCCTTAGGAGGCGCCGCCGCAGAAGGGGTTGAGCCCGGAGGAGTCGAAGACGGCGCATAAGCTGGCGATGAGGAAACTGGTCGTGATACTGTGATCGTGAAATAACTTGGTGCACGCGTGGAATAACTTGGTGCACGATTTGCCGGAGAAGTCATAACGATGTTAGAGAATCCCCCGGTTCCAGAGATGTTAGACGGATGCTTTTCATTAGAGAATGTGACAGGAGCCGCTATGGCGGGCGTAGCGCTTGGTTTTGGAGCTTGAACTGTCATAATGCGCCTCCTGAAAAATACATAAAATGTATTTAAAAATATATCCTACATTACCATAATTCGCTTTATTTTGGGTAAACTTAAATAGTTTCAGGCTCATAAACAAAAGCCTATTTAACCGAACGATTTTCTGGAAATGCACGCCTGAACAAAGGGAGGAAGCATGTCTCCGGCTTTGCCGACCATGCGTTTGGAAAAAGCGGAAGCGCGTTCGGAATTATTAAGGTTAATTTCCACGGTTTCGGCCCCTGCCCGCGCCGCGACATCGACAAAACCCGCTGCCGGGTAAACGACGCCGGACGTGCCGACCGCGATGAACAAATCGCATAGTGCCAACGCCGTTAGGCAATCCTCCATGCGCTTCGGCATTTCGCCGAAAAGGACGATATCCGGCCTAAGCCCGCCTTTCTTGCCGCAGGCTTTGCACGTTGCGTCCGGCGGAACGTCGCCGAAAAAGGGCATGCTTGTTTCACACGCATCGCATCTGATGCGCTGCAATTCGCCGTGCATATGAATAAGGTTTTTCGAGCCCGCTTTTTCGTGCAGAGGGTCGATGTTCTGCGTGATGAGAAGAAAATTTTCGCCGAAAGCCTGCTCCAATTCCACCAACGCTTTATGCGCGGCGTTCGGCGCGATAGTGGCGATGCCTTTGCGCATCTTGTTGAAGAATTGATTGACGACGGGGCGGTTGAAAGCGACGGCATCGGCTGTCGCCACAGCCTCGACGCGCTGCCCTTCCCAAAGGCCGTCATCGCCGCGAAAAACGGGCACGCCGGATTCCGCCGATATGCCCGCGCCCGTGAGGACGACGATTTTGGTGATCAACCTATTTTGCACTGTCACCCCCACACTCAGGAATCACCCCCACCCACCCCTCCCCCATCAAGGGGGAGGGTTTATATTTCTGTCATTCGCTGTCCTCTGTTTATCCGAACCGTCCTTTGACGTAGTCCTCGGTTTGCTTGTCCGCCGGGGATTCGAATATCTTTTTGGTCGTGTCGAATTCGACCAGCTTTCCCATATAGAAAAAGGCCACATAGTCCGAGATGCGCGCGGCTTGTTGCAAGTTGTGCGTCACAATCGCGATCGTGTATTTTTTCCTCAGCTTGCCGATCAGGGCTTCCACTTTGGCGGTCGCGATGGGATCGAGCGCCGACGTCGGCTCGTCCAAAAGCAAAATCTCCGGCTGCACGGCCAAAGCGCGCGCGATGCAAAGCCGCTGCTGCTGCCCGCCCGACAAGCTGAGGCCGCTTGTGCGCAAATGATCTTTGACTTCGTCCCATAAAGCGGCGTCCTTCAAGGCTTTGGCGACGCGCGGCAATATATCCCGCGACCGCGCTTTTTCGTAAAGGCGTATGCCGTAGGCCACATTATTGAAGATCGACATCGGGAACGGGGTCGGCTTTTGAAAGACCATGCCGATGCGGCGGCGAAGCCATGCCGTATCGATATCGTCCAGAATATTGCGGTCTTCGAAAAGGATTTGGCCGCTGGCTTTTTGCCGGGGGTACAAATCGAAAATGCGATTGACGCTGCGAAGCAGCGTGGACTTGCCGCAGCCCGACGGCCCGATGATCGCCGTGACTTTGTTCTTGTACAAGGGCAGCGAGACGTTATCGAGCGCCTGTTTCTCTTCATAAGAGAACGACAGATTTTTGATTTCCAGTATGGACGTCGGGTTCGTCATCAGAAACCTTTCCGGATTGTATCTTCGGACATAAAACGCGTCACAATGTTAATCGTCAGGACGGCGAGCGTGATAATCATGGCCCCCGCCCACGCGAGCTTGTGCCAGTCGGGATACGGCGACATGGCCAGTTGATAAATGGTGACGGGAAGGTTTGGCGTGGGGCCAACCATGCTGATATTCCAGAACTGATTGTTCAACGCGGTGAAAAGCAGCGGCGCGGTTTCGCCCACAATGCGGGCAAAGGCGAGCAGCAACCCGGTGATAATGCCCGGGCGCGCAAAGCGAAAGCATATGGAGAAGATAACGCGCCATCGCTGCGCGCCGAGCGCCGCCGCCGCTTCGCGGAATTGATCGGGGACGAGCGAAAGCATGTCTTCGGTCGTGCGCAGGATAATCGGCATAGCGATAAAGGCGAGCGCGACAGCGCCGGCATAGCCGGAAAAACCGTGCATCGGGACGACCATGATCTCATAGGCGAAGAGGCCGAAGCAGATGGAAGGCGCGCTAAGCAAAATATCGTTCAGAAATTGCACGATGCCGGCGATTTTGCCGCGCCTGTCGTATTCGGCCAGATAAACGCCGCCCATAAGGCCGACGGGAATAGCCACAAGCATCGCGAGCGCCGACATCATGACGCTGCCGACCACGGCGTTGATAAGGCCGCCGTTTTGTCCCGGGGAGGGAGTCGTTTTTGTGAAGGTATCGAAGTCGATGGCTTTCAGGCCTTCCACAAAAACGTTGGAGAGAATGATAAGAAGAAATCCCACGCCGAGAATAGCCGCAAGGCAGGCAAAGACCGTGAAAAAGCGGTCGGTTCCTTTCCGCTTGCGGTAGCGGAAGGACATGCGCATGTTTTCTTCGCTGACGTCCTTCATCGGCGGGCCTTCCTTGCGTAATAAAGAACGAAGACCTTGCCTGCCGCCAAAACAATAAAGGTTATGGCGAAGAGGCTGAGGCCGAGCGCCAGCAGCGCGGCGGCATGCAAATCCGTCGTTGCCTCGTTAAATTCGTTGGCGATGCTTGCCGAGATCGTCGTCCCCGGCGCGAGCAGCGAGCCGCTGATGCGATGCGCGTTGCCGATAACGAACGTCACCGCCATCGTCTCGCCCAGCACGCGGCCAAGCGCTAGCATGATGCCGCCAACGACCGTCGAGCCCGTCGATCCGATAACGATGGAGCGCATGACTTCCCATCGCGTCGCACCGAGCGCGTAGGCGGATTCCTTGACGAGCGGCGAGACCGCTTTGAAAACATCGGTCATGAAGGCCGTAAGGAAGGGCAGAACCATGATGGCAAGCACGCATCCCGCCGTGAGCAACCCGACGCCGAAGGCCGGCCCCTTAAAAAGGAGGTTCAGGATCGGCACATGCTCGAAAAGAAAAATGAGGAACGGCTGAACGTGTTCCTGAAAAAGCGGCGCAAGAACGAACAGCCCCCAGAATCCGAAAACGATGCTGGGAATGCCGGCCAGAAGCTCGATAGCGATACGAAGCGGCTTGACGAGCCACGGCGGAGCGATTTCAACAAGAAAGAAAGCGATGCCGAAACCGATAGGCAACGACATAAGCAAGGCGAGGCATGAGACGACAATCGTGCCGTAGATCGCGGCCAAAGCGCCAAAGCTGCCCGTGACGGGATTCCAGACGTTCGCCGTAAAAAAGGAGAAGCCGAAAGCGTCGAACGCGGGCGCCGCCGACAGGCCGAGGACGACAAGAAGCGCCAGAACAAGCGCGACGGTCAACCCCGCGCAAAACAGGGAAAGGAACCGGAAAAGCGGATCGAAGGCGGGATGGGCCGCCCATGGCGCGCGGATCGTTTTCGCCGGGTCGCTGGGTTTGGAAAGGGAAGCGAACAAAATGTTTTTCCTAATCTTTTTTGCTTAAACAAACAAAGATGGATTCCCGCATTTGCGGGAATGACGCTAACTTCTTTTTGGAAATGGCAGTCATTGATTTTGGACCTTGATTTGCGTCCATGATTTTTTCACAAGTTCAACCACGGTTGTGGGCATGGAAACGTAGTCAAGCGACCGCGCCATTTCTCCGCCTTGTTGAAAGGCCCATGCGAAATAATCAAGCGCCATTTTGGACTGCTTGGCGTTCACCGGCTCCTTTCGCATCAGGATAAAGCTCGCGCCCGTAATGGGCCAGCTATTGGCGCCGGGCTGGTCGGTCAGGATCAGGTAAAAACCGGGAGCCGCTTTCCAATCCGCATGCTCCGCCGAGGCTTGAAAGGACGCCAAGCTCGCCGCGACCGTTTTGCCGCTTTTGTTGACCAGCTTGACGGTCGCCATTTTGCTTTGAAGCGCATAGGCGTACTCCACATAGCCGATGGCGCCCGACGTTCGCAGGGTCATGCTCGCAACGCCTTCGTTTCCTTTGGTGCCGAAGCCCGCCGGCCACTGGACGAGCGTACTAACGCCGACTTTCGATGCGAAGGCGGGACTGACGGCGCTTAGATAATGCGTGAAAAGAAAATTCGTTCCCGATCCGTCGGCTCTTTGAATGGGCGCAATGGGTTGGTGCGGCAACTTAAGCGTTTGGTTTAATTTCTTTATGGCGGGATCGTCCCAATACGCGACTTCGCCCAAATAAATTCCGGCCAGCGTCGGCCCGTCGAGAGCCAGTTCGTTTGCGCCGACGCCCTTGATATTCACAACCGGCACGACGCCGCCGACAACCATCGGCCACTGGACGAGGCCGCTGTCGTCAAGCTCTTTAAGCGTCAGGGGCTGGTCGGAGGCGCCAAAGGTCAGCGTTTTTTCCTTGATCTGCTTGATGCCGGCACCGGAACCTATGGCCTGATAGTTGAGGCCGATGCCGGTTTCCTTGCGGTACGCTTCCGCCCATTGGACATAAACGGGATAGGGAAAGGTGGCCCCTGCCCCTGAAATGTCCTCGGCTAGCGCGGAAAGCGGAAAGAGCGAAAGGGCAAGCGCTATAAGTCTCACTCCATTGGAGAAGGCGTTTGACATAGGATTTCCTTTTCGTAAGGACATCGGAACCAATTCTGAATAAAAAAACTTTTTCGCCATTTTACTCGATAAAGGAGAATCGACACGTTTCCCATCAAAAAAAATAACCGCTTAAGCAAACGGAGCTAGACTAAAAAGAAATCCTTAAATAAGGGAAGAAGTTGTTCTTTTACGGTTACGCTTTATGAACCCCGCCATTAGTGGAACAGCAAATAGGTATTTACCATGTCTATCCTTATAAATAAGGCCGGCCTCAATCAAAGAGGATAGCATCTGATTGATATGGCTTCTTCCAAAGGGCTTGCTTAACAAATTTTGCGACTTCTCCATAATTTCCTGAACTGTAAACTCATCATGCGCGTTTTCAAGCTCCGCAATTACGTAGAGGAGTTCTTGTTGTCTATCGGTAACACGCGACCACCTTCCCGAGAAAAAGTCGTTGTCTAACTTTCTTATAATTTCGTTCGCAGGAATATTGGGTATTTTTCCTTCCGATTTCTGTTGCAGCCATGAATCATAAGCCTCTCTACACATAAATTGAATAAAGAAAGGATAGCCGCCAGAGTATTTGAATAGAACTTCAATTGCTTGAGCACTAAATTTTACAGGACATTTGGAATTTTCAATAGGCTTACTAATTGCTTCTTGAGTTTGTTTTGCATTCAGTTGTCGAAGGAACACTACGCGAAACATACGCTCAGCATAAGTTCTGGCCTCCACTAGCTTAGGAAATAAAGTTGGCAACCCCGCCAAGACTAGCATAAAGGAAATATTTTGCCTTTGTATGGATTGAAAAAGTTCGAGAAGAAGAGAAAGGGGATATTGATCTTTCTGTGCGTGGTCTGACAAGTTCTGCGCTTCATCATACGCAAAAATTATTCCTTTTTTTCCAGAAGCACGAATATGCGGAGCAACGATTGTGAATATTTGCTTTAATTTATCGACTACTAAGCCAGGAGTATTGTTATAAAGCGTCAATAAGGCATCGTAATTTAATGTTATTTCTTGTTTGGTTTTCCCTCTAACAAATCCCATTGCTATACGCTCAGTGCTGGCTATCACAATGCTCTGAGTTACCAATGACAAATCAGTAATAATTCGCTGAGCTAAGTTAGCTTCGCTTATGCTCGCGGATTCTGATAAATCCGTACCTACCCATAACCAATCGGAAGCAAGGGCAATCGGTTTAAGTTCTTCTAATAAGACTGTTTTTCCAACCCCGCGTAGACCCGTTAGTACCATGTTTTCCATAATAGTGGTCTGGGTAAGCAGCTTTTTGAATTCTGCTTGTTCTTCTTGTCTACCCGCTAAGTAGGGTGGTTTGTGCCCAGCACCAGGCTTGAAGGGGTTTGTAAACGAGGCAGTATTCATATCGGTCAACCCTATATGCTAAATTTATATGGTTGTGACAATATATTCTAGTTGATGAATTTAGTCAATATGATAAATTGTACTAACTATCAAATAATCTCACGAAAAGAATATAGTTCCTTAAAACAGGCTGACGAAGGTGATTAAAAAAGTTACAAGTCTCTTGCTTGTTGAACTTTCAGATTCTTTAAAGAAAACCAAATGGGATGCCCGCCTCCGCGGGCATGACACTAGGATTGAGGCGACTTATGCGAGCAAAAATCAGGCGGGCCATATTCATCTGCGCCCTTGGCTATTTCATCGACATTTTCGACATTCAGCTTTTTGCCGTTCTTCGCATTCCGAGCCTGACGGATATGGGCGTTACGCCGGATCAGATGCGCGTTATTGGCGGTTATATTTTAAATGCGCAAATGGCGGGCATGATCGCCGGGGCTTTTCTATGGGGATGGCTGGGCGACAGGCTGGGCCGCATCAAAGCGCTGTACGGATCGATTATGATTTATTCCGTCGGCACGCTTGCGTGCAGTTTCATCAACGACCCTGTTTCGTACGGCATATGCCGCTTTATTACGGGTTTCGGGCTTGCCGGGGAAACAGGAACGGCCGTAACTCTTGTTTCCGAACTGATGTCTCCCGCCAAGCGGGCCTGGGGCGTGATGACGTGCTCCCCATCTTCGGGGCGAATTGAACTAGAGTCTTTCGGTTAAAATAATCACAAACTGACCTCGTCGCAAGCGCCAGACTGCGCGACCGCCAGAGTCTGGCGCAGGCTGGCGCGGTATGCAGCTGGCGGAAGGTTTCCAATGCTCCCATGTGGGCGGATATTGTTGTAATCGTGACGCCACGCCTCAATAAGCCGCCGAGCGTGAGCGAGGCCTTCAAACACATGCTCGTTCAGACATTCATCGCGGATGCGCCCGTTTAGGCTTTCTGTGTAGCCGTTCTCTCTTGGCTTGCCCGGCGTGATGTAATGCCATTCGATGCGTTGTTCTTGCGCCCATGCCAGAATAGCACAGCAGGTGAACTCTGTGCCGTTGTCGCTGACGATGCACAAGGGCTTGCCGTAACGCTCGATCAACCGATCAAGCTCCCGAACAACCCGTGCCCCGCCGATGGATGTGTCCGCTGTGAGCGTTAAACACTCTCGGCTGCACTGATCCATAACGCCCAGAACGCGGAACCGCCGCCCATCCGACAAAGCATCGCTCAGAAAATCCAAGCTCCAGACCTGATTGGGGCTGTCGGGTTTCGGCAACGGCAAACGCGTGCCAAGGGCGCGTTTGCGGCCTTTCCTGCGCCTCACCATCAATCCTTCTTCCCGATAAATCCGGTATATCTTCTTGATGTTGTAGATGTGCCCTTCGCGCCTAAGCATTACGGCCAGACGCCGATAGCCAAACCGCCGCCTTTCCGCTGCAATCCGCTTCATTGCGGCTCGCAGGGCATCATCGTGACGCGTGGACTTGTAATGCGCCGTTCCTCGGCTAAGCCCAACAATCCGTTGGGCCCGCCGTTCGGAGATATCGTGAGTTTCTGTCAGGGTTTCTATCGCCTGCCTTTTTGCGGCAGGCTTTACCAGTTTTTTGACAGAAGCTCCTTCATCATGAGCTTGTCCAGCTCAGCATCTGCCAATAACCGCTTCAGCTTTGAGTTCTCGGCTTCCAGTTGCTTCAGACGCTTCGCGTCCGACACGTCCATGCCGCCGAACTTAGCCTTCCAGTTATAAAATGTTCCTTGGCTGATCCCGTGCTGGCGACACAAATCGGCTGTCTGGACTCCGGCTTCGTGCTCCTTCAAGACGTGGATGATCTGTTCTTCCGTAAACCGCTTCTTCATCGTCTGCTCCTCTTCTCAAGTTGCAGACTCTAACACAAACTGCCTCAGTTTACGGGGAGCACGTCAGTGACGATCGTCGGCGGCATCGGCGCTTTCGGACCTTTCTTTGCCATTCTGCTTTCCTACGTTCTTGACTGGCGAACCACTTATATTATGGCAGGATTGATGGGCCTTGGGCTTTTGGTTTTGCGGCTGAACATGACGGAACCGGCGGTGTTCCAAAAAGTGCACCGAAGCGAAAGCATGCGGGGATCTTTGAAGCTGTTTTTTCAGAAAAGAACAGCCAAGGTCTTTTTGTATTGCCTTGCCATCGGCATTCCCGTGACTTACGCCGTGAATTTGCTGAATTTCTATTCGCTGGAAATAAGCACCTATCTTCTGAAGCCGGGCGAAAATTTCAGCCAGAAGACGTGCATGTTGTTGTTCTACGTCGGCATCGGCATGGGCAATGTCGCTTGCGGCACGGTTAGCCAGCTTTGGCAAAGCCGCCGCAAGACGTTCACAACTTTCCTGTTTATCGGCATGATCCTGACAGGCATTTATTTGTTGGCGTGCCCCGTGGTAAAAATTACCGCGGAGGGAATGTATCTGTTCAATTTCATGCTTGGCATGACGCTGACGGATCTCGTTCTGGTGACCCTGATCACCGCCGAGCAGTTCGGCACGGACATTCGAGCCACATCGACCGCGCTTGTGACCAATGCCTTGCGCGCAAGCGTCATTCCGATGGTTTTTGCCCTTCAGCTTTTGAGCGGGTATGTGGGTTTGACGTTCGCGTGCGCGATCATCGGGGCGATTATGTATGTCGCGTCGTTTTGGGCCATTCTTCACCTGAAGGAAACGCACGGCGTGGAGATGGACTATATAGAGAATACGCGGCAGCATCCGCATAAGCTTGGACAGAAGGCGGGTTAAGCAGATCACCCCCACCCAACCCCTCTCGCGGGGAAACGATTCACTGGATCGTTTTCCCGCTTCGAGCCATCGAGGGGGAGGGCTTTCCTTATTTATGTCGAATGCCGGTTATTTCCGGCGCTGATTGCACAGGACATTGCCTGATTTGCAAGCTTTTTTGATGCAGGCCGCTTCGCACAAAGCGTATGTTTTCTTTGTTTGGAGGCATTGCCTAAAGCAGGCGTAGTCTTTTTCAGGCGCCTCTGCCGGGGCTTTTTGCGCCGGAAGAACGGTTTTATCGACGGGGATCGGCGCTTTCAGAACGCGGGGCGAGAGCGGCTCGTTGTTAAGCGCCTTCGGCGTCTTTTGAGCGCGGTAGGAGCATTGCGACAGGCAGGCCAATGACGACGCGCCCGCCGCGACGCATTGCTTGAGGCAAAGCTGGTCGGTTTCGGCCCGCGCCTTGAACGGCAGGCCAAAGGCGAGGCACGGCAGGAAGGCGAGGAAGAGGAATTTCACGGCGTTTCGCCCCTGCTTTGGGACTCTTGCCGGATTTTTTCCAAGATTTGAGCAATCTCGATCTTCAGGCGAATGATGTCGGGAAATGTCGGCACATTGCGAAACGCACAAAGGCCGAAACGGTTGCGATCCATAGCGACATCCGCGATAATCTCGAACGGAATGTGTTTCAAATCTTCCGAAAAACCATAGACCAGGGCTTGGTCGCATAACAGATTGATGAGGCGCGGCACGCCTTCCGTAAAATAGTAAACCGCCGCGCAGGCTTCCTTATCGAAGAGTTCCGGCGATCCCCCCATCAGCTTGAGGCGATACATGATGTAGGCCATCGTTTCCGCCGGCGTCAGCGGATCGAGGTGGCAATGAACGGTTATGCGCTGCACGAATTGCCGAAGGTCGGGCCGGCGAAGCGTTTCCAGCAGTTCGGGCTGCCCGACGAGGACGATCTGAAGCAGCATGTCGCGCTCGTTATTGATGTTCGAGAGCATGCGCAAGTCTTCGAGCATCGCGGGGGTCAGGTTCTGCGCTTCGTCGACGATTAAAACAACTCGTTTGCCTTTGGCGTATTGCGCAAGGATAAAGTCGACGATGGCGTTATAAAGATCGGTGTCGCGGTGGCCGCGTTCCTTGATATCGAAAGCAAGCGCGATCCAGTCGAACAACCGGCCCGTCGAGGCGCTGGGGTTCGTGATAAGGCCGACAACGACCTTGTCGCCCGCATGTTTCAGGAAATAACGGATGACGGTCGTTTTCCCGGCCCCTACTTCGCCGCTGATGACGGCGAAGCCCGCTTGCGCGGTAACGCCGTATTCCAGCAGCGTCATGGCGCGGCGATGCCTTTTGCTCGGGAAGATGGAATCCGCGTCCGGCAAGAGCGAAAAAGGCTTTCCTGAAAGGCCGTAAAAGCTTTCGTACATGCCGTTCCCGTACCATAAAGGCCGTTAAAAAAGAAGGGTTTTGGCGCTTTGAGCGCCAAAACCCCTTCGAAAGGCTTATCCGGTTGCTCTTTTATGCCGCTTTTTTAAAGCGACGGACGAGGACCAATGCGCCCCCCGCCAATGCGAACAAAGGCAACGCTCCCGGAAGAGGAACATTGCTGACGACGCTGTAGCCGATTTTAACCGCAAGGTTTTTGGCGTTTTTCAAAACATCAAGCGCGGTATAGAACAACGCCTGGCCCGCCGAATTGTTGATGATGGTCGTTGTGCCGATGCCCGTTGACGGATCGAAGTTGGCAAGCACGGAGACCAGCGAGAGGCCGTTTTCCACGCCGTCTTCGCCTATCGTCGTTCCGATGCTGTACGCATGGCCGTTCGTATCCATGGATGCGGAACCCAGATAATATTTGTCGTTCTGCTTGTAGCTGTAGGCTCCCGAAACCGAGAGATCGACCAGCGATTCAAGCGATTTCGTCACGGGAGAAGAATTCAAGGATATGAGGGTGTAAGTGAAGGTGATGGTGCTGTTTGTCGGGAGCACGCCCGCAATGGAGGCATAAGAGGCGTGGCCTTTCAGGCTGTAGGCAAAAAGATCGGGATTGGACTCTCCCGCCGATACGGTATGAAGGTTATGGAAATAGTAATTGTCGTATACGACTGTAGCGGCCTGCGCGGACACCGAAAAAGTGCCTACAAAAACAAGCGCCAATAAATATTTAAACAGGAACATAGTTTTCTTCCTATAGATTTAGTTGATGAGCTTTGATAACCTAAAATAACCCAGAGGGCAATTTAAATGAGCTCGTGATTCCGTTAAGATGTTTATTTTATTGCAAAAATTAACCATAACAATGTCTTGCCTCTTTATTGTTACGGAGGGTAAACGATTGGCTTTGATATAACCTTTACTTGTATAGTCATGTTTTCAGGTTTTGCAGTCGACTAACATCCAAAGAGGATCTTATGAAAAAGGCACTGACTTTCCTTGCGTTTCTTCTCGTTTTGACCGGGGCCGCGCCCTCCCATGCAAAGGAGACTCCTTATACCATCATTGCGGGAGACGTTCTGCAAGTCACGGTTTGGAAAGAAGAAGGGCTTGATCGCGAGGTTCTTGTCCTTCCGAACGGCGACATAACTTTTCCGCTTATCGGGACGATTATGGTTCAGGGAATGACCCCCGACGAGCTTCAGGATGTCATTAAGGAAAAGCTTTCCTCGCTTATTCCCGATGCCTCCGTGACGGTTTCGGTCAAAGCGGCTTTAGGCCATACGGTAAACGTCATCGGGCAGGTTCAGAAGCCGGGCGAAATTTTGATCAATCGCCGCCTGACCGTCCTTCAGGCCTTGAGCCAGGCGGGAGGCCTTACGCCCTATGCCAGCGAGAGCGGGATCATTGTCGTGCGGCACAAGAACGGCAAGGAAAAATCCATTTCCGTGCCTTATGACGACATCGCCTCCGGGAATAATCTGGATAAAGACATCTTTCTCGAACCCGGGGATGTTGTCGTCGTTCCGACAGCAGGCCTGTTCTGATCCATGGATGCGCGGCGGCTCATAGGTTTATGTAAAAGCCTCGCGACGGGAACGCTGGCCGTATGCCTGCTTGTTTCCTGCATGAACAAGGCTTGGGCTGACGTTGAGGGGATCGAGGCCGTTCCCGGCGATTGGACGCTTGAAGCCACGATTGCCGAGATCGGTTCGTGGTCCACCAATCCCTTGATGGCGACGGAAGGCGCAAAAGCGCTTTATGGGTCCACGACCGCGCCCCAGATGATTATCCGAAAGACGACGCCGACCCTTCAAGCAAGCCTCGATACCAAAATTGAAGAAAATATTTTCAACCAAAGTGATTTCAACTCGACCGACGTGCACGCCAAAGCCGGCCTTGCCAAAAGCAACCAGCGTTGGTCGGCAAGCCTGCAAAGCCTAATCGACTACGATACGACGCGCACGAGCGAATTGACGACCTATGGGCTTACGCCCGTTCTCTCCCGGCATTTGGGGCTTAATTTTACGCCGCAAATTTCTTTTAGCCCTTCGGCCGTGGATACGTATGCCTTAAGCGGGTCGGTGGCGATTTCCGAATACGGAAAAACCGCCTTTACGGATTATGAGACATTCTCGGTCTCGCCTTCCTACAAGCATTACGTCGATCCCCGTAACGCTGGCATTTTCGCCTTGCAGGCGCAGCAGTTTCAGACAACGCGCAATGACGCGGTTCGGGTAAACAGCTTCGGTTCGACCATCGGGTGGCAAACCGTGTTCACGCCGCGCTTTACCGCCGACGCCGCCGTTGGCGCTCAAACAAGCCGTCATTTCAATGACGGGCATCCCGTCGACACGTGGCGGCTGGAATATATTTTCTCAGGCAACGTATCCTTTAAAGGCATTCAGGATACCGTTACCTTTTCCACGGCCAGATCGCAGTTCCCGTATGGTAACGGGACGGAGGCTTTGCAGACCTCTTTCGCGTTGAAAGAGCGGCATAACCTGAATCCCTTGATCTCCCTTGACTTCGGGGCGAAATATTTGACGGCGGATTACCAAATTCAAAGCGCCGGAAATGTGAAAGAGTTTGCGGGCGGCAACATGGGCCTTGCGTATCATGCAACGGAAACGATTGATGTTACAGCGAGTTACCAGTATCGGTACGAAACATTGACCTTCCGGACAAAGAGCGTGGAAGATCATTCAGCCCTGCTAAGTCTGGTTTACCGTCCAAAAATGTGGACTCTGGGGAATTGAATGCATAGTGTCCGTGCCTTGTCGTATTCAAAAGCGGCCCATTGAGGATATTATAAAGACTATGGAAGACCTGACCCTTTTCGATTATGTCGCGATTTTGCGGCGCTGGAAAAAAGTTTTTCTGGCGTCGGGGATCGTTTTGCTTCTCCTTTCGTCGGTATTCGTTATGCGCTGGACGAACTACCGTTCGACAGCCGTCGTTCAGGTCGAACAGTCGGACATCGCCTCCATGGCGACGATGCCGGTGGGAGCGAACCCGCGCGACGCTATGGAAGCGCTGGCCGACCAGCGCATCAGCGAGATCCAGCAGAAGGTGCTTTCGACCGCCTCCCTGATTGAGATCATTACAAAGTTTAATCTGTATGCCGCCGAACGCGAGAACACGCCGATCGCCGATATTGCGGAAAGAATGCGCAAGAAGATCAAGATCGAACTTGTCAGCAGCACACTCGCCAATCCGGCCGCCGCGACAAGAGGCAGCGCGCAGCAGTTGGCCGCCATCGCTTTCAAGCTAAGCTATGATTACAAAGTTCCTCTGACGACGCAGCAGGTGGCGGACGAGCTGGTCTCGCGTTTTCTGGATCAGGATTTGAAGGATAGGCGCACCGAAACGAAGGAAACGGTCGCTTTTCTCGGCGCGCAGATCGAGGCCCTTGAGCAATCCCTGGCCGAGCAGGAAAAAAAGATTGCCGACTTCCAGAAAGAGCATGGCGTAGCCCGCCCCGAAAGCCTGCTTTTCAACCAGCAGGCCGCGGCGAGCATCACGATGAACCTAAACAGCGTGAACAGCCAGATCACGTCGGTCGAGGGCAGCCTTGGCTCCTTGCGCGGTCAGCTTGCCTCGGTGGATCCCTACTCGCGCGTGCTGGCCCAGGGGCAAATTTTGACGACGCCTTCCGTTCAGTTGAAAGCGCTTCAGGCGCAATACGCGGAATTGACCGCACGCTACGGCGCTGAGCATCCCGACGTGGTGAAAACGCGCCATCAGATCGAAGCCCTGCAAACGCACGTCGGCGGCGGCGACCGTCAGAACGTGGCGCAGCTTAAGGCCCAGATCACGGACACGCGGACGAACGTCGAGGCCGCGAAAAAGACGTACGGCGCGGATCATCCCGACGTCAAAGCCCTGCAGTCCCAGCTTCAAAAGCTGGAGGATCAACTTGCCCTGCAAAAGCACAGCGCAAGCGCGGGGGGACTGATTTCCGATGCGGACAATCCTTCTTATTTGCAGCTTGTTTCGCAAATTAATGCGGCTCAGGAACAGCTGAAGTCCTTAATGAACCAGCGCAAGGAATTGATGGATCAGCAAAACGTCTATCAGAAGGCGATAATCGAAAATCCCCAAGCTCAGCAAGAAATGGCTGCCCTCACCCGCGACTATGACAATTCGCAGCTTCGCTATCGCGAAATGAAAGAAAAGAAGATGGCTGCCGATATGAGCCTTCAGTTGCAACAGGATCGCAAGGGCGAGCGTTTGAGCCTGATCAATCCGCCGGAGCTTCCGCTGCACACGCAACCGAGACGGCTGCTGTTGCTGCTCGCGGCCGCGTTCGTTTCGCTTATGGGCAGCCTTGGCATCGTCGCGGCGGTCCAGATTATGACTCAAAGCGTCATCGGCCTGAATCAGGTCGAATCCATCGCGGGCGCAACGCCTCTTGTTGCAGTCCCCCATATCATGACGCCGGAAGAAAAGGCCCGATCGGGCAAAAGATATGCGTTGCGCACCGCGCTGGCTTTGAAAGATTTGATAGCAGGTAAGTTTGGGCGCCGCGCTTCCCGCACGGAAAAAGTTTAGGAGCATTTTATGGACAGGCTGGAAATAGCCCTTGCGAAATCGAGACAGCAACGCGCCGCGCTTGGCGGCGAAGGCTCCGCCCGCGTTTCAAAGGAGACGTATGCGCCTCCCGTTCTCGAACCGGGCGCGATAGACGAAGCGTTGATGGAAACCCATCGCATCATTGCGCATCGTACGCGCTGCCCTGAAGCGGATGTTTACCGGCAGCTGCGCACAAAGATCCTGAAGATTATGAACGATTCAGGATATAAAACGCTCGCCATCACGAGCCCGCGCTATGGCGACGGAAAAACGACGGTTGCCATTAACCTTGGCATCAGCATCGCCCTCGATCAGAAGCAGACCGTTTTGCTGGTCGATCTCGATATTCGCAAACCCAATCTGCATCAGTACCTCGGCATAAAACCGCAGGCGGGACTGACGGATTACTTGCTGAAAGACACCCCTATTCCCCAATGCATGACGCGGCCGCCTTTCGAGCGGGTGAATCTGTTGCCGGCGGGCATGTCTTTGGAGAATTCATCCGAGCTTTTGGGGTCGCATAAGATGATCTCGCTCGCGCATGAGATGAAATCGCGGTACCCGGATCGCTTTGTGATCTACGATATGCCGCCCGTTCTGGAACAAGACGATTCCCTCGCTTTTCTTCCGCAGGTCGACGCTGTGCTTGTCGTTGTGCGCGACGGCGTGACCCGCTCGGACGACTTAAAACGCTCGCTCAGCGTTCTTTCCGGCGCTAATGTCATCGGGACTGTCTTGAATAACTGCTGGTGAGAAGCGACGCTGTCGTAGGGCGACCAGGATCATACGTCATCGGAGATCGCCGGAACGGCTTCTTTTTCCGGCTTGCGCTTTCTCATGCGCGCGATGAACGCGACCAGAGATTTGATTTCTTTATATTGAAGAGCTCCGTAAATCGCGGCATAGACGATTCCTCCGAGGACGCCGGCGTTAAACAGAAGCAGATACGGATTTGAAGGACTCCACGCGCTGTGCATATAGCCGTACACGGCTGCACACACTGAAAGCGAGGCGGCAAGCGGCGCGCCAAGGCGCGCGTAATGAGTCCAGAACGGAATGTTTGTTTGCCGCGTCACAAGCACGGTGAAGGCCGCGGCGGCGGCAAAGGAAACGCCCACCCCGATGGCCATAAAGGCATAAAGCCCGAACGGGACGGCGAACGCAGAGAGCGCAAGCCCGATCATAACGACGACTGTTTGCCACCTGAAATAGGCCCCAATCAGTTTATGCGCGCGCAAAAGATCGCGCAGGATGATGACCAGCGATCCCGATAAGATCGAGACCAGAACGAGTTGCACGAGGGGAATGGTGGAGTCCCACTTGTTCCCGAAAAGAAGGGGGATATAGACCGGCGCCGTCGCCGTCGCGATGGCGATAAGCGGAAAAATCAACGCACCGAATAACATGACCACTTGCCCTAAAGTCCTGTCGTGCTCGGCCGGATCGTCGCGGATCAGGGCAAAAGCAGGATAAATAACGGACAAAAGCGGCTGGATAAAAATTTCCTGAAAAGCGCCGCATATTCTTTGCGCAAACGTGTATTGGCCGACGGCGAAGGGGCTGATGAAGTAGCCAAGCAAGAGCCGCGGCCCCTGCTGCTCAAGGCACAACACGAGCGACGATCCGACTTGATGCCCGCCCAGGCGCAAAACATCGGGAATGGCGCGCAGCTTGAACAGGAATTTCGGGCGCCATCCGCAAGCCGGCCATACAATGATGTTCATGACGAGATAGAAAACGATCTGCTGAACGGCAAGGGCATAGGCGCCGTAGTTTTGCATTGCGAGAAAAATGCCGACACCGCCCCCTGCGATGGACGATATGAGCGTGCGGATCGTAAAGACCCGGAAGTTCATCGACGACGAGACGAGAACGGTCGGGACAGCCGCTAACGCCAGCAAGACGGGCAGCACGGAGAAAAGCTGTAAAAGAGGTTCAAGCTTTTCGCTTCCCATAAGCAAGGCAAAAGCGCCCGAAAAGGTATAAGAGACGAGGCTAAGCGCAACGCCCAACGACATAACGACCCAGAAAAGGGTTGAAAGCCGCAGATCGTCCTTCACGCGCAGGCTGATGACGGCATCCACGATGCCGCTCACGACATTAATGGCTATGGCAATAAAAAGACCGCATAAAGCGACAAGGCCGTATTCTTCGGGCCCGATAAGCCGCGCTATGATCGTAAAGACGGCAAACGAGGTTAACTGTTGCCCTCCTTTTTCAAGGAAAAGCCAAAAAACGCCCTTTGCCATCTGTTTTTTGACGTTCACAAATGCTCTCCGATGTCGATCCCACGCCTTCGATTCCGCGCTCAATTTATATCTACTATCTATAGACTTTGGTTAAGCGAGGCAATGCGGCTCCTAATGTTTGCGTGGCTGATCAGGGCGATTGCAGCCGGGCCGGCTTTTGGGTAGCTTATCCCTCTTTTCCGGATAAAGGGTCAAGACGACATGAAACTGCGCCGCAACCTTTGGTTTGTCATCGCCTGCCTGTGCTTTTCGCTTTCCATCGGGGGATGCGATAATCCGCAGCAAAAAGAAGCAAAGCATATCAAAAACGGCAACGCCTATTTTGAGAAAGGCGCTTATGAAAAAGCGCGCCTCGAATACAAAAACGCCGCGCGCCTCATGCCGACGGCGGCCGAACCTTATTACCGGTTGGGGCTTGTCGACGAAGAGGAAGGTTTGCTGCGCAATGCTTTTGCGGGTTTCACCGTCGCCGTACAGCAGGACGCCCACTTTCATCCCGCCCTTTTGAAAATCGCCCAGTACTATATGGCGGCCGAGCAATATGACGAAACGCGCAGCCGTATCGACATTGTGTTAAGCGAAGCGCCGGACAATGCCGAAGCGCACGCCCTTTTGGCCGCTTTGTTGCTGCGGCAGAAAGATTTCGACAATGCCGAAAAAGAGGCGAAGCTGGCTTTGATCAAAGATCCGATGAATTTGTCGGCTTGCGCCGCTTTAACCGGGATCTATTCGGCCAAAGGCGAATACGACAAGGCCGAAGCCGCACTTGCCGAAGGCATCGCCAAGCACCCCCGAAAGCTATCGCTTCTTATTTTGCGCGTGCTGCTTTATGAAAAAATGAACGATATGCCGAAGGTAGCCGAAGCTTATCGGGCCATTTTCCGGCTTAAGCCGGAGGAAATACGTTTCCGTTCCGATCTGGCGTCCATCTACATCGAACAGAAAAAGCCGGACGAAGCCGAAGCGGTTTTGCGCGAAGGGGTCGCGGAACTGCCCGACAACTGGCCCATGAAGCACCGGCTTGTCCTGTTCCTTGGGGAAAAACGCGGAATCGATGCCGCCGAAAAGGAGATCAAAGGCCTGATGCAGGCGCATCCCAAAAACGACGATCTTTATTTCTGGCTGGCCGATTTGTACGCGAACAGCGGCGCCACGGAAAAAGCTATGGCGCTGCTTGAGGAAGTCGTCGCGAAACAGGAAGACAACGCGCCCGCCTTAAACGCCCGCACGCTTTTGGCGCGAATCAACATCAAGCGCGGCAATACGGATCTTGCGGACAAACTGGTCGCGACGGTGCTTTCCAAGGCTCCGGACAATCGCCCGGCCCTTTTTGTGCGCGCCAATCTTTCTTTCGGAAAGGGGTATTATCAAAGCGCGATCTCGGATCTGCGCACCATTTTGCGAAACGCGCCGAACGATCAGGAGACTTTGCAGCTTCTTGCCGAAACCCTTTTGTTGCAGGGGCATGTCGACCTCGCCATCGATACGATGAAAAAGCTTGTCGATCTCGCGCCGATGAACACGGCCATGCGCGTCCGCCTGGCGCAGATTGTCAATCTGAACGGCGATAACAAGCAGGCCATGGATATGATCTCAACGGTTACCAAGGCTTTCCCGAATTACCCCGTCGGATGGGAATCCGCGGCGCGTTTTGCTATCGAGGCCAAGCAGTGGCTTCCCGCCCAAGCCGCAATCCGCGAGCTGGAAAAGCTTGACGGTCAGCGTTTAACGGCCGCCTTTCTCGAAGCCCGGATTTTAAGCGAGACCGGCAAAGACGATGACGCCGTCGCGAAACTTTCGGGAATTATCAATGCCGATCCGGCGACCCCTTTGGCCGAGCACGCCTTGCGGAACCTGATGGAAATCTATGCCAGGCAAAGCCGTTTCGAGGTCGCCGCCAGCTATCTGGAAACATTGAAAACCGACAGCCCGCTGGTTTCGGCGATGCTGGCCCGGTGCTACGCCAAGACGGGGCGGTGGACCGAAAGCGCCGCAGCGTTTGACAGGGCCATCGCTGCGCATGCGGACTTTGCCGATCCTTACGTCGGTCGCGCGGAAATTTACCTGAAGGAACGGCAATCCGAACAGGCCATGGACATCTTGCGAAAGGGAACGAAAGCCGCCCCCGGAGATTTTCTCGTTCCGATGAGGCTGGCGGGCCTTCTTGCGGAAAGCGGCAAGTATCAGGAAGCCGTCGCACTTTATGACGATATTCTGACACGCAATCCCGAATTCAACGCCGCCGCAAACAACCTGGCCGAGCTGATTGCCGATTATCAGCATAACGACGCGGCCGCTTTGGAAAAAGCGCGGCAAACCGCCGAACGTTTCTCCGGCTCCTCCAATCCTTATTTCCTCGACACGCTTGCCTGGGTCTATTTCCGGCAAGGCAAAATTTCCCTTGCCCAAACGCTTATTGAACGCGCCATGGCTCAACGGGAGATCGATATCCCCGCCCAAATCCATTACCATTACGGCGCTATTCTTTTGAAAAGCGGAAACATCGACAAAGCCAAGGCTGAACTCCAACAGGCAACGTCGGGCAGCGCAGCCTATCCGGGCCTTGAGGAAGCTAAAAAGATGCTTAATGGCATCTAAAAACGCTCTTTTTCGCTGAAAATAATTACTTTTTGCTTGCGTTGCCGCACGGCTATTTCGTAGCAATGCATGGCTTTGTAAATTTTACCTCATATATGGGATTTTCCATGAAATTGCGGCTTCTTATTTTTGTGTCGTTCCTTGCCGGATTGCTCGCTACTATTTCGGCCCATGCCGCCACCGTTAATTTGACCGGATCGACTTACGCGTTCGCTAATCCCGTCGTCGCAGGACAATCGGGAAGCATTACGACATCGAGAAAAAATTCGGGCTCTTCAAAACTTTATGCTTACGCGGAAGGCCTGCTTGCCCCTTATACCGAAGTCGCCTTCACATTCACGGCAAAGAAGGATTCAGGCTACACCTTTGTTAAGAGTTCCGTTCCCTTCGACGACAGCATGATTAAGGCGAATAGCAAATCGCAGCCTTCCGCAACGTCGTGGAATGATCTTGTCCAGGTAACGGCCTGTTTCCAGAACTGCACCGGCACGACGACTATCAGAAACATGTCTTCGGAAGCCGTCAATTTCTTCACCTATTTGGTCGACAAGGCCGGCAACCAGGTGACCGCGACTTACATCGCCTATGCTATTCCCCTTCCTCCGGCGCTTCTTCTTTTCGGCTTCGGTTTTGCCGCTTTTGCCGGTATTTCGAGGCTTAAATCGGCGCCAAAAGCGTAGTTTGCCTTCACCAAAATACACAATAACTACCGTAGGTTGGGGCAAATATGGTTAATTATTTACGATTCATAAGTCCTCTTGCGGTATTCTTTATGCCCTGCTAAGAGTCCTTAGATTCTTTTCACACTCTATTCGGAATAATTCCGAGAAAACGGATGATTATTATGAAACTTCGCCGCGTTTTTGCAGCAGCCCTGCTTTCAGTTCTTGCCGTCGCCTTTGACGCGCATGCCATGGCAATCAATCCAAGTCCTTTGGGCTCGCTTGATAGCCCGCTTGTTGCCGGAGACTCTGGAAAATACCAGCTGACCGCTTTTCAAGGCAGTTCCATCGTCGATACGCTGAACGGCTATTTGGACGCCAACACGATGATCACCATTACGTACAGCTACAGCGGCCTTAATCCCTACTACTTGTCGATTGACGCGACGGGCGCGAACGAAGAAGGCCAAACAACGGCGAGCATCGGCGCCGTTGATTATCCCGGGACGGATTTCACGGTATTTCCTTCATCTACGACTGCGACGGCACCTGGCTTGCCATTGGCCGTAATGGCGGATCTCACCGAAGAAACGGGAACGGCGATTATTGAAAATAAGTCGTCAGCCGTGGCGAGCTTCAGCAGCCTCTTCAAGGCGTTTGTTTTCGGAGACAACGGAAGCTTGACGGTTTCCTACAATGTAACGGCTATTCCTTTGCCGCCAGCCGCCGTGCTTTTCCTTATCGGGCTTTTGTCAATGGCAGGCTTTGGCTTGTATAGAAAAGCGCGCGAACAGGCATAGGCCTCGCATACGCTTCGATGAAGCTGAACATGCCCGCGAAAGCGGGCATGTTTTTTTTCGTGCGAAAAGAGGATTTTCTTTGAGTAGCATAGCAAGAACAGAACACTAACGTATTAATAATACTGTCTTTTCCGTATTGCTTGGATTTTTCTCATTTGGTAAATTTGTCGGCTCAACCCTGATGTCAACAGGAAGAGAGGTCGCCATGAAATTATCCCGTTTTCTTGCCGTCGCAATGATTGCCGCCATGGCTTATGCCTCACAGGCGAGCGCGGCGGTTATTGATCTCGTCAGTTCAACCGTTGGCGCGTTGGGAACATCAAACACCGGCTCTTACACCCTGACACAAGAACCGGGAACGGCGATCTGGGACTTGATCTCGGGAACCTTGGGCGCGAATTCATTCCTCGACATCACCTATGATGCCACCGTTGGGTCGCCCTATCTTTTGGACCTGACAACGACAGCCTCGGGCAACGGCGAGCTTATACAGGCCACGGGAAGCTCCTCCGATATATTGGGAACGACAATCCCGCAAACGAATTCCATGAACGCGCTTCCCGTTGTCATTGTGGCGGGGTTTGAAGGCGATCCTGTGGGTACCGCATCGATCATGAATCTTTCCTCGACCCCGATCAACTTCAGCAGTTTGTTCAAGAGCGCGATTTTGAGCGTTACCGAGGGCGGATCGACGCTTGTTTCCTATGCCGTTTCGGAAGTGCCTCTACCTCCTTCCGTGATGCTTTTCTCGCTTGGGCTGTTGACCCTAGGCGGCTACGGGATGCGCAAAAAGGTAAAAAGCAAAGCTTAGTTACAATCCACTTTTTGAGAAATAGGCCGTAAAACTTCGTTCGGCATGCGGCTCATTGCGCTCAAATAAGTCTGTTTTGCCCGTCCCGCCGAAACCTTGGCGTAGGGTCAAACCTTGACGGTTCGAATACTCCTCTCGTTCACCAATAAAAAAGGGCCCAAGCGGGCCCGTTTTTATTGGTGGAAGGGGTAGGATTGCAAAAACGCGCTCCTTTGCGCGTTTTTGGTCTTCGCTTCGCTTCGCCCACGGGCCTAAAGGCCCTCGCCCAAAACGCTCCCCCGGAGCGTTTTGTCGAACCTTGACGGTTCGAATACTCCTCTCGTTCACCAATAAAAAAGGGCCCAAACGGGCCCGTTTTTTATTGGTGGAAGGGGTAGGATTCGAACCTACGTACTCGTGAGAGGGCAGATTTACAGTCTGCTGCCATTAACCACTCGGCCACCCTTCCATAAAAGGAACTGGGAAGTAACGGAATTTGCTTGTTTTTGTCAATCCCTTCCTTACAGTCACGGCATGAAAAACCGCAAATTCAGCAAATCCGGCCATTCAAAGCCCCCGTTTTCCGTCAAACCGAAGCGTTCCAAAGGCTCTGAAAAAGCTTGGGCCAAACCCGCGCCGCGTGCAAGCGAAAAGGCAAAGGATAAAGGAAAGCCAAGGTATGAGGCCGCGCATGGCGAGGTTCTCGTTTGGGGGCTGCATGCCGCGCGCGCCGCTTTTTTGAATCCAAAGCGCCGCATCACGCGCCTTTGGCTGACCGAAGCGGGGGAGAAGCTTTTTGCCAAAACGCAAGACGAGGCGCGCGACGAATTATTGAAGCGCCCCGACGCCAAACACATGGAGCGCGAAGAGCTTGACCGCATCGCACCGCCGAACAGCGTGCATCAGGGAATTGTTGTCGAGACAGCCCCCCTGCCCGATGTTTCCTTGCACGATCTTCTCGTGACCGATCCGCCGCCCGATCTTTTGCTTGTGCTCGATCAAGTGACGGATCCGCATAATGTCGGCGCGATCCTGCGCTCGGCCGCCGCTTTCGGCGCCGGGGCTGTCGTCATGACGGAACGCAACGCTCCAACCACGACCGGCGTTCTGGCTAAAGCGGCTTCGGGCGCGCTTGAGCATGTGCCGATGGTGCATGTCGTGAACCTTGCGCGCGCGCTGGATGAATTGCGCGAAGCCGGTTACTGGTGCATCGGGCTTGCCGAAGAAGGTGCGAAAAATCTTGGCGATCTCGATCTTTCAGGACGCACGGCAATGGTTTTGGGTGCGGAAGGCGAAGGACTTCGCCATTTGACGCGGAAGAAATGCGACGAGCTGGCGCGCCTGCCGACGCGCGGGCCTATCGGAAGCCTGAACGTGTCGAACGCGGCGGCGGTCGCCCTGTACGAGGCGCGACGGAAATCGTAACTTAGTTAGCAAGAATTGTCTTTTGCGTTTTTAAGACATGCTCGGGCGTAAAGACCGGCGTTGCCTTGTCCCACATCGAATAGAATTGTTTGCGGTAGGCGTTTGCCAAAAGCGCCGAACGGTGGACGATAATTTTCGGCGAAGGGTTCACTTTGAAAAGCATGATCGAATAGTTGTTGCCGAAGATGTAGAAAGGAACCGCATCCACATAGGCTTTGGAGATAGAACGGTATTCGCAATACTGGCCCGGCGTTGATTTGAAGTTTTCCGTGAGAATGCATTTGACCGAAACGCGTTCCTTAATTTGCATCATGCGTTCGTAATGGAAAAACCTGTACTCGCCCAGCCCTTCCGAGATTGGGTCTTCATTGATGCAGACGGTAACAATATCGCCGCCATTCTCGCGCGCATACCCGTGCACATCGTCAAAAAACGAGCAAATGCCCTCGTGACCTTCGTAGATGCTGATCTCATCCGGCACTTGTCGAACCCCGTTCGGTTGAAGGAACTCCAGGCCGTTGTCTTCGAAAGCCGCGCGGATGTGCTTGTTCGTGGAATTACGCGGCGAAATGTTCCCCACCTCAAGCTTGCGGATCGTCGCGACCGAAAGCGTCGTCGCGGCGGCCAGGTCTTCCTGCGACCAATCCAGAAGCGCCCGCGCCGCTTTAATCTGACGGCATGAAATGTGCTGAGACAATCAAGCCTCTAAAAAAATGTCTACTCGAAAAACCATTCTCAATTTTTTGGATTGTGGCAAAACAAAGGCACCGAAAGCAATACCAATATCGTCGAGATATAGATTCATGGCCTATTTACCAATTAAGCATAAGCGGCGGAAAACGTTGGCTATCCAACTATTTCGCTTTTGCCCGGGGATGCGCGGCCCGATAAACGCCGGCGAGCTGCTGGGCATCCACTTTCGTATAGAGCTGCGTCGTGGAGAGCGAGCTGTGGCCAAGCAATTCCTGAAGGCTGCGCAAATCGGCCCCCGAGGAAAGCAGATGCGTCGCAAAACTATGGCGCAAGGCATGGGGAGTTACGCTGTCGGGCAAGCCCAACTGCCGGCGAAGGGCGCGCAGGCTGCGTTCGGCAACGGCAGGATTGAGCCGATCACCCCGCGCCCCGATAAAGAGGGGGGAGTCGTCACGTAGGGGATAGGGACAAGAGGCAAGGTATTTATCGACGGACGCATGAACGATGGCAAGCACTGGTACATGGCGCTGCTTGTTGCCTTTGCCCGTGACGACCACCCGTTCCCGCCCTTCGACATCGCCGCGCGCGAGGGCAAGCGCTTCGCCAAGACGCAAGCCCGCGCCGTAAAGCAACACGAACAAGGCTTCGTCGCGCAAGCCGATCCAGTCGTTATCCCCAGACTCCGACGCCATCGAGACGATGGTCTTCGCCTCCTGTTCCGATACGGGGCGCGGCAAGCGGCGTTGTATCTTCGGCATCTGCAAAAGATCGATGGCGGGGTTATGCATTTGGCCCGATCGGTCGAGCCATCGGAAGAAATTACGCACGCCCGCAACGGCGCGCGCGCGCGAGGCGGCGCCGATATCATGCGACGCTTCATGCGCCAGCCACGCGCGAAAATCCGTCAACGCCAGCGAGGCCAGCATCGCCAGATTCACCTGCGCCCCACGGTGCGCATTTAAAAAGCGAAACAGATTGCGAAGGTCGAAAGCGTACGAGTCGGCCGTGTTGTCGGACAAGCGCTTTTCGTCCCGCAGCCAGCCCTGCCAGCGCTCCATCGCGTCGATGACATCGGGGGCAAGGGGAAGATCAGTATCTGCGGGCATGCGCCCCCATTCTTATTTTTTCTTCGTCAAAATGTGTTGACCCGATTTCTGCCAATCCATGACAAATTGCGCCAGGCCCTTGTCCGTAAGATGATGGTTGAACAACTGCCAAATCACCTTGGGCGGTATGGTTGCCACATGCGCGCCGATAAGCCCCGCCTGAATGACATGGCTGGTATTTCGGACGGAAGCGACCAAAACCTCGGTCTTGAAGTTCGGATAAGCCGCATAAATCTGGCAGATGTCGGCGATCAGCTGCATGCCGTTCTCGCCGATGTCGTCAAGGCGACCGACAAACGGCGACACGAACGTGGCGCCGGCCTTGGCCGCCAAAATGGCCTGCGCCGCGGAAAAACACAGCGTGACGTTGACCATGGTTCCTTTTTCGGAAAGATATTTGCATACCTTAAGGCCGGCGGGGGTTAAAGGCACCTTGACCGCGATGTTTTTGGCGATCTTGGCAAGAACCTTGGCTTCCTCCAGCATCGTTTCATAGTCGGTGGCCCCGACTTCGGCGCTGACCGGGCCTGGAACGATGGCGCAGATTTCCTTGATCAGTTCGATGAAATTGGCATGCCCCGATTTTGCTACCAGAGAAGGATTGGTCGTCACGCCGTCCAACAGCCCTGTTTCCGCAAGCTCTTTGATTTCCTTGAGATCCGCTGTATCCACAAAAAATTTCACGTTAGTCTCCCTGGCAAGTAGAATGGTAGTATATGCTTTTAATGAAAGCCCTGATTCCGGAATATCTTATACTCCATGACGATTGCTTCCGCCACTCCCTCGGACATAGCGCGTGTTTTAATCCCCGCCCCGCTTTCGGACGCGTACGATTACCTTTGGCCCGAAGGAGATAGGCCTGAAACAGGCTCTTTTGTTGAGGTTCCTTTCGGCGGCCGCAAGATGGTCGGCGTTCTTTGGGGAAGCGGGCAAAGCGCCCTGCCCCAAGGCAAGCTCAAGACCGTTAACCGTATTCTTCCCATTCCGCCTGTTCCTGAAATCAGCCGCGCCTTTATCGATTGGGTTTCGGCTTATACCCTCGCGCCTCGCGGCGCGGTTCTGAAGATGCTTTTCGGGAATGCGAAGCTGGTGGAGCCGAAAAAGAACGACGCTTTCGATTGCCCCTTATTTGATCCTGATTTTTTTCAGCCCGTCCTTAACGAGGAACAGCAAAAAGCGGCGGCGGCATTGAGGTACGCCTTTGGGAAAAAGGAAAACAATCGCCTTTTACTGGACGGCGTGACGGGTTCCGGCAAAACCGAGGTTTTCTGCGAAGCGATTGCCGAATGCCTACGCCAGGGAAAGCAAACGTTGGTCATGCTGCCCGAAATCGCCATGACGGCCGCTCTGATCGACCGTTTCGCTGCGCGTTTCGGCGAAAGGCCGATCGAATGGCATTCGGGCCTTGGCGAGCGGCAGAGGCGCCTGCATTGGCAAGCGATTGCGCGCGGGGAAGCCAAATTCATTCTGGGCGCGCGGTCCGCGTTATTCCTGCCCTATCCCGATTTAGGTCTGATCGTCGTCGATGAAGAACACGAAGGCGGCTACAAACAGGAAGACGGCGTGATTTACCATGCCCGCGATATGGCCGTTGCGCGCGCGCATCTGGGCGCTCTGCCGGTTATTCTTTCCAGCGCGACGCCTTCGCTCGAGACCTTGTTTAATGCGCAGCAAGGCAAATACCGGCATGTTGTTTTGCAAAAGCGTTTCGGCAAGGCAAAAATGCCGCATGTCGCGTGCGTGGACTTGCGGCAATCGAATCTGCCGTCGCATGAATTTATAAGCCCGCCTTTGTTCGACGCTTTGAAAGAAACGCTGGCTGCCGGACAGCAGAGCATGCTTTTCCTGAACCGGCGGGGCTATGCGCCGCTGACCCTTTGCCGCAAATGCGGGCACCGGTTGCAATGCCCCCGATGCACGGCCTGGCTGACGGCGCATAAAAAATCGGGGCGCTTGCATTGCCACCATTGCGATTATTCGATTGGCGAGCCGAAAAAATGCCCTTCGTGCGGCGCGGAAAGCAGCCTTGCCGCCTGCGGCCCCGGCGTGGAGCGCATCGCGGAGGAGGTCCACAAAAGATTGCCCGAAGCGCGCGTCGCCATTATGGCCAGCGATACGCTTGACGATCCGAAAGAGGCGCAGGCGTTGGTGGGGCGCGTTGAAAAGCGCGAGATCGATATTCTTGTCGGCACGCAGATTATGGCCAAGGGCTATCATTTTCCCTACTTGACGCTTGTCGGCGTTGTGGACGGCGATTTGGGCCTCGCGGGCGGCGATCCGCGCGCCAGCGAACGCACGTTCCAGCTTTTACAGCAAGTGGCAGGCCGCAGCGGTCGAAGCGAAAACGAAGGGCGCGTTTTGCTTCAAACGACCTCGCCCGCGCATCCGGTTATGAAGGCGATTATAAAAGGCGACCGCGACGCGTTTATGAAGGCTGAGTTGAAAGAGCGGGAGGCCTACCGCCTTCCCCCCTATTGGCGTTTGGCGAGCGTTATGGTTTCGGGCGCCGACCGGAATGCAGTTATCAAAGCCGCGCAGCTTGTGGCGTCATCCGCGCCCGAGAACGGATCTTTGCGGATTTTGGGCCCCGCGCCGGCGCCGTTTGCAATGCTGAGAGGCAAGCACCGCTATCGTCTGATGGTTCAGGCGCCAAAGACCGTGAATTTGTCAGCATCGATGCGCGGCTGGCTTGCAGCGATTAGGCTGCCGCGCCATTTGCGCGTTTCAGTCGACATCGATCCATATAGTTTTTTGTGATGCCCGGAATCACCCCAGGGAACATCCGGAACGCTTAAGAACTATTGGACTGTTGGTAATTATTTGCCTCTTTGGCTGTCGCCACGACGATGCGGCAGGAATGTTTAGGTCTACCGGGTATGTCGCCACGAGTACCCTGCCTCCACGCGGATACGGCACAATATCGATCTCATCGCCGTTTCTGACTCTCTCCAAAGCTTCATTCAAAACATTACGGGTAAGATTCATAAGATATCTCCTCCTTCTGCATTGAGTTTCTTTTTTTTACATAAAGAGAAGATAGTTTCTCATACGGCCGCAGGCAATTACTTTTATTTGTTTTAGTTGTACTTTTTGGACATGAAAGTATTAATTCAGGGCTTACATTGACAAAATCATAAGCTTTTAGGCCTGCACTTCGAGAATCCTTCAAATCGTGATGAGCCCTTTCCGCTTTTTTAAAAAAACTCAATAAAAACGGGCAAAAATGTGAATTCAAACAGGCTTAAAATACTTTCACACAAAATTTTAGGATTCTTTGGCATGAAAGTTTTTTACTTATGTTTGTTTGGGGTTAAGGTTGGATTAGCAAATGTGCATTACAAGTGAAATTTGAGTTTTAGTTCGAAGGAAATACAGTGCTCATTGAACTTTCGCCTCTTACCTATCTGACCCTTTGCGGGCTCGTAAGCGATGCGTTGCAGCATGAAAGCGATGCGACGCCTCTTCTCATGCGCGCGGGGAAAGAACTTGCCAATGCAACGGCAGGCGGAATGATTCCTTCCGAACTGGTCGAAGAGCCGGAGCGCATTGAAAACTTGCGCCGCGCCGGTTTCGCCAACAGATAGCCGCCCTGCCGCAACATAAGCGGCATTATCTTCCCCCACTAAAGAGCCAAAACTTCCGCGCACTAGATTAACGCGCTGTTTTCCAATGCGAATCTTTTGGCACGTCCTATGCATTTATCGAAGCAAGGGCGCTTTGCGCCTGATCCTTTTGTTGGCTTTCGATGTATACGACCAACCTTGTTTTGCTTTCGGACCAGTTGTCGCTTCGGCGCGCAGTGGACATTATTGCCAATAATGTCGCCAACAGCAGCACGACCGGGTTCAAGCGCGAAGGCATTCAATTCGATACCTACATCGCCCGCACGTCGCCGAAGCATGCCACGAGTTATGTTTATGATCGCGCGACGTACCGCGATTCGACCCCCGGAACCATTTCGAAAACGGGCAATCCGCTCGACCTTGCCATTCAGGGCGCGGGTTATTTCGAAGTCATGACCCCGCAGGGCATTCAATACACGCGCAACGGCGCTTTTCGCCTGGACAGCCAGGGACAGCTGGTGACGTCCAGCGGACAGCTGGTGCTGAGCGACGGCGGGCAAGGCGTTATTTTCCCCGAAGATGCGTACGACATCACGATCTCAAAGGACGGTTATATCACCTGCCAATCCGGGACGACGAGTTCCCGTACCGAGCTGGGCAAGCTGGCGTTCGTCAAATTTGAAAACGACTCGGCCATGAAGCCCACAAACGGCAGCCTTTTGACGACGACGCAAACGCCCCAAAGCGCCGCCATAGACAGCGCCATTGTTCAGAACGCAAGAGAGGATTCAAACGTCAAGCCCGTTTTGGAAATAACGGACCTGATCCAGATTCAGCGCGCCTACGAACGCGCCAGCAACTTAATCGGGGATGAAAACAGAAGGCTTACGGAAGCGATAGGTAAATTGTCGCAGACGACTTCAGCATAATAAGGAATAAAGCATGAGAGCCTTAAGCATCGCAGCCACCGGAATGTCGGCCCAGCAGTTGAACGTCGAGGTCATTTCGAACAACATCGCAAACTCGACCACCACGGGCTTCAAATCCTCGCGCGTCGAATTTCAGGACTTGCTGTATCAAAACATGCGCACCGTCGGTTCCGCGTCGTCGGACAGCGGCACGATCGTCCCCTCGGGCTTGCAGGTCGGCCTCGGCGTCATGCCAGCCGCGACCTACCGCATCAACACGCAGGGAAATCTGGTCACGACGAACAATACGTTTGACGTTTCCATCAACGGCATGGGCTTTTACCAAATTCAAATGCCCGATGGCACGACCAACTACACGCGCGCAGGCTCGTTCCAGTTGAATGCAACCGGCCAGATCGTAACGGCGGACGGCTATCAGATCATCCCCAGCATCACCGTTCCTTCCAATGCCACGGGTGTCACAATCAATGCCAGCGGGCAAGTGCTGGCCACCATTGCGGGGCAGACGGCGCAGCAAACTCTGGGCCAGTTGCAGCTTGCGAATTTCATCAATCCGGTCGGTCTTGAGGCGGTCGGCAACAATCTTCTAAGGCAAACCGACGCTTCCGGCACGCCGACGACGGGCAATCCCGGATCGACGGGTTACGGCACCATCGTACAGGGGTCGCTTGAAACGTCGAACGTCGATATCGTGACGGAAATAACCAACCTGATTTCGGCGCAACGCGCCTATGAGATGAATTCCAAGGTCATCAACACAGCCGACCAAATGTTGACGACCACCAACCAGATGAAGTCGTAACGAAGGCATAGCATGAACGGATCGTCCAGGTTTTTTGTCACACTATGGCTTGTCGCGGCGGGAACCGCAGGCTCGCCTACGCCTTGCATCGCGGATATGCCCGTCAGCCTCAAGCCGGATGTCGAGATTACCCGCGCGACCGTTAAACTCAGCGATCTGTTTATCGGCGTGCCGCGCGAGATCGACCGCGATATCGCGCAAGCTCCAGCGCCGTGCAAGCCCGCCCTTTACGACGAGCTCGTTCTGAACAAGCTGGCGCAAACTTATCGCCTGGACTGGCATCCGCAAGGCGAAACCAACCACGTGACGGTATCCTCTGCCTGCACGCGCGTTACCGGCGATATGATCCGCGACGCCATTGCCGCCAAGATCAAGAGGGATACGATTTCGGACAAGCACATGGCCGAAGTCGTCCTCGATACGAAAAATATCGACATGGCTTTGCCGACGGCCAAGGCGCCGGAGCTTAATCTTGAAAATTTCGCTTACGAAGGCACAACCCGGAATTTTCGCGCCGATGTCACGGTTCTGACGCCGCGGGGCGCCTATACAATGCCGGTAAAAGGGCATGTTATCGCCAAACGCAGCGTGCCCGTTCTTGCGCGCCGCCTTGAAAGCGGAACGACAATCTCGGACAGCGATCTTGATTGGATACAGGTGGCGGAAGAGCGCTTGACCGGAGACATCATCACCGAGCCGAGACAGCTTATCGGCCGCGAAGTGCGCCGCGATACACAGGAAGGAGTCCTGCTTCGCGGCCACGATGTCATGCCCCAGCGCCTTGTACAACGCGGTTCGCTGGTGACGCTGAAGATCGAAACGCCCTATATCCTGATCACATCTCAGGGCAAGGCCTTGCAGGACGGGGCCGAGGGCGATGTCATTCGCGTTACGAACACTCAAAGCAACCGCACGGTCGAAGGCGTCGTGACCTCGCCCGGCGTTGTCGAAGTCCGCACGACGCGAAAAGTGGCTTCGGCGGAATAGGAGAAAGCGATGCGCGTGCGAACCTACCTGAATTTTCTGACGATGGCGGGAGCTTTGCTTCTTGCGGGCTGCAACGCCTTCGACCGCATTTCGGAAATCGGCGAACAGCCGAAGCTGGCTTCCATCGAAGATCCGACAAACCGCGACGGTTATAAACCCGTTCGGATGCCGATGCCCCCGCCCTCTTTGAGCGAGCGGCAGGCAAATTCGCTTTGGGAACCGGGCGCGCGCGCCTTTTTCCGCGACCAGCGCGCAAGTAAGGTGGGCGATATCCTAACCGTCGTCGTTACGATTAACGATCAGGCTCAAATTCAAAACGAAAGCAAGCGTTCCCGCTCCAACTCCGAAACGGCGGATATGGCCAAGGGGTTCGGCCTGGAGACCAAGCTGAGCAAGATATTCCCAAGCGCCGTCGATCCCGAAAGCCTGATCGATATGGGAAGCTCGACCAGCAACAACGGCAAGGGATCCATCGGAAGGCAGGAACAGGTTAATTTGCGCGTGGCCGCGACGGTCATACAGGTTTTGCCGAACGGCAATCTGGTGCTTGAGGGCAAGCAGCAGGTCAGCGTCAATTTCGATATGCGCGAACTGGAGATCAGAGGGATCATCCGGCCTCAGGACATCGCGGCGGATAATACCATCACCTACGACCAGATAGCGGAAGCCCGGATCAATTACGGCGGCAGAGGCACCATCGCGGAAGTCCAGCAACCGCGCTATGGCACGCAGCTTCTCGATATCCTGATGCCGTTCTGATCCGCTTTTTAAGCCGGAAATCCCTGGGTTTTCACTCGCTTGTACCAGTGGGCCTATGAAATCCGACAAAGAAGCCTGACTTCACTCGCTCTGCGCCTCGCCTGTCGCATGCCGAGTACCACTTTGCTTTTAATCGTTTTTTCAGTCCGGCGAGCGACAGGCTTCCGCGCAACCACTCGTGACCCCATAAGAGTCACTTCAAGCAACGGCTGGGATTTTATGGTTTATAAAAAATTAACACCCTCTCCCGTAGCATGCCGGTGCAACGCGAAGAGTATCTAATGCCTTCACCTATTGACGAGCTTTTATCGGCTTCGGGCGATATTGCTTATGACTGGGACATGCAGGCCGATAAGATTAGTTGGCTTGGCCCATGCCATGCACTTTTCAAGACCGGTGCGCCCGCAGACTCGCAGGCGCTCTACAGCGCTCTTTTCTCCGACGACCGCCAGATCGTTTTCGATGGGGAAAGCGGCGTCATCAACAGACAGTTTCGCATTATCGGCTCGGAAAACAACGTCATATGGGTTCACGAGCGCGGGTTAAACGAAAGCGACAGTTGCAAGCGCCCCCTTCGCCAACGGGGCGTATGGCGGATCATCGAACCGCCCTCGCGGGGGCTTTCCCGGGCCGAGGCGCAGCATCGCGACGGCCTGACGGGCTGTTTCAAGCGCCATGCCCTTCAGGCGCAGCTTGCGCGCGCCATCGACAGCGCCAAATCGGCCAACCGGATCGGCGCTTATTTCGTCGTTAATATCGACAAGATGTCTTTTGTCAACGAAGCCGTTGGCATGGACGGCGGCGACGAGGTTTTGCGCGGCGTCGCCATGCGCTTGATGAAAATCATTCCCTCGCGCGCCGTTCTGGGCCGCGTCGGCGGCGATCTTTTCGGCGTTCTTTTGCCCGAGCCTTTGGGCAACGATTTGCCGTCCCTCGCGGAAAGAGTCATCAGCGATTTTCACCATGCGCCACTGATGGTCGCGAATGCGCCTTTGCATATTACCGTTTCTTCGGGCGGCGTGCGCGTTCCTTTCGTCGCGAAAAACGCTAACGAAGCCATGATTTACGCCGAACAGGCGCTGCATATGGCGCGGCAACGCGGGCGCAACACGTTCGTCGAATATTTCGAGAATCCCCAGCGCGTGCAGGAAAACCGGCAGATGCTGGAATTGTTTGAGAAGATCAAGCGCGCGTTCAAGGCCAAGTCATTCCGCCTCGCCTACCAACCGCTTGTCGAAACGGCGACGTCCCTGCCGGCGTGCTATGAAGCTTTGGTTCGCATGTTTGACGATGCGGGAAACCCCATCGCGGCGGCTCATTTTGTGCCGACCATCGAGCATATGGGACTGGCGGACGAACTGGACACGCTGGTTCTCGACATGGCCGTGCAGGATATGGAAGCGGACCCGAAGCTGAAGGTCGCAATCAACGTGTCGGGCTATACCGCTTCGCAGCCCGACTGGCTTAGATACACAAAACGCGTTCTGGAAGCGCGGCCGGAAATAGCCAAGCGCTTAACGATAGAAATTACCGAAACGGCCTTCGTCGTGGATATCAAGGAGATGCGACGCTTTGTCGATATGCTAAAAGGCTTGGGCGTGCGCGTGGCGCTTGACGACTTCGGCGCGGGATCGACGTCGATCCGGTACTTGCGCGAACTTGGCGTTTCCTTCATGAAAATCGACAAGGATTTGCTGAAAGACGTGCTCGTTAACCGCGAGCAGCAGCATCTTGTGATGGCGCTCAACGATTTGGCTCATGGGCTGGGCATTCAGACCGTCGCGGAAGGGGTCGAAACGGAAGAGGTCGCAAATTGGCTTCGCACCGCGAAGGTCGATTTCATGCAAGGCTATTATTTCGGAAAGCCTACTATTGGAAGGCCTTAAAATCGAGCCCCCCTCAATTAAACAAGCTTGTGGCGAAAATCGCGATTTTCGAGAACCGGAGCGCAGCGTACTTAAGGGTACGTGAGCACCGGATCGCAGAAAATCGCGATTTGCAGCCCAAGATCGTTTAATTGATTATTTCTTAAGGTCGCGCGCGACCTTCGGCTCCAGCAGCAGTTTCTCGATGCGGGTTGCTTCATCAAAGGTCTCATCGGCCTTGAAATGCAGCTTCGGCACGCGGCGCAGCGCCACAGCCTTGCCCACAGCAAAGCGGAAGAAGCCAACACCCTCGTTCATGAGGCGAACGGTTTCCGCGACATTCTTTCCCCCGAGGGGCATGACGTAAACGTTCGCATTGTCCAGATCGGGACTGACTTTGACTTCCGTCACCGTTATGGCGGGAGGGCGAAAACCTTGAGGCCACGGCACATCGCCGCGCATCAGCACGCCCGCTAAAGCATGGCGTATTTCTTCGCCCACGCGCAGTTGTCTTTGAGAACGCATAAACCTGCTCCGCCAATCCTAATTATGCTTAAATGATGTATTGTTTTTTGCTTATACCAAAGAAGGGAAAGCCATTTCCATTAAAAACCCCGAAAGGCTGCATCGACGCGTTATTATCGTTTTTTAAGTGGTTTTCGATAAGCTTACGGCGATAAGGGGCCTAAAAGCCGTTGCAGTCGGCTTGAGGAGCCGCTATATCCCTTTTCTGCCTTTTTGGGGCGTAGCCAAGCGGTAAGGCAGTGGATTTTGATTCCACCATTCGGAGGTTCGATCCCTCCCGCCCCAACCAAATTTAGCCGCAATGTTCCCAGAGAAGCAAAGCAACCAGCGCATAGCCCCCCGCATTTACAAACAACGTCTTTTCGTCTACTCACAAGTTCGCCCATACATTTCCTTCCCAAAGGCCTTCCAAATGGAAAAAGAACAGGAAATACTGAACCGACTCGACGCAATCAGACAAGACCTGAACAATCTGCCGGTTACAAAAATTCCGGATGTCCTGAAGGTTCTCGCAGGCATGTTGCAAAGCACGCACGCGCAATATATGTGCGAATTTTCAGAGCTTTCCAAGAAAATCGAGCGTTTTAGTTTTCCCCCTGTTCATCAAAAGCCGCTTCCCGTGCCCCCAGGCAGGCGCATACGCTGTGTTTTTCTGGTGCAGCATCCGGCTTCATGGAACATCTATGCAACCGTTTTCGAAGCGATGCGCAAAGCCGATGACTTCGATCCCCTCGTCGTCACGATCAAGCACAACGACAACCGAAGCGACGCAAAGGAAGAAGCGCACGAAGAATTGGAGAAAATGGCCGTCCCGCATATCCGCTTCAAAATGGACGACTCATACGAAGGACTGGAAATCATCAAGGCTTTTGCACCGGACATCATCTTCCGCCAAACGCCGTACGACGAGCTTTACAGCCCCGGCTACCGAACCTACGATCTTTCCTTTGCAAGGCTCTGCTACATTTCCTATAGCTTCGCCATGCCGAGAAAGCTGGAAGAAAGCGACATCGATCTTCCTTCGGGGCATGCGGCGCCTTATCATTCGGATCTGCATTATCACAGAATGTGCTGGCGTATTTTCTGCGAGTCGGACATCCACCTTTCCATGTACGCGCAAAGCGGCATCCGAAGAGGAACGAACCTTGTTCATGCGGGCTATCCGAAATTCGATAACATCCTTGCCGTCGCGCACAACGAACCGCCCTTTTGGCCTATCCACAACAGTGACCGCAAACGTTTTCGCATCATTTGGGCGCCCCATCATAGTACGGCGCATAAAGGGCCGTGTTTTGGGGTCTTTCCCGACGTCTACAAAGACTTTGTGACATGGATGCAAGAACGCCCCGATATTGAATTCGTCTTCCGTCCCCACCCCCTTGCCTACACAATGTTCGTTCAGAACGGCGGCATTACGCAGGATGAATTCGACGCTTTTCTGTTAACTTTGGAAACCTTGCCCAACGCCGCGCGCTACGATGGCGCCCACTATGAAAGGCTTTTTGCCGCATCGGATGCAATGATAACGGACGGCGTCGGATTCCTTGCTGAATATCAGATTCTTGAAAAGCCGATTCTATATATGGACAGCCAGAGACACGCCGGGTTTAACGACGCGGGAAATCTCGTCCTTGAATCCGCTAATCGGGTAACGAACGTCGCCGAGGCGCGCGCGCTGTGTGAGCGCCTTCAAAAGGGCGAACCCGATCCGATGCGCCAAAAGCAAAAAGAGGTGCTTGCGAAGATATTCCCCTACCCTGGCCGAAGCGCCGAAAGGATTTTAAGCGCCCTTCGCGCCGGCCTTGCCGAAGAACGCGGCGAAAGGGTTAAGGACAAAAGCCTGCTGCCCTCGTTTCGCGGATAAGGAATGCGCGATGTGCGGTCTTTTCTTTGCATGCAACGCGAAACTCGGCCTATCGAAGCTTCGCGCGATCAACAGCCTTATGCATCACAGGGGCCCGGATTCATGCGATGACTATTACAAGCCGCCCTATTACATGGGATTCAACCGGCTTTCGATCCTTGATCTTAGCGCAAGAGCCAATCAGCCTTTCGTCTCGCGTTCCGGAAAGCATGTAATCGCCTTTAACGGCGAGATTTATAATTACCGCGAGCTCGTGCAAAAACATGGGCTTCGCATGCGCACCTCCGGCGACACCGAACTGCTTGTCGAACTGTATGAAAAACTGGGCGCGCCGTTTCTTAATGAACTCAACGGCATGTTCGCCTTCGTTATTCTTAATCCTGAAACAGGCGATGTCTTCGCGGCGCGGGATCGCCTGGGCGTTAAACCTTTGTATTTTTTCAGCGAAAATGAAACGCTCGCGTTTGCCTCCGAACTCGCCCCTCTTCTGGACACATGCGAAAACACGGAAGTGGATGACATCGGGTTAAGGCAATACACGCTCATGCGAACCTTTTTCAACGGTCACACGCTTTATAAAAAAATCCGTTCCTTCCCGGCAGGGCACTATTATCTCAATGGCCGTTTGGTGCGCTATTGGAGTCTTCCCGAACCAAAAGAAGCGCCTCCAGACGACGATGCCTTGCGCGCGCTTATCGAATCCTCCATCGCCTACCGGCAAATAGCCGATGTTCCGATCGCGGCTTTCCTAAGCGGCGGCCTTGACAGCACGCTTATAGCCCTCCTCGGCAAACCGGACAGCACATGGAGCATCGGCTTCGCGCAAAGCAATGAATTCGAATGGGCGGAAAGGGCGGCCCTGGCGGCGGGAACGCGACATCGCAATATTATCGTTACCGAATCCGAATTTATCGAAACAGCGCGCGCCATGATCCTTTCGAGGCGCGAACCATTGTCGGTGCCTAACGAAGTTCTTCTTTACCTGATGGCCAGGGAAATCAAGAAAGAAACAAAAGTCGTCCTTTGCGGCGAAGGCGCCGATGAATTATTCTTCGGCTACGACCGAATTTTCCGCTGGGCGGCCCAGCAGGAACGCATTGATCCGCTCGCCTTCGAGAAAATATACGCCTATGGCACCCGCAGCGATCCCGAAATCATAAACTATGCGCTGGAACCTTTCATCAAAACATATCGTACGCCGCTCAATATCGTTTCGGCCTTCTTCCTGACCAGCCACTTGCAAGGCCTTTTGCGGCGGCTGGATAACGGCACCATGCATGCGAGCGTCGAAGCGCGCGAACCCTTTGTGGACTTTCGTCTCGTCGAGGCTCTGTTCGGCATCGGCCTTGATTACAAAATGCATGACGGCGTTGTGAAGGCGCCCCTCAAGCGCATCTTCCGCTCGATCCTGCCCAAGGAAATCAGTGAAAGGCCGAAAGTCGGCTTCCCCGTGCCTTTGGAAAAAATCTTCCAGTGCGAAAACCGCGATTTGGGTTTCGATGCATGGTTCAACTTCAACCTCCGCACGCTGGGCCTTAAGGAGGGCTCTGGATAATCGGGGCATCCCCCTTTGTTTTCGCGGGTGAGAGATGCTATCTTGCAGACGCCTTCCTCCTCCTTCCCTTAAGGTTCGATCCATGATCATCGGCTACACTTCGGGAGTCTACGATCTTTTCCACATCGGGCATTTGAACCTGTTGCGAAATGCAAAAGCGTTGTGCGACCACTTGGTCGTCGGCGTGACGACGGACGATCTTATGCTTCCTTACAAGGGCAAGCGCGCCGTCATCCCATTTACCGAGCGCATGGAGATCGTGCGCGCCATTCAATACGTCGATGCCGTTGTGCCGCAAAACGACTTGAACAAGTTCGAGACGTGGGAAAAACTGAAATTCGACGTTCTTTTCGTGGGCGACGATTGGTATCGCACGGAAAAATGGGACGAGATTGAGAAAAAATTTAAAGAAGTCGGCGTCCGCGTCGTTTACTTCCCCTATACGACAGGCACGTCCTCCACGCTTGTCAACGAAACGCTTCTCAAGCTGCGCGAAAACAAATGACCGAAGCCCTCATCGACCGAGTTAAAGAATATTGGCGCGGCAAGAACATTCCGCAACGCTGGTATTCCAACAAAACGCCTCTGAGCCTTCCGTGGTTCAACGAAATCGCGCGAAAAAGGTACGCGGACTATTATGCCTATCTTAAGGACGATGCGGAGTTTGACGCTCACGCCGGTGAAAAAGTGCTCGAAGTGGGCGTTGGCCTCGGCACGGACCTTGCCGAATATGCAAAGGGAGGGGCGCGTGTCTATGGCGTCGATCTCGGCGAAGACCAGATCAACCTCACAAAACTCAACTTCGAACTGCGCGGGCTGAAATACGAAGAGCTTTCAACGCAAGATGCCTGCGCGCTTCGCTATCCGGACGGTTGTTTCGATCTGGTTTATTCTTTTGGCGTTCTGCACCATGTACCCGACACACAAAAAGCCATCGACGAAATTCGCCGCGTCCTTAGGGACGATGGACAAGCCATCGTCATGCTTTATGCGCGCGGATGGAAGCACTACCTCAAACGCTGCTTTGTGCATGGACTGCTTTTTGGCAAGCGCTTCAGATACGGATCATGGCAAGCTGTTTACAACGATATCTCGGAAGTCAACGGCGGCTCGCCCAAAACGGCGGTGTTCACCAAGCGCGAGGTTAAGGCGCTGTTTCGGGCTTTTCCCCATGTCGAAATCAAAAAGAAGCGCCTTGGCGAATTTTTCGACTACAAACCCTATGGCACGGTCATGTTTCCGCGGTTCGTCAGCCATTTCCTTTATGCGCTGAGCGCGGAACATTTTTTGGGGGAAAACTATCTGATCAAAGCCTTCAAAGCCCCTCCGCCGCCGAAAACAAAGCTGAGCGACGTTTTTTTCAAGCATTACTAGTTTGTAGTGGGGAACAAGGCGGTCGAATCAAACCACCGACGCGTAATTGCCTTTGGGACGCATGATCCCTCCCGCCCCAACCAACCGTGCATTCGCCTTTACGCATCCCTTAACCAAACCTCCCGCTCCCCCTACTGAATTTTTATGACCGCGCTGGCACTGTCGTTCTTCATTCAAAAAAGGGAGGCGCGCATGCAGCCATACTTTTCGCGGCGACAAGTGATCGGCGGCATTGGCGCCGGATTGACGACTATGGCCGCCCTGCCCACTCTGGCGCAATCCGTTTCCTCGGGCTTGCCTTCGGGAACAACATCTTTCGGCGGGCTGTCGTCGGGAACGGCAGCGCCGGGCGCACCGCCGACGCCGCCTCTTGTCAATCCTGTTTCAAAATACCCGCATCCGCCGTTTAAAAAACAGCAGCAGCCTTGGCCGGGCCTTGCAAGCAAAATGGAGCCGCGCCCTGACCATGGCGAGCAAAGCTATCGCGGCGCCAACAGGCTTGCGGGGCGAAAGGCGCTGATCACCGGCGGGGATTCAGGCATGGGACGCGCGGCGGCCATTGCCTATGCGCGCGAAGGCGCCGACGTCGTGATCAATTACCTTCCGGCCGAGGAGCAAGACGCGCTTGAAGTAATAGATTTGATCAAAGCGGCGGGGCGCAAGGGCGTCGCGCTTCCCGGCGATATTCGCGATGAGGCCTTCTGCAAAAAACTGGTGGCCGATGCGGTGCAGGGCCTTGGCGGACTGGATATTCTTGTTTGCAATGCGGGCCGCCAACAAGCGCGGCAATCCATTCTCGACATTTCCACGGAAGATTTCGACGCCACGATGAAAACCAATATCTATGCGCCTTTCTGGATTATCAAGGCGGCCCTGCCCCATTTGAAGCCCGGCTCCGTCATTATCGGAACGGCATCGGTTCAGGCTTACGATCCGTCGCCCGATCTTTACGACTATGCGCAAACCAAGGCGGCGACGATGAATTATGTGAAGTCGCTGGCGAAGCAGCTCGGCCCTAAAGGCATCCGCGTCAACGGAGTCGCTCCCGGCCCGGTTTGGACTCCCTTACAGATAAGCGGCGGCGCGACGCAAGAGCATGTGGAAAAATTCGGGGCCAAGACACCCTTCGGCAGACCGGGACAGCCGGCGGAATTGGCGTCGATTTATGTTCAGCTTGCACGCGATGATGCCAGTTTCGCGAACGGCCAGATTTACGGCGCGGCGGGCGGTTCGGGCCAGCCTTAACAGGAAACAGGTGGTCATACTATGGCAGCGCGTCCTTATTGGAGAGGCCATATACGAATCTCTCTTGTCTCGTTCCCCGTCGCGCTCATCAGCGCCTTGCGGCGGAGCAGCCAGATCAAGCTTCATGAAATCGACCGCGCGACCGGCGAGCGCATTCATCATCGCAACGTCAATGAGGAAGGCAAGGAAGTCGATCGCGAAGAGATTATCAAAGCCTATGACACGGGCGATGGCATAGTGGAGCTTGAGCCGCAGGAGATCGCGGACATCAAACTGCCTTCCAGCGACATGCTGGCGCTGGATACGTTCGTGAAGATCGACGACATTCCCATTGCCCTTTACGAGCGCCCCTATTTCGTATTCAGGCGCATATCCAAAACGGCATCGTTCGATTGCTCACGCGCCATAATAAGGACTGGACGGAAAAATATCCCAACATCGCAAGCCAACTTGCCCGGCTGGGCGTGGACAATGCCCTTCTGGACGGCGAGATCGTAAGCGTTGCGGACGATGGCACCATGTCGTTTCACGGCATGCAAAATCCGCTTGGCAAAGGAAGGCAGGAGCGGCTGCATTATTATCTTTTTGATGCGTTGTTTCTTAATGGCGAACCTTTGACCGGGTTGCCGCTGTCCGAGCGGAAAGAAAAACTGCAAACCCTTCTGCGCAAGCCGTTGGACTGGATACACTACAGCGAGCATTTCGAGGGGCCCGGCGACAAGATGCTGGCCAAGCTTTGCTCTATGGCGATGGAGGGCGTGGTCTCGAAGCGGCTCGGCAAGCCTTACTATTCAGGGCGCAACGAATATTGGCTGAAATCGAAATGCGTCAAGGAGCAGGAGCTGGTTATCGGCGGATTTACGACGCAACCCAAACATCCCGCCATGCTCGCGGCTTTACTGATGGGCTATTACAAGGGCGGCGATTTACTTTTTGCCGGAAAGGTCGGCACCGGCTTTTCCCAAAGCGAGGGGGTGGCGCTCCTCAAACGCTTGCGCAAGATTGAGCGCAAAACGCCGTCCTTCAAAAACATATCCACCGCCGCCAAACGCGGCGCAACATGGGTTCAGCCGGAACTGGTTGCGCAAGTCCACTTTTTCGAATGGACGCCTGACGGCTCGATGCGCCATCCTTCCTTTCAGGGCTTGCGCGAAGACAAACCGGCCAAGGAAGTCGTGATGGAAAAGCCGAAACCCGCAGAGACCGTCGACCCGACCGATCCCCCTCTTGCAAGATCGGGGGGCAAGCGCGAGACGATGGCCGGCGTTTCGGTTTCCCACCCCGACAAAATGCTTTATCCCGGCGCGACGATTACGAAACGCGAATTGATAGCCTATTACGAAAAGGTTGCGCCGTTGATGCTGCCGCATATTGTGGGAAGGCCGATCAGCCTTGTGCGTTGCCCGCAAGGCGAAGGAAAGCCGTGCTTTTTCCAGCGGCACGGCATCGATATGTTCACGCCCAAGGTCAAGCCCGTCTTTGTCGGCGCGGAAAAAGAAGCCTATCTGATGATCGAGGATCTGGCGGGCCTGATATCGCTTGTACAGATGAACGCGCTTGAAATTCATACGTGGAACGCGACGGCAGACGCTATCGACAAGCCGGATCAGTTTGTTTTAGACCTCGACCCCGGGCCGGACGTGCCTTTCGAGGCCGTTAAAAAAGCCGCTTCGGACATTCGCGACAATTTAAAAAAAGCGAAGCTCACCTCATTCCTGAAAACAACCGGCGGCAAAGGTCTTCACGTCGTTGTGCCCATCGATCGAGGACCAAGCTGGGACGAGGTCAAGAATTTCACGCGGCTGTTTGCGCAAACCATGGTCGACTTCTCGCCCGACAGGTTCACGTCCAACAGTCGCAAGAACAAGCGCACGGGAAAAATATATATCGACTATCTACGCAACGGGAAGGGCGCAAGCGCCATCGCCCCCTACTCGACCCGCGCCAAACCCGGCGCGCCCGTCGCCATGCCCTTGGCGTGGCGCGATATGGCCTCGTTAAAAACCGCGCAGGATTTTACCATTGAACACGCGTCGAGACTTCGCCGTTCAGACCCATGGAAGGAGATGAAGAAAATTAAACAGACATTACCAAGTGTTTAATAACCGCGCGTTTCTTTTCATAAAACGGTTAGCATAAGGAACTTATTAATAAAATATGCCGATACTTTTCCCTTCACGATAAAAGGGGAAGTTATGATCGGCCTCGCTGGCATTTTCTTGGCTTTGTGCCTGATGATCTACTTGGCTTACCGCGGCATTTCGGTTCTTGTTCTGGCGCCGGCCTTGGCCCTGCTTGCCGCTTTGTTCGCCGGGGAAAGCACGCTTCTCGCCATTTATACGCAAATTTTTATGAAGGCGACCGGCGCTTTTATCATTTCGTTTTTTCCCTTGTTCCTTGCCGGCGCGATTTTCGGCAAATTGATGGACGACAGCGGCGCGGCGCAGACCATCGCCATGTGGGTCGTCACAAAATTGGGGAAAAAACATGCGATGCTCGCGATTGTCCTTGCTTCCGCCTTACTGACTTATGGCGGCGTTTCTCTTTTCGTTGTCGCCTTTGCGGTCTATCCGATCGCCACCCATGTCTTTCATCTAAGCAAGATACCGAAACGCCTTTTGCCGGCCACCATTGCGCTTGGGGCCTTCACGTTCACGATGACGGCCATGCCCGGCAGCCCCGCCATTCAGAACACCATCCCCACCCCCTATTTTGGAACAACGCCTTTTGCGGCTCCCGTCCTCGGCCTTATCGCCTCGGCGATCATGCTGTTGACGGGCTATATCTGGATTCAATCCCAAGCCTTGAAAGCGAAAAAAGCCGGCCAAGGCTACGGACACTGTCACGGCGACAAGATTCATGACGTGAATTGGGAAGCGCGCGAACACGCAGAGGCCGAAGGCTTTGATATTATGGAGCTTGATGTCGCCGCCGAAGGGCATCACCGCCGAATATCCCTCGCGTCGGCTCTCTTGCCGATTATCGTCGTTATCATCGCCAACTTCGCTTTCAGCCAACATATATTGCCTTCGCTTGATTTGAGCTATTTAACCCGACCGGAATTCGGCGGCGTAAAGTTATCCGCCGTGTTGGGCGTTTGGTCCACGCTGTCGGCTTTGTTTTTTGGCATCGGCACTCTTGTTGCCCTGAACCGCAACCATTTTAAGTCCATTCGCCGCAGCATTGACGGCGGTTCGAACGCCTCGGTCCTTCCGGTGTTCAACACGGCGAGCATGGTTGGCTTTGGCGCGGTGATCGCCGGCCTGCCCGCTTTCGAAATTTTGCGCGATTTCGTTTTGAATATCGGCAACGGAAACGTGCTTGTTTCTTTGGGCGTCGCGGTCAACGTTCTTGCGGGCATTACCGGCTCGGCATCCGGCGGCGTTAGCGTTGCCCTGCAGACTTTGGGCAGTCACTACATAGAGGCCGCGAAAGTGGCCGGCATCGATCCGCAACTTCTGCACCGCGTAACGAGCATTGCCACCGGCGGGCTGGATACGCTGCCTCATAACGGCGCGGTGATTACGCTGCTGAATATCGCCAATATGACGCATAAAGAAGCCTACAAAGACATCTTTTTCGCCATCGTGCCCGGCCCCCTTTTCGCGCTGGTCGCGGTTATCGCGCTGGGAACGGCTTTTGGTTCGTTTTAATTGCGCACGTTAAACTGGGCGAGATCGGCGTAGCCGAGAGCTTCTTCAATCGCGCAGAATTATTGTGATGGCTAACCGTTTAACTCGGTTTTTTTAACTTGAGCCGCGATGAGCACGCCGGAGGCAATAATAACGATAGCCCCGACAATAAAATTTAAAGATGGGACTTCATTCCAAAGCAGATATCCGAAAACCGCTCCAAAAACAATCTGAGTGTAATGAAGCTGAGCAATATTCGTCGAAGCCGTGTTTTGGAGCGCCCGGAAATAGAGGATACTGCCAATAGCGGAAAAAAGGCCGCTGGCGAAAAAAATGGGGAGCGCTTTTACGTCGACGATTCCTGCCCCTGGATGCAAAAGAACCCCAATTATCCCGGCAATGGCGATGAAAATATTGCAGAGGAGAAGCGTGCTTTCCGCGGCAACGGTTTTTGCCATTTGACGAATGGAAATAGCCCGCAAAGAAAAACACATCACGCCAAAGAATATGGCGATATAACCGACGGTGCTGCCGTACCCACTCGGCATGCCAATAGCTAGAACTGTTCCAAAGAATCCCGCAACCAGGCACATAATCTTTAGGGGCGACAAAGTCTCATGTTTTAAAAAAGCTGAAAGAATGGCAATGATTAAAGGCGATGTAAAAAAGACGACATAGAAAAGCGTTAATGGGACATGTTTAAGAGCGATCATATTTGCAAGGCTCGTTCCGGTCGCGAAAATCGCAGTGAACGATTGTTCACGCAAGCGCGTAGGGCGAAGGCGAGCCGTTGTATTGGTTAAGAATGAAAAAGCCGTGATACAGGCAGCGCTTACAGAACCCACGATAACCATTATAAGATACGGCGAAACAGGAGCTTGCTGACCCAATTTTATTGTGGTGTCGTACACGACCCAAAGGAAATAGGCAGCAACGGCCACAAGCATTGCTTTCGATTGGGTCATTTCTTCGTTCCTAAAACTTCGTGCTCCCTGTAGATTAAAAACTCTTAGTAAGTCCTTATCGGCTACAAGTAATTATCCCACTTACAGAAATTTCTAACAATGGGCAACCATGCTTCGACTCTCATCAAAAGCATTAAAATCATTCACAGCACCCAACGGCCTTTCAGTTGACGTTCCGAATTACGACCGAAGCAAGCTTAAGCCGGGCCATCTGCATATCGGCTATGGGAACTTTTTCCCAGCCTTAACAGCGTTGAAAACACATCAACTTTTGCAGGCGGGGGATGAAAGCGCTTTTGATTACGGCATCGTCCTCATCAATATCCATCGCTCCGACCGTTCCGCGCTTATCAATCCGCAAGACGGCCTTTATAGCCGGCGCGATCATGTCGTTCATGTTTGGCCCGTCCGATCCTCAAGCGGTGATTGAACGCATTGCCGCAGAAGAAACGCGCATCGTAAGCCTGACCATCACGCCGCAGACGCAGCACTCCCTGCGCAACGCCGAAGGCGGCCTGAACCTTGAAAACGCGGATATCCAGAACGATTTGAACCCGAAGGCATCGCCCAAAACAATTTTGGGCTATCTGCTGCATGGCCTTCGCCTGCGCGAGCGGAAAAGCTTGCCCGGCTTTGCGGTGATGAACCTCGACAATATCGAACATAACGGCGATCTTTTGAAAACCACTTTCCGCCAGTTCGTCGAAAAAGCCGATCCGGCGCTTTTGCCCGCTTTGGATTCCAAGCTGACTTTTCCCAACAGCATGGTTGACCGTATTGTGCCGAAAACGACGCCGGATTTTTTGTCGCTTGTGGAAAAGCGGCTCGGCCTGCAAGATTTGGCCGCCGTTCCCGCAGAGCCTATGCCAAGCATTTCGTGGGCTTTGGAAGGGCACAAGTTTCCCAATGGACGCCCGGCATGGGAAAAGCTGGGTCTTGTAAAAATTGCCGAAGACGTTGCGCCGTTCGAAATGATGAAACTGCGCCTGCTTAATGCCAGCCGCTTTGGCGTCGGCCACTTATCCGACTTAAAAGGCTATAAAATTTTTGACGACGCCATGCAGGTTCCCCTTTTCCGGGAATTCATGGCCACGATCATGACAAATGAAGCGCAGCCGACGCTGAAACCGCTTCCGACCGTCGATCTTGAGGCTTACAAGAAAGAGCTTATCGATCGCTGCGCCAATACGTCCTTAAAAGACGTAGTTGCGCGGACAACAAAGGAAGGGCCGATTAAAAATGTTCTGAATACGGCGCGCGATCAATTACAGCTTGGCCTGCCGATTGATTTGCGCGCTTTGAGCGTTGCCGCATGGATGCGCCGCTGCCGCGCCGAAACAAATGAAAAAGGCGAAGCGGTTTTTTTCGATCACCCCATGGCGGAGATTCTTCAAAAGAAGGCGCGCGAAGGCGGCAATGATCCCTCATCTCTTTTCGGCGTTGCCGAAATTTTTGGCGATATAGGCCAAAACAAGCTTTTTGCCGCCGTCGTCGGCAAGTACCTTGCGCTATTGGATCGCCCTAATGGAGTTGAAACCGCCATTCGCGAAGCCGTTAAAAACTCCAACGAAGCGATTTACAGAAGCGGCGCCTAGTAACGATATTGCCGAATCAAAAGCGAAAGCGCATTATTTGGGCCTCGCTTTGGGCTTTCATGCCTGTTCTTTCTTAAAAAGGATTCCAGCCATGCGTGCTTTCCGCCTCTTTCTTCTGTCTTTCGCTCTTTTTGGCTTCGCTTCATGCGCGACGACGGAAGACGTTTCCGCTCCCATCTATCGATCGGCGACTCTGAAAAACGCAAAAATACACTACATTGACGAAGGCAAGGGCAATGTTCCTATCGTCTTTGTGCACGGCTGGGGAGGCCGGATTGATTTCTGGCGCAACGAAATCCGCGATTTGAAGGACGACTATCGGGTCATTGCACTCGACCTGCCGAGCCATGGCACAAGCAGTTCTCCTAAAGGACATCATTCGCAAATCAATATGGCCAAATCCGTTTTGGCGGTTCTGGATCATGCCGGCGTCGGGCGCGCCGTTTTGGTCGGGCATAGCATGGGCGCAAATGTCGTCCGCCACGTCGCTTTGATGGCGCCGGAAAGAGTGGCCGGCATCGTTTTGGCCGACGGGGCTTTCCTCTTTCCGCCGCGCGATGCCAAAGGCAAGGCTCAGTGGGCCAAGGAAACGAGAACCTTTGTGCGGAAATTTCACGGCCCCAAAGGCGAACAGTACACGCGCCAGTTTATCGACAACATGCATGGGCGCCTGACTCCCGAATGGGCGAAGGATGAAGTTCAGTCGACCATACTGCACACCCCCCGCAAAGCTCGTAATTCCTCCATGGCGCACTTCGTTGAATATAAATCGTGGCCGGAAAAGCAAGTTTTGGCGCCGACGCTGGCCGTTTACGCGCAATCGAAAGACACCCAGCCCGATACTGAAGAAAAGCTGCGCTCGCTTTTCCCCAATATGGATTTCGTGCTTTGGGAAGGCCCGGGGCATTTCTACATCCTTTATCAGCATAAATGGCTGGATGCGGAAATTCGCGCCTTCATGCAGGAGCATGAATTCGAATAAGCCAAGCAGGTAACATTGTTGTAATTGCCGCTTAACGGGCGAGGGGCAATGCCTTTTCCTGAAAAGCGGAATTCAAAAGCATGTGGTTTCCTCTCTTTAAAGAATGAGCTTTTAAGAGAAACAACAACAGCCCCTGCCCTATTCCAATTCTTCACCCGCCTGTTCAAAAATACGCTTTGTTTCCCCGTTGCAGGAATTCGCGATGCGCTTTTTTTCCTCCGGTGTGTCGACCGTGTTCGTCAAAAATTCATTGCCCAGGTTTTTAAGATAATTGTTGAGATTCTCGTCGTTAATAGCGATGATTTTTCGCGCCTCTTCTTCGCTATGGGCATACACGACGCCAAGCTGCCGGAAGTATTCCTTTAATTGCTTTGACGCTTTTTCGGCATAGCGAGGAAGAAAGGCCTTCGCCGCGTCGACATGCTTCATTTCATGTTCGAGAACGGCATCATAGCTGCACGACGAAGCCGAAAATTCCCGCGCAACATAGACCGTGACTTCCGGAATCTCGATGTTGAAATCGTATTGCGCAAACTGCGCGCAAACCGTCCGGTCGGGCAAGAGCGCGAAGTTAATGACGCCTTTTCCGGTAATATGGGGCTGCATCCTTGTCAGGCCTCCGATGCGCGCCTGGGGCGAGTCTTTTCCTTTCCTGAGGGCTTTAAGCTGGTCCAGCGAAAGGTTATTGAAATACTGTGGCTCCGCCATAAATTTTGTAACGGCAATTTGAGGCTCGGTATAAGAAGGGCATTGTTTCGCAATGGCGGGACACGCCCAGCCAATAAAACCCAATGCGAAAAGAATAACTGTTTTAACCATACATCCCCAACTGCATCCAGTCCGGCGGCAAGAATCCATCTTTTCAAGAAGCAAAGCAGGGGTTGCCCTTATTAACAAGTTATTTCGCGTTAAGCATGAATTGGCAAAACTTCGGCTATTAGAAAATTGACGGCTATAGGAAATTCCCGTAAGAATCTTGCGTCGCTTGCTCTGTTCTTTTCCTAATAAGCCTGAAGGGAATTTTTCATGACGAATTTAACGATGGCCCATCTGGATCCAACCTATATTCGTTGGAGCACACAAACGCAGCTTCAGAGACTTTTTCAAGCCGGTTTGGGAACAATTATTACTTTCAAATAAGGCTATTCTTGATGTTTCCCTTGACGGACCAAGGCACAGTTTAAATGTTAGCCCCCGCAGAGGGGAAAGACCTTCGGTTGTAAAAGAAGTCATAAAAAAATTCCCGAATTCAATGGAAATTCCGAAGCCTTTATTCCCGGAGCTAAAATAGAAAACATCTTTAATCAGGGATGCGTGCTTAAGTTTTCCGTTCCCTCGGATCGCTTCGGAGCCGTGGCTGAGCGTTTGGGCGCGCGTGAAAAATATGACGAGACGATGGCCGAATATAATACGCGGCGCGTCCTTGCGGAAAAAGGCTTGGCCACACTCAGCCTTATGATGGGGAGTTCTTTTCCCGACGTTTCGGAAATAACATCTCACAGCTATATGCTAAAACAAAATCCGGCCATCGATGAATGCGCCACTCTTTATTTTTCGTCCTCCCTGGCTGTAAGAGAGAATAATAAACCCTTTGAGCTACGTTCGAGCGGCGCGGAGAAAATGAGAACGCCGATTACCGAAATTGAGCAGCATGCCGCAAAGACTTTGGGCGTTCCTTTCAATGCGGTTACCGCCGTTTGTTTTGGATATGCGGCGCACAAAGGAAATAATTCTTCTTTCCTGAAGGGCGAGCTTGACGGATGGCAACCCATCAACCGCACGCGCATTTCCGGCAAGAGAAGAGCGATTGGCGCTTTCCCTTGTTTTAATGAGAGTTGTCTTGGATCCGACTATGCTCCGCTAAAGCTTCCCTGCAACGTCGGCATCATGGGGCTTTCTCTTTGGGGAAGCAAAGCCGAGAAGTTGCTTTGCGCCGGAATTGAAAAGGCAATGGAAACCGAAAATATCCAGCCGCCTCCGCGCAGTCAAATTGCAGCCGGAAATGCCCCTATCGAAGGACGTTCGCTTACGTACGCGCGATAGAGGGTTTCACGACCCCCGAAGGGGGCGCTTCAGGAATGCGAAACGATGTTGGATTGACGCAAGCTCAACCATGCGGATAATGTCGGTAGGCGCTCTTCGCGGCCTTTCCTATGCGAAACGGGGGGAATATGACCGACCTCGACCCGATTATTTTTAATCTTGCCACAGCCCTTGGCATCGGCCTTTTGATAGGCGGCGAACGGGAACGCCGCAAGGGCGAGGGAACCTTACGCACGGCGGCTGGCATTCGCACCTTTACGATGGCTTCCCTTGCCGGCGCCGTCAGCGTCATCGTCGGCGGCGAACTGGCTCTTGCCGTCACCATGCTTGGCGTCATCGTCTTAACGGCGCTTGCCTATTGGCGCACGAACGAAGACGACCCCGGCCTGACGACAGAAGTTTCCCTGATTCTTATCGTTCTGCTGGGCGGCCTTTCCATGCGGCAGCCGGCTTTGGCGGCGGGAATTGCGGTCGCTGCCGCCATTCTGCTGGTATCGCGCACGATCCTTCATCATTTTGTGCATAAAGTGCTGACGGATGGAGAAATCAACGACGCTTTGGTATTCGCCAGCGCGACGCTTGTCGTTCTTCCGCTTCTTCCCAACGAGCCGATGGGGCCGTACGGCGCCTTCAACCCTTACAAAATATGGCTTGTTGTCATTCTTGTCATGGCCATTAGCGCCGCGGGCTATATCGCGGTGCGCACGCTTGGGCCGCGCTTCGGGCTCCCGATCGCAGGCCTTGCCTCCGGCTTTATCTCAAGCACCGCGACCATCGGCGCGATGGGCGCGCGCGCTGCGCAGACGCCGGGCATTCTTTCCAGCGCGGTCGCGGGCGCCGTGCTCTCCACCGTGGCGACGATCATTCAAATGGCGGCCGTCGTGGGCATGACGAGCCTGCCCGCGCTTAAGGCCTTGACCCCATCCCTTCTGTTCGCAGGAATCGCCGCTGTTGCCTATGGGGCCGTTTTCACGATCATCGCCATAAGGCAAAAAACGCAGAGCGAACCCCAACCCGGCGACGCCTTTAAATTCTCAACGGCTGTGATCTTTGCGGCCATACTTGCGGGCATTATGCTTGCCTCTGCGGCGCTGCGCGAATGGTTCGGAGAAACCGGCGTCATCGTCGCCGCAGCCGTCGCAGGCATCGTCGATACGCACGCCGCCGCCATTTCCGTCGCTTCGCTGGTCGCTTCGGGCAAGATGAGCGCCGCGGACGCGGTTATTCCAATCCTCGCAGGCCTTTCGACCAACACCGTCAGCAAGCTCATTTTCGCGCGCACAAACGGCGGAAATTCCTTCGCGCTTCGGGTCGTGCCGGGGCTGATACTGGTCGCGCTCGCGGCATGGGCCGGATCGCTGGTTGCTATCGTCAAATATTAAGCGCCTGCGAGTAGTGATTGCTGCAATGATATAAACATCTGGAGCAACACTCGTTTCTCGCACCAGTCAGAACCGGCAGCGTTTAAAAACTTGCAAGCTTACTCTCACCTACGTGGCCCGCGCGAAGGGGACTTAGTTTTTCCCCTGAAGTCCGGACGGAAGCATAAATCTTCCGGAAAGGCTCTCGCATAGTCTGCGTTAACGCGCGCCTCGCCATACATCCCATACCATCTTTCCAGGCGCTCGGCTCGCAGGGTTGCGTCGTTTAACAAAGCGCATGCCGTGCTATACGCCTCGGGGTGAAGCCGCTGTAGCAATGCCCCATTATTCGGTTTTCCATCTTGGTGATTCATGACAGCTCTATAGACATAATCTTCATCGTCTCCCGGAATAAATCGGGGTCTGTCAGGATGCGTATGCAAAATCAGAACGCCTTTATCTATCCTTTCCTGAAGAATGCTTTGCATATTGTCGAGGTACACTTCTTTGCGCGGCACAACGGCAACTGGAGAAACGACTTCTTCAGGCCACGGCGTTTGTTTTTCCAAAAAAGTCGCGCTGTTTAGAATATATAATTTTCCTGAAGCCCCTCCGTAGGCTTGTTGAAAAGCACCGGCATGCCTTTCACAAAGAAACACCTGTCCGCCCGAATACGGATCGCGGCCGAAAGTTAACGTGAAATCGCCGAAAAATTTAGACCGATTGGTAACAAACAACAGAGCAATGAGCGGATCTATAGCGGCATATACATAGGGCTTACCATGATCCCTTTGGTTAGGCAGTATTCGGCGAAGGTCCATTCTCGTCGAGCCGTGATAAACTTTCCTGTTCATAGGCATCCGAAATATGGATTAATAAATGCGACCAGTATATCACTCGGAAATAGTTTCATGAAGGCATTAAGGCTTTCTGCCTATGAATTACGATGTAATACAGCATGTTATGTGGGTTAGTTTGAAAGTAATATTCTCAAAAACGCACCGGGAAATGCTGTTATAATAGCGATAACGCGAACTCATATTGTCTTTGCATATTAGGCTTATCACAAGCATGGCGGCGGAAAATATCCTTCCTGCGATAAATAAAAGCATACGCAGCATTAATCGTAACGCCGCCCTGCTTGGCGCCGGCTTGTTCGCCGTGTCCGCCCTTTTCGGCGAAAATCCTGTCGGCAGTCTCTCTTCATTAAGCAGCATCGGCTTGTTCGGAGCCTCCCAGATCGTTGGTTTCGCAGGCATGGTCATAGGATTAAACGCGCTGACTCAGAAAAGCGTGCGCGCGCAGCTTATGCAGTTCAGCGCCTATCCCGCGTTAAGCGCGGTTCAATTCGGCCTGCTAGCCATGGCCGGCATTCATGCCGCATTGGGCGGCATCGTCTCCATGTCCATGGCCACCGTTCGCGGACTGTATTTTGCCTCGAAAACGAATCCCGTTACCGGCGAGCCGACAATGACTCACGCGCAACGAGGCGTTCGCGCCCTTGGTTTCGCCGCCGCCACCGTTGCGTTCGTGTTTTCGGGCTTTGGCGTTATGGATCCTTTGATCAATATGGGACAGCTTCTAAGCGGCGATCCGGCCTCCATCGGCATGGCGCTTCCCATCGCCGCCTCGGTTTGCGGCTCTCTGGGAGACGCGATGCCGCGCCTGCGCTACATGCGCCCCATAAAAATGACAGGCGCAGCCATCAATTGCATTTACAACGCCTTTTTCTCCGGCGGCATCAATCATCTGATTTCGGAGTCCGGCACCCTGCTGGTTCAGTCGCACCAAATTATCAGAGACGACATGCCGCCCGCCAATTTCGAAGGCAAGAAGCTGACCCGGCGTGAACGCGTGTCGAGGTATCTTGATCTGATGATGCAACCCGACCTTCCCGAAAAAAACTATGTGGCTCGTCAAAAATTATACGAACGCGCACAAGAAGAAAGTTTACAGAAAGCCTTGGGCGAACGCAGAACCCAAGAAGAAACGCACCAAAGGGCCCGCCCGATTTCGCCAGTGTCGCGCCGGGCGGCAATCCCCGCTTCGCAACCACGGACGGCAAACGACGCGCGCGAAAGAATACTCTTATCGCGAAAAAACGGCCGTGAGCTCCAGCCGTGAGACAAACTTATTGGTTCGAGCCGAGGCCGAGGCCCTGAACGGGCGCCGCAAAACAGCTAAGCGGCGGCCTATGGTTTCTTAGCTCGCTTAAACCCTTTTCAATGATCGGGAAGAGAGGCGAAACCCGGAATCTTCCGATTGAGAATTTACCGTTGGCGATACAAAAGACTCTGGCCTGCGACTCCAGATCAAGCCCCGAAACTTTTTCGGTGAATTTTTGAACGACGGCTTCCTCCAAATTCTGGCGCTGCCTTTCAAGACGATAAAAGTCCTGCAAATGGCTTTCCTTGTGTTCGCTTTTGGGGAGGGAGGCATACCAGGCATGCGTTTTGTTATCGTCTGCGGATACCAGCGTCTTTGCTATTTCGGCTAAAAAAACCGGGTTGTGGAAGGCGCTTGAAGCGCGCTCGTCTTCCACGCCCGACAAAATGCCCTCTGCCGCCTCATTGATCGTTTTTTTGGCGTTGAGGTTTTGTCGCATGCTTGTCGTTTGCCATGGCTGGTCATTGATATAAAGAGAATAACTTTGCGCGAATTCAGCCGCTTCAACATACTCGTCCATGCGGTCGTAAATATTCGGTTCCTCGGAAAGATGCTTTACTTTGGCCAGCACCAATTCCACGGCCATATCCCTATCAAGATCCTCTTTCCAATAAAATCCTTTGCTGTCGATTTTTTCGATTGTCCGCAGGGCGAGAAGGCACTCTGGATCGGCTTCTTCCGTTTGATTTGCGCGAATGACAATCTCCCGCGCCGTCAGGCGGATTAAAGGATCGCTTTTACTCCTATCAAGCAAAGACGGCGTGCGCGTGGTCTCCTCCCTTTTTTTGTACCGAAGAAAATCGACGATATAAGTAAGGCCCGGAAGCCCGTTCTTGCCTTCCGGTATGTTTTTCAGATAATTGTCGAATAAAGTTTGAGCAGCCGCATCGCACTTCACCTGGGGCATATCTTTGAAATATATTTCATTTAGAAGCCGATCGGTCTTCTCCCGCAAATCGCCAAAAAAGGGGCGAAATTCCTTTGCATACCAATCCCTGTCATTGTAAACGGCTGCCATAATTCTCTCCTCGTTGTTGGGACTATTACGACGATAAATCCTGTCGTCAAAGTTCCACGATTAAATCACCTCGTGCCTTAGCAAGTACTTTCGCTGGCTTTGTCATATTTTTAAAACATAAACTCCATACGACATCACGTCAAAATTAAATGACCTCTTACCCCTGGACTTTTTCTTAAGGTTAATTCTCCCCTTGTGGTTGCGCTCCCCTGCGTTTGTTGGGCATTGCGTCAACATGCTGTTTCTGACTGCGGGGACTTCAATGATGCTGTTACGAGCATAAGCTGATGTGCTTTCCGGGGCGCTCCAATCAACCAAGGAATGCCTGAATATAAAGCTTCATTTCATTGGCTTGTTGGTATAATGCAAAATCCATTCTATAATCGCTTATGGCTTTTTTCTCTCAAGAACGCTTTTCCGCAGGGAACGACGATGGCTCTTCATCGCCGAAAGGCGACGTGGCGGTTAAAACGCGCCCTGCGACGAAAAAGCCGTCGATGTATAAAGTCCTGCTTATGAACGACGATTACACGCCGATGGATTTCGTCATCCAGGTGCTGGAAGTGTTTTTCAATAAGCCGCATGAGGAAGCGATGAAAATCATGCTGCAGGTTCACAACAGCGGCAGCGGGCTTTGCGGCGTTTACACCTATGAGGTCGCGGAAACAAAAGTCATGCAGGTCATGTCTTCGGCGCGACAGGCTCAACACCCCCTCCAATGCACAATGGAGAAGGAATAAGGGATAGAGAGATTAGCATCGCATTTTATTGATATGTATATAAGAATTTTCTTATATATTTATTCATATATTATATGATATATCTTATATTATGAAAGCTGCCATTCGCCACCTTGATAATCGCTTCAAGACCTTGACGCCGCTCATATCGGCCTCGCGGCCGCCTAATGGGTGGTTACGCGCCATTCGCGATGCTCTTGGCATGACGGCCAAGCAACTGGCCGATAGGATTGGTGTGGCACAACCACGCATTACGGAAATGGAAAAAGCCGAACTCACAGGGAATATAACTCTCCATTCTCTTCAGCGAGCGGCAGAAGCCCTTGGGTGCCAAGTCGTCTATGCCCTTGTCCCCGAACAGCCGCTAGCCAAAAGGGTTAGGCAACGCGCCGAATATGTTGCCTCAAAAAAGTTGGCTGCCGTTCAGCAAACGATGTTCCTAGAGGATCAATCCGTGCGCGACTCTAAAACGCAGAAAGAGATGCGCGACAAAATGATTCAAGAACTTTTGAATAAGCCTTCACGGTTATGGAATGATAAATGAAAGATTTAAGCGGCAGAGATGATAGCGCGACACCTTTGACTCCCGACGAACGGAACGGGATAATCCCCACCCACATTACATTACGTCAGGAACTTAATGAACTTGAGCAGAAAAATATTTTCCAAGCCGATCAGTGGGTATTTCAGCGCAAACGTAATGCGCTGGACGAAGGATTTCTATGCCGCCTGCATAAGCGCATGTTCGGCCATGTCTGGGCTTGGGCGGGAGAATATCGCACAACAGCACGGAATCTGGGCGTGGAAGTCTGGCGCATTCAACCGGATATGCGCCAGTTAGTTAACGATGCTCGTTATTGGATAGACAATGAAACGTATACTCCCGATGAAATCGCCGTTCGTTTTCATCATAGGCTAGTTGTCATACACCCCTTCCCTAATGGAAATGGGCGTTGGTCCAGGCTGGCTGCGGACGTCCTTGTCGTAAGACTTGAACAATCCAGATTCACATGGGGAAGGATTAATCTCCAAAACGTCGGCGACGTAAGGCGTCAATACATAGATGCCTTGCGCGCAGCGGATAGCCACGACCTTGATCCCTTGATTAAGTTTGCGAGACAGTAAGTTTCACCCTCACCTACCCCACCTTCTTCAAAAACAGTGCGTGGATGCTGTCGGCGGCGGAGAGTTCGGGGTGGAAGGTGGCGGCCATGTGCATCCCCTGCTCGACCAGCACAGGATTCCCTTTGTAGCGCGCAAGGACTTTCACGTCCTTGCCGGTGCGGCGAATAATGGGCGCGCGGATAAAAACGGCTTCCAGCTTGTCGGCAATCGTGCGCTTGAAATTTTCGTCTTCCGGCTCAATCGTCACAATGCAGCTATCGTTCTGCCGGCCATAGGCGTTGCGTTGCACGTCGATATCCATCGCGCCAAGGCTTTGCTGCGACGGGTTCGAAACTTCCTTCGCCATGAGAATGGCTCCCGCGCAGGTGCCGAAAATGGGCTTTTCCTTCGCGAATTTTTCCAAAGCCTCCATCATGTTGTCATAACGCATAAGCTTCAGCATCGTGCTGCTTTCGCCGCCGGGAATGACAAGGGCGTCTATGCGATCAAGAACCCTCGCCTCGCGAATCAGAAGCGGCGTGGCCCCCGCGCGGGAAACGGCGATCTCATGAGCCGTAAAACCGCCCTGAAGAGCCAGAATACCAACCTTTTTCATGATTCAGCGCACCGTTTGAAGCCTTACCACCCGCGTTTTTGCAGCATCTCCGATTCGGGGATTTTCGCAATATCGAGTCCGGGCATAGCATCGCCTAATGCGCGACTAACTTCAAGCAGTTTCGCGGGTTGGTTGTAATTCTTGGCCGCCTGCACGATGGCCGTCGCGCGCGCGACAGGGTCGGCCGACTTAAATATCCCCGAGCCGACAAACACCGACTGCGCGCCCAGTTGCATGACAAGCGCGGCATCGGCGGGCGTCGCAATGCCTCCGGCCGAAAAATTCGGCACGGGCAGCTGCCCGTTTTCCGCCACCCATTCCACAAGCTCCAAAGGCGATTGAAGCTCTTTGGCTTCGTGCGCCAATTCTTCCTTGCCGAGCATGGTAAGGCGTTTCATCTCCTTCATGATCGTGCGCATGTGGCGAACGGCCTCGACGATATTTCCCGATCCCGCCTCGCCCTTGGTGCGGATCATGGCCGCGCCTTCGCCGATGCGGCGCAAAGCTTCGCCCAAATTACGGGCGCCGCAGACAAACGGCGTTTTAAAAGCGGTTTTATTGATATGATGCTCTTCGTCGGCGGGCGTCAAAACCTCGCTTTCATCGATATAATCGACTCCCAAAGCTTCCAGAATTCGCGCTTCCATGAAATGCCCGATGCGCGCCTTGGCCATGACGGGAATGGAAACGGCTTCCATGATTTTTTCAATCACGCCGATGTTGGCCATGCGCGCAACGCCGCCTTCCTTGCGGATGTCCGCGGGCACGCGCTCCAAAGCCATAACGGCGACAGCGCCTGCGTCTTCGGCGATCTTGGCTTGCTCGGCGTTGGTCACGTCCATAATGACGCCGCCTTTAAGCATCTCGGCAAGGCCGGTTTTCAAACGAAAATCTTCACTCGTCAGATGAAACATTTTTCCCCTCATTCTCTCGAAAAGCCGCTATATGCCTTGCGAATACCACCTCGGGCCACGAAAACCAACATAAACTGTATAATACCAACGCTCGTTTGGCATAAGGCCCTAAAACTCATTTCCCAAGTTAGGAAATCCCGCTAAAGTATCGGCCTCATTGCTTTTCCTTCTTTTTGTTAACGGGGAAGGCGAGCCGGTTTTTTAGTTAATAGGATTACCAGAATGACAGAACAGGAAACGCCTGAAAATCTCTCGTACGGCACGTTTGCCGCCTCGGTCCAGCGAAGCAAGGCTCTTGAAACAGACCTTCAGAACAACCCGGGCCGCCACCGCGTCTTGACTGGCGACAGACCGACGGGCGATCTTCACATCGGCCATTTGTTCGGCTCCCTTCTGAACCGCGTCCGGCTTTCCCAAATGGGGGTCGAGACGTTTATCGTCATTGCCGACTATCAGGTTTTGACCGACCACGAGGTGTTCGACCGCATTGCCGAATGCACGCTTAACCTCGCGCTCGACTACATCGCCGCGGGCCTCGATCCCGACAGCGGCAAGGTTTTTATTTTCCCGCATTCGTGCGTGCCGGAGCTTAACCAGCTTCTCCTGCCCTTTTTGAACCTTGTCAGCATTTCCGAGCTGGAACGCAACCCGACGGTGAAAGACGAAATCGACGCCGCCAAATTGACAAGCATAAACGCGGGGATGTTTACCTATCCGGTGCATCAGGCCGCCGACATTCTCTTTTGCAAAAGCACGGCGGTGCCGGTCGGCAAGGATCAACTGCCGCATATCGAATTGACGCGCACCATCGCCCGCCGTTTCAACGCGCGCTACGCGGGAAAAAGGCCCGTCTTCACCGAGCCGCAAGGCCTTCTAAGCCAGGCTCCGACGATCCTCGGCCTCGACGGCAAAAAGATGAGCAAAAGCCGCAACAACTCCATTCCTTTAAAAGCGACGGAATCGGAGACGGCAAAAATGATCAAAGGCGCCGTGACGGATTCCGAGCGCCTGATCACCTACGATCCGGCGAACAGGCCGCAGGTCGCGAACTTGCTGGAAGTCGCCTCCTACGCGAGCGGCGTGCCGCCCGAACTCATCGCCGAGCAAATCGGCAATGGCGGCGCGGGCAAGCTGAAAGAATACCTGACCGAAAGCCTCAACGCTTTCCTGCGCCCTCTTCGCACCCGTCGCGCGGAATTGGAAAAAGACCTGGGCTACGTTCGCGCCTCGCTCGACAAGGGCATCGCCAAGGCTCGGGACGTCGGCGCGCAAACGCTGGCCGAAGTGCGCGAAGCTATGAATATGTATAGGTAGGGGCTTGGGGCTTGGGGGTGCGGATCAGGGGGGAATAACGCGAAAAATATGTCGACTTGTAACCCCTAGCCCCCCTAACCCCTGATCTTACTTCTTCTTCGCCAGCGTTATCGCAATAAACTGCAATTCGTCCTTGCGGTTGACGAGAAGAAGCAGCGGCTTGTTATCCTTCTTGGCCTGCCTGGCGCGTTCGATCAAATCCTTGGCGGATTTAACCTCCTGCTGAGCCGCTTCGCTGATCACATCGCCGACAAGCACGCCCTGATCCCCCGCCACGCTGTCGGGCGTCATGGCCGTGACGAGTACGCCGTTCACGCCTTTTTTGACATCGAGGCGCTTGCGCAAAACGTCGGTAATAGGCGAGACGGTCAGGCCAAGCTCCTCAACCTTTTCGCCGGCGGGCGGCGCAGGGCTTTTGCTGTCCGCCTTTTCTTCCTCCTCATCGGCGCTTTCTTTCGCGGAAAGCTCGCCGACTTTCACCTTCAGCTTCACCGTCTGCCCCTTGCGGAAAACGCCGACATCGACGGATTTATCAATATCCGTCTCCGCCACCATAAGCGGCAAGCGATGCATGTCGGATACGTCCTTCCCGTCAAAAGTGACGATAACGTCGCCGGCTTGAATGCCCGCTTTCGCCGCAGGGCCATCGGGCGACACGCTGGAAATCAAGGCCCCTTTGGCCTGCCCCATGCCGAGGCTGTCCGCAATTTCCTGAGTCACGGACTGAATGCGCACGCCCAGCCATCCGCGCCGGATATGCCCGTGCGATTTTAGCTGCTCGACAATATTCTTCGCCAACGTAGACGGAATGGCGAAAGCCAGCCCTATCGAACCGCCGGAGGGCGATATAATGGCCGTATTGATGCCGACGACGTTACCGTCCATGTCGAACATCGGCCCGCCGGAGTTGCCGCGGTTGATGGGCGCGTCGGTCTGCAAATATTCGTCGTATGGGCCGGAATTAATATTCCTGGCGCGGGCGGAAATGATTCCGGCGGTTACCGAGCCGCCAAACCCATAAGGATTCCCGATCGCCAGAATCCAGTCGCCGACGCGGATCTTGTCGCTGTCGCCCCATGAAATGGCCGTCAAAGGCGCTTTGGGCTTGACCTTCAGCAACGCAAGATCGGTTTTTTTGTCCGAACCGACGACGGTAGCGGTCAAATTCGTATCGTCTTGCAAAATAATCGTAATTTCATCCGCGCCGTCGATCACATGAAAATTCGTGACGATATAGCCCGAAGGATCGACGATGAATCCCGACCCCAGCGCGGTCGCCTTGCGCTTGCGCAAAAGCTCCTTGCCCTGCTGCTTTTGCAAAAGGTCCTTAAAAAACTCCTCGAAAGGCGAGCCTGGAGGAAACTGAAGCTCCGGCAAGCCTTCCAATCCCTCGCGTGGAGAAACGGTCTGCGTCGTCGATATATTCACAACGGAAGGAATCAGCTTTTCGGCCAAATCCGCGAATCCCGGCGGGCCGCTGCGTGCAAAAGCCGGCGCGGAAAGCGTCACGGCGAAAACGCAAAAAACGGCAATGAACCTGCCACAGAAAGAGGAAAGCATTTTCATGTTTGAACCTAGATAGAGATGGGACAGAAATCGAACAGTCGAACGAGCCCCGGGCTTCCGGCCCGGAACGCCTGACTCTACCTGAAATGTGTTCTTTTTACAGTAATATTCAAGAGGGGGGCTAAAAATAGAGTGCCCTCTTTCTCTTATCTGCGCAGCGGAATGTTTCAAATCAACCGGGAAGGCTGATATATACCCAATGGGCCGTCTTCTTCAAATTGACGGCGCGCGCACCGGAAGCTAAGGTGTTCCGCGTTTACTGGCCCCCACCTGAAGTTATCCGTATGAATCTCGAACCGCTCGACGTTCTCCAAATCAACGCTTATCAAAGCGAATACGGCTGGTGGAAAGAGTTCATGGGCGGCCCCGGCGCGGCTACATTGACCCGCCAGGCCGATCCGAATCTGGAAGTTCAAGACTACATCGCGAAATATATCAAAAGCAGTGACGATGTTATTCTCGATGTCGGCGCAGGCCCGTTGACGCAAGTCGGCTACAAGTGGAAAGGCAAACCAATCAAGGTCGTCGCCGTCGATCCGCTGGCGGAAGCCTATAATTCCATCCCTCTGCCGGTCGAAAGACCCGTCACGACGCAGTTCGGCTTCGGAGAAAGCCTTTCAGACCTGTTTCCCAAAAACACCTTCGATATTACGCATGCGCGCAACAGCCTCGACCACAGCATCGACCCTTTGAAATGCATTTACGAAATGATCGAGGTCACAAAGCCCGGCGGGCACATCATCCTTCATCATTGCCAGGGGGAAGGAAACCGCACGAATTACGAGGGACTCCACCAATGGGATTTCCTGACGAAAGACGGCTTCTTCTACATCTCCGGCGCAAAGCAAGACACGCTTGTTAATGTCACGCGGCATCTTGGCTACCTTGCGGTTCAGGTGGATTTAAGCACCCCGCTTATCCACTCGCCATGGCTTCAAAGAGACGTTGCCTGGGTGGATATGGTTCTACAGAAAAGAGCTTAAGCCCCCTCTTGCCCGCGCCGCCAATATGAGTATGGTAGGGTCTCTGCCTTTTCCCTTGCCCCAACACTTTTTCGTCGATGCCTCTCGTAAATGTCGCCGTCTGCGGCACGGTTCGCAGTTCTCTCGAAGCCCATTTGGTTTTCAACGAAATCATGGCGGGCAAAGAAGCCGGCATCATTGGCCGCGCCCTTTTTGTCGACTGGGAAGAAGATCTTGAGCAAAAGCACCCAAAGCTAAAGCCCTATCTGCTTGAGCACGGCATCGACGTTCTTCCCATCCCTCCCAGGCCGGGCATGACGAGCAACGATGTTCAAATGTCGCAGCTTCATGCCGCGCTTTCCTTGTTCGACGACGACGATCTTGTTTTGCGCACGCGCGTCGATAAAGCCTTTCCGCTGCTGCGCACGTTTTTGACGAACGCGCACGCCCTTGTCGAACGATGCCTTTGCGCGCCGGACTCCCTTCTTTTCGACCACACGATCCTGACGGCAGCCGTGTGCGTGAGCCGTCCTTTCTGCCACGCCGATTTGCAGCTTCTGGGGCAGGCGCGGGATTTTCGCCGCATCATCAATATGGATCATTATTTCGACGTCTTCTGCGATCAGGCGCACGAGGCGCAATGGTTCGCGCTGCCTTTTATTCAGGCTTACCCGGACATTCGAACGCTTTTTGAAACCGTGAGCCTCCGCGATTTTGTGAAAGCGCTTCGGTTTTGGGCGAAAACGGACTTTCCCATGCCCGACGCGCTTGTCCGCACGCTGGCCCATTATTATGATTTATGCAGGCGGCACTTCTCGCTTATGAGCGACGCGCCCTTGCCCGAGGGCCTCACTTTGCGACAGGCCATCGACGGCGGCGATCCGACAGGATGGGATTGGGGAACATCGACCTTTATCGGTTCCAACGAATGGATGGGTTTTCTGCGCACCGGCGAGCGCTGCGACCCGTTTTGCGAAGAGCTGCGACATTTTGCGACCGGCGACAGGCACCCTTCCCTCTCCGCCTCGGATGTCGGGGCCATTCGCGGATTCGTTGGACACATGCTTGGCGTAGACGAAAAAACCTTATGGTGCGGAAATGCGTACAAGCCGGGCCGGCTGGCAAAATCTTCGGGCTCTGCGCCCGCGCCCGGCCTTGAAGAAATTGTCCGCACCATCGCCCATCAAATCAGCCCCGGCTTTGATACGGCTATCGCCTCGCGTTCACTAAGCGCGATAAGCCACATTTGCCAGAATTATCCCCCGAATGCCTTCAACGAATTCGGCATCTTTCTGGAAAAAGCCGCGACAAGCATTTGCGCGGAAATAGCCGCAACGGGCAAGGACAAGCCCTTATCGAACGAGGCCCTTTTGCTTCCGGCCATTTTCCACAGCGCGGCGGTGGCTTTTTCGAACAACCCGGGATCGGCCTCGTGGCTTGGGCAGGCTCTTCTGGAAGGAAAGCTGGCCGAGCCTTTCGATTCCTTTGCGCGATGGGGGTTATCGGCGCGCATATGGGCGCAACCGCCTTACGTCGTTTTCCTTCTGGGGTTATTGCTCTTCAAGGGCATCGGCGGCCCGGCGGATAAAACCGAAGGACTGCGCCTGATCACAGCAGCCGCCGAATCCGGCGATGAAAGCGCAAAGGCTTTTTTGAAGGGATTAGGGGCTAGGAGCTAGGGGCTAAGCGCTTGGGGCTTGGGCGCAATGACGCGTTTACTTCTTCACCTTCTCGGCAATGAGATGCAAGACCTCGTTCACGCCCTCATGCGACACGGCGGAAATGACATGCACGGGCTTTTTGGAGGCCTTTTTCAAAGCTGCGACTTTCTTTTTGATATCGGCCGCGTCCATGGCATCGCATTTGTTTAGCGCGATGATCTCCGGCTTGCGCGAAAGACCGGCGCCATAGGCCTTTAGTTCCGCGCGAATGGTCTTGTAGTTGGTCACAACGTCTTCGTCGGTGCCGTCGATCAAATGCAGAAGCACGCGGCAACGCTCCACATGCCCCAAAAAGCGGTCGCCAAGCCCGTAGCCCTGATGCGCGCCTTCGATCAGGCCGGGAATGTCCGCCAGAACGAAAGTAGCGCCGTCCTTTTTTCTCCCAACGGCAACGACGCCAAGGTTGGGCGACAGGGTCGTAAAGGGATAATCGGCGATTTTCGGCTTTGCCGCCGTGCACGCGGCGAGGAACGTCGATTTTCCGGCGTTCGGCAAGCCGATAAGCCCCGCGTCGGCAATCAGCTTCAGCCGCAGCCAGACCGCCCGCTCCTGACCGGGATAGCCGGGTGTATAATGCCGGGGCGCGCGGTTCGTCGACGTTTTATAGTGTTCGTTGCCGAAACCGCCGTCGCCGCCTTTCAGGAAAAGGACTCGTTGCCCTTCCGTGTTCAGGTCGTACAAAACGGTTTCCTTGTCGTCGTCCATGATTTGCGTCCCGACCGGCACGCGCAAAACGACATCCTTGCCGTCCAAGCCCGTTCGGTTGCGGCCCGCGCCGCCGCGCCCGTTCGCGGCCGAAAAATGCTGCTGATAACGATAATCGATAAGGGTGTTCAGATTGGAGGCCGCTTCGAAAATAACGTCCCCGCCCTTGCCGCCGTTGCCGCCGTCGGGCCCGCCGAATTCGACATACTTCTCCCGCCGGAAGCTGACGCACCCGCGCCCGCCGTCGCCGCTTTTCACGTATATCTTCGCTTGGTCGAGGAATTTCATATCCACCCAAATCTAATACGGGGTCGTCATTCCCGCGCAAGCGGGAATCCATCTTCTTTTATCCCCAAACATGGATCCCCGCCTTCGCGGGGATGACGCATGAATCTATATTACTAATCGACAAGTAATACGAAACAAAATGCGCCCAAGGCGGAGCCAAGGGCGCATCGCATTCACATACGAAAGCCTGCTTACTTAGCTTGGTCCACAACCGAAACATAAGTCCGGCCGCTTTTCTCGCGGAATTTCACAAGCCCCGCGATCTTGGCGAAAAGCGTATGGTCCTTGCCCATGGCGACATTATCGCCGGCGAAGAACTTGGTGCCGCGCTGGCGCACAATGATATTGCCGCCGATAACTTTCTGGTCGCCGTACATCTTGACGCCCAAGCGGCGTCCCTTGCTGTCGCGACCGTTGCGGGACGACCCGCCTGCTTTTTTATGAGCCATTCTATTCTCCCAACTTTCCCGATTACGCCTTGATGCCCGTAATCTTCAAAACCGTAAAATCCTGCCGATGATTGTTCCGGCGGCGATAATTCTGGCGGCGCTTTTTCTTGAAGATGATCAGCTTTGCCGTGCGCTTCTGCTCGACGATCTCGGCAGCGACGGAAGCGCCTTTAACGAACGGCGCGCCGACGGAAACCTTGGCTCCGTCGCAAATCATCAGGACTTCCGCCAATTCCACTTTGGCTTGCGCTTCGCCGGGAAGCTTCTCGACCCGGACGATATCGCCTTCAGCAACCTTGTATTGCTTGCCGCCGGTTTTGACCACTGCGAACATGAGTTAATTCCTTAATAAGATTTTTAAAAAGCAGACCGGCGAAATCCGAACTTTATGCTGAACTTCACTCGCTCTGCGCCTCGCCTGTCGCTTGCCGGGCTGAACCTTTGTTACAAAACAGTATTCAATCCGGCGAGCGACAGGCTCCTCGCAACCACTCGTGACCCCATCGGAGTCTCTCTTCAAACGACGCCGATGATGACAACGCCTGATACAGATTCTACGAAGGGCGCATTAATGGAGGAAGAGGCGATAATTGTCAAGGAAAAGAGGCCTTAATTTTTGCAACGCGTTCAAAAGCTTATGCAAAATCCGTTAACCACGGGATATTCGCTAAGACCTTATTCTTCTTCCCCCCGCAAAGGCTTCGGCGTGTGACGGATCAGCCAAATAACGCCGATAAGATCATAAGCGCCGCGTACGGCTCTGCCCACAAAATCGGACTTCGACGTGCCGCAAACCCGCGGGCGGTCGTTGACAGGCGTGAAAAGGCATTCATGCCCATAAAGCTTCAAAAGCGCGGGCATAAAGCGATGAAGCCCATTGAAAAACGGAAGCTCAAGATAGGAATCCCTTGGAAAAACTTTCAAGCTGCATCCCGTATCGGGGCAATTATCATTGAGCAGCGCTTTGCGTATTTTATTCGCAAAACGGCTCGCAAGGCGTTTTGCAAGCGTATCGCGCCGGTTGACCCGAATGCCCGCGACCAGAATCTTGCGATCCATGTCCTTCATCCACGCAAGGTCGAGCAGTCTTGGCGCATCGGCAGGATCGTTCTGGCGATCCCCGTCTATGGTTAAAATCCATGGCGCGCGGGCGCGGCGAATGCCGTTACGCAACGCCGCGCTCATGCCCAAGCGCTCAGGATGCCGGATCAACCGCACGCGCGCATTTTTCTCCCGCGCCTGCCGGATTTCCGAGGCGGTATCGTCCGAGCTTCCATCGTCCACGCAGATAATCTCAAAAGCCTCGCCGGTGCGCGCATGGGCGCCCAGCGCGGCCGAAATCTCGTCGATAAGGGGCAGAACATTCCCGGCTTCGTTCAGAAGAGGAATAACGACGGAAACAAGCGGTAAGTCGGAGGACACGGCGTTTAACCTTATAAATAAGAGGTTTTCCCGAAAGCTTAAGAGAGAGGCTCCCTATTTTGTGCCTTAAAGCTTTCGAAAAAACCAGCCCGAACGCGCGCCGGCATAAAGTTTTTGCTTTTTCAGCGTTTTTTGGTTAGTTTGCGCCTCCTTAAAGGTTTTGGCGCTTCTAACGCTCCAAACGCCCAAAAGCAGAATTTTTGATATGCGCCCGTAGCTCAACTGGATAGAGCATCTGACTACGAATCAGAAGGCTAGGAGTTCGAATCTCTTCGGGCGCGCCATAAACAAAAACCCCCACTTGGGGGTTTTTGTTTATGTAGTGTCTGAAGCTGTGAAGTGCTCCTCGAGTTCGACCAAACAGTCCGGGGGACTGTTAGGCGCGAGGCGAAGCCGAGGTCTGACCCGGACACTTGTCCGGGGAAGACCAAAAACGCGCAGAGGAGCGCGTTTTTGCAATCTCTTCGGGCGCGCCATTCAACTAAAAAAGCCCCTATTGGGGCTTTTTTAGTTGAATATCGTCCCTGAGCTTCGAACTCCGGTAAGGAGTTCGAAGACGAGCCATTCAAAAAACGCGCGGCGCACGTGTACACCGCGCCTCATCAAAAAGCATGGCGAAGGCAGGGCGAGCGGCGCGACTTGTCTTCCAAAGCTACGAAGTAGCGAAGGAAGAAGCGCCGAGAAGCCAATCTCTTCGGGCGCGCCACAAACAAAAACCCCCACTTGGGGGTTTTTGTTTGTGTAGTGTCTGAAGCTGTGAATTGCTCCTCGAGTTCGACCAAACAGTCCGGGGGACTGTTTGGGGGGCGCTTTCGAAAAATTATGTCGATTCTTTTCCATTTTTTGTCTTTGGAGACAAGACGGCCTTGCGCACGCTCAAACCTGAGTGCCCCCCCTGGATATTGGTTATCCAATCCCGCCTGGTCGTTGACCTTTTCCGCCATCAATTCGACTCTATGTGGGAGAAAGCGACGCCGCTAAATTCCCTTCCAAGAACAGCCCCTAAAACAACGCAATAGGGCATAAAAAAACCCCCGCTCTCACAGGGGTTTCTTTAAGAAAAGAAGTTGAAAGTTAAGCCGAGATCAAAGCCGGCCCCGTCAACCCGGGCCCGCCGACTTGCGCGTTAAACGGCAGAAGGATCGACTTTGCGGCTTCCTTCGCATCGTCCGAAACCGAAGCAACCTTCGCCTCGGGCGCTTTCTGAACCTCGGAGGCCTTCATGTAATAGGGCCTATCCGTCTTGGCTTGCGTGGTTCCCTTCGATGCGCTGGCGAAATCGGACTTCAGCGAATCCGAAGGCCGAAGTACGGCATTGGTCGCCTCTCCGCTCGCATTGAAGTTGACTTGCATGACGCAATCCGCCGTCTTGCAAGGTCCCTTGATGTTCGGCAATTCCAGATTCGACATCTGTTGCGGCATCATAACGGGATTCTGCATGTACTGGTTCTGCATCGGAACGATGGGAACGGAATGCGTCGGGCCCATTTGATAGGGCTGCGTCGGCATCTGGTACGACGGCATTTGCTGCTGCGGAACCAGCTGTATAGGCTGCTGCGCAGGAGCGTACGCGGGAGCGGGCTGCTGGTAAGCGGGTGCCTGCTGCATATAAGCAGGAGCCGAATATGCAGGAGGAGCCTGCGTCGCGGGTGCAGCGGCAGGCGCATAGTGCACAGGGGCCATCGGAGCCGCCGCCGGAGCAAACTGCACGGGCGTTCCCTGCGGAACAATCTGCGTCGGCGCCACGATCGTCGGCGCGCCGCCGTAAGGAAAATCGCACGCTTCCATTGCGCAGGGGCTTTGATACACCTGATACGTAACTTGGGGCGGCGGAGGCGGCGCCGGCATATAGACCGGCTTCTCCACAATCACCTGCTTTTCCACGATCACCGGCTTCGCTTTCACGACCGTTTTCTTGCGATGAACAACCTTGCGCGGTTTCGGCGCATTGCACGACGTGCGCGCCCGAACTTTTTTGCGCACCTGCTTGACAGGTTCTTTCACGGGTTCCACCACAACCGGCGCCTTCGGCTCCGCTACGGGAACGGTGCGAACAGGCTGTACCTGAACGGGCACAATGATATTGGCGCATTCAGCGCCGCACACATAAGAAGCCGACGGCGGAACATACATGACGCCGTCGGTCTGCGTAATCGGCGCGGCAATAGAAACGTCAGCGCCAACAATATCGTAAGAAACGCCGCCTAAAAGGCCGCCGACCGCGCCGAAGGCAATGCCCTGCAAAGCCAGTCTCCAGCCATATCCCCTCTTGTGGCCTTGCGCCTTGATGCCTTTCGACGCGGCGTTCAACACGCCGATCGCGCCGCCGGCAACGGCGCCGATGACAAAGGTGCTGGCATCCATAAGCATGGCGCCGACGTTCGCAATGCCGCCGCCGACGATGCCGCAAAGCAAGCCGGTAAGGGCCATCTCGGCCAAAACTTTTGTAAAGAATTGTTTCCTGGCGTAAGGATGAAGCGCGTTGTGGTACCGCATGCGCACCCAGTGGACCAGCATGCCCGCCAAAAGACCCGCCGAAGCGCAAGCAAGCACGCCAAGAGCCGCCGCATGCAGTCTTTGCGAAGGATCGATCGCCGAAGCAATCGTTCCCTTGGTCGCAAGCCGGACAACGATCCCAAAAGTGCCGGCCAGCCAGAATTCGGCGGAATGCATATACTCTTCCGCGCGCACAATAGCCTTGGCGACTTTTTTGTTAGCCGTCTTTGCCGCCGGAGCTTTTTTAGCAAAAAGGCTTTGCTTAAGCTTCAGCACGAAGGCCGGGAAGAAAGAAGGCAAAAGCATATCCTCATCGCGCACGTCTTCCAAACGAAGATACCCCTCATCCGTTTTCTTGCGCGCCGAGCCGCGGTTCAGCTTAAAATTGGCCGATGACATCTGGCCCCCTTTCTAAATTTCCGGAAAGATCCGGCATCAAATTAAAACCCAAGCGATACGTGAGACCAAAACTCAATGATGATGAGGCTTATAATAGTTCATGTTACCGCCCTGCCCGCCGTAGCCTGCGGCATTGCTTGCCGCCGCCGCAGAAGCAGCCGCAGACGCGCCCGCAGAAGCTTGGCTTGAGGACGAACTGTCGTTCGAAACATTCGTCGAAACGTTCGATCTCAGCTTCCCGTCATGCGCCGCATCGCCGTAGTCCATGGCGCCAATGCCGCCCATGACCGTGCCCGCGCCGACAGCGCCGGTTCCGATAAAGCCCGTCGCCTGGCGGAACGTGCTGGGTTCGGATACGACAGCGCCGACACGCGCGCAGGTCGCGCACTTCGGCGATCTGGCGCTTTCATAAATGGCTGTCGCGTTGGCGTGCATCGCCGAACCATAAGTCTGGAATCCGGCCATAACCGGTTCGCCTCTCATGTTCGTGACCGCCGACCCATCGGGATATTCGAGCGGAAGCATCACAGCGCGAGGCTCTCCGCATCCGGCCAGCGTTCCCAAAAAGATCGTGAGCGCCAGTATTTTTCCTAAAGAATTACTTTTCATGAATCTCCCCTTTCACAAATCACAAAATCAATTTCGGCCCCGCAAGCCGCAACTAATTTAGAAAATTATAACATCGCATTTCGCAGTGACAAGAAAATCGAAGTCGATTCTTGCTCTTCAGAAACGCCTACCAAAGCAACCCACTCTCTCATGTTGTGCGAGGTTGTATTCCTCGCAAAAAATCAGCGAGTTTTTTTCAAACAACAATTCGATCGCTTTTTGTAATTAGGTGCATAAATAGAATGTTGAACACAACGTGTCAACATGAACATTGCTCTCATAACGCGAAAAGTGCCGTTTTTATTATGGTTAACGCGTCACGATGAGCGCTTTACGTCGTCCAGGAAAGTCTGAACTTCGTCACGCAGACGGGCCGCCTGCTTCGATAATTCCTCGGAAGCTTGCAGCACTTTATCGGCGCCTTTGTGGGATTCCGACGCCGCGCTCGTGACTTTAACGATATTGCTGGACACCTCGTTCGTCCCCACCGTGGCCTGCTGCACGTTGTTCGAAATTTCGCGCGTCGCCTCGGTCTGCTGCTGAATGGCCTTCGCAATCGTTTCAGAAATTTCGCTGATATGCCCGATAATATCCCCAATGGAGCGAATGGCATTCGCCGCCTCAAGCGACACGCTTTGCACCGTGCTTATCTTCTTCGAAATCTCCTCGGTCGCCCGCCCGGTCTGGTTCGCCAGATTCTTCACTTCGCTCGCCACCACGGCAAAGCCCTTGCCTGCCTCCCCGGCGCGCGCCGCTTCAATCGTGGCGTTCAAGGCGAGCAAATTCGTTTGCGCCGCAATGTCCTGAATCAGCTTCACGACGTCGCCAATCTGCGCCGCCGCCTCCGACAAGACAGAGACTGTCGTGTTCGTCCGCTTCACTTCGTCCACGGCGTTCATCGCCACTTGCGCCGACTCTTCGACCTGCCGATTGATCTCGCCGATGGAGGCCGACAATTCCTCGGCCGCCGACGCGACCGTCTGCACGCTGACGGATGCCTGCTCGGTCGCGGCCGCCACGGCCGACGACTGACGGCTCGTCTGGTCCGCCATGTCCGATAAATTTTGCGCGCTTGTCTGCAACTCTGTCGCTTCGGAAGCCAGAACGCTGACGATGCCGCCGACGCTGTTATTGAAGTTATCGGCCAGCCTGCCCAATTCCCTCTGTTTCTTTTCCGCCGCCTGCTTTTTCTTTTCTTCCTCTTCGGCGGCCTTGTTCAACTGGATGGAAATGGTCTTGAAGCAATCCAGAAGCCGCGCGATCTTGCCGTACGAATCCGGCTGATCGAGATAAGGAACGACGGTATCCAGATCGTCCGCCGCCACGTGCGACATGGTTTCCAGAATAACCCTTAAACGCCTTGACTTGGATTCCAGCGAAACGGCGAGCCAGGCCGTTATGCCGAAACCTACCACCGACACAATCGCCAGAGCCGTGGATCCCGCGCCCATCCATGGGCCGACGACGCCGATTAAAAAAAACGCAATCAACGCCGCAATCAGCGTTCGGGATAGTATTTCGAAAGAAACCGTAAACTTGGCGTGGCGATCATGCGCCATAACGGGGTTCTTGCCCATGACCCCAATGACGCGACGCGCAAGCGTGAGAGACTCCGCCGATGTTTTCGGCCCGGGGATAATCTTGACGTCCAAAGCCGTCAGCGGCGGATAGGCGAAAACCATGCCCATGAATTTATCGGGCGCCTTGATGTTTTTTGAAAGCGTTGAAATGGAAAGATTAACGGTGTTCGACGCAATGACAATTTCCGAGCCGCAAGCCGCGCGAATCTTCGAATGAATAACGGCTTTGACCTCGGCATTTTCAAACACGACCTCGATGCAAAAACGGCATGTGCGCAGAAGGCCGAAATCAACGCCCGTTGTCATGCGCGATAGAATCAAATCGCGGCCCTCGGCCGTCAAATTCCCCTTCGCGACTTTCTGATCCAGATTTTCCGAGATGAACTGGCGCGCGACGACCAACGATTTTAACCTCACGTCCACAAGAACGACGTTAAGGCCCGCTTCAATAGCGACCTGAGCCATGCCGCTGCCCATTCGGCCCGCACCGACAATGCCTATTGTTTCCCCGGACATCCCGCGAACCCCCTTATTGAGGTAGAATCGGAAAAGCAGTTAAGGAACATACTATTGGGTGATAACTATTTAATTAATGATTAATGATAAGTTATAAATTGCTTAATAATAACAAGGATTGGAATAATATTATCATACATGCTTCGGTGTCAAAGCAAGATGCTTCCAATATGGACGGATCGCGGTCTAAAGCGGAATTTCGTGACATTGAATTCGAACTAGCCGCACCCGATCATGCCGAACCAAGCCATTTTTTAGAATGAAGCCTTAGGTTCTGACCTCGTCAAGGAAAGCCTGAACCTCGGCGCGCAGGCGTTCGGCCTGTTTCGACAAGTCGTTCGACGCATGCAACACGGTTTCGGCGCCTTTATGGGATTCCGACGCCGCGCTCGTGACCTTAACGATATTGCTGGACACCTCGTTCGTCCCCACCGTGGCCTGCTGCACATTGTTCGAAATTTCGCGCGTCGCCTCGGTCTGCTGCTGAATGGCGCGCGCAATCGTTTCGGATATTTCGCTTATGCGTTCAATGATGTTTCCGATTGAGCGAATGGCATTCGCCGCCTCAAGCGACACGCTTTGCACCGTGCTTATCTTCTTCGAAATCTCCTCGGTCGCCCGCCCGGTCTGGTTCGCCAGATTCTTCACTTCGCTCGCCACCACGGCAAAGCCCTTGCCTGCCTCCCCGGCGCGCGCCGCTTCAATCGTGGCGTTCAAGGCGAGCAAATTCGTTTGCGCCGCAATGTCCTGAATCAGCTTCACGACGTCGCCAATCTGCGCCGCCGCCTCCGACAAGACAGAGACTGTCGTGTTCGTCCGCTTCACTTCGTCCACGGCGTTCATCGCCACTTGCGCCGACTCTTCGACCTGCCGATTGATCTCGCCGATGGAGGCCGACAATTCCTCGGCCGCCGACGCGACCGTCTGCACGCTGACGGATGCCTGCTCGGTCGCGGCCGCCACGGCCGACGACTGACGGCTCGTCTGGTCCGCCATGTCCGATAAATTTTGCGCGCTTGTCTGCAACTCTGTCGCTTCGGAAGCCAGAACGCTGACGATGCCGCCGACGCTGTTATTGAAGTTATCGGCCAGCCTGCCCAATTCCCTCTGTTTCTTTTCCGCCGCCTGCTTTTTCTTTTCTTCCTCTTCGGCGGCCTTGTTCAACTGGATGGAAATGGTCTTGAAGCAATCCAGAAGCCGCGCGATCTTGCCGTACGAATCCGGCTGATCGAGATAAGGAACGACGGTATCCAGATCGTCCGCCGCCACGTGCCCCATCGCGATAAGCAAGTTCGACATGCGTCTCGTTCTCTTTTCCATAAGGATGGCGAGGGTGGCCGCAAATCCCATCCCCAAAAGGGAAAGCGTTTGCGCAAGCTTGCCCAGATTCATCTCGTCGGCGGCAAAATTAAAGCCGAGAAGCAAAAACATAACGGCGAAAATGGAGCGCGAAACGACTTCGAACGGCATATGAAATTGCGCTTTGCGGTCGGGAGCCAACACGGGGTTCTTGCCCATGGCGCGCACCGCCTTCTTGGCGAGGGTCGCCGCGTCGGCGGACGTTTTCGGCCCGGGGATAAGCTTGACGTCCAAAGCCGTCAGCGGCGGATAGGCGAAAACTATGCCCATGAAACGATCCGGCGATCTGATGTTTTTCGATAGCGTTGAAATGGGAAGATTAACGGTGTTCGACGCAATGACAATTTCCGAGCCGCAAGCCTCGCGAATTTTCGAATGAATAACGCCTTTGACTTCGGCGTTTTCAAGCACGACCTCGATGCAGAAGCTGCAACGGCGCAGGAGGTTGAAATCCGTGCCCGTCGTAATGCGGGAGAGGATGGCATTCCGCTCGTCGGGCGATAGGTCTCCCCCGGCCACCCGTTGATCCAGATTTTCGACAATCATCTGCTGCGCAAACGCCAGCGATTTAAGCCTGACATCCACAAGTACGACCTGAGCGCCCGCTTCGGCCCCGGCTTGGGCCATGCCGCTGCCCATTCTTCCGGCCCCAACGATACCGATAATTTCATCTGACATTAGTGCCTCTTGCTATTTCACATTAAAGCTACTTCGCGAACAATACGCAGGCGAATCCGAAAGATAGTGCATATGGAATAAAGCCTTAAATGGTTAATACTCGGTAAAATTGGCGGGTAATAAAATGCTTCTTAGGGAAAGGCAGGAGCGCCCCTGTCCGCGACCGCGTGCATATAATAATGCTCAAGCGCGAGGGTTCACATTTTCGACATGCGTATGCCCCCTCTCGCCGCCGAGCGGAGCGCACATTCGCTAAAAAAAAGGGGGGGGGCGATCTTTATATAGATCCGGCTGCAAGCCGCACTTTCAACCCATCCAGATCTTTTGTGAAGACAATCTGGCAGGCAAGGCGCGAATCCGGCGTTACGTCGAACGCGCTGTCCAGCATCGCGATCTCCTCTTCGGTTGGCTCCGGCACCTTGGCTTTCCACGCGGGATCAAGATAGACATGACAGGTCGCGCACGCGCACGAGCCGCCGCATTGCGCGAGAATGGGAACCCCGCCTTCACGGATAATTTCCATCAGCGTCCACTCTTCGGTCGCCTCGAGTTCGTGGTCTTTGCCGTCCATGTCGGTCATAATGATCTTCATATATCTCTCTCTTTTTATAGTTAGGCTCAGTGATCGGTCGCGGCTTTCTGGACACCCAGCTTATTCTGCACATCGCTGCTGGACGTCGTGTACTGAAATCGATACCGGCGATCCGGATGGATGTAGGCAAAAGCCTTCTTCGCCATCAACGCGGCTTCGTGGAATCCCGATAAAATAAGCTTCATCTTGCCGGGATACGTGTTGATGTCGCCGATAGCGAAAACAGTCGGCAGGCTGGTCTCGTAATCCGCCGTGTTGACGGGGATAAGATTATCCTGAAACGCGATGCCGAAATTGGCGACAGGCCCCAGCTTCATCGTCAGCCCATAGAAGGCAAGGATGCTGTCGCATGGAATCTCAAGAACCTTCTTGTCATCGTCGACGACGGTGATGCTTTTCACCAAGCCGTCATCGCCGTTCACTTGCGTAAAATTGCCGATCTTGATGCTCATCTTGCCGTCGGCGACGAGCGCCCACATTTTGCTGACGCTGTCGGGCGCGGCGCGAAATTCGTTGCGCCGATGAACGACCGTCAGATGCTTGACGATAGGTTGCAGGTTCAAGGCCCAGTCCACGGCGGAATCGCCGCCGCCGGCGATGACGATATTCTTGCCGCGGAAATGTTCCATCTTGCGCACCGCATAGAAGACCGACTTGCCCTCGAAGGCCTCGATTCCCTTAATCGGCGGGCGTTTGGGCATAAAGCTCCCGCCGCCCGCAGCGATGACGACGATACGCGCAAGGATCACCGTCCCCATGTCCGTGGCTACGCGCCATCTTCCGTCCGTCTGTTTTTCCAAGCTCTCCGCCATCTGGCCAAGATGAAAAACCGGATTGAAGGGCTTAATCTGCTCCAAAAGCTTTGCCGTCAGCTCGGAGCCCGTGCATTTCGGAATGGCCGGAATGTCGTAAATCGGCTTTTCGGGATAAAGCTCGGCGCACTGGCCGCCCGGCTTATCCAGAATGTCGATCAAATGGCACTTGATATCGTTCAGCCCCAGCTCGAAAACCGCGAAGAGCCCCGCAGGGCCGGCGCCGATGATAACGGCATCGGTCTCGACAATATTTTGTGATTGTTCATCCATCTGTGAATTCCTCTTTTTAACGGAAGGGTCTTTAGCCGAACTATCCCCCGGCATCAAGGGATTCCCGTAAGGAGTTGATAAAACGAAGGCAAAACCAGCCGTAGCACGGGGCAGACTCCGGCGGGGACCCATCTTTCTTTTTTCCTAAGAGAAACAAATCGCATTCAAACAAGCTTGTGGCGAAAGCCCAAGATCAATGACGTGCTTTTTAACTGAAGCGAAAACCTATAAGTTATCGCATTCAAACAAGCTTGAGGCGAAAAACGTCTCTTTTTTCAAAATTTTGAGCGCAGCGTACTCAAACGTACGTGAGCATCAAAATTTTGAAAAAGAGCGTTTTGCAGCCCAAGATTGTTTGAATGTCTAGGCGCCGGTGAATTTGGGCTCCCGCTTGGATATATAAGCCTTCATCGCTTCCTTGAAATCAAAGGTTTTCGACCCGATGGTCGTCCATGTGGTTGCTTCCTGCGACAAATGGCTGGACAAATCTTGCTCGAAAGCCCGGCCTATTAATCTCTTTGTTGCGCCGAGAATGCGCGTCGCGCCGGTGGCGAGTTTTTCCGCGAAAGCCATCCCTTCGTCATGCAAAGCGCCGGCTTCGACAATTTTATTCACAAGCCCCCATTTTTCCGCAAGCTCCGCCGGCATATCCTCGTTGAGCATCAGAATTTCATTCGCTTTGGCCGCGCCGACCTTGCGCGGAAGAAAGAAAGTCGCGCCGCCGTCGGGAATCATGCCGTAAGAGGTGAACCCGGGATTGAAAACCGTTCCTTTTGCGGCGACGATAAAATCGCTGGCGAGAGCAAGGCTATACCCCGATCCCGAAACGAATCCTTCCGCCAGGGAAATCACGGGGCGCTCCATAAGCTGCAACTCGCGAACGACCGCATAAAAGAATTGCACGCGCATGAAGATTTGTTCCTGAACGGCGTTGGCGTCGCCCGTAAAGCCGTTCATATCCTGGCCCTGCATGAAAACGCCGCCAGCGCCTTTCATCACAAGGGCGCGCAAGCTTCGGTCTTCGCTTATGTCCTTCAGTTTCTCGCTGAACGTTTTCGCCATCGAGGTCGTCAGCGCATTTCCTTTTTCGGGACAATTAAATGTCACGATAAAAACGCCGTTCTTCGCTTCAAACGATATGTCCGCCATAGCTGTGCTCCTCAAAAAACGATACGCGGCATCATAGGGAAGACAAAGAAAATTGCAAAGCCCTTCCCTTTCCGGCGCGAGAGGCTAGAATCGAGGAATGCCTTCCAAAGACATCCTGATAGAAATCAAGCGCATTGGCGGAATCTTGCGCGTCGCCGCCATCGATACGGCCAGCGGGACGGAGGTCGTTTTTCAAGCGCCCGGGTCGATGAAAGAAATCTCTCTAAAAAGACTGGCCGCCGCCAAGCTCGCCTATGTATTGAAGAAAAAATGCCACGAATAAATGTGTTTCGTGTCTAAAATGCGGTCTCAATTAAACAAGCCTGTGGCGAAAACGGCGGGTTTAGTAAATAAGTCCGCCGAAGCTTTAGCGTAGGCGGAGAACAGGAGCGCAGCGTACGTTAAAGTACGTGAGCACCGGAAGCGCAGAAAAACGCTGTTTGCAGCCCAAGATCGTTTAATTGAGGACGTCCTCAGCTCACTGCACCGGAAACGCGACCCTTGTCCCGGTCGGCAAGGAAGGCGGAGTCGTATCGCCCATGGCAAGGCACCTTCTCTGGTGCGAGATGCGCCCCTTCAGATCCTCCACATCCCGGATGACATTCATCGCGTTGTACTCCCGCTGAAGCAAGGCTTGGCGAAATCTTTCCAGCCGTTTGTCGAGCTCTCTAAGCTTCGTGCTGGCCGACGGCTTTTTGTAGTCGATATGATAAAAGTCATCGGCGATCCTGTTCAGTTGCCGGTAATCGGCTTCGCGAGCGCTGAGCGGCCCCGGTTGAGCGGCAACGACCGGCGCGGGCGCGGCCTGAGTGATGACAATCGGCGTCGCCGTCTGCGTAACGAGTTTCTGCCAACCAACCTGGCAGTATGGAACATAGGGATAGTAGCCCGCGGGATTCGAACAGTAGTAATAAACGGGCGCATCCGTAACGACGGCAAAGCCCGCCGGCGTGAAGGGATCGGGATACGGATGAACGGGGGATGAATAGAAGTACCAATTATCGCCGACGACCCACCACCATCCTGTGCGCCCCCTGTAATGACCGTGATTCCATTGGCCCGAACGCCACCGATGAAAATCGCGGTCGCGAAACTGATGAATATCCCCGTGCCATGAATGAACTGCGCTTGGGGCTGGGGCGGCCTTTGGGGGCCGTGCGGCCTGCGCATGCCGGGCCGGACGACCGTTTTTTCGATGCCCCTCCTCCCGCGCCAGCGCGGGCGACGCCCAAGCAAAAACGAAAAGACTTCCTAAAACAAGCATCGACTGTTTACGCATAAAGACACTCCGTGGTTGAAAGCCTTGGAAAGCTATAGCACATTTTAGATGCCTTTCTATTTCACTAATTCGTCGAGTATGGCAAAAAAGCGAATTTTCTTCATTGCCTGAACAAGCGAATTAGCCTAGTTTCCCCCCGCTCGGCTGAAAGAGTAAGTTTTTTGTGGAAAGTTAAGGGGTTAAGGCGCGGCTTTCATTCAGTGAATCATTTGCTGTCAAAAGCGCGCTTAATCCATTAAGTAAACGTAAAAGAGTTGCCTTAGAGCGGGAATGAAAGTCGCCGAAGACTATGCGGGCGTGGCGGAACTGGTAGACGCGCTGGATTTAGGTTCCAGTGACCAAAAGTCGTAGGGGTTCAAGTCCCTTCGCCCGCACCAAGCCTTCGTCGAAACGAAGCCGGGCCGGTAAAGAAATAGGTTAGGTAAAGCGTAACAATTACGTATGCAACGAGTGGGGAAACACACATCATGGCTAAGGTTAAGGTACTGAAGGAAAAGGGCTTGCTGCAAGAATTCGCGGTCGTTGTGCCGAAGGCGGCGCTGGGCGAGCAGATACAAAAGCGCTTGGCGGACATAGCCAAGACCGCCAAGATGCACGGGTTCCGTCCGGGCAAAGTGCCTATGAAAGTCGTGGAACAAATGCATGGGCAGGAAGCGCGCGCCGATGCCATCGAAAAGGCCGTATCGACCGCCGTCAGCGAGGTTCTTGCCGAGCGCAAGCTGCGCCCGGCCCTTCAGCCCAAAATCGAATTGACGACGACCGCCGAGGACAAGGATCTCGAATTCAAAATGGAAGTCGAGGTTTTGCCGCAGGTGGAAGTGAAGGACTTCGGCGCGATCGCTTTGGAGCGCCCCGTCGCCGACGTCGAGGAAGCCAAAATCGATCAAACGATCTCCTCTTTTGCGAAAAGGCTTAAAAAACCCGAGGCCGTGACCGAAAGCCGCGGCGCGAAAATGGGCGACATTGCCGTTATCGACTTCGACGGCAAAGTCGACGGCAAGGCGCTTCCGGGCATGAAAGGTGAAAATCACCCGCTTGAACTGGGCTCCCATTCCTTTGTCGACACCTTCGAGGATCAACTGGTCGGCAGCAAGCCCGGCGACAAGAAGGCCATCGAAGTGACGTTCCCTCAGCAGTATCACGCGGCGGAACTCGCGGGCAAAAAAGCCGTTTTCGATGTCGAGGTGAAAGAGCTTCGCCAGCACCAACCAATCGAATTGAACGATGCGCTGGCCAAGGAAATGGGCTTTCCGGGCATCGATAAGCTGCGCGAGCGCGTGCGCGACGATATTGGCGCGGATTACACGCGCATCGGCCGCTCGGTCATCAAGCGCGAGCTGATGGACAAACTGGACAAGGAATACGACTTCGACGTTCCCCCCGGCCTTGTGGACGCCGAGTTCGGCGGAATCTGGAAGCAGGTCGAGGAAGCGAAAGCCAAAGGCTCGCTTCCCGACGACGACAAAAAGAAAAGCGACAAGGCTCTGCGCGAGGAATACCGCACCATCGCCATCCGCCGCATTCGCCTTGGCCTTTTGCTTGCGGAAGTGGCGCAGCAGAACAAGGTCGAAGTGACGAACGACGAGTTGCGCAACGCCCTTATGGCGGAAGCGCGCCGTTTTCCGGGACAGGAAAAGGCGGTGTTCGATTACTACACCAAGACGCAAGGCGCGCTCGAACGCCTGCGCGCGCCTCTTCTCGAAGAAAAAGTGGTCGATTTCGTCCTCGGCAAGGTGAAAGTCACGGATAAAAAAATGCCCGCCGAAGAACTGTTAAAACTGCCCGAAGAGGAATAATACCAACGGGCAATGAAATGATAGGCCTAGAGCCTTTTCCGAATTCATGGAATCAATTCTGCGGATCGGAAAAGGCTCTATCTATCTGTAAGACCGGCGCTTCACCGTCCAGCGACAAGCGAGGCTTAACCAAGCCTCAGGCGCCTTTTTAGGCCTTTCCCCGCCCTGCGCCGGCATATCCAGCAAAACTTGCCGAACGGATTGTTTCCCAAAAGGCAATAATTGCCAAAAGCGCTCGTCATCCGAGTAATTATAAAGGAACCGTCATCCCTGCTCATGCCGGGATCCATCTTTTTTTCCAATAAGATCACTATCGTTTGATCGGTTCGGCCGTGCCGGAATCAATTCGTCATCCCCTTGGCACATCCCTTGCTTAGATACCCGTGAATTAAATTTTTCCGTTCCTTTTTTCGGAAACGACTCGCGGGGTATAAAAAATGTCATCACTTTTCGCAGCTTTAGGCGTTGCCGTGTCGGGTCTTGGCGCGCAATCGGCGTCCATCGGCAACATTTCCGACAATCTGGCCAACGCCGAAACGACCGGCTACAAAAGCATCTCCACCAGCTTTCAAACGCTCGTCACATCGTCCAATGCCGAAAGCAACAGCCCCGGCGGCGTCAAGGCGAAGCCCTGTTACCAAAACGACGTTCAGGGCAATATCGAGACCACAGCCACGACCACAAACATCGCCATTTCCGGCCAAGGCTTCTTCCAGGTCACAAGCGCAACGCAGGACACGGCGGGCGACACGGTTTTTACGGGAAACAAATATTACACGCGCAACGGCGACTTCACGCTGAACAAAGACGGCTATATGGTCAACAGCGCGGGCTATTATCTGGAAGGCTACCCCATCACGAACGACGCGGTCGACAGCTCGGAAGCCGTCCCGATGCAAATTTCCTCCCAGCTCGACAAGCCGCAAGCGTCGACCACCATATCCTATATCGCCAATCTTCCGGCAGGCGTCACGGGCTACACCTCCACGGCGTCGACGGTCGACATCTACGACGCGGTCGGCAAAACGCATACGGCAAGCATTGTTTGGGAGAAGACCTCCACCGTCAACGTCTGGCGCGGCACGGTTACGGTCGCGGAAGCAGGCGGCAGCACGGACGCGATCTACGAGGCTGTTTTCGATGTCACGTTTAACGGCACGTCGAACATCGGAACGATCGACAGCATCGCGGGCGTCAGTTCGCGATACGTCAATGCGTCGACCGGGGTCATAACGAGCCTTGGCGCGCCGGTTATTCCGAGCGGAACCACGGCGGCCGTGACCTTGGGCCGATCCGTCGATCCGGCTCACACGGGGAACCTGCTTGATTTCAGCGCCACGGGCGGCGGCGCGCAGTCCATTAGCCTGGATTTCGGCACCTACGATACGGCCGACGGCCTCACTCAATACGCCAACACGTCGTCGACGGTTTCCGTGTCGTCCATTTCGCAAGACGGTTTCGCGACCGGTTCGTTCAGCAGCATAAGCATCGATAACGGCGGCATCGTCGCGATCAACTATACGAACGGCAGCACAAAGCGCATTTACCAGGTTCCGCTCGCCTCGTTCAACTCGCCCAACAACTTGCAGCGCAACACGGGCGGCGTCTATTCATCCACGCTGGGCTCGGGAAGCGCCAATTTGCACACGGCGGGAACGTACGGCGTCGGCACGATGACCAGCAGCTCTCTCGAAGCGTCGGACGTCGATATCGCCAATGAATTTACGACGATGATCGTCGCGCAGCAGATCTATTCGGCGAACGCCAAAGTCGTGACGAGCGTCAACAGCATGCTGAATACGATTATTCAGGCGGTTCAATAATCATCGGCTGCCTGCCGGGGATGATCTCCGGCGCGGCGGCAGATTTGGGAGCAGTTCATGTCGCTATCCACGGCTCTTAATGTGGCTCTGTCGGGCCTTCAAACCAGCACGGCCGTGGCTCAGGTGGTGGCGGGCAATATTGCGAATGCGCAAACGGAAGGCTTTACGGCGAAAAGCGTCAGCCTTTCCCAAGTGTCGGCGGGCGCGAACACGGGCGGCGTCGAAATTGCGAACTACATACGCGCGACGAACGACGTTCTAACGGCGACCGCCAACACGGCCACGACGACCGCCGCCTATTATGAAACCCAGAACAGCTATATGACGCAGATCCAGGCGACGCTCGACTCGACTGGAAATCCGCCGGCCCTTTCCGAAAAGCTCAGCGCTTTTCAGGCGGCATGGACGGAGTTCGACGCGAATCCCAGCAGCCCGACGCAGGCGCAAATGATCGTGAGCGCGGGCGTGAGCCTTGCCAACCTCGTTCGAACCGTTGCGCTGCAAACGGCGACGATGGAAACGAACGTGAAGGCGGATCTGGCCACCGCCGTTTCGGAATTGAATACCGCGCTTGGCAAAATCGTGACGCTTAACCAGGAAATCGCCATCGCGCGCGCCAACAAACAGCCGATTGTGAATTTGCAGGACGAACGCGACGCCGCCGTGAGCGTCGTCGCAAAGTATACGAACGCCACGGTTATGGAGCGGGATAACGAACAAATCGCTCTTTATACCAGAAACGGCACATGCCTTTTGGACGCGCAGGCGCAAACCTTTAGCGTCGACACCGACGGAGTCACGATCCTCAGCACATCGGGGCAGGACGTAACGTCAAGCCTCTCCGACGGCAAGCTGCAAGCGCAGACGGACTTTCTGGCCGAAACGGCGACGTCCGCAAACGGGGTCGGCGTCATCACAAAGCTGAAATCCCAGTTGCAGAATTTCGCCAACCTGTTTCTGGCGACGACGCCGGGCGGCGGAAGCTTCGCCGACGCCTATAACAGCGCCACGACCGACACGGGCGAGCAAGCGAACAACTTTTTCACGGCGACCATCACCGCATCGACGGGCATGCCGCAGCTCGATACCTTTCAGGTCAACGCAAACCTCGTCAACGGAACCGCAACGGTAAAAAAAGCCTCCGCAGAGCCGATCAGCAACGCGTTCGCCGCCACGAACGCCGCCATCCGGGTTGTCAGCGTCTCGCCGCCGGTTTACGCGACCACCAGCACCTTCACCGCGTCCGGCATAACGCTGCAAAACCTAACCTTTTCGGGCATCGCCACGGGAATCCTGTCGGGATTCCAGCAAGCCGCAAATACGATCAAGGATCAAACCAATACCGCCACGACGCAAAGGGATTACTACAAAAATTCCCTGTCCAACGAAACGGGCGTCAACACGGACGAAGAGCTGATCAACCTGTCGAATTGGGAGAACAGCTATGCGGCATCGGCGCATGTCATTTCCACGATCCAGCAGATGATGGATGTCCTGCAACAAATGGTGAGCTGACATGAAAGTTTCCATTAGCAATATCGGCCGCACCGCCAGCATGGTCTCCGCGCTTCAGGCCGAGCAGTCGACCCTGACCAAGCTGTCGGAGCAGCTTGCCTCGCAGAAAAGAAATACTGATCTGACCGATTACACGGCCAGCGAAGCCATGAGCCTTGTGAATTTACAGGCTTCCGCGACGCAGAAGGAAGCGTACCTGAACATCATCTCCTCGGTAAGCAACAATCTGTCGATTTACGATACGACGTTGACGGATCTTGAAAACATCGCCACGCAGGCGCAAAGCCTCGCCAACGGCAATCCCAACTACTCGGCCGACATCGCCCTGAACGTCAGCGTTCAGGCGACGAATTATTTAAAGTCCGTGTCCGTCGATCTGAACCAGAACATCAACAACCGGTACCTTTTCTCCGGCGCCCGCTATACGACGCAGCCCGTGCAGGATTTATCGCAACTGCCCGCCGCCACGCTGTCGTCAACCCTTGTCACGGCCCCGACCGTGCCGGTCTACGATGTGGCTGCATCGCTCTACTTCTCCGTCGCGGGGCAAGCGATCACCATGAACGGAGCGGTGGGCACAGGCCAAACGGCTTCGATGACCGTCAACGGCGCGACGTATACGCACGCCGTGTTGCCTGCGGATACACCGGCGACGATTATGGCGGACTTCAGCGCGCAACTCACGGCGGCGGGAGTCGCCCATACGCTGGCAGGCCCCACCATCACGGTAGGCGCCGGCAGCACGATCAACGCCTGGGGCGTGCCGACAACGAACGCCGCCTCTTATGTGGAAGATCACGCCAAGGTGGATACCGGCTACACCGTCGACTACGGCATTACGAGCAACGAGTCGTCCTTTCAGGAACTGATCGCAGGATTGCGCTATCTTCAAGCGGCAGGAAATGCGACCGACGCCGCGACCTATCAGGCCAATATGAGTCAAGCGGCCTCGCTGTTAACCTCCGCCCTCAGCCATATGCAAACCCTGCACACCACGATTGCGAACAATATCAGCATCATGGACACGCAAAAAAAGGCGCAGGCGAACTCGCTCAATAGCCTTGCCGATCAGGTCTACGACATCCAGCAAGTCGACATTACGCAGGTCAGCGCGGAAATCACGGCTCTGGAAGCGCTCCTGCAAGCCTCCTATTCCGCGACCGGCGGAATCCTGAAGTTGTCTATCATAAGTTATCTCTAGCCGAACATTTACAAGGAGTCTAAAATGAACCACATCTGCCTCACGAATCCCCTGCGGAGTATCGATATGAAAGCCCTTTCTTCCTTCAGCCCCATCTCCTTGCGCTATATCGCGGCGCTGCGCGGCAACAAGCCGCAGAAAACGGGCCGCGAATTCACATACGCCGATATCCGCTGCGGGAATCCCGACTTGCTGACCTGCCTTGCGGCCAGCAACCCCGAAGGCCGTTTTTACGGCATGGTCGACACCGACACGGCGCGCAGCCGCGCGGAAGAGCAAGCCGCGCAACGCGGGACTTTTAACGTCATTTTCCTGACGGGAACGCCTTCCGACGTTTTGGCGCGCATCGCCGAGGGTTCCGCCCTGCCCCCGATGCTTGATTACCTTGTGTGCGATGAAACCGCGGCGCCTCTTTCGGACGCCGACCGCAAAGCCCTTTATGACCTGGCTGAAACGCGCCTGAACCCGTCGGGGCTGTTCGTCACGCGCTACCGCGCCTATGACCGCGACGACGGCGCTTTGCGCTTCCTCGTTCAGGAATTGGCGCCGGAAATGAACGACTCCCAAAAACTGGAATTCCTGAAGGAGATCAAACAACTCGGCTCTTCCTTCCTGTCGAAGCATCCCGATCTTTCCGGCAAGCTCGATGCCGCCATTGTCAAAAACGCGCCGCAGGAATTCTTTTCCCTGTTTGACGGCGCGCCGGCAGAATCGGGAACCTTTGACACCCTCGTCAAGGCGTCCTCAAAGGGCCTTGGCTATGCGGGCGACGCCTCGCTGGAATCGAACTTTGTTGAGCTTTCCATTCCGCAGCAGGCGCAGGACCTGATCGTGTCCTGCCGCACAAGCCCGTTTTACGAGGCGATCAAGGATTTCGCCCTCAACCGCACGGTGCGTTCCGATATCTGGATTCACCAGCCCTTCGACCTGTCCTCGAACCCGGCGGAGCTTTTTGGCGGTTTTGCGTACGGAACCGTCCTGTCGCGCGAAGATATTCCTTCCGTTTACATGACGAACGGCAAGACCATCGACTTGTCGGGGCCCACGTATGAAAAGGTCATCGACGTCATGACGGTCTTGCCGGTGGGCGTGGGCGATATCCTGGCCCATCCCGACAGTTGCGACGAGAGTCCCGAAAAAATCCTCGAAGCCTTGCAAATCCTCGTCGCGTGCGGCTTTGCGATGCCCATGCGCGGCATGATCGACGCCATCAACAGCGAAAGCATCGCGCAACCGCGCCTCGTCGGCAGTTTCAACCGCTTTCTCGACAAATCCGATCTTGCCGAGGACGAAGTTCTGTTCGCGTCGCAAGTCGCCGGTTTCGGCGTCATGCTTCCGGCGCGCGAGGCTTTCGTGATGCAGGCGCTTAATCGCGCCGGCTTGGCCAACTCCGTATCGGCCCTGATGCCGGAACTGCGCCGCATCGCCAATACGCCCGCGTCGATGACCGTCATTAACGCCGATGAACCGACGGACGAGATCGCCTACACCATGGTTCTCGATGTCGTCGGCAAATCGCTGCCCAAGTGGTACGCCTATGCCCTGTTGGAGGCCGCCTGAATCAGGACCTGACGGTTCGGCTTGAGGAGGCCGCGCATTGCCACGCGCAGGGCAGGCTCGATGTGGCTGCCGCGATGTATCACGAGATCATCGCCCAGTGGCCCTACGAGCCGCAAGCCCTGCACATGCTGGGCGTCATCGCCCAGCAGCAGGGAAATACGCAGCTTGCCCTCAGCTGGATCGACGCCGCCTTAACGGTCAAGCCCGATTTCGTCGAAGCCCGTTATAACCGCAGCGTTATTCTGCGCGCCCTTGGGCGGAACGACGAAGCGCTTCAGTCCGCCTACAAGGCGCTTGATCTGTCGCCCGATTTTGCGCCCGCGTGGGACATGGCGGGCCAGGTTCTTTCCGATCAGGGGCATTACGAGCACGCGCGCAAAGCCTACATGATCGCCATCGAGCTGTCGCCCGACAACGCGCAGTTTCACGGCAATTACGCGCTGCTGTTGCTGACGCTGGACGACTGGCGCGACGCCTACCGTGAAGCGAGAAAGGCCTGCGATCTCGACCCCCAATACCCGCCGATGGTTCTTGGCAATATTTTATGGAGCGTGGGCTATCCTGAAAAAGCGGCCCCGTATTTTGCCAAAGCGCGTCCTCTTATGCCCCATCCGTCGGAAGCCTATGCCAGCGAAGCGATGGCGCATCTGCAAATGGGCGACATGGAGGAAGGACTGGCGCTTTATGAAAATCGCCCCGATCTTTCGCCCGAACTTAGAACCATCCCTTTCTGGCACGGCCCCAGAGCCGAAAGCCTCCTGCTTTACGAGGATCAGGGCATGGGCGACGCCCTTCAGTTTCTGCGCTATCTTCCGCTCCTCAAGGGGCGCATCGGCGAAACCACGCTTCGCCTGCGCACGCCTTTGGTCGAGCTTGCCGCCGCCAACTTCCCCAATGTCCGCGTGCTATCCGAAAAAGAGCCCCTGCCGCCGGTCGAAGCGCGGTGCCGCCTTTCAAGCCTGCCTTTCCATTTCGCCACGCGCCTGAACAATATTCCTGCGGCCCCTTACCTCAAGCCTCCCGAAAACGAGGGCGCGCGCGGCTTTCCCTTGAAAGATGCGAAACAACCGCGCATCGGCCTCGTTTGGGCCGGCAACGCCAAATTCCACAACGACGGCGTGCGCTCCATCCCCTTCGACGCCTTGGGCCCCCTGCTCAATTGCGGCGCGCCGCATTTTGTCTCGCTTCAAAAAGACCACTCCGAAAATCTTGTGCGCGCGGGCGTTCTCGATGCCGCCCCGAAATTAAACACCTTCGCCGAAACGGCGGCGCTCATGGCCGAGCTCGACCTTATCGTATCCGTCGATACGGCGGCGGCGCATCTGGCGGGCGCGATGGGCAAGCCTGTTTTTATCCTGCTGGCCTTCAATGCCGACTGGCGCTGGATGATCGGGCGCGAAGATACCCCGTGGTATCCACAGGCGCGCCTCTTCCGGCAAAAAAGCCCGGGCGACTGGGACGGCGTGATCGCCGAAGTCGCCGCTGAGGTTCACAAATTCCTGGCCGGGGATGCAAGCGTCCTCGCGCCCCGCCCATGGACAGACCCGCCCTTGCGCCAAAACCCACATGCTTTGGAACTGTAAGAATTCTTTAAAATCAAATTATCAAATTAAAACTTCGTCATGCCCGCAACGGCGGGCATCCCATGTGTTTTTCTTTCGTTCACAAAACTGTATTTTGAATATCCCGAAACAAGGGTAATATGCCCCCATGCCCCACCGCATAAAAAACCTCTTCATCGATCTTTTATCCTTTTTCTCCCCCTCGCCGCTACGCGCGCTTGTGGAGCAAACGATCCGCGTCGAAGGCCCCATCACGATCGAACGCTATATGCAGACCGTCCTTCAGCATCCGAAGCACGGCTATTACAGAACGGGCGACCCCATCGGCCATGCGCGCGATTTCTGCACCGCGCCCGAAGCGAGCCAGGTGTTCGGCGAGATGATCGGCGTCTGGTGCGTCGACGCGTGGCAAAAAATGGGAAAGCCCGATCCCTTCGTCCTTCTGGAACTCGGCCCCGGGCGCGGCACGCTGATGCGCGATTTGCTGCGCTTTACGGAATCCGTCGACGGCTTTCAACGGGCGATGACGCTTTCCTTTTTTGAGAGCAACGAAACCTTGCGCGACATTCAAAAACAAAGGCTCGCGCGTTATAACCCCTCTTATATCGATGACCTGACGCAGCTTCCCCCGCATCCCTTGTTGTTCATCGCGAACGAATTTTTCGATAATCTTCCGATCCGGCAATTCATAAAAACCGAAGACGGATGGCAGGAGACGCTGGTGGGGCTGGAGCGCGGCAAGCTGGCTCTGGTCAAAGGCGCAAGCGCGGCTTTTCTGCCGAGCCCCATGGCCGCGTCGCACATCCGGTCTCCCAAAGCGGGCAATGTGTATGAAATTTCCGAATTGGCGCAAACCATAGTCGCGCGGCTCGCCTCGCACGCGACGCGCTATAGCGGCGCGGGCTTGATCGTCGATTACGGCTACACCTCGCCTCCCGGCATGGGAACGCTGGACGCGTGGCATCGTTCAACCGCGACCAGCATCCTCGCCAAGCCCGGCAAAACGGATGTCACGGCGGATGTCGATTTCATCGCCCTTGCGCATGCCGCCAAGCAGCAAGCGGCGCAAACGATTTTGATGACGCAGGGCGAATTTCTTATAAACCTCGGCACGAACTCGCGCGTACAGGCGCTGAAAAACGGCCAGCCGCCGCGCATCCAGAAACGCATCGACGACGCTTTTGACCAGCTGGTTTCCATCTATAAAATGGGCGAGAAATGGAAAGCGCTGATTGTGAACGGCCGCGTGCGGAATTAGCGAAAGCCTGATCGAACCCGCAACATAAAACCATTGTCCTGCAAGCTTTTTCGGATCGATATGCTTAACGAGCTTTTTCTGTTTTGCGTGCGTCCTGCGCATTACTTTCATGCCTGCATCAGCGGCAGACTCCGGCGAAGCCTCCCATCTGTATATTTCTATAAGGAACTTGGAGCGGGTGAAGGGAATCGAACCCACGTGACCAGCTTGGAAGATTTTGGCTTGCGCTGCCATTAGAACAAACCCCGTCATCCTCCGCGAAGGCGGAGGATCCCATTTTGTTAATTTCTATAGGGAAATTGGAGCGGGTGATGGGAATCGAACCCACGTGACCAGCTTGGAAGGCTGGGGCTCTACCATTGAGCTACACCCGCATCTAAAAAAACACTAACGAGCCTCTCGCCTCAATTCAAGTATGCTCGCCTTCGCTCGCGGGCATTGAGCTACACCCGCATCTAAAAAAACACTAACGAGCCTCTCGCCGCGATTCAAGTTTGTTCGCTGGAGCCTGCCCCGTGCTACGACACGGGGCGAGCGGGTTTCTGGCAGACCCGCTTCCGGGACGCCTTTATATCAACCGCCTCGCCTTATGCGAAGCAAATTTTTCATCGATAAACAAGAACTTTAGAACCCCTAGCCCCAAATCCCTAGCCTCTGCCTCTCCGGCTCCCCTTCTCCCCCATCAAGCTTTCCGCCGCTTTGCGCGCAGCGTCGGTTACTTCCGCGCCTGCCAGCATGCGGGCGATTTCCTCGCGCCGTGCGGCTTTATCCAGAATATCGACTTCCGTCACCGTTTTCTTGCCGTCGGCGCGCTTATTCACGCGCAAATGGTTCGTAGCGCGCGCCGCGACTTGCGGGCTATGCGTCACCACAAGCACCTGCACGTCCTCGGCCAGTTGCGCCAGCCGCTCGCCCACAGCCGAGGCCACCGCGCCGCCGATCCCCGTATCCACTTCGTCGAACACAAGAACCGGCACGGGATCCGCCGCAGCCAGAACGGTTTTTAGCGCCAGCATGAAGCGCGCCAGCTCGCCACCCGAAGCGATTTTTTGCAAGGGCCCGGGGGCGCTTCCTGTATTCGTCGCTGCGAGAAAGGTCGCCTTGTCCATGCCGTCCGCCGTCCACTGCTCTTCCGCAAGCGCCGCCACGTCGACCGTGAACGCCGCGCGCTCCAGCTTTAAGGGCGGCAATTCCATGCCTATCGCCTTTTCCAGCTTCAGTGCCGCCGCCTTGCGCTTCGCGCGTAAATCCTCAGCCAGCTTCGCATAAGCCTGGCGCGCTTTGGCCGCGCTATCCGCCAGCTTCGCGATCTCCCCGCCTTCGTCCTCCAGCAAAGCCAGCCGCATCGCTAAATCCTTCAACACCTGCGGCAACGCCTCCACATCGACGCCATGCTTCCGCGACGCGGCGCGAAGCGCGAACAAGCGCTCCTCGATCCTCTCCAAGGCATGGGGCTGCGCGTCCATTTGCGCCGTGAACCGCGCCAACTGCGACGACGCCTCGTTGCTTTCGTTAAGCGCGCGATCAAGCGCCCCCAATACCTCGGCCAACGCGGGCGCTTTATCGGTCATGCGCGCTATCGCTTTTCCGGCTCCCGCCAATGTCGCAATCGCGCCGCGTTCGCCGTCCAAAGCCGTCTCGGCGGTTGAAAGGGCGTCCATAATCTTCTCGCGATGCTGAAGCGCCGACCTTTCCGCCGCCAAGGCATCGGCTTCGCCTGTTTTCGGCGCAAGACCCTCAAGCTCGGTCACGGCGACACGAAGATAATCCTCCTCGGCCCGCGCGCGCGCGCTGTTCGCCCGGGCTTCTTCCAGCGCGGATTCCGCCGTCTTCCATTCAGCGAAAGCCTTGGCGGTTTTCCCGCGCAAAGGCTCCAATTTCCCGAAAGCGTCCAACAGGCCTCTGTGCGTCGCCGCGTTTAAAAGGCCATGCGTCTCGAACTGCCCGTGGATTTCCAATAAACTTTCGCCGAATTGCTTCAGAAGGCCTACCCCGATGGGCTGGTCGTTAAAGAACGCGCGCGTTTTGCCGTCCTTGGCGATCACGCGGCGCAGAACAACCGGGTTCCCGGCGCAGAGGCCCTGCTCTTTTGCCAAAGCGAAAAGCGCATGATCCTTTTTCAACTGGAATTCAGCGGCCACGGAAGCCTGCGCCGCCCCGCGCCGCACCAGCGAGGCGTCGCTGCGCTCGCCAAGCGCAAGCCCCAAAGCGTCGAGCAAAATGGACTTCCCCGCGCCGGTCTCGCCGGTAAAAACATTCAGCCCGCCTTCGAACGGCAGGGCCAGCTTTTCGATCAGCACCACATCGTGAATGACGAGGCGGGAGAGCATACACAGGCCCTATTTCGGATTTTCAATACTAACGCCTCTTTCACGCAACAAATTGTACGCGTCCTGATACCATTCGCTGCCCGGAAAATTGTGGCCCAGAACGGCGGCGTTTTTCTTGGCTTCGTCCAGCATGCCCAGCGCGGCATAGCACTCCACAAGGCGCAGCAAAGCCTCGGGCACATGGCTCGTCGTCTGGAACTTATCCACCACGGCCCGGAAGCGACCGATGGCCGCAATATAAAGATGCTGCTTGATGTAATAACGGCCCACCTGCATCTCGGCGCCCGCGAGATGATCGTTGATCAGCGCGATTTTCAGAACGGCGTCCTTGGCGTAGTCGGAATCGGGGAAGCGGTTCACGACATCCTGCAAGCCTTTTTGCGCATCGCGCGCATAGGCCTGATCGCGCCGCACATCCAAAATGCGCTCGTAATGACATAGCGCCCTTAGATAATACGCATAGCCAATATCGCTATGGCCGGGATGAAGCTCGATAAATTGGTCCAAAGCCTTCACGGCTTCGTCATAGTCCATGTTCTGATAGAAGGCATAAGCCTCCATGATTTCGGCCCGCGCCGCCCACTGCGAATAAGGATGCTGGCGGTCCACTTCCGCGAAATGCTTTGCGGCATCCTTGTATTCGCCGCTGTTCAGGGAATCGAGCGCCTTGTTGTACAGCTCGTCCACCGGCTCCTCGGGAACCAGTTCCTCTTTCACGTCGCTTGCGCACGCGAAAAGAAAGCCCAGCAAGGCGAAAACGGTCAGAAATTTAAAGGGGGCGGCAAAGGATGAAAAACGCATGGAATCAGACCTGATGGTTTGGATAGCCGCTTATAGCATGAATTGCCGCCTTTAAAATACACATAGAAAAGCGCTACCGGGCGGCGAAAATCCTCGTGATCCCGCAAAACCGGGCATCCCTTTTGGTTTTAGATAAGGAAAACCTAAACCGCCGCCGCGGTAAAATCGGCGGCGCATTCCACAACGCGCCACGCCTTCGGCGTGTTGAACAAAGCGTGCAACAAGCGGTTATTCAGGGCATGGCCGCTGCAATAGCCTTCGAAGTGGCCGCGAATGGGCATACCGGCGAGGGTCAGATCGCCAATGGCGTCCAGAACCTTGTGACGCACGAATTCATCCCCGTAACGAAGGCCTTCTTCGTTCAGCACGCGCCCGTCCTTGATGATGATGGAATTCTGCAAGGACCCGCCAAGCGCCAGCCCCATTTTCTGCATCTGATCCACTTCTTCGAAGAAACCGAACGTGCGCGCGCGGCTGATTTCATTCTTGAAATTGTCGTGTGTCACCGTCACATCGCAACTTTGTTTCAAAATAGGCGCGCTTTTGAAATCGATCGTCATGCTATAGCGCGCGCCGTCATAAGGCGACAAGCGGACCTTGCGCCCGCTTTGCTCCACCTCGACGGCGGACAGGATCTCGATCTCCCTTTTGGGCGCGTCCTGCTCGGCCGTGCCCGCAATGTCGATCAGAAGAACGAAGGAATCGGCGCTGCCGTCCATAACCGGCACTTCGGGCCCGTCGATTTCAATGCGGATATTATCGATGCCGCAAGCGTTGATCGCCGCCATAAGATGCTCGATGGTTCCCACTTTGCCGCCTTGATCGTTGCCGACGACCGTGCAAAGCTTCGTATCGACAACGGTGTCCCAACGCGCCTTGATCGAGCGCGCGCCGTTCAGCAAATCCGTGCGAACAAAAACAATGCCGGTATCTTTTTCGGCCGGGCATAGCCGCATGGTAACTTTCTTGCCGGAATGAACGCCGACGCCGTTGCATTCAACCGCCTTGGCGAGCGTTTTTTGAGCGCGCGACAAAGGCGCCCCCATCGCGGGGGAAAGAAGAATGGCTTTTTCGCCATAAGGAACAGAATGATAAGACATCAAATAAAACCTAAAGAGAATCGACACAAATCCATGTTCTTTGTACCCCACCCCCCAAGACAGCTGAAAGACAAGCATTCTTACGGAATGTTACACACTCAAGTGGTTGAATCTAAAGAATGTTTCAGGAATCGCTTTTAAAACATCATGGCGGGAATGTGTCGGCACCTAAAAGCTCGGTAAGGACGCGAACCCCTTGTTATGGTTAAGCTTTAACCTGAAGTTTGCAGACTAACCTGCGGGTTTTACCCTTTTTTTACCTTCGTTGACGCATGATTAACCGCCTCCACCATTAGACCATGAGGAGAATTCCCTTGAGCACAAAGACCATAGAAAAAACCGTCCTTGTTTTAGGCTTGTTGTCCATGACCGCATGCGCCGATATGAACGCGCGCGAACAACGAATCCTGACGGGGGCCGCCGCGGGCACAGCCATCGGCGCGGCCGGAACCGTTCTTACGGGTGGTTGCGTCGCCTGCGGTGCCGCCATCGGCGCGGGCGTCGGCGCAGCCGGCGGCTTCGTCATGGATCAAATGTATCCTGAACCCGGCCACAGATGAGGCGGGAAGTCAAAGCCGTCCTACATATTGAACTCAATGCCGTTATTGTCGCCGTGGCAAAGGGCGAGCCTTACCTGCTGACGGATAAAGACCACGCGCTGCCTTCGGGGCCTTTCGAAGGGGCGCATCGCACGCTGGAGCAAGGCTTGCGCGAATGGGCCAAGCGGAAAGGGCATCAGTCGCTGGGCTACGTCGAACAGCTTTATACCTTCGCCGACCGCGGCCGGACGGAAAAAACAGGGCGCGATGTCTCCATCGGCTATTTGGCGCTGGTTCACGAGCCTTCCGATATTCTAGGCGGCGCGTGGTCGCCTTGGTATGCGCATTTCCCGTGGGAAGATCATCGCAAGGGCAGGCCCGCGCTCCTTGACGAAAAAATCATTCCCGCGCTGATGACATGGAAAGCGGCCGCGCCGGACGCCAAAACAAAAAAAGCCCGCGCGCAACGCATCGGGATCGCCTTTCCGTCCGATCCGAAAGCCTGGAACGAGGAACTCGTTCTTCAGCGCTACGAGCTGTTGTGGGAAGCGGGGCTGGCGGAGGAAACGGGCAAGAAAACAAAAAGCGCGCTCGGCCTTGCGATGCCTTACGACCACCGCCGCATCGTCGCGACAGCGATTGCGCGGCTGCGCACGAAAATCAAATACCGCCCCGTTGTTTTCGAGCTTCTGCCCAAATCATTCACCCTCCTCCAGCTTCAGAATACGGTCGAAGCGCTTGCCGGCCTTTGCCTGCATAAACAAAATTTCCGCCGCCTTGTGGAAGCGCAGGGCCTTGTGGAGGAGACCGGCGCGATAGCCCGCGGAACTTCCGGCAGGCCCGCGAAATTATTCGCCTTTCGCGGCAAAGTGTTGCAAGAACGCGCCGCCGCCGGGACAAAATTGCCCAGAACGAGCTGATACATTTGCTTTTTTTAGAAATAGCTTTTAAATGCGCGTCAGGGTAGAGTAAAAAGCCTTGGAGCTTTTTCGGCTCTTTTTTTGGATCCACTTAATGCTCAAGTTGAGCATAATATCGCGCCGGGGAACGAAGAAAAGAATGAGTGTCATATCCGCCGAAACGGCCTGTTCGCTGAAACACACGGCGTCGATTTACGAGCGCGTGAAAAGCGTCATCCCCGAAATGGAATGGGCGGTTTACGCCGGCGATGTCGAGGCCATTCTGCGCCTGAAGAAAGAGCGCAACGCCGTCATCCTCGCGCACAATTACATGCGGCCCGAAATTTTTCACGGCGTCGCGGATATTCAGGGGGATTCCCTCGCGCTGGCGCGCCAGGCGGCGGAAGCGAAGGCCGATGTCATCCTTGTGGCGGGCGTGCACTTCATGGCCGAAACCGCCAAGCTTCTCAATCCCTCGCGCACGGTTCTCATTCCCGATTTGAAAGCCGGGTGTTCGCTCGCGGAATCCATCGGGGCCGAGGACGTCCGCGTCCTGCGCCAAAAGCACCCGGGCGTTCCCGTCATCACCTATGTCAATACCTCGGCCGCCGTGAAAGCCGAAGCCGACATTTGCTGCACGTCGGGCAACGCGAAGAAGATCGTCGAGTCCTTGGGCGTTCCAGAAGTCATCATGCTGCCCGACGAGTATCTTGCGCAAAACGTGGCGAAAGACACGAACGTCAAAATCATCTCTTGGAAAGGGCGCTGCGAAGTGCACGAACGCTTTTCGGGGCGCGATATCGCCCTCTTCCGCCAGCAAACGCCCGGCATTAAGATACTGGCGCATCCCGAATGCGCGCCCGAGGTCGTGGCCGAAGCCGATTACGCGGGTTCGACGGCGGGCATGATCGACTGGGTGGATGCGCACAAGCCCGCAAGCGCGGTGCTTCTCACGGACGGCTCGATGAGCGACAACGTCGCCGTCAGCCGGCCGCAAACGACCTTCGTTCGCCCCTGCCAGCTTTGCCCCCACATGCAGCGCATAACATTGGCGAACATCCGCAGCGCGCTTGAAAGGATGGAACACAAAGTCCATGTTCCCGCCGCCATCGCGCAAGGCGCGCGCCGCGCTGTCGAGCGCATGATCGCCGTGAGATGATAAAGTTATCAAATAATATCGTCATGCCCGCGAAGGCGGGCATCCATCTTTTTCCTGATTTTTATTATAGATGGATCCCCGCTTTCGCGGGGATGACGCTCATTTCGAAGTGCTCCTCATTTGAACAGAGGCCGCGATGAAGCCAATCATCATCGGCGCGGGCCTCGCGGGCCTTTCAACGGCGCTGGAGCTATCCCCCCTTCCCGTCACGCTTGTCTCCCCCTCTCCTCTTGGCGAAGCGTGCAGCAGCGCCTTGGCTCAAGGCGGCATCGCAGCCGCCGTGGCTAAAGACGACAAGCCCGAACTCCACGCCCGCGACACGCAGCAAGCGGGCCACGGCTTGAACGACGCGAAGATCGTCGGCCAAGTGACCGCGGAAGGCCCCCGCATTATCGAAAAGCTGGAAAAGCTGGGCGTGGTTTTCGATCGCGATACGAAAGGCGCTTTGAATCTCAGGCTCGAAGCCGCGCACGGCAAGCGCCGGATCGTGCATGTCAAGGACGGAACGGGCAAAGCGATCATGAAAAGCCTTGTCAAGGCCGTCCGCGCCGCGCCGTCGATAACCATCATCGAAAACGCCGAGGCGCAACACCTCCTAACAAAGGACGGCGCCATCGCGGGCGCGGTCTTTCGCAAAAACGGCGCCCCGGTTTCCCTGCACACAAATCATGTCGTCCTCGCCACGGGCGGCTGCGCCGCGCTTTGGCGCGATACGACCGTGCCGCTTCAAAACTGGGGCAAGGGATTGGCGCTTGCGGCCCGCGCGGGCGCGACGCTCGGCGATATGGAATTCATGCAATTCCACCCTACGGCCATCGATATCGGACGCGACCCCCTGCCTCTCGCCACCGAATCCCTGCGCGGCGAAGGCGCTTTGCTGCTGAACGAAAAAGGCGAACGCTTTGTCAATGAGATGCAGCCCCGCGATGTCGTCGCGCGCGCCGTCTTCGATCAAATACGCAAAGGGCAAAATGTCTTTCTCGACGCGCGCGCGGCGGGCGGCAAGAATTTTGCGAAGCGTTTTCCGACCATCTACGGGCTTTGCCTTGCGGGCGGCATCGATCCGACGCGCGACCTTATCCCCGTTCGCCCGGCGGCGCATTTTCATATGGGCGGCATTCTGACAAACGAGAACGGGCGCACGGATATCGAAGGCCTCTGGGCCTGCGGGGAGGTTGCCGCCACAGGGCTTCACGGCGCGAACCGCTTGGCCAGCAATTCCCTGCTGGAGGCTGCGTGCTTCGGCTTCCGCGCCGCGAGGGACATCAAGTCCCTGCTCGGCAAAAAACGAACCGCGTCTAACGTCGCGCCGCCGCCGCCCCTGCCGGAACTAACCGAGGAAGAGAAAACATCAGTCCGCGCCGTCATGTCCGCCAAGGTCGGCGTGATCCGCGATAAACAAGGCTTATCCGAAGCTCTTTCAACACTTGCGCCGCTGGCTCGCAAATCGGATATGGCCCTTGTCGGCTTTATGATCGCCATGAACGCGCTGAACCGGAAGGAAAGCCGCGGCGCGCACTTCCGCAGCGACTACCCGCACACGGAATTGAAGGGCCGGCGCTCGACCTTCCGCCTCGCCGATGCTGCGTCAGGAAATTACAATGACGCAATTCAAATTAATAAAAACTAAATGGGACCCCCGCCTACGCGGGGGTGACGGTAGATGATTAAAGACGAATTTAATAATATGAATGATCGTCATGCCCGCGAAGGCGGGCATCCCATTTCCTTATTTCTCTTTTTCATATCCTTTTTATCCGTCAAAGGAGAATCCCCATGTCCCTGACTCCCCTGCCCGATCTTCTCTTGCGCCCGCTTGTCGAGGCCGCCCTTCGCGAAGATCACGGCGACGCCGGCGATATAACGACCAGCGCGGTCGTCTCCGAAGGCGCGAAAGGCTGCGCCATGATCAAGGCGCGTATGGGCGGCATCCTTGCGGGAATGGATTTAGCGCGGCTCGCGTTTCAAACGCTCGATCCCGCCGTTCGCTTCACGCCGCTCAAGCTCGACGGCGAACCCGTTTTCGAGGAGGATTGCCTCGCCAAGGTCGAAGGCCCGGCGCGGGCGTTGCTATCAGCCGAGCGCGTGGCGCTTAATTACCTGTCGCATCTCAGCGGGATCGCGACGGAAACGCATAAGCTGGTCGACGCCGTGCGCGACTTTTCAACCCGCATTAGCTGCACGCGCAAAACGACGCCCGGCCTGCGCCTGCTTGAAAAATACGCCGTGCGATGCGGCGGCGGCATCAATCACCGCTTCGGGCTTTATGACGCCATCCTCATCAAGGACAACCATATCGCGCTCGCGGGCGGCATTCGCGCCGCGCTGCAAGGGGCCTCTCAAGCGGCGGGGCATCTCGTGAAGGTCGAGATCGAAATCGATACGTTGGCGCAGCTCGACGAGGCCATCGCGGCCCATGACGACTTCCCCTTCGATGCCGTTCTGCTCGATAACATGTCGCCGCCCACGCTGAAGCAAGCGGTCGATAAAGCGGCTGGAAAATTCATAACCGAAGCTTCGGGCGGCGTGACCCTCAAAACAGTGGCGGGCATAGCGGCCTCCGGCGTGAACCTGATCTCGGTCGGCTGGATCACCCACAGCGCCCCGACCCTCGATATCGGGCTGGATATGAATTAGGGCTAGGGGCTAGGGGCTAGGGGTTCGGAAGATTCATTCCCTGGCCCCTAGCCCCTGACAAACAGAAAACATTTGTGTTATCAATCATCCTTCTGGACTCCAGCTTGATTCTCTCATGCGAAAACGTAAATCCCCTCTGCGCGGAAGCATTACGCAAAATGTGGCCACGCGCGTGCGCGCCGCCCAGCGGGAAGGCATAGGCTTTCTGGCGCGTCTGGGATTCCTGATCGTTTTCGTATCGGCCGTGTTGATCGTCGGAATTGTCGGATGGCACTCCGGCTGGCCGGCCCGCAAGGCGCAGCAGCTTAAAGAGGCCTCCCTTGAATTGACGCGAATGGCGCATTTCGAAGTCAAGGACATCGTCGTGAAGGGCCGCCGCCAATCGAGCAAGGAGGAAATATTTGACGCTTTGGGCGCGGGGCCAGGCACGCCGATCTTCGCCGTCGATATGGCCGAAGCGGTGGAACGGCTTGGGCGCTTGCCGTGGACCTCTTCCGTCATCGTCGAACGCCGGCTTCCCGATACGCTTGTCGTTTTTCTTACCGAGCGCGTGCCGCTGGCGCGCTGGCAGCAGAACGACCGCTTTTTCGTCATCGATACGGAAGGCCAAGTGCTCACAACGGCGCGGGCCGAAGATTTTGCCGAGCTTCCGCTTGTCGTCGGCAGCGGCGCGGAGCGCGACGCGCGTCATCTGCTCGAACTTCTTGCCTTCTATCCCGCCATCAAGGAAAAGGTGACGGCGGCGGTGCGCGTGGGGCAGCGGCGATGGGATTTGCACCTTTCCCCGAAAATTGTCGTGCGCCTGCCGGAGGAAAACCCGGGCAAAGCGTTGCGCCGCCTGCTCTCGCTTATGACGGATGAAAAGATTTTGAACCGCGATATCGTCGCGATCGATTTGCGCATCGAAGGCCGCCTCGCCATCGAACCGGCCCCGGGCGTGAAAGCTGGAGAAGTTAAAAAATGAAATTCCTAAAGAAATGGCTTTTTGCGGAACCTCATGTGTCAAGCGGCGAGATATTCGGCGCCCTTGATATCGGATCGAGCAAAATCGCGTGCCTCATCGCGCGCTCGGAAAACGATGGCCCGCCGCGGATCGCGGGCATCGGGCACCAGTTGTCGGAAGGCATGAAGAACGGCAGCGTGTCGAACATGGAGGCCCTTCAATACGCCATCGGCCAAGCCATCTCGGCGGCCGAGCAAATGGCCGGGGAAACCCTGCAACGCGTGACGGTGAATTTTTCCGGCGCGCAGCTCGTTTCGCAAACCGTGGACATCGAATTGCCTCTGAACGGGCGCGAGGTGAACGACAACGATATCGCCCGCATTATGGCGCAGGGCCAGGCCATGGCGCCGGAAGACCAGCACGGCCATCCGCTGGAGCTTTTGCACGCCATTCCCTTTAGCTATGCGCTCGACGCGCAAAAGGGCATCCGCGATCCCATGGGCATGACGGGCAACGTGCTTTTTGCGCAAATGCACCTGATCGCCGCGGGTTTCGGCCCCATCCGCACGCTCGCCACCGCCATCGCGCGCTGCCATTTGGATGTAGAGCAAGTCGTGGCGGCCCCGTACGCCAGCGGCCTCGCCTGCCTTGTCGAGGATGAAATGGATCTCGGCAGCCTGATCGTCGATATGGGTGCGGGCACGACCAGTTTTGCGGTTTTCGTTGACGGCAACATCGTCTTCGCCAGCGGCATCGCGATGGGCGGCGCGCACGTGACAAGCGATATCGCGCGCGGCCTCACGACTTCGCTAACCCATGCCGAGAGACTGAAAACCCTTTACGGCAACGCCATCCAAAGCCCGATGGACGAGCGCGAAAATATCGACGTCCCGCTTGTCGGCGAGGAGGAAGAACCCGAAAACGCCAATCATATTCCCAAAGCGCACCTGAACCGCATCATCCAGCCCCGCGTCGAGGAGATTTTCGAACTCGTGCGCGCGCGCATGGATAAAAGCGGCTTTTCGGACGTCGCGGGCCGCCGCGTGGTGCTGACGGGCGGCGCGTCGCAACTGCCCGGCGTGCGCGAACTGGCGCAGCGCGTCCTCGACAAGCAAGTCCGGCTGGGGCGTCCGCTTCGCGTCGCGCGTCCCTCGACCCTCAGCAGCCGGAGCGGCGGCGCGTCGTTCACGGGGCTTGCGGAATCCACATCTGGCCCCGCGTTCGCCACGACGGCGGGATTGCTGGCCATCGCCATGCAGCCGGAACTCGCATCAAGCGGAAGCGGCAGCGGCTTCGGCAACCGCATGCTCAGCCCCTCCGGCTCGGCGGTGAACCGCATCGGCCTCTGGCTGAAGCAGAATCTGTGATTTTGGGGCTTGGGGCTAGGGGCCAAACTCAATTTAGCGTAAGTCAAAACAATTAGATAACGTCATTCCGCACGAGGTGCGCGATAGCGTACCGAGATGCGTCCGATTGTGTTGGTGAGGTCAAGCAGAAAAAGAAGGAGGAGAGA